>NZ_BANF01000050.1 GCF_000964425.1 Komagataeibacter intermedius TF2 | reverse complement strand
CCTTCATCCTGTCGCGCACGCTGGTGCCGACCATGGCCAAATACCTGCTGGCCGGCCACAGCGTGGCGGGACATGGGGATTCCCACCACTGCGAGCCGCAGGTCCACAACCTGCAATACCCCAGGCGCCTGCCCGAACGCTTCCAGCAGGCGTTTGAGCGCGGGTTCAACACGTTCCGCGAAGGGTATGCGGGCGTGCTGGAACGCGCGATTGCAGGGCGCAGGCGCTTTGTTGGCGTGTTCCTGGGCGTTTCGGTCTGCTCTCTGGGGCTGTACCTGATCGCGGGACGCGATTTCTTTCCCGAAACCAGGTCGGGCACGATCCAGATGCACATGCGCGCGCCCCTTGGCACCCGCATCGAGGTGGCGGGACGCGAGGCGTCGCTGGTGGAAGACCGGATCAACGCCCTGTTCCCCGGCAAGGTAGAAAGCATGATCGAAAACTGCGGCCTGCCCGAAGGGGCGCATAACCAGGCCTTCATTCCCACGCCCACCATCGGCACGCAGGACTGTGACATCACCATTGCACTTAAAAATGAGGAAACACCCGTGTGGGACGACCGCACCATCCTGCGCCATGACCTGTCGGCACGGTTTCCCGGCACCGTGTTCACCTTCCAGCCTGCGGACCTTACGGCAAAGATCCTGAATTTCGGGTCGCCTTCGCCCATCGACATCCAGATTTCGGGGCCGGACCTGCGTGACAATTACGATTATGCCCGCCTGCTGGTAAACCGCCTGCGCGGCGTGCCGGGGGCAGCCGATGTCGTGATCCAGCAGACCATGAAAACGCCCACGCTGTTCGTGCAGGGCAACCGCACGTTCGGGCAGGCCACCGGCATGACGGAAGCCGACCTTGCCAATAACGAACTCATGACGCTGTCGGGCAGCCAGACGGTGGACCCGCAATACTGGCTGGACCCGGCCACGGGCATCACCTTCCCGCTGAACGTGTATGTGTCACAGGACCAGCTGACGCATTTCAACAACCTCATGACCATTCCGGTGGACAAGGGCGATGGCGACCCGCAGGGGCGGCACATGCAGCTGCTGGGTGGTATCAGCAATGTCAGCGCCACCGGCACGCCGGGGCAGGTCTCGCACTTCAACTCCATGCCGGAAGTTGACATCTATGTTTCCGCCGAGGGCGCGGATCTGGGACAGGTGACAACCGGCGTGCAGCACGTGCTGGACCAGACGCGGGACAGGGTGCCGTCCACCGCCGCCGTGGTGGTGCGCGGCCAGACCGAAACCATGCGCCATGCCTATGTCGAACTGGTGTTCGGGCTGGTGGTGTCGGTGCTGCTGATCTACCTGCTGATCGTGGTCAATTTCCAGTCATGGCTGGACCCGTTCATCATCATCACCGCGCTGCCGGGCGCACTGGCGGGTATCGCGTGGGCGCTGTTCCTGACGCATACGCGGCTGTCGGTGCCGGCGCTGACGGGGGCGATCATGTGCATGGGCACGGCCACGGCCAATTCCATCCTGGTGGTGTCCTTTGCCCGTGAACGGATCGAGGAACATGGCGACGCCCTGCGCGCGGCGCTGGAGGCAGGCTACGGCCGCATCCGCCCGGTGCTGATGACCGCGCTGGCCATGGTGATCGGCATGGTGCCCATGGCCATGAGCAATTCCCAGAACGCGCCCCTGGGCCGCGCGGTCATTGGCGGGCTGCTGGTGGCCACCGTGTCCACGCTTCTGTTCGTGCCGTGTGTTTACGCAATCCTGCACAACCGTCCATCCCGCATCCGGGAGGAAATGAACTGATGTCCACCCAGAAAAACCGAAAAGTCGTCATGCTGGCCGGTGCCGCCGTTGTCGTGGGGTGGTGCGGTTACCTGCTGGTCGGACGCGTGCAGCATGCAGCCGCCCTGCGGCGGGAGGCCACTGTCGCCTCCGTGCCCGATGTCATGGTCATCTCGCCCCGGCGCGAGGCGCGCCATGTCAGCCTCGACCTGCCCGGCACGATCGAGGCATGGTACCAGGCCCCCATTTACCCGCAGGCGTCCGGTTACGTGCGCATGTGGTACAAGGATTACGGCGCGCGGGTGGCCACGGGCGACGTACTGGCCGAAATCAACACCCCCGGCCTTGATGCGCAGTTCGCGCAGGCGCAGGCCGACCTGCAGTCGTCACAGGCGAAATACGACCTTGCGGTGGTGACGGCCCAGCGCTGGCGGCTGATGGGCAAGTCACAGGCGGTGTCGGGGCAGTCCGTTTCCGTGCAGGACGCGAACGAGAAATCCGCCGCCGCCGACCTGGAGGCCGCGCGCCACAACCTTGACCGCTACGCCGCCCTTGAACGCTTCAAGATCATTGTCGCACCGTTTGATGGCGTGGTGACGCAGCGTGACATCAACGTGGGCGACTACGTGCATGAAGGCGGCGGCAACCTGAATGCCACGGGTGCGGCCAGTGAACTGTTCAGCGTGGCGGATACGCACCAGATGCGTCTGTTCGTCTCGATCCCTGAAAACATGTCCTACATCCTGCAGCCCGGCCTGCAGGCCAGCGTGCAGGTGCCGCAGTTCCCCGACCGCCGGTTCGAGGCGAAGTTCCTGACCGTATCGGGCGGCTATGACCCCGACACCCGCACCAGCGTAAGCGAGTTCGTGATCGACAATACCGACCATGCCCTGTGGCCCGGAACCTTCGCCGCCGTCACCCTGACCGCGCCCGAACAGGCCACGCACCAGACCATTCCCACCGGCGCGCTGGTGTTTCAGGAACACGGCATGCAGGTGGCCGTGGTGGATGGGCAGAACCATGCGCATTTCCACAATATCATCGTGGGCCGCATGGGCGACGGGGCGACGCAGGTGCTGTCGGGCATATCCCCCGATGACCGGATCATCGACAACCCGCCCGCCGACCTGCTGGAGGGCGAGAGCGTGCGCGTGGTCCAGCCCGTGGCCGGATACAGCAGCGATACCGATGAAAAGGACGATGAATGATGGCACACACCATCCGCCGCGCCGCCGGCATGGGGGGCGCGTGCGCCATGTCGCTGCTGTCACTGGCGGGATGCGACCTGGCCCCGGCCTATCATGCGCCGAACTACATCATTCCCGCCACATGGCAGGGGCAGGCCCCGTTTGGCGTGGCCCGCCCCATGGATGACGCCATTCCCGCGCAGTGGTGGGAAAGCTTTGCCGATCCGCAGCTTGACATGCTGGAAACCACCGCCATGGCCCATAACGGCGACCTGCAGGCCGCCAGCGAACGTTTCCTGCAGGCACGCGCGATCGTAAGCGAGGCCCGGGCCGACCTGCTGCCGCATTTTGGCGTGGCCTTTGGCGGCAGCAACAACAAAAGCTCGGCCGAGCGGCTGTTCCGTTACAAGGGGCCGATCACGGATTCCGATGAATTCTATGGCGGCATGGCATCGTGGGAACCGGATTTCTGGTCCTCCATCCGCAACCGGGTGCGGTTGCAGAAAGACTATGCGCAGGAACAGGCGGCGGAATACGCCGCGGCGCGGCTGAGCCTGCAGGCCGAACTGGCCAGTGACTATTTCACCCTGCGCGGGCTGGATGCGCAGGCGGCGATCTATACCCAGTCGATCCGGTATTACCAGGACTCCCTGCGCGTGACCCAGACACGGCTGGTGGACCAGGCCGCGTCACGGCTGGATGTGGCGCGCGCGCAGAACCAGCTGTACACCACGCAGGCCCGCCTGCTGGACATCCAGGCCCAGCGCGAGGTGATGGAACACGCCGTGGCCGTTCTGGTCAACGTCGCCCCGTCGTCATTCCATATCGCGGCGGATCCGCACCTTAACGGCACCCGTTTCGCGCTGCGCGCGCCCCTGCCGTCGGCCCTGCTGCAGCGCAGGCCCGACATTGCCATTGCCGAACGCCAGATGGCGCAGGCCAACCGGGCCATCGGCATAGCGCGCGCCGCGTTCTACCCACATGTGTCGTTCCAGATGAACGGAGGGTTTGATGACAATGGCTTCAACCTCGCCAACCTTGCCAATTCCATGTGGTCGTATGGCGCGACCGTGACCATGCCGGTGTTTGAGGGCGGCCTGCGCCGCGCGCAGCTACAGCAGAGCTGGTCCGCCTACCGTGAAACCCGCGACCATTACCGTGTCACCATCCTCAACGCGTTTCGCGATGTGGAGGACGGGCTGTCGCGCACCAACCGGCTGGATGGCGAAAACGGCCGCCTGCGCGCCGCCGTCGGTGCTGCCAGCGAGACACAGGACATTACCATGAACCTGTACAAGGGCGGACTTGCCACGTATCTTGACGTTCTGATCGCGCAGGTCAGCACGCTGGACGCCCGCATACAGCAGGCGGAAATCCAGACCCGGTACCTGCAGGCGCAGGTCGGCCTGATCCGTGGATGTGGCGGGGGATGGGACGCCGCCAGCCTGCCCGCGCCCAATCAGGTGTTCGGGGTTGATCCGCTTCAGTATTCCGGTCTGCACAACGCCCCGCCCGTGGGCGGCGTGCCTGCCCCGCACAGCCACGGCCCCGACCCCGACGACAACCTGACGCAGCCGGTGCTGTCCCCCGCCATGGGGCAGTAAGGGGCCGCACCAGGGCAGCCTTCCGTGGGTGCCGCCTGTCTTACAGGGGCGGCATTCCCCTGAAGCGTCCGGGCCCACGCGCCATCAGGATGCGTCGCGCGCGGGTGCGGGTGCGGGTGCGGCGGCGATGTTGCGGTCCACCTGATCGAGCAGCGCCGCATGCTGCGCGCCCCAGCGGTAGAGCATTTCCAGCGGTTCGACAAAACGCTGTCCCAGCGCCGTCAGCCGGTATTCGACCACGGGCGGCATGACCTGCATGATGTTGCGGTCCACCAGTCCCATCCGTTCCAGATCGCGCAGGGTCTGGGTCATCATCTTTTTCGACAGACCGGGCAGGGCGCGCTGAAGCTGGCCGGGGCGCGATGCGCCGCCACACAGGTGCAGCGTATGCACGATCATGGTGGTCCATTTGCCCGAAAACAGCCGCAGCAGGCGGCGTGGGGCACAGTCCTGCGCGAATGGCGCATGGCGGTAGATGTCGGGCAGGGGGGCGATATCCATGGGCGGCCTCACGGGAACGTTCAGGTGACCAGGGCACGAAAAGGTGCCGGATTGTCTTTTATGGCGTTACCCGACAGCGTGTGAAGCCCACACCCTTCATGGAGGAAAAGATGTCCCACAGGGCGCTTGTCATCGGTGCGACAGGTATTGTCGGCCAGAACCTTGCCAACCGGCTGGTCGCGGAGGGCTGGGGCGTTTACGGCCTGGCGCGGCGGACGGAAAACCTGCCCGGTACAATAATACCCGTCGCGGCCGACGCGCTGGACCCGGAATCCCTGCGCACGGCGCTGGCCGGTATCGTACCGACGCATGTCTTTTTCACCACATGGACACGGCGCGACAGCGAACGTGAAAACTGCATTGCCAACAGCGCGATGCTTCGCAACGTGTTTGCCACCCTGCCACGCCCGCACGCGCTGGTGCATGCCAGTCTGGTGACCGGGCTGAAACATTACCTTGGCCCGTTCGAAGCCTATGCGCAGGGTGCGCCGCCACAGACGCCGTTCCGTGAAAGCATGCCACGGCTGGCGGTGGAAAATTTCTATTACAGTCAGGAAGATGTCCTGTTCGAGGCCGCGGACCGGCTGGGCATTGCATGGACGGTCCATCGCCCGCATACGGTCATCGGGTATGCGATCGGCAACCTCATGAACATGGGCACGACGCTGGCGGCCTATGCCACGCTGTGCCGCGAAACGGGGCTGCCCTTCGTTTTCCCCGGATCGCCCGTGCAGTGGAACGGCCTGACGGACGTGACCGACGCCCGCCAGCTTGCCAGCCAGATCCTGTGGGCGGCCAGCAGCCCCGCCGGGCACAACCGGGCGTTCAATGTGGTCAATGGCGACGTGTTCCGCTGGAAATGGCTGTGGGGCGAACTGGCCGCATGGTTCGGCATTGACGCCGCACCCTATCCCGGTCACGCCACGTCGCTGGAACACATGCTGGCGGACAAGGGCGCACAATGGGCGGACATCGCCCACCGGCATGGCCTGCGGGAAGCAGCGCTGAACCGGCTGGCGTCGCCATGGCACACGGATGCCGATCTGGGCCGCCCCGTCGAATGCGTGACCGACATGAGCCTGAGCCGCAAACTCGGGTTCACCGGCTATCGCTACACGCCTGATTCCTTCTTCGACCTGTTCGACCGCCTGCGCGCCGAACGCTATATTCCCTGACCGCGCGGGCGGTGGTTCCTGCACCGCAGGGACAGCCTGCCAGCTTTGCCCGGATGCGCCCGCCTGTTTCGGTGACGGGCACATCTGCTCCATGCAGCCCGTGGACCATGAGCGGCTTCAGGGGAGCATTGTCTTTCCGCAAAAAACGGCGTGCGGGACCGGTCCCTGTTTTTGCAGGTTTTTCCTGAAAAGCCTGTCCGGAACATATCCAGCCGTCATCAAGGACGTTTCTGGCGAAACTTTTTTCGGGAAGCTTCGGAAGGCGTCGCCAGATAACGCCTGCTTACAGGCGGAATATTAGAATAGATTCAGCCATTTTCACTGCGGAACTTGGAAATGATGCGGTAGATGGTCGCCTTGTGCACGCTGAACTGTTCGGCAATGTCCGCAATGGGCAGGCCGTCCTGCGTTGCCATCTTGTATATTTCCGCATTATCCGCCTGGGTCAGCTTGGGCGGGCGTCCCATATGGATGCCACGCTGGCGGGCCTGCATGCGGCCTGCCGCCGTGCGTTCGCGGATCAGCGCGCGTTCAAAATCCGCGATCCCCGCAAATACCGTCATGACAATGCGGCCTTCGGGCGATGTCGTATCCGCCCACGGTTCGCGGATGGAACGTAGCCCCGCGCCCTTCTGCCGCAGGCTTTCCGCGATTTCCAGCAGGTGCTGTGTCGAGCGGGCAAGGCGGTCAAGGCGATAGACGATAATGATGTCGCCCGTACGGGCGGCCTGCAAAAGGCGCGTCAGCCCGGGACGTTCCTTTTCTTCCTCCGGCAGGGGGTCCTCGTAAATGGTTTCGCAGCCTTCGTCATGCAAATGCCACACTTGCTCCTCAAGGGTGCACTCGTCCGTCCCTGCACGCGCATAACCGATCAGCATCTTATCTTCAGATCACAATTAAAATTCAATTACATATGTAGTCAAAAATCGAACAACTGAACAGACATTGCAGCGACGTCACAAGACGTTCCCATTTCCTTCTCATGGAATGGTAAAGAACTAAGGAATAAATTCCCAGCATTCAATTAAAAAAGCATTTATTCCCTAGGGTCGAAATGAGTTGCATTACTATTGCAATATATGTATAAGCCCAAAATTATCGAAACATTAAGACTTTTGCGAAATCAGGATAATATAATTGATGGGACGCCGAACGGATGATGAACATCGAGTCCTGACCAGTCGGGATACGGATCAGGAAATTCGCGGTGGTTTTTTTGTCTTGCGGCATGCCCTGGTGGAGGTCGCGCGGAATGCATCGGCATTCCACACCCACCACCATGCATCCGAACGTCTGGTGGTCGGGCCGGATGCATGGCTGCGTGCCTCCCTGAGCGATATTGCCACCAGCTGCCAGCGTGACTACGTGCTGCGTGGCGGCACGATGGAATTTGAAAGTTCCGGCACGCTTCATATCCTGTGGGTGCGCATTGCGGTCAAGGCGGGCGGGGGCAGCCTGATTTTTGGCCCGAAACTACCGGATTCCGGCCTGCTGCTGGTTGATGTCACGCTGGAGGAGGATGCCCCGGGCACCATCTCCATCACCTTCCGCGATGTCGCCAGCCTGAGCGTCACCTATGATGCCGATACCGACATCACCCTGATCGGACTGCTGAGTGGCGCCTCGACCACGCTGGACTGCAATGCATGGGCCGTGGTCCGGTTTTTGGGAAATGTCTGTGGCCTGCCCGATGAATGCAGCGAGGCCATACCCGGACAGCAGGGCGGTGCGCCGCTGTATCTCCGCCATTATCCGGCCGGGGAAACGCATGAAATCTGCATTGTCGTGAAAAAATAGAAATTCCTGAACACTGTTGATGGACATGAACCAGAACACGCCGTTTTTCCTCCGTCCCCATCATTCCCTATCCGGAACAAATGCGCTGCAGGTCATGCATGGCGCGGCGGACGCCATTGTGGTGATTGACGAACGCAACAGGATCGTCTTCTTCAATGCCGCGGCCGAAAACCTGTGGGGATATGCGCAGTCCGATGTGATCGGGCAGAATGTCAGCATGCTGCTGCCTGCCGGCATGCGCGCCGACCATGATGCCTTCATCGATCGCAACCGCAGCACCGGCATCAACACCATTATCGGCACATCGCGCGAAATCCGGTTTGAAAACAGGGCAGGGGAGTACGTGGCGGGTGAACTCGCCCTGTCCATGGTCACGCTGCGGCCCGACAACCAGAAATATTACATGGCCACCATCAAGGACATGACCGGCGATGGCCACCGCCAGAACCTGCAGGGCCTGCAGAACACGGTATTTCGCGCCCTTTCAACCGACATGACGATCCAGGACGTGGCCGACCTGATCTGCCGCGAGACGGAAACCTTCGTGCCCGACACCGCCGCCGTGCTGATGCTGGTGGACCCCGACGGGCGCCTGCGGATCCTGTCAGGTGCGGGGTTCCCGCGCCGGTATGCCGCTGCCCTTGAAAACGTCACCCTGCCGGAGGCCGACCGCGCGATCCTGGCCCGTGACCCGTCCCGCGCGGGGGCGATGGTGTGGGAAAGCTATTACTCGCTAGCCCTCTCGCTCGGGCTGCATCACTGCCGCGCCATGGCCACCGTGTCACCTGCGGGGAAGGTGACGGGCATCTTCGCCCTGTTCTTCCGCAATCCCGGTCCGGTATCCGACCGGGCGGAAACGGTTGTCAGCGGGTGCGTGCCGTTCTGCGGCGTGGTGATCGAACAGTACGAAGCCCGCCAGCATATCGCGCAACTGGCCAGCTACGATCCGCTGACCGGCTTCCTCAACCGTTCCGCGGTGCAGGATGTCCTTGAAAAACTGGTGGGACAGCCGGGGGACCACCAGTTTGCCGTGCTGGTGCTCAACGTTGACCGATTCCGTGACATCAATGAAGCACTCGGGCACGCCAATGGTGACGTGCTGCTCAAAACACTGGCCACCCGCATGCGCGCGCTCACGCGCCACGACCATGTCCTGTGCCGTTCCAGCGCCGATGAGTTCATTATCGTCCTGCCCGAAACCCCTCAGGATGAGGCGATGACCCGTGTCGCGACCCTGCTGGACGGACTGGCGCAGCCCGTCAATGTCAGCGGCAATCACATCACACCATCGCTGAGCGTAGGGATCAGCATGTTTCCCGATACGGGGCCGGACAGTGAATCCCTGATCGGGCTGGCGGAAACCGCGATGCGGCAGGCCAAGGAAACCGCGCGCGGCACCTGCCGCATCGCCACACCCGCCGGGCACGGCACGGCGCGGGGGCGGCTGCTGGCGGGACCCGCGCTGCGTGAAACGCTGGCGCGCGGGCTCCTGCACCTGCAGTACCAGCCGCAGGTGCGCGCGCGGTCAGGGCAGCTTTATGGCGTGGAGGCGCTGGCACGGTGGCGCCATCCGCTTCTGGGCGATATCTTTCCGTCCCGCTTCATGGCCGTGGCGGAAGATACCGGCCAGACCGAAATCATCGGCACATGGTCGCTGGAGGAAGCCTGCCGCCAGATCGTGGCATGGGAACGCGACGGGGTCCATGTGCCAACCGTTGCGGTCAACCTGTCCGCCGGGCAGTTCCGTGAACGCAGCCTGCCCGAAACCATTTCCCGAATGCTGGACGCCCACGACCTCGGGCCGCAGCGTCTGACGCTGGAAATTACCGAAAGCGTCATGATGGATGAAAACGAGGACACGATGGCGGTCCTGCGCGCCATCCGCACGCTTGGGGTCGGCCTGTCCATGGATGACTTCGGCACCGGATTTTCCAGCCTGTCGCGGCTGGCGCGCCTGCCGCTGAGCGAAATCAAGATCGACCACAGCTTCATCATGAACCTTGAACACAATGCCAATGCACAGGCGCTGACAACGGCGGTGGTTGGCATGGGCGGCATGCTGGGCATGACGGTGGTGACCGAAGGTGTCGAAACCGAAGCCCAGAAGGCGCTGCTGGAAAACCTGCAGTGCGACGTGATGCAGGGTTACCTGTTTTCCCGACCGCTGGCCGCCACCGAACTGGCGCGCTGGGTCCGTGACCGGCAGGAACAGCAGCGTGACATATAAAAACTGAACAGATTCATACAGTCATAATAAAAAAGGTGCGGAGATGGGTAAGGAAGTTTTCCCCGTAACAGAAGATAATGTCAATTCCGGCATCTGCATGGACATGCTGGAACAGGCGCGCGACGGCGTCATCATCATTGATGACAGGAACTGCATCGTCTTTTTCAACCATGCGGCGGAAGAGCTGTGGGAATATACGGCAGCCGAGGTCATGGGCCGCAATGTCAAATGCCTGGTGCCGACGGAATACCGCAGCCGGCATGACGGCTTCATCGCGCATAACCGCGAAACGGGCATCAACCGCATTGTCGGCACATCGCGCGAGATCACGTTCGAAAGCAAGAGCGGCGATTACGTCTCGGCCGAGATGTCCATTTCAACCGCGCTGATCGGGCCGGACAGGAAACGCTACTACATGGCCTTCATGAAGGGGGTCACGGAAGAAAGCCACCGCCGGAAACTGCTGGACCTGCAGAACACGGTCTTCCGCTCCCTTTCGGGTGACATGCTGATACAGGACGTTGCCGACCTGGTCTGTGATGGCGTGGAAGAATTCGTGCCCAATTCCGTCGCCGTGCTCATGCTACTGACGCCGGAACATACGCTGCAGATCCTGTCCGGGTCAGGGCTGCCGCGCCGGTTCGCAACGGCGCTGGAACACATGACGCTGACGGAAGCCGACATCACCGCGCTGGCCAATGACCTGGATGAAGCCAGTTCGGTGGTATGGGAAAGCTACCGCTCGCTGGGGATCTCGCTCGGGCTGCATGACTGCTGGGCGTCGGCCATCAGGGCGCCCAACGGGAAGATATCGGGCATTCTGGCGCTGTATTCGCGCAACCAGCACAAGGTCGCGGAATGGCCACGGAAGATCGTGTCGGGCGCCGTGCCGTTCTGCGGTGTCGTGATCGAACAGTACGAAGCCCGGCAGCATATCTCGCAACTGGCGAATTACGATCCGCTGACCGGCTTCCTCAACCGCACCTCGCTGCACAAGGTACTGCGGAACATGATCAGCCAGCCGGGCGACAACCACTTCGCGGTGCTGCTGCTGGACCTTGACCGTTTCCGCGACATCAACGACGCGCTGGGACATGTGCAGGGGGATACATTCCTGAAGGTCATTGCCGAACGGCTGAAAAAGCTGTGTCGCAGCAATTATGTCCTCAGCCGCTCGGGCGGGGATGACTTTGTCATTGTCATTCCCAACGCCACGGCGGATATGGCGGTCGATTTTACCAAGACCATCATCAACGCCATGCAGCGCCCGCTGGATGTCGCGGGCAACCAGCTTTCCGCATCCTTCAGCACGGGCATCGCAACCTTTCCCGAAAACGGGCCGGATGGTGAATCCCTAATCAGCCATGCCGAAGTGGCCATGCGCCAGGCCAAGAAGGAGGCGCGTGGCAGCTACCGGCTGGTCAGCACGATCGACAGCAAGGATGCGCAGGACCGGCTTGTTCTGGGCAGCGCGCTGCGGGATTCCCTGTCCAAGGGACTGCTGAACCTGCATTACCAGCCGCAGATCGAGGCCCGCACGGGGCAGATATATGGCGTGGAGGCCCTGGCGCGGTGGAACCATCCCACGCTGGGCAACATCTTTCCTTCCCGCTTCATTGCCGTGGCGGAGGAGACGGGACAGATCGAGGCGATCGGCCGGTGGTCGCTGGAGGAAGCCTGCCGCCAGATCGTGACATGGGAACGCGATGGCGTGCACATACCCGTCGTGTCGGTCAACCTGTCGGCGGCGCATTTCCACAACCGTGGCCTTGTGCCCATGATTGCCGCGCTGCTGGAAAAATACGGGCTGGCGCCTGAACGCCTGACGGTTGAAATTACCGAAAGCGTGATGATGGAGGAAAGCGAGGAGACGATGAATGTCCTCGCCGCCATCCGCAAGCTGGGGGTCGGCCTGTCCATGGATGACTTCGGCACCGGATTTTCCAGCCTGTCGCGCCTGACCCGCCTGCCGCTGACGGAAATCAAGATCGACCGCAGCTTCATCATGAACCTTGAACACGACGCGAATGCACAGGCCGTCACCACCGCCGTCATCGGGATCGGCAACCGGCTGGGCATGACGGTCGTGACGGAAGGGGTGGAAACGGAAGCGCAGTACGACCTGCTGGAAAGCCTGCACTGCGACGTGCTGCAGGGTTACCTGTTTGCCCGCCCCATGTCGGCCACCGACCTGGAAGCATGGGCCCGCCAGCCCCGCCTGCTCATGCCCGCCATGACCAGAAAGCCCGATCAGGACCAGTCCTGACCACCCGTAACGCGACTGCCTGCCGGGGAAACATTATACCCCGGCAGCCCGCCCCACGGCACCGATCACCCGGAAATCCCGTTTTTTATCAAACTATCCGCGCCATGGATCATTACCTTCCATGAACACGCCATCGCGGCCCACGCCGCCACCGGGCGGGGACACGGCCTGCCGGACAGGCAGGACGCGCCGCCATGGTTCCCCCCGGACCCATGCATGAAGCGGAGACACCACCATGAACAGGACAGTCCTCATTACCGGCGCCGGATCGGGTTTTGGCCGGGAAATCGCCCTGCGGCTGGCGGCACGCCAGTGGACGGTCATCGCGGGCGTGCAGATCCCCGCGCAGATCTTCGCCCTGCATACTGAAGCCGAACGGCGCGGCGTGCGCCTGCAGGTTGAAAAACTGGACGTGACCTGTGCGGCGGACCGTGACCGCTTCAGCGAAGTGGATGTTGACGTCCTGCTCAATAACGCGGGCATTGGCGAAGGCGGGTCCATGGTGGACATACCCGAAGCGGCGTTACGCCGGCAGTTCGAGGTCAACGTGACCGGCCCGGTAATGCTGACACAGGCCATCGCCAGGCGCATGGTGGCGCGCCGGGCGGGGAAAATCGTTTTCATGTCTTCCTGCGCGGGGCTGACCTCCGACCCGTTTACCGGGGCCTATTCCGCATCCAAACACGCCATCGAGGCCATTGCGGACGCGCTGGGCAAGGAACTGCAGGAATTCAGCGTGGCGGTGGCCACCATCAATCCCGGCCCGTTCCTGACGGGGTTCAATGAGCGGATTTTCGATTCATGGAAAAACTGGCCTGTCGAACGGGGGGATACGCTGTTTGATTATGACCGGATCGCCTATCCATACAAACAGTTCGACATCGAACCCGTGGTCGAAACGACGGTTGGCGTGATCGAAGGCACGATCGACAGCTACCGCAATGTTGAGCCGAAACAGAATATCGCCATGCAACGCCAGCAGATGGATGCTGTCTGGACCAGAAAATCCAGCGAGAACCTGGGCAGACGCTTCGCGATGGTCCAGACCGCCTACGACATGCAGCCCGGCACGCCGGTGGATGAATAGGGCTGGCGGATAGAACTGCCCCCGGACAGCCGCGCAGGTCAGGGACCAGTTTCCGTCCGGCCACCCGCAGGGATGACCGGGCGCAGGATACATGCATCATCTGCCTTGCGCGGGCACGGCCACCATCCCGTTCAGCGCCACCATCCCGTTCAGCCCAGCCGGTAAATCACGCTTTCCCACGGGCGCAGCGCCACGGTGCCGTGCGTTACCTGGGCCGGGGGCGTCATGTTGCCAATCAGGCACTGCGTGGCGCGCAGCCCAGCGGGCAGGGTGAAGGATGCTGCGCTATCGGAAAAATTCAGCACGACCATCGCTGCCGTTCCGCCGTCGCGGCGGGTATAGGCATAAACCTGACTGCCGGGGGGCGAAATATCCTCATACCGCCCGGCTGACAGGCAGCGCCACGCCCGGCGCAGGCGGATCATCGCGCGATAGAAGGACAGGACGGAGTCCGGGTCCGCACGTTCCGTCCGGACATTGACCTGCCGGTAATTCGGGTTGACCGCAAACCATGGCCTAGCCGCCGTGGTAAAGCCCGCATTGGGCGTATCATCCCACTGCATGGGCGTGCGGGCGTTGTCACGGCTGACCTGGGCCAGGTTACGCAGGAATTCCGCAGCCGGGACGTGGCCCGACAGCACTTCGTTGCGCCAGCCATTATGGGCCTGCACGTCGTTATAGTCCTCGATCCGCCTGAAGGGGAAATTGGTCATGCCGATTTCCTGCCCCTGATAGATATAGGGCGTGCCCTTGAGCGACAGCATCATCGTGGCCAGCAGCTTGGCCGACCGCGCGCCATATTCCGGCACGCCGGAACCATAGCGCGATGCGGCGCGGGGGAAGTCGTGGTCCTCCAGATAGACCAGCGGCCAGACATGCGGGTTGTCGTTGAAGGCGTTATCCGCATTGAAGGCACGCATGTCATCCAGCCTGCATGGCAGCTTGCGCCAGCCGTCCGCATCCTTCAGCTGCAGGTCGAAGCGGAAGGCGGAGGTGATTTCCCCCCGCCGGTCATCGGTCATGGCGATGATCGCGTCATGCGACGCCCCCCATGCCTCGCCCACGGTATACAGGTCGGTCCCGGCAAAGACATGGGTGTACATGTCATGCAGGTAGCCATCCAGCCGTGGCCCCACTTCGGCAAAGGACGCCTGTCCCGCATGCTGTCCGGGCGTAAAATCCCCCATGGCTGGCGGCTTCGCCAGGCTGGTGATCGCATCGAAACGGAAGCCGCTGACCCCTCTGGCCGCCCAGAAGCGCAGGATGTCATACAGTTCGGCGCGAACTTTCGGGTTTTCCCAGTTCAGGTCGGGCTGCTTGCTGACAAAGGTATGCAGGTAGTACTGCCCCGTCGCCGCATCGAACTGCCATGCCGACCCTGCGCCAAAGGCCGCCTTCCAGTTATTGGGCGGGCCGCCGTTCCGTCCGTCGCGCCAGATATAGTAATCCCGGTACGGACTGGTGCGCGAACTGCGGCTTTTGACAAACCATTCGTGCTCGTCGCTGGTATGGTTGAACACCATGTCCAGTATGACGTGAATGCCGCGCGCCTTTGCCCGCGCCATGAAGCGGTCGAAATCCGCCATGGTGCCGAAATCGGGCATGATCCGGCGGTAATCGCGCACGTCGTAGCCGTTATCGGCATTGGGGGAGTCAAAGCAGGCGGCAACCCAGACCGCCCCGATCCCCAGATCGGCCAGATGGTCCACCCGTTCGGCCATGCCCACGAAATCCCCGATCCCGTCGCCATTGCCATCGCAGAAGGAGCGGGGATAGATCTCGTACGCCACGACATCCTTCCACCACGCCGCCGTTCCGGCATGCGCCCGTGCTGCGGCGGGGGTCAGGAAAAATGCGCTTCCAAGCAGTCGGGTCAGGTCCCGGCGGGTCAGATCCATGTCGTGCGTTCCTTGTCCTGATCAGTCACCATGCGAAACCACTCAGCCCAGCAGGCGCTGGCGCAGGGTATCAATCGCCATGGCAAAGGCGGTCAGCAGGTCCGCATCAACACAGACCGTCCCGCCCGACAGGCGGATGAAGCCTTCGGTCATGGCGTTCTGCACCATGCCCTCGGAATGCACGATCAGGCCATCGGCATCTTCCATGCCGCCGCTGCCGCCCGTTCCCTGCCGTTCGCGCAGCGCGTCCCCCCATGCCCGGCTGCGGTATTCCGCCACCTTGCGCGGATAGGGCCGCCCGTCCACGGTGTATCCCGTTAGCATCTTGCCCTGTGCCGCCATGTACCCGATCTCGACCGCGGTGCCGGGGTCCATGTCGGCTGCGCGACGGAAGGGGTCCAGACAGAACACGCCCGCATCGCACCCGTCCATCAGGTCACGGTCAAGGCGGGCGATCAGCAGGCTGGTTTGCGCACCGGGGGCCAGCGCGTCCACCTCGGCCTGTCCGTCAAAGGGGCAGACGCCCTCCAGCCCGGCGGCGGCGCAGATGTCCTTCATCGCGCGGAACAGGTCGGCGGCTGCGGGGCGGAAAACCGTATCGCCCGCCAGATAGATACGCGGCGCGCGGGTCGTCTTGGGCTGGGTGGTCATGTAGGGTCCTGCCTGTTCGTTATGGATGAATAATAATAAATCCGTCCCTGCCTGTATCGCCTTTTCTGCCGGGCCGTGGTCCCATTGGCCGGAATGCCACATGCAGGGATGCGTATTTTTTCCATGGAGCCATCATGAAAATCATTATCGACACCGACCCGGGGCAGGATGACGCCCTGACCATCCTGCTCGCGCTGGCCAGCCCCGAGATCGAGCTGCTGGGCGTCACCACGGTCGCAGGCAACGTGCCGCTGGCCCAGACCACCGAAAACGCGCTCAAGACCCTCGACCTTGCGGGCCGTCCCGACATTCCGGTGCATACGGGGGCCGACCGCCCGCTGCTGCGTCCGGGCGTGACCGCAACCCACGTGCATGGCCGCACCGGGTTCGAAGGTGTCGACCTGCCGCCACCGACCCGTGCCGCGACGCCGGGTCATGCGGTGGACTTCATCATCCGCACGGTCATGGACAACCCGCCGGGCGCCGTTACGCTGTGCACCATCGGCCCGCTGACCAACATCGCCCTTGCGCTGGCGCGTGAGCCGCGCCTGCGTGAACGGATCGGCCGGATCGTGATGATGGGCTGCGCCTTTTCCGAAGTGGGGAACATTACCCCGGCGGCCGAATTCAATATCTATGTCGATCCCCATGCGGCGGAAATGGTATTCGCGTCCGGCGTGCCGATCGTGGTGTTCCCGCTGGATGTGACGCATCAGCTGCATACCAGCGCGGCCCGGCTGGAACGCATTGCGGCCATTCCCAACCGGATCGGCCCGGTTGTCGCGGCATGGCTGCGGTTTGAAAAACGCTTCGAAGCCACGAAATACGGCACGGATGGCGGTCCCCTGCATGATCCCAACACGGTTATCTGGCTGCTGAAACCCGACCTGTATCGCGGGCGGCAGGTCAACGTGCAGATTGAAACAGGCAGCCCCCTGACCATGGGCATGAGCGTTGTTGACTGGTGGGGCACAGGCACCGCGGCCCCCAACGCCCTGTTCATGCGCGAGGTGGATGTGGGGGGCGTATACGACCTGGTGGTGGAACGCCTGTCTCGGTTCTAGCGCCGGGCGCGGGCGGCGGGATGTCCCTGTCGCCCGGTCGGGTGATCAGCGCGGCCGCAGGGCGGGGCGTTCGACATAACGGCCCGCGCCGCGCGTCGCGCGCAGGTCGCCGTCATCCCAGACCAGCCTGCCCGCGCTTATGGTGCGGCGGGCCAGGCCGGTGACGGTCATGCCTTCGTAAATGTTGTAATCCACGTTCTGGTGGTGGGTACGCGCCGAAATGGTGCGCGTGCCCTGCGGGTCCCACAGCACCAGGTCGGCATCCGCGCCTACGGCAATGCAGCCCTTGCGCGGCAGCATGTTGAAGATCCGCGCCGTATTGGTGGAGGTGATTGCGACGAATTCCTCCGCACTCAGCCGCCCCGTCGCCACACCGTGGTGCCACAGGATGCTCATGCGGTCCTCGATGCCGGGAACACCATTGGGGATATGGGTGAAATTGGTGCGGCCCTTTTCCTTCTGCCCCGCGCAGAAGCAGCAGTGGTCGGTCGCGGTGGTCTGCAGCTGCCCCGATGTCAGGCCCGCCCACAGCGCATGCTGGTGGTGTTTCGGGCGGAAGGGGGGGCTCATGACATAACGGGATGCGGTCAGCCAGTCGGGGTCTGAATACACGCTGTCGTCAAATACCAGATGCTGGGGCAGCACCTCGCCATACACGCGCTGTCCGCGCATGCGGGCGTCGGCAATGGCGTGGGCGGCCTCGGCGGTGGAGACATGGACGATATAAACCGGCGCATCCAGCAGGCCGGCCAGCGCGATCACGCGCTGGGCCGCTTCGCCTTCCACCACGGGCGGGCGGGATGCGGGGTGTGCGTCCGGGCCGGTGCGGCCTTCCGCCAGCATCTGCGCCTGCATGTAGGCCACGGCGTCGCCATTTTCCGCATGGACGGTACACAGCGCGCCCAGTTCCCCCGCGCGGCGGATGGAATGCAGCAGCACGTCATCATCCACCATCAGCGCGTTCTTGTACGCCATGAAGTGCTTGAACGAATTGACGCCGCATTCATTCACCAGCGTTCCCATGTCGCGGTGGACCTGATCATCCCAATGGGTAACCGCCACGTGAAAGGAATAGTCGGACGCCGCCTTTTCCGCCTTCACCCGCCATGCCTTCCATGCCTCCAGCAGTGACGTGCCGGCGTCGGGAATGACAAAGTCGATGATGCTGGTCGTGCCCCCCGCCAGCGCTGCCGCCGTGCCGGTATAGAAATCCTCGCTGGCGACCGTGCCCATGAAGGGCATTTCCATATGGGTATGCGGGTCGATGCCGCCGGGCATGACCAGCAGGCCGTCCGCCTCCACCACGGCGCACCCGGCGGGCGTGTCGATTTCGGGTGCGATTGCAGCAATGCGCCCGTCATCGCCGCACAGTATGTCAGCCCTGAACGTCCGTTCGGCTGTGACAATCGTACCGCCCCTGACATGAAGCATGATCGTCTTCCTCCTGTTCTGGTATTGCGCATTCGAAACGGGGTTGTCATTCCATATCGGGACCGTATTGTTATTCTGACCTGGCGGTCAAGATTATATCTTCCCGCGACGGACCAAAAAGGAATCCCCATGCCGGACACGATCGATCGCATGGACAGCCATCTGGTGAACGAGGATCTTGCCCCCGTGCGGGCCCGAAGCTGGGGATGGTTCGATTACGTCTCGTTATGGATGTCCAACGTGCACAGCGTGGGCGGATACGTGACGGCGGGCAGCCTGTTCGCCGTCGGGCTGCCGGCAGGCGACGTGTTCATCGCCCTTGTCGCCGGTATCATGATCGTGCAGGTGATCTGCAACCTGGCGGGACGGCCCAGCTTTGAATCCGGCGCGCCCTATCCGGTCATGGCGCGCATGGCCTTTGGCGTGCGCGGCGCCGTGGTGCCCGCGCTGGTGCGCGGCATCATTGCGGTGGGGTGGTACGGCATCCAGACATGGCTTGCGTCCAATGCGGTGCTGATCCTGCTGCTGCGGCAGTGGCCTGCGCTGGCGCCATGGGCGGACGTGCGGCTGCATGGCCTGCTGGGGCTGTCCACGCTGGGGTGGGGGGCGTTCATGCTGCTGTGGGGCATTCAGGCGGCGGTTTTCTGGCGCGGAATGGAAACGATCCGCCGGTTTATCGACTGGGCCGGGCCGGTGATCTATGTCGTCATGATCGCGCTGGATGGCTGGCTGCTGTGGAAGGCGGGCGGCCACATATCGCTGGATGTATTTGACGCGCCGCCCCACGGCATGGGGTGGCGGCTACTGGGCATTGTCAACGCCATGGCGCTGATCGTGGCCTATTTTTCGCCCATTGCGCTGAATTTCGGGGATTTCGCGCGGTATGGCGTCAGCATGCGTGACATCCGGCGCGGCAATTTCTGGGGACTGCCGGTCAATTTCGTCGGTTTTTCCGTGCTGACGCTGGTAACGATCGTGCTGACGCGCCCGGTCTTTGGCCGCGTGATCCTGGACCCGGTGGAAACCGTGGCCCAGATCGACAGCCCGACCGCCGTGGCGATAGGGGTGCTGACCTTCGTCACCGCCACGGCGGGGATCAATATCGTGGCCAATTTCGTCTCGGCCGCGTTTGATTTCTCCAATCTCGCGCCGCACGCCATAAGCTGGCGCCGGGGCGGACTGATCGCGGCCATGGGCGCGCTGGTGGTCACGCCATGGAACCTGTATGCCCGGCCCGAGCTGATTCACCTGACGCTGGATATACTGGGCACGTTCATCGGCCCGCTGACGGGCGTGCTACTGGCGGATTACTACGGCGTGCACCGGGCGCGCACGGACACTGCCGCCCTGTATACCGCCAGCCCGCAGGCGCCATACTGGTACCGCAACGGCGTCAATGTCACGGCCATGGCCAGCCTGCTGTTTTCGGTCCTGTGCGGGCTGGGACTGGTGTTTGTTCCCGTGTTCGCACCCGTGCGCAACCTGTCGTGGTTCGTGGGCTTCGGCTGCGCGGTCGCAAGCCACCTGGCCCTGTCACGCGCTGGCGCGCGCGGGAACTGACCGTCCGGCCATGCGTACCGCCCGTCGCGGAACCGGGGCCAGGACTGTCAGGTGGCGACGCGCCGGGACCGGGCGGAGCGCACCGTGGTGCGGCGGCGTCTGGGGCGGGTCTGGATTGCGTCCTGCGCCGGCGGGGCGGCGGAATCGGGCAGGATGGACGTAGCCAGTTGAATGATGGTCTGGCAGCCTGCCTCGAAATCCCCTGCCGTCAGGCGGGGCTTGTCCAGCACGGCGGCCATCTGCACCCCCATGTCGGCATAGGCCTGCGTCATCGCCCACAGGCAGAACAGGAAATGCGTCGGGTCCACCGTCCCGATCAGGCCCGCCGCGTGCCATTTTTCAAAGACCTCGCGCCGGTGTTCGACATGCCGGCGCAGGGTATCGACCAGAAAGCCGTGGACATACCGGCCCCCTGACAGGATTTCGTGGGCGAACAGGCGCGAACCCTCGGGGCGCTGGCGCGAAAACGCCATCTTGGAACGGATGAAGCCTTCCAGCCCCTCTCGCGGGGACCTGTCGGCGGACAGCCATTTGCTGGCATCGCCCAGCCAGTCTTCCAGAAGCTGCTGCAACGTGGCGCGGTACAGGTCTTCCTTGGTGCGGAAATAATAGTGGATATTGGCCTTGGGCAGGTTGCTGGCCTCGGCAATATCGCTGACCCGCGTGCCCGACAGCCCATGGGCCGCGAATACCTTTTCCGCCGCGTCCAGGATCTGGCGCGTATTGTTCTGGCGGGGCACGCTGGCGCGCGTGTTACGGGGGGAACGTGACGTCGTTGACAGGGGCATGGGCAGGACAGGATTACCGTGACAGGAGAAAATGGTTGATGGTGAGCCCCAACTTCTCAAGCCGGGCATTTCGCGTCAATCCATTCCATAACAGGATTCCCGCGCGCGGGGCCACAACGGGCGGGACCGGCGCGTGCAGGCGCCATTTCATACTTATGCAAATAAATGCACCGCCATATATCATTCTTTATACGAGATAATCGCGATCAGGACACGATCGTGGAAAAAACCTGATCATATGGTCAGAAAAAACATTGCGGAGCGTTACCGAACGCCCCTAAGGTTGATCCCAACACACAGATGCTGGAGCGATCATGCCGCAAGGTCCCGATATAGCGCCCGGACGTCTTACCGATGTCGAACTTGCGCTTAATTTTTCCGATGCCCATCCCCCCCTGACGCACGCACAGGCCGTTGTCGAGGCCGACCGCTGCTTCTACTGTTACGACGCGCCGTGTATCGAGGCCTGTCCCACCGGTATCGACATCCCGCGTTTCATCCGCGCCATCGCCACGGACAACATGGCGGGTTCGGCCAGAATCATCCTTGAATCCAACATCCTTGGCGGATCCTGCGCGCGCGTCTGCCCGACCGAGATCCTGTGCGAACAGAAATGCGTGCACAACACGCGTGAGGAAGGCCAGCCCATCCGCATCGGCATGCTGCAGCGCCATGCAACCGACTGGCAGATGGACCACGGCGGCCAGCCCTTTACCCGCGCGGCCCCCACGGGCCAGCGCATCGCCATTGTCGGCGCGGGGCCTGCGGGCCTTGCCTGCGCGCACCGGCTGGCCATGCACGGGCACGACGTCGTGATCCATGACCGCCATGCGCTGGCGGGCGGCCTGAACGAATATGGCGTCGCCGCCTACAAGCTGGCCGATGACTTCGCCCAGCGCGAGGTGGATTTCCTGCTGTCCATCGGCGGAATCACGTTCGAGGGCGGAAAGGTGCTGGGCCGCAACATGACGGTGGCCAGCCTGCGCCGCGAATATGACGCCGTGTTCCTGGCTGTCGGCCTTGCGGGCGTGCGTTCGCTGGGGATCGAGGGGGAAGACCTGGACGGCGTGATGAACGCGGTGGACTTCATCGAGGGCCTGCGTTCGGCCAACCGCCAGACCGTGCCGGTCGGCCGCCGCGTGGTGGTGATCGGCGGCGGCAACACCGCGGTCGATGCCGCCGTCCAGGCCCGCAGGCTGGGTGCCGAGGATGTGACCCTTGTCTACCGCCGGGGCGCGGAAAACATGTCCGCCACGCCGGTGGAGCGCGAATGGGCGCAGACCAACGGCGTCACGGTCCGGCTGTGGGCCGCCCCGGTCAGGCTGGTGGCGCGCGATGGCGTGCTGGACGGGATCGAGTTCGCACGCGGCCGCATCGGCCCCGACGGGCGGCCCGCCTATGACCCGGATGACACGTTCGTGGTGGCGGCGGACATGGTTCTCAAGGCCGTGGGCCAGACCTTCATGCCCGACCCGCTGAATGGGGAAAGCATCGCCATTTCCGGCGGGCGCATCATGGTGGACGCAACGGGCCAGACCACCATGCAGGGCGTTTACGCCGGCGGCGACTGCACGCCGGGCGAGGATCTGACGGTCGCCGCCGTGCGCGACGGGCGCGACGCGGCAGAGGCAATTCACGCGGCCTACATGGCGGCAGGCAGGTAAGGAAACCGGATATGGCTGATCTACGCACGAATTTTGTTGGCATCCGCTCGCCCAATCCGTTCTGGCTTGCCTCCGCACCGCCTACGGACAAGGAATACAACGTCCGCCGCGCGTTCGAGGCAGGCTGGGGCGGCGTGGTATGGAAAACGCTGGGGGAAGACCCGCCGGTGGTCAATGTCAGCTCGCGTTATGGTTCGCTGGACTATAACGGCACCCGCATGATCGGGCTGAACAACATCGAACTGATTTCCGACCGTCCGCTGGCCACGAACATTGCCGAAATCAAGTCCGTCAAACGCGACTATCCCGACCGCGCGGTGGTGGTCAGCCTGATGGTGCCCTGCGTGGAGGAAAGCTGGAAGGCGATCCTGCCCATCGTGGAGGAAACCGGCGCTGACGGGATCGAACTCAATTTCGGCTGCCCGCACGGCATGTCCGAACGCAACATGGGCGCGGCGGTCGGGCAGGTGCCCGAATACGTGGAAATGGTCACGCGGTGGTGCAAGCAGAACACCCGCATGCCCGTAATCGTCAAGCTGACGCCCAACATCACCAATATCCTCATGCCCGCGCGCGCGGCCCTGCGAGGCGGGGCGGACGCGGTGTCCCTGATCAATACCGTCCAGTCGGTCATTGGCGTTGACCTCGACCTCATGGCCCCCATGCCGGTTGTGGACGGGCAGGGCACGCATGGCGGCTATTGCGGCCCGGCGGTCAAGCCCATCGCGCTGCGCATGATCGGCGACATCGCCCGTGACCCGGAACTGGCGCGCCTGCCCATTTCCGGCATCGGCGGGATCGGGTCGTGGCGGGACGCGGCCGAATTCCTGGCCATGGGGGCCACCACGCTACAGGTCTGCACGGCGGCCATGCATTACGGCTTCCGCATTGTCGAGGACATGACCGATGGCCTGTCCGCATGGATGGACCAGAAGGGATACGCCACCATTGCCGACGTGACCGGGCGCGCGGTCGAACGCTTCGTGCCGTGGAACCGGCTGAACATGAAGTTCAAGACCATCGCGAAGATTGATCAGGACGCCTGCATCAAATGCGGCCTGTGCCATATCGCGTGCGAGGACACCTCCCACCAGGCCATCGCCCGCAGCAAGGTGGACGGGGAACGGCATTACGAAGTGATTGATGAGGAATGCGTGGGCTGTAACCTGTGCGCGCATGTCTGCCCCGTTGACGAGTGCATCACCATGCAGCCGCAGCCGGTGGACGGCGTGCTGACATGGCCCGAACACCCCAGCAACCCCGCCCGCGTCACCGTAGGGTCGTAACAGGCCAGCAAAGGGTGCAGCCCGGCATGGAAGGAAGCTTATGACACAGCATACAACCGCGACACATGGCAGCAATCTTGGCATTGACGGGCAGGCCCTGTGGTCTGACCTTATGGAAACCGCCCGGTTTGGCGGCACGCCCAAGGGCGGGATCCGCCGCCTGACACTGACGGCGGAAGACAGGCAGGTGCGCGACTGGTTCGTGCGCACGTGCGAGGGACTGGGCTGCACGGTCACGCATGATTCCATGGGCAACCAGTTCGCCCGCAGGCCGGGGCAGGATGACAGCCTGCCGCCCATCACCATTGGCAGCCACCTTGATACGCAGCCCACGGGCGGCAAGTATGATGGTATCCTGGGCGTTCTGGGTGGCCTTGCCGTGCTGCGCGCGCTGCACCGGTCCGGTTACGTGACCCGCCACCCGATCGAACTGATCAACTGGACGAACGAGGAGGGATCGCGCTTTACACCCCCCATGATGTGTTCGGGCGTCTTTGCCGGCGTGTTTACCGAACAGGAAGTGCTGGACAAGCGCGACCGGGCGGGAAAGCGTTTCGGCGATGAGCTGGAGGCCATCGGCTACCGTGGCAGCGAACCGTGCGGGCAGCATCCGGTCACCGCGTATTTCGAACTGCATATCGAACAGGGCCCGATCCTGGAAGCCGAAGAAAAGACCATTGGCATTGTCACCGGCGTGCAGGGCGCGCGGTGGTACGAGGCCACGGTCACGGGCAAGGACGCCCATGCCGGTTCCACCCCCATGCCCATGCGCCACGATGCGCTGCTGGCCGCCGCCCGCATGATCGAAGCAGTCAGCGAGGTCGCCCTGTCCCATGCGCCCACAGCAGTCGGCACCGTGGGGCTGATTGAAAACCGCCCCAACAGCAACAACGTGGTCCCCGGCGAGGTGTTTTTCACCATCGACATGCGCGACCCCGATGATGCGGTCGTGCGCAAGATGGAAGAGCAGCTGTACAGCCAGTTGCCCGAAATCGCGCAGCGCAGTGGCGTGACACTGGACATCGTGCGGATATGGGACGCACCCGCCGTCCATTTCAATCCTGCCTGCATCGACATGGTTCAGGCCGCGGCGGCGGAAAGCGGCTACAGCGCCCGGCGCATCGTATCCGGCCCCGGCCATGACGCGGCCTACATGGCGCGGATCGCGCCGACGGCCATGATTTTCGTCCCCTGTGCCGATGGCCTGAGCCATAACGAGGCGGAAAGCATTACCGAACCGGATGCAACGGCCGGGGCGGATGTCCTGCTCAGGGCTGTGCTCAGGGCGGATGCCGCCTTCAACAGCAAATAACCCCGCCGCACCTGCCTTCGCGCGATAATGGGCGGGGGCAGGCACAGATACGATGCACATGGCATACAGGCTGGTCTGCCCTTATGGGTGGACCGGCCTGTATGCATGTGCCGGATAAAAACATGAAGGCTTCCGGTTGTCGCCCTGCTCCGCGAAACGGCGGCTGGTGACGCCGCCAGTGGAAGCAGGCGGTTGCAGAAACCGCCTCTGGACATGCCCGGCAATCATAAGGCGTTTCTGGTGACGCTTTTTTTGAGAACGCGCCAAAGAACGCCGCATGTTCAGGATGCATCCGGTAACTTGATCCTGCCAGCACCGCGCGACAACAGGCGTGCGCGAAGAAAGCCGCCATGCATGCAGGCCCGTTACCGCGCGGCGGATCAGGGCATGATGATGCCGGCTATGGCCGCGCTCATCAGGTTGGACAGCATGCCACCCAACACGGCGCGCGCACTTTTATGGGCGATTTCCTCGCGCCGGTCCGGGCACTGGCTGCCAAAGGCCGCCACGGCAAGCCCCAGCGAACTGAGATTGGCGAACCCGCACAGGGCGAACGACGCAATGGCCGCCGCCCGGGCCGACAGGCGGCCTGCCTGTATGTCCGGCCCCAGCCGCAGGTAGGCGACGAATTCGTTCAGCACGACCTTCAGCCCCAGAACCGAACCCACCGCATCGCATTCACCGGCAGGCACGCCCAGCATCCATGCCAGCGGCGCCAGCAGCAGACCCATGATGTATTCCAGCGACAGCGCAGGCAGGCCGACATGCCCCCCGATCCCCTGCAGCATGCCATTGACCAGTGCGATCAGGCCGATACACGCAACCAGCATGGCTGCCACTGCCACGGCGGTCTGCGCGCCCTTCATCGCGCCTTCCATCACGGCTTCGAAAAAAGCGCGGTGATAGGCCGCCCGTCCGGCGTCGATCGGGCTGACCGGGCTGTCCGGCGCGCGGGGCTCCAGCATCTTGGCGAACATCAGGCCACCGGGAATGGCCATGAAGGACGCGGCCACCAGATAGTCCGCCGGAATGCCCAGACCGAAATACCCGACCAGCGTCGCACCGGAAACGGACGCCGTGCCGCTGCACATCACGCTTGCCAGTTCACTTGTGCTCATGGACGCAAGATAGGGGCCAAGGGCGACCGGCAGTTCGCTCTGGCCCACGAAAATGGTGATGATGGCGCCAAAGGATTCAACCGGCGACGTGCCCAGCAGCCATTGCAGCCCGCGCCCCAGCAGCCGGGCAAAGGCCTGCATGATGCCGAAATGATAGAGAACGGCAATCAGCGCGCTGACATAGACCAGCGAAGGCAGCACCTGAAACGCGAAAATATAGGACCCGTCGGGAAACAGGTCATGCATGCGGGGACCAACCAGCCCCCCGAACAGAAAGCGCGCGCCCTCGTTGCCATAAGACAGGACCTGCGTCACCATGTCCGATATGGCCCGCAACGCGGCCTGCCCCGACGGCACGCGCAGCACCAGCAGGCCAATTCCCGCCTGCAGCAGCAGACAGGCCCCGATAATGCGCAGGTTGATGCGTTTCCGGTCCGTGGAAAACACCATGGCAACACATATCAGGAATATAATGCCGATAAAGCCACGGATATGCATGAGGGAACTTTCAGGCCGCAGAACCGCAAAATGGAATTTTCTGACTATTTGGTTAGGTTAGCGTAACATCATGCCATCCCTCGTCAAGCATCTGTCTTGCCGTGCGCGCATATTCCGCGTACCGGGTAGACAGGACCGTATCCACCTGGGCACGTAGCAGCATGATGCGCCGCGTCCTGCCAGCGCAAATGGGGATCACGGCTGCGGCGGACAGGCAGCAGGGCAGTTGCACGGACTTTCCGACAGCTTCATGTCATGGGCGGACACCAGCATTGCCACCATGGCCATCCGCATAAAAAGAACGGCATAATGTTCCCACGGGCATATCCCTGTCAGCCAGCCCTGTGCAGGCAGGATCGACAGTGCCCGGCCCGTCCGTCTTTTCATGTCCGGGCCGGACCGCCGGAGGGGACATGATGGACAGCACGCCACAGCCGGGCCAGAGTGCGGACCACCTTTGATTTTCAATCCATAATAAAAATAACAAACATTCGTAATAAAAGGAGATGCCAATCATGAACCGGACGATCGTGGTGCAGCCCCCCGGCGGGTTTGCGAATGTGGTCATGACGGACCAGCCCGTGCGCGCGCCTGGCGCGGGTGAAATCAGGGTGCGCCTGCATGCCTCGTCACTGAATTATCATGATTATGCCGTTGTCAGCGGCATGTGGGGACCGGCCGTGCCGCGCATTCCCATGGCGGACGGGGCAGGCGAGGTCATGGAAACCGGGGCGGGAGTCACGGAATTCGCGCCCGGCGATCGGGTGGTCAGCACGTTTTTCCCCACGTGGCTTTCCGGCGCGCCACAGGTTATCGGGTTTACGACCGTGCCGGGCGATGGGGTGGACGGATATGCGCGCGAATACGTCACCGCCCCTGCAACATCATTTACCCATGCGCCCCGCGGATGGACCCACGCCGAAGCTGCGACACTGACCACCGCCGGCCTGACCGCGTGGCGCTCCCTGTTTGTCGATGACCGGATCAGCCCGGGCAACACCGTTGTTGTGCAGGGCACGGGCGGGGTGTCCATATTCGCGCTGCAGTTCGCCAAGATGGCTGGGGCAACGGTAATCGCGACGTCATCCAGCGGCGCCAAGCTGGACCGCCTGCGTGAACTGGGCGCGGATCATGTGATCAATTACCGCGAAAACCCGCAATGGGGGAAAACCGCATGGGATCTGACCGGCGGCAGGGGCGTGGATCATGTCATTGAAGTGGGCGGTCCGGCGACCCTGGCGCAGTCAATGGAAGCGGTCAGGGTAGGGGGGCATATTTCCACCATCGGCATCCTGAGCGGCGTTTCGGGCCATCTGGAAATCGTGCCGATGCTGCTGAAGCAGTTCCGCCTGCAGGGGGTTCTGGTCGGTAGCCGGGCGGATCAGCAGGACATGGTGCGGGCCTTTGACGCGCATGCCATCCGCCCGGTCATTGATCGCGCCTTCCCGCTGGAAAACATTGTGGATGCGTTCCGCCACCAGGAAAGCAACCGGCATTTCGGCAAGATCTGCCTGGACATCCAGTAACACGGAAATGCCCCTGCATGGTCAGGGGCTATCCCCGGCATGCCTCCTGAATGCATGAACTGTCCTCGCTGGCTATCGAGGAAATCATCAACAGGAAACTGGTTCGTACGCCATCATGGCCCGTGCGCTGCGCGTGCCCCCCGCGACGGGTGCATATCATGTCGCGGGGCAGGGCGATGGCGCCTGAAAGGGGTTGTGTGGTATGGATCGCCTGTTTCTTTCGAAACAGATGCAACCAGAGGACCGGACATGCCTGACGTATCCCCAAGGCCCCAGCACACAGGCGGACGCCCGACACCGGAAGTGTCGGCGCAGCTTGACCGGCAGGTTCTTGAGGTTGCGACCGCCCTTTTTGTCGAGCAGGGATATGCCGCCACTTCGCTGGAAAAGATTGCCCGTGTCATAGGGTGCAGCAAGGCCACGCTTTACCGTCGCTATTCCTCCAAAGAGGACCTGTTCAAGGCGGTGGTGGCCGAGCGGGGTCGGCTGCTGCTGCATGAATCAGGCGCCATGGAGGCATCATCAAAGGACCCGCTGATAGCGACACGTGAAATCGCCCGGTTCTTCCTGGACTTCATGCTGCGGCCGGAAACGCGCGAAGCCTACCGGATTGTCATTGGCGACGGGCACCGCATTCCGTTCATTGCCGATGAAATGATGGTCACCATTGTGGAGCCATTCGTGGCAACCATAAGCCGCCTGCTACGTGCCGCGGCGGATGCGGGACATATTGAGTCCCATGACCATGAGGAAATAACGCGCGTCCTCATGAGCCTGGTGATCGGATGGCCGTTGCAGAACACCATGCTGGGCCAGAACCAGTTGCAGGACGCCGCCGCGCGAAAAAAGTTTTTTGACAGGGCATGGGGGATTTTCCTGTCCGGCATATGCACGCAGGCCAGCGCCTGAACCACCCGCCGGGTTCAGGGAATGGGTGATTATGGTCCGCATCCATGTACCAGACATGCAGGTCCACAGGTCACGGATCATCCCGCGCAGGTCATGGCGCGGCAGGCGGAACGGACGCATATGACAGCACTGTTGGATGCATCCGCCGATAGGTACAAGGCGACCAGCGGCAGGCCCGGGTCAACGCCCCCGGAAACAGACCGCCGGAATGACCCGGCAGCCCCTGCCTGATCCGGAATTTTCCGGCTGTCCCGTCACGCCGCGCCATCATGCATCGCACGCAGGCATTCGTCGCCGCTGGTGACGAAGCCGAAGCACTGCCGCACGTTATAGACCGTCGCCTGCGCGCAGAAATCAGGCGATGTCGTGGCGGAACAGTCCTCCAGCAGGATGCAGTCGTACCCAAGGCAGCTTGCATCCTGTAACGTGGCCATGACGCACTGGTCCATATTGACCCCCGCGAACAGCAGCGTGTCCACCCGCAGGTTGCGCAGAACACTGTCCAGCACCGTGTCCCAGAAGCCACTCATGCGGTATTTGTCCACATGGATGTCACACGACGCATCAGCCGCCAGTTCATCCACGATACCGGCACTCCAGCTGCCATGTTCCAGTACATGGGCATCATGCACCGGCAGTGCCCCGCCAAGGCCCGTGCCACGTCCTTCGGGGTCATAGACATGCAGCAGGGAAGGGGGAATGTTGGCCAGATCCTTCCGGTTGCCCCAGTTCACCCATATGACCGGCACCCCCGCGCCGCGCAGGGCAGGCAGCAGGCGCGACAGTGGCGCGATTGGCGCGCGCGCGGGCGTGATGTCCACCCCGATCCCGGCCAGCCAGCCCTCGGGGTGGCAGAAATCATTCTGCATGTCGATCACGATCATGGCCGTCCGCGCCAGGTCAAGCGTGACCTGCTTGGGCGGCGCGCTGAGCGTTACGGGACGCGATACGACGGGGGGGCGCACAAGGTTGGCAGTGATGTCGGACACCTGCCAGCGGTTACGGGTGTTGCAGCCCAGCGGGTTCATCGGGTCTTCCTTCAGCCGCACAGGACCGCGCGGTCCTCATCATCCAGTTCGACAGGCGTGCCGCGACGGATCAGCGCACCGAATTTTTCATCCGGCACCATGACCGTCAGGGTATAAAGCTTTTTATCGCCGGTATTTTCCACGATATGCTCCGACCCCGGCTTGACCAGCAGCGCATCACCCTTGCGCAGTTCGGTGGCCTGCCCGTTGCACAGCGCACGACCCTGTCCGCTCAGCACGAAAAACAGTTCATCCGCCGCCCGATGCGTGTTGGGCGGTGTCTTGCCGCCTACCGTGAAGATTTCCACAACTGCGACGCAGGTTGTCCCGCCGTCCTTTTCATCAAACAGCAGCACGAAATAGTTGCTGTCATTGGGTGAAATGCGACGGGCGTCGATCTGGTCGACCGATCTCTTGTAAAAAGCGTTCATGTCATTCTCCGGCTGGCGAAAGGGGAAGATGCAGGCATGTACCGCCATCCCCTGTCACGATGTGTACGGTGGTCACGGTCATGTCCGGCAGGGTAGCGTCACATGGCGCGACACCCGTCCCGGGATTGAGGGGAAAGGCAGGAAAGCATGACAGGGAAACCGAAAGCCGCAGCGCTTCGCCCGTTTCCACCCGCGCGCAGGTGGCGCGCATGGGCACGGTGGTGTCTCCCGGTCCGGCCGTGGCATAGCCTTCCGCAAGGGTATAGGCCTGTCCCGTTACGCTTATGCGCGACAGGACGGCATGCAGGTCAAAGGACGGATGCGCGCTGCGCACCACAAACCGGCACCTGACCTGACCACACAGCAGGTGCGGCGCGGTCAGTGGCGGGGTGGTAAACGTCGCGATGTCAGACCGGGCATCCGTCCGGCTGCGGTCAACCGGGCCGACCGGCATGCCAAAGCTGCCACCCTGCGCCGGGGCGGGCCGCCATGGGTCAAGGGTCAGGGACTGCGCAACATCCGCACCCGGCCGGATCTGGCCGGTGGGCGCAAGCCCGCCATCGCGCGTATCAATGGCGGCACGCCCGGTTCCGGACAGGTGGAACATGGCCTGTGGTTCCGGCAGGTCCACGCCATCACGCCAGACATGCGCCCCCATGTCAAACAGGCGCACGGGCGCGTCGGGGGTGGCGGGGGGACGGTCTTTCAGCCACTGGTCGAACCAGCGGATCTGCTGCTGGTCGATATCGGTTATGGCGTCATTGCCAAAATCCAGGTCCCCGGTGCGCCGGTCCCACGGGAAATGCCCCCATGGCCCCACCAGCAGCCGCGCCGGAACATGACCTGACAGCGCCCGCCATGCCGCCAGCGTGCCCGGCAGGTGGCTGTCGTACCAGCCACCAATCAGGAAAACAGCCGGTTTGCTGGCAATGATCGCATCCACATGCGCGGCAGGCGAGATCGACGCCCAGTACGGATCATCCGCCGGGGTATCCAGCCATGTGGTATAATGACTGTACCGGCGCAACAGGTCGAGAATGGGCGGCCTGACAGGTGCCGGCCCGGAAAAGGACATGGCGCGCGACGCCGCGAACAGGGTCGCCTGCGCCGCATGGTCCCCGGCAAGGCGCGCGGTCTCGGCCGCAAGCTGTATCGCCCACCCCAGGTTGGCGCGCAGGGGAAAGGCACCATTTTCATAGGCCCAGTCACGACGCAGGTCCCAGCCGATCATGGCTGGCGCCAGCGCGCGCAGGGCAGGACACTCCTGGGTCGCGGCCAGCAGCTGATTGGTTCCCTGAAAGGAAAAGCCGAACATCCCGACCCGTCCGGAACTGCCCGGCAGCCCGGCAGCCCAGTTGACCGTATCCACCCCGTCCTGCGCTTCATACCGGAACAGGTCGAACGTACCGCCGGACGCGCCACGTCCGCGTGCGTCCTGCATGACCACGATATACCCGCGTGCCGCATACCATTCCGGCGGCGCATAGCATAGCGATGTGCCAACGCGCCGGCCATAGGCCTGCCGCATCAGCAGGACGGGAAACGGACCGTCCCCTTCAGGCTGCCATATGTCGGCCACCAGTACCGTCCCGTCGCGCGCGCACATGCGTTCGGTGCGCGGCGCGGCCACGGCATACAGCGTGTCCGTCATGCCGGGGTTTCCTGCGCCGCCGGGGTAAAGCTGCGCATCTTGCCGGGATTAAGCAGACCCATCGGGTCATTGCGATGCTTGGCCGCCAGCAGTTCCGGGGCGATCTGCTGGCGCGGGCTGCCATCTTCCAGCGTATAGACATGGGGGTTGGCCACACTGACCCCATGCGCGCGGAACAGGGCGATGATCGCATCCAGGCGGTCCTGCGTGGTAAAGCGGAATACCGGCAGCCCCGCGCAGGCGATCTGGCCGCCAACATTCATGAACTCCAGATGGAACATCACCTCCTCACCCAGCAGCCGCGTCATCGTGGCCACGCTTTCAGACATATCCTGCGCGGGATGGAGGCATTGCAGGTAGGTAAAGGAGCGGTCCTTTTTCAGCACCTGCAGGGTCGTGTGGTTCCACGTCAGTTCATACAGCGGCATCCGCGTCGGATCGTCCTCGGCCTCATGCATGTCAGCGCGGTAGCATATGCTGCCATTCTGCTGACGTGCGAGGTCATCCACCACCGCCACGGCTGCGGGTGCCACCATGGCAATGACGATCGCATGGCCCGGCGGCACGACACTGGATAAATGCGGGAAATAGGGGACAAGGCGCGCGTCGATCACGCTGACCAGTTTCCTGTCAATACCCGGCTGCATGGCCAGCGCGCGTCCGAACGCGGCGGCTGCGGCAAAATCCGCAAAGCCGATGGCCAGATCCTGCCATGCGATCACCGGCTCGACCGGCACGTCCACTTCCGTCACGATACCCGTGGTGCCATAGGCATGCTGCAGGCAGAATACGTCCCTGCCGCGCAGGTCCTGCACCTCGGGCCGGGCCGCGAGGGAGACAAGCCGCGCACCCAGCAGGTTGCCCGGATTGCCCAGCCCGCCCCACCTGACCGAACCGATGCCGCCCGATCCGCCGCAGTAGAAACCACCAATCGACGCCGTGCGCTTGGTGGAGGGGAACATGCGGATTTCCAGCCCCTGCCCACGCAGTTCACGATCAAGGGCAAGGATGTTGGCGCCCGCCTGCACCCGGGCCACGCCGTGTTCCACCTTCAGCACGCGGTTCATTTCGGTCATGTCCACGATCACGCCCTGCTGCAGCGGCACGGCCTGACCATAATTGCCCGTGCCCCCGCCGCGCACGGTCAGGGGAACATTATGCCGCCGCGCCGCCCGGGCTATGTCCAGCACGTCGTCCGTCGTGCGGGGTATGACCACCGCCTGCGCCGCCAGGCCGTGCAGCTGCGCCTTCAGCGCCGGGCTGTACCAGTAGAAATCCCGGCTTTTGCGCTTAACGATGGCAGGCTCGGTCTGGGCCGCGATATGCGGCAGGTCGTTCAGGAACGTCTCCAGGGTCATATGCGTCTCTCCTATCCCCGATCGGCCTAGCGCCCCAGGTCCGGCGTGACCGGGCGGATGCGTTCCAGCGGGTAGCGGGCGACTTCCGCCATCAGTTCCAGAAAGCCCTCGATGTATTTGTCCGCGACCAGCCTGCCTTTTTCCGCAGTCGCCCCGGATGCATCGCCACACGCGCCAGCAGGGTGCAGATCATGGGCATGCCAGCCGAACCCCACGCGGCCTTCAGCCTGCAGCCACTTGTATTCCTTTGCCATTTCTTCGGGCCAGGACACGAAGTTTTCCGCCCGCTCCATCCGCACCAGGTCGGGGCGCAGGTAGCACATGAGCGACGTTTCGACATCGCCGCCATGAATGCCGTATTTCAGCTCCTCCGGGGTGAACAGACCCTCGGGGCAGCCAAAACGGCCCCATGCCACGCACACCACAAACAGGTTGTGGGTCCGCCGCAGTTCCCGCGCCACGATGTCGAGGATCTGCGGCTGCCCCCCATGGGAATTGAGCAGCACCAGCCTGCGCACACCCGCGCGCGCGACGCTGGCCCCAAGGTCCAGCAGCACATGCAGTAGCGTATCCGCCGACAGTGTCAGCGTGCCGGGATAGGCGATGTGCTCGTCACTCTTGCCCACGGCCTGCAGCGGCAGCGCCGTGACTGGCAGGTCGGCGGGTGCACGTTCCAGCGCACGTTCCAGCAGCCCCGCATTGATGCAGCTGTCCACGCTGACAGGCAGGTGCGGCCCGTGCTGTTCAATCGCGCCCACGGGCAGCACCGCGACCGTATTGTCCGGCAGTTCACGGAACTCACGCGAGATCATATCCTGCCAGTAGCGACGGGGGAGGGTATTGGTCATATCAGGTCAGATTCCGAAAAAAGGGGGGAATGCATCATGTGACCGGGCGCATCCAGCGCCCGAGCAGCAGGCGTTCGATGGTGGTCATGCCACCATGCAGCACCAGCCCCGTGACAGTGATGAGGAAAAGGGCGGCGAACATGCGCGGTATGTCCATCTGAAACCCCGATTGCAGGATTTCATAGGCCAGCCCCGCGCTATTGCCCCCCGTACCGGCCACGAACTCCGCCACGACCGCGCCGACAAGGGCCAGTCCACTGGCGATCCTGACACCGGCCATGAACATGGGCAGCGCACTGGGAATGCGCAGCCGCAGCAGCATCTGCACGCGCGTGGCCTTGTGCATGCGGAAATAGGCCTCCAGTCCCGGATCAACGGCCCCAAGGCCGATCAGCGTATTGGAAATGACGGGAAAAATGGCGATCAGCGTGGCGCACAGCACCAGCGCCATGGACGTCGTCTTGACCAGCACGATGATCAGCGGCGCCACCGCCGCAATGGGGGTGACCTGCAGGATGATGACATACGGCATGAAACTGGCCTGCAGCAGCCTGTGCTGCACCAGTACCACCGCGATGGCCGTGCCCAGCAGGACCGAAACCAGCAGCGAGACAAGGGTGACATACAGCGTGCTGCCCAGCGCATGAAGCAGCATGGGTCCGTTGGCGTACAGCGAGGCCACGATATCGGATGGTGCCGGGAACAGGTACACCGGAATGGCAAACAGCCGGCAGGCCGCCTGCCATATCCCCAGCGTGCACAGCCCCACCAGCACCGGTGCGATCAGGCCCAGTCGTGCCGCGTTGCGCGGATTCATGGACTTACGCCCTCCGCGCCAGCAAAGGTTGCATGGGTTGCCTCCGTCAGCATCTGGCTCAGGTCGCGGCACATATGGGCGAACCCGTCGCTCAGCCGGAATGCGTCGTCGCGGCGGATGGCGGGATCGATATGGTATTCACCAAATATCCGCCCCGGATTGGCCGCCATGACAATGACACGGGATGACAGGAAAACCGCTTCGTACAGCGAATGCGTGACAAAGACCGTGGTCAGCCCGTTTTCGTAACACAGGCGCGCCATTTCGCCATCCAGCCGGTCACGGGTGAATTCATCCAGCGCGCCAAACGGCTCATCCATCAGCAGAAGGTCGGGCCGCGTCACCAGCGCGCGCGCGATGGAGGCGCGCATTTTCATGCCGCCCGACAGCTGCGCGGGGTAATGCCGCAGCACATGGCCCAGCCCGACCTGTTCCAGCGCGGCACGGACCTGCGGCGCAGCGGTGGAGGCGGGCACGCGTTCAAGGTCCAGCGGCAGGCGCACGTTATCTTCCACCCGCGCCCATGGCATGAGGGTCGGGTCCTGGAATACGAAGGCCATCCGGTGCCCTTCGGACCCCACATGCGTGAAATCGCGCCCCCACCACCGCACCAGCCCGGCCGTGGGCGGATGGATGGATGCAATAACCTTGAGCAGCGTGCTCTTGCCACAGCCGGACGGGCCGATCAGGCTTATGAATTCGCCGGGCTGGATTTCCAGGTCAACCGGGGCAAGCGCACGGACGCCACTGCCAAAAATCTTTTCGACCCCCCATAGGCCTACAACCGGGCTCATGCTACGGTCGTGCTCAGATGCGACACGAATTCGGTCGTATAGGCCCTGCGCCATGCCGGTGTGTCGGGAAACTGGCCATCGGCCGTGACAAGGCTGTGCAGCGCCGCCCACTGCGCATCATCCATCGTGCCGATCACGCTGCCCTTTTCCCCCAGCGCATTGATCCTGCGCAACGCATCGCGCGAATAGGCAAGCTGGGCTGCGGACATGGACGGATTGTCAATGACGATATCCTTGTCCCCCGCCGCCGGGTCGCCATACAGGTACGTGTTCCACCCCGCCGCACTGGCGCGCAGGAAGCGGGTCACGTCATCCCCGCGCCGGGCAATGACATCACGCGTGGCCAGAAGCACGTTGCCGTATGTGCGATAGCCGGAATCAGACAGAAGCAGGTAATTGAAGGGGATGTTCTTCTGTGTCGCGGCAAAGGGTTCGGAGGTCACGAAGGTCTGGATCGCCATGCGCGGGTTCATGACGAATGGCTGGATGTTGTAAGTATAGACACCGGCCTGCGCATCCGAAAACCCAAATCGCGCGCGCAGCCACGGCCAGAAGGTGGACCGCCCTTCGGTATTGATCAGGATGGGGTGCCCCTTCAGCTGCTCAAGCGCGGTAATGTCCTTGTGCACCATAAGGCCGGTCACGGATTTCTGGAACGATGTCCCTATGGCCACGACCGGCAGGTCCTTTGCCGCGGCAAGCAGCGCAAGCTCCATGCTGCCGATCATGATGTCGGCCTGACCGCCAAGCAGCAGCTGCATGTTGTTGACCTGCGGCCCGCCCATTCTGATGGAGACGGGAACCCCGGCCTGCGCATACAGGCCGTTGGCCCGGGCCTGGTAAAAACCACCATGTTCGGCCTGGGCATACCAGTTTGTCAGCAGCCGCAGCGCCGGCTGGTCCGCCGCGGCGGGGCGCGGGCGCATGAACACGGTGGCCATCATGGCGCCACCGGCCGCCAGCATGCTACGTCTGCCTATGCCCTGATGGTGCATTGTCTTCCCCGTTAACCCGGACGGCTGAATTTACAACGACACCGTAACATTATAGAATCGTATTGATAAAGCGGTATTTTTAACATGTCGTGTTGCTTAACTGGCATCATGCTGTTTCGTTGCAATCGCGGCCGGATGCGGGATTAATGATACGATTCCGTTCTGGACAGGCCGCGCGCAGGGGCATGGCAGGCAGGCAGCATGGACCCGGGACATAATGATGGATCTTGCACTTTTCCCCGATAACGACGCCTACGTACTGGCCGATGCCACGCTGCCCGCAGCCGATGGCCGCCTGCTGCGCCGCAGTCTGGTCATTGACGGGGGGCGGATCGCCGCCATATCCGAACGCGCGCCCGATACGGCGCTGCCGGTGGTGGCGCTGGATGGCGCCATGGTCTGGCCCGCCATGGCGGATATCCACACCCATCTGGACAAGGGGTTCATATGGGACCGGACCCCCAACCCCGACGGGACCTTCATGGGGGCGCTGCAGGCCGTCAACCAGGACCGCGAAGCTTACTGGAGCACGGAAGACGTGCGCCGCCGCATGACATTCGCGCTGCGCTGCGCATACGCGCACGGCACGCAGGCGGTGCGCACCCATCTGGACACCATGGGCACGCACGGGCAGCGGGTGTGGCCACTGATCCGGGACATGCAGGCACGGTGGGCGGGCCGGATCGCGCTGCAGGCTGTCTCCCTCGTCATGCCGCAGTCCTATGCTGGGGAAGACGGCGAACGCATCGCGCGCGATGTCGCCAGCACGCCGGGCGCGTGCCTTGGCGCGGTGCTCATGCATGACAACGCCACGCCGGAACATCTGGACCGGCTGTTTGCACTGGCGGAACGTTTCGGCTGCGGGCTGGACCTGCATGTGGACGAAAACAACGTGCGCGGCGGCACCGCCCTGCAGGCCGTGGCCGAAACGGTCATGCGGCGGCGTTTCAGGCTGCCGGTGCTGTGCGGGCACTGCTGCAGCCTGTCGGTGCAGGATGCGCCGCGTCAGGCCGGGATCGTGAAAAGCGTGGCCGATGCGGGCATCGGTATCGTCAGCCTGCCCATGTGCAACATGTACCTGCAGGACCGCACGCCCGGCCGCACCCCGTTGTGGCGTGGCGTGACAATGGTGCACGAACTGCACGCGGCGGGCGTGCCGGTCATGTTCGCCAGCGACAACACGCGCGACCCGTTCTATGCCTATGGCGACCTTGACATGGCGGAGGTGTTTTCGCAGGCCGTGCGCATTGCGCATCTTGATCATCCGTTCGGCGGGTGGTGGCAGTCCGTATCCGTCACCCCTGCACGGTGGATGGGGCTGGATACGGCGCTGCGGGCCGGCAACCCTGCCGACCTGGTGGTTTTCGCGGCCCGGGACATGAACCAGCTTGTCACCCGCCCCACGGGGCCACGCGCCGTCATCCGCCACGGACGGGCCATCGATGCGCGCGCGCCATCATATGCCGAACTGTGACATGTCGCGCAGACATCAGACCATCTTCCCTGTTCTTTTGCTACCAGTTCTGAAAAATGGATAGACCGTCATGAAGCCAATCGGAAAAAGAACCCTGCTGGCGGCCACGATGCTGTGCCTGCTGCCATTTGCCCATGCCGGCGCCGCGGACAGCCAGCCATCGTTTCTTGTAAAGAACGCTTATATATTCTCCATGTCGGATAAATATAAGAAGCCCTTTACCGGATACATGCTGATCGACGCCAGTGGCACGATCCTGTCCGTTGCGCCGGGCACACCTGGCGCAGGCATCCACGCCACAACCACGCTTGACGCGCATGGCCACTGGATCATGCCGGGTTTCATTTCCGCCCACAGCCACCTGTGGCAGGCCGCCTATCGTGGCCTGGCGCAGGACAGGACGCTGCCGGGATGGATTGACGCGCTGTATGACAAGGCCGCCAGCCATGCGCAGGCCGAGGATTTTTACTGGTTTACGCTGGATGGCGCGCTTGACCACCTGCAACACGGCGTAACGGCGGCCTATAATTTCAACTATGGCAATCACTGGGGAAGGCCGAAGACCGAACGCGACGACGTGGACCACCAGCAGTTTCGCGCGGAACAGGATTCCGGCCTGCGCTTCGTGCACGGCATCAACCCCACGGCGGATGCCGCCGACCATTCGCTGGATGGCGCGCGCCAGCACCTGCGCGGCTTTATTGACTGGACCAGGGCGCAGCCTGCCAGCACCGCCTTCCTGTCCATCATGCTGAATGGCACCGTCGCCTTCCAGGAGAACGCGGCCAGCGCCCGGTCGGAAGCAATGCTGGAGGCGACCCTGATGAAGGAGTTCGGCGTCGGCAACCAGACCCATTACCTTGAACCGCCCGACAATATTGCGTCCGAGCAGGCGGTCTTCCCCTATTTTGCGCAAAGCGGGATGATGGGGCCGAACCTGATCTTCGGGCACTTCATCCATACCACGCCCGAAATCCTGGCGCAGACAGCGCGCGCGGGGGCGGCCATGTCGTGGAATCCCCTGTCCAACGGGCGGCTGGCCTCAGGCACGGCGGACATCCCCACCTACCTGAAGGATGGCATCCGTGTCGGCATAGGCGAGGACGGGGAGGCCAGCGCCGACCTGGCCGACCCGTTCGAAAACATGCGCACGGGGCTGTACGCCATCCGCGACAAATACCAGAGCGCCAGCATCATGAGCCCCTATGACGTGCTGCGTCTGCATACGGTGGGCAGTGCGTCCGTCCTGCAGGTTTCCGATCGTCTGGGCAGCCTTGAGGCGGGCAAGCTTGCCGATTTCCTGATAATCGACCCGACGCATCTTGCGCATGTGTTTGACCCGTACGCCACGCTGGTCCTTGCCGCGTCCGAGCGGGATCTGGAACAGGTCTATGTTGGCGGCAGGCTGGTGGTGGACCACGGCAGGGTACTGACGCAGGACATCAACGCAGTGGAAGCGCAGGCCGACCGGCGCGTGGCGGCATCGCTGCCGGGCCATACCGGCCGCCACAAATAGGAAGCTGCCTGAAAACAGCCCATTGAAAAAAAGATAAAAGTTTCCGGGTGTCGCCTTTTCCAGAAAGGCGACACCTCCTCCACCCACGACCTGATCCCGGAGCGGACCGGGACGAAAAGGTGTCAATTAAAATGCAACAGTCTGTGGCCGTCTTTGTATCTGGTGCAATCTGACCGCATCTGTAACGTCTACCGGTCCCATCCACCTGATGTGATGATCCGGCCATGCCGGGCGCGTGGCATGGTCCGTGGGCAACCGGGAGTAATCAGGGGCGGCGGCGCCGTTGTGTCGCTTTCGGATGCATCTGTATTTCATGGTGGAGGTGGTCTGGAAATGAAAGCGAAAGTATTTGATGGCTGACCAGAGGCGAAGCAGGTTCCCTGCCGGTATTTTTACATCTGTCATGCTTGCGGGCGCGGCCTGCCTGCCCATGGCCGCGCATGCCGCGCCACCTGCGCAGGAAGTCAGGTTTGTTGTCGTGACCAACTGGGAAAACGGCGCGGATAGCGGCGACGAACCCGGTGAGTACCAGAACTGGGTCGAACGTGAACATCTGGATGAAAAAGTACCTGTCCGCGGTGCGCCCGACGTGGTCCGCCGCAACAGGGCGGGGCTGTATGGCCTGGTGCTGCGGCATGGCGTAACGGACCTTGCGGCGTTCGTCCTTGATCCGCGTTTCGACTTCCATCACACCTACTGGCTGTTTACGGGTATTTCGGGTGTTGACCCCAATGCGGCCTCGGTCGGCAGTGTCGCATGGGCGCGCTGGGTCGTGGATGGCGACGCCCTGCGTGAGATCGACGACCGCACCATTCCCAGGGACTGGCCTTACGGGCTGTACGCCATCGGCGCATCACGCCCCAATACCCTGCCGGAAGCACCGAACCATTACGGATCGGTGACGGATGTAGCAGAACTGACACGGGCATATCCGCTTAACCAGGGGCTGGCACGCTGGGCGTTTGCGCTCAGCCAGCGGGTCAATCTGGCCGATGACCCGGCCATCGCCCTGCGGCGCAAGGCATGGACGGGCTTCGATCAGGCCCGCAAGCCACCTTTTGTCCTGATGGGCGAGACACTGGGCGCGGAACGCTACTGGCACGGCGCGCCACGCAACCGCTGGGCGCAGGACTGGGTCAGGCTGTGGACGCATGGACAGGGCCAGTTCGTCATGACGAATGAGGAAAGCCAGACCTACCAGCGCGAAATGCGCACGCTCGCCACGCTGGGCTTTGTCGATCCCGACCGGATCATGGTGCTGCGTTCGGGCAGCAATTTCTCGGTTCCACCGCCGGGCGTGCCCGTAACCCAGTCGATGGGCGATGAAGGACCGGGGCAGTCGCTGGCGTTTGACAATAACGAACGGGCAGGGGAGCCGGTAATCGAGGAAATCCTGTCGAACTGGAAAAAATACCGCGACAATATTCCCTCATGAAGAATCTTCTTAATAAATACACATAAATGCTGGCGGCAATGGTTTAACAGGGCCTGCCGGGTGGCCGGGACACGCCATCTGGCAGGTACAGGACCGGATGTATGTCCATGACCCATTCCGGCACCCTGATGAGGAGGCAACGTCACGATGAACAGCAGGTCTTCCGATACGCGCGCCAGCAGGCGCAAACCGGTCTGGTGCATCGGCGCCGCACTCCTCGGCCTGTCCCTGAGTCCCGACCGGGCGCATGCATGGGGCATGGAAGGCCACAAAGCCATTGCAGCACTTGCGTGGAAATACATGACACCGGATACCCGTGCGAAGGTTGATGCCATCCTCGCCACGGATCATGACACGCTGACCGCGCCGGACCTTATGTCACGCGCGACATGGGCCGATAAATGGCGCGCCGCCGGACACCCGGAAACCGGGCCGTGGCATTTCATCGACCTTGAAATCGACCACCCTGACATGGCCGCTGCCTGCCAGACCCCGGCGCAGGGCGGGGGACAGGCCTGTGTCACAAGCCAGCTTGAACGCTTTGAGCATGTCCTGTCCAACCCGGCGTCCACGGATGCGGACCGCGTGCTGGCGCTGAAATATGTCATTCATTTCGTGGGGGACATGCACCAGCCCCTGCACGCGGCGGACCATGACGACCGGGGCGGCAACTGCGTGCGGATCAGCCTGGGCGGTCCACGCACGACCAACCTGCACAGCTACTGGGACACGGCGGTGGTCACGGAAATAGAACCGGACGCCCGGCATCTGGCCGACCGGCTGTTCGACCAGATTTCCGTCAACCAGAAAGATGCATGGCAGGCCGGCACCCCCACGCAGTGGGCCATGGAAAGCTTCAGTCTGGCAAAGACATACGTATATGATTTTCACCCCCCGGCAGGGTGCGACGCCAACAGCGCGCCCCTGTCGCTGCCTGCGGGATACGAGGCAACGGCGCGCACGGTCGTCACGGAACAGCTGGAAAAAGCCGGTGTCCGGCTGGCATTCGTCCTGAATCGGGATCTGGCGGATGTGAAGGTCAAGACCAGACGGTAACACGGCGGCCTGCGTGCCATATGCGGCGCATGGGCGGCCCGGCGGCATAAACCGGATTTTCCTGCGGCCTGTGCAGGAGACGGAACGGATTTCATGTTCATTTCAAAAAAGGGCGATACGCCGTGATCCTTTTTTCAGACAGCATTCTTTCGCGTAAGACCTCCCGACACGGACGCCTGCGCTGGCTGGCGGGCTGCGCCATGGCCATAGGCAGCCTTGTCGCAAACGGCAGCACAGCCCGCGCGGATGACAGCGCGCAGAGGAATTTCCAGATCGTGGAAAGCGTGCCGGAAAATTCCCTGTACGGCCAGTCCGGCATCGCCCGCACCAAGGATGTCTGGCTGGACATGATCCACCACGCGCAGCATTCCATTGACGCGGCGGTTTTCTATATTACGGACAAACCCGGCCACAGCATGTCCGACATCCTTGACGCCCTGACGGAACGCGCCCGGGCGGGCGTGCAGGTGCGCATCGTGGTGGAGCAGTCCTTCCTGAAGGAAACCGGAAGCGTTCTGGAAAAGCTGAAGAGCGTTCCCAACATCACGACCGCCATTCTGCCCGGCCACACGCTGACGGGGGGGATCCTGCATGCCAAATACATGGTTGTTGATAATAACAGCGTATTCGTAGGCAGCCAGAACTGGGACTGGCGCGCGCTTGAACACATTCACGAAATTGGCGCACGGATCGACAATGCGCCGATAGCACGGGATTTTGAATCGGATTTCAACATGCTGTGGATGCTGGCGCAGGGCGCGCCACTGTCCAATGCCTATGCCAAATTCGCGGCGACACCGGATTTCGCGCCCGTAACGCAGGCCAACCCGATTATCCTGTCGGACGGGACGCAGCCGCTGATTGCCTTTCCCGCCTTCAGCCCGGCGGTCATGATGCCGTCTTCCCTGACGACCGAGGAAAAGGCGCTGGTGGACATGATTCATGGCGCGCGCAGGACCCTGCGTCTGCAGGTCCTGACCATGAGCGCATTCAACCATTACGGTGCGCGTGGCTACTGGCCCGTACTGGATACCGCCCTGCGCGATGCGGCGGCGCGGGGGGTGGAAACCCAGATCATCGTGTCCAACTGGTCGCTGTCCGAACCGATGCAGTCCTATCTCAAGTCACTGTCCGTCCTGCCGCATGTCACCGTCAAATTCAGCACGGTTCCCGACATGCCGGGGGAGAAGATACCATTCGCGCGGGTTGAACACTGCAAATACGCGGTCGCGGATGATAATGCGGTCTATATCGGGACCGGCAACTGGGAACCCAGCTATTTCACGACAACGGTCAATGCATCCATTTTCGTGCATGGCGCATCACCTGCGCGGGACCTGAACGCCATTTTCATGCATGACTGGACCGGACCATATGTAACCCAGCTCGAAGCGGGCAGGACCTACACCATGCCAAAGCGCGACTGACCGGGCACAAAGGCACCTTCATCCACATTCCATGCATGTGCCGCATGACAACACGGGGCGGGCTGCCCTGCCACCATATGGCGCCCGAACCGGCTTGGCACGTCCATTTTGTAATGATAAAGAAATGAAATGAACGATGATCAGGTGGCGACATGCAGGAACGGACGTTAGCGCGCGGGCTTCTTTCGGCTGTTCTTGCCGCTGCCACCGGCATGCTGGCGGCCGCGGCGGCACAGGCCGCGGCCCCATCGGTCACGGCGCCTGCGGGCGTGATCTCGGGCATGAAGCGGGGGAATGCGGATATTTTCCTTGGCGTTCCGTTCGCCGCCCCGCCCACGGGGCAGGGCAGGTGGCAGCCATCCACGCCCCTCGCGTCCTATCCCGCCCCCGTCCAGGCCACGACCGCGCGCATGGGCTGCGCCGCCCCGATCAGCGCCGATGTGGGCGAGACGGTGAATGAGGACTGCCTGTACCTCAACATCTATCGCCCTGCAGGCGTGGATGCACATGCCAGCCTGCCAGTAACCGTCTTCATTCATGGCGGCGGCAACCAGACCGGCACGCCCGCCAGTTATGACGGGACGGAATTCGCCACGCGCACCCATTCCATCGTGGTCATTCCCACCTACCGGCTGGGGGTTTTCGGTTTCCTGGCCCTTGGGGGTGAACAGGGGCAGCCACAGGGGGATCTGGCGCTCAGCGATATCATATCGGCGCTGAAATGGACCCACGACAATATCGCGGCATTTGGTGGCAACGCCACGGGCATGAGCGTGGTGGGAGAATCCGCCGGGGCCGCGAACATATGTGACGTACTGGGTGCACCCGCGGCGCATGGGCTTGTAACGCAGGCGATCATGCAGAGCGGCTTCTGCCCCGGCCGGCCCACGCGCGCTGTGATGGAGGCGGTCGGCACGGCAACGGCGCAGGCGGCCGGCTGCACGGGGCCCGACCCGCTGCCCTGCATGAAGCGCCTGCCGGTTCCCGCCCTGCTGGCGGCATGGAATACGGTATGGCAGCAGCCAGCCGTCCGGCTGAAGGACGGGACATCCGTCTCCCGCCCCCTGTTTCCGATCACGCCATCCGGCAGCACCCTGCAGCCCCAGCCGGTGGACGCGGCAATCCGGGCTGGCGCCGTGGGGTCCGTTCCCGTCCTGATCGGCTTCAACCGCGACGAACTGCGGACATTCCTTGCGGGCTATTATCCGCTGTCAACTGACCGCTACCACGCGCTGCTGACGCAGGATTACAGCGGGTTCGCAGCGGACCTGCAAAAGGAATATCCTCTCATCGCGGGGCAGGACCCGGTCTATACCCTTTCCGCCCTGCGCACGGACCAGATGCTGATCTGTCCCGCGCTACGGGCGGCGGCGGTGCTGAATGGCCCGACGCATGTTGCCGTCTATGAATTTGCCGACCGCACCGCGCCCCCTTTCCGCTCGCTTGCCATGAAACTGCCGGATGCGCCGGGATTTGACCGTGGCGCGTCCCATACGGCGGAACTGCTGTACCTGTTTGGTTACAAATCCGTTGCCGGTCCGCTATCTCCCGCGCAGCAGGCGCTGTCCGCGCGGATGATGGATATGTGGGCCACGTTCGGACGATCAGGCACGACCGCGCCATGGCCAGCATGGACCCCGCAGGCCCCCGATGTCACGGTGCTGGCGCTGCCGGCCGATGGAGGGATCCGGGTCGAACGCGACGTCGCAACCCGTCACCATTGCGGGTTCTGGGACCGTCACCCCGCCATTCCCAACAGCCTTTTCCCATAATCACACATCACCCGCGCCGAACACCCGATGGCGGGCATATGACGCGGGTCCATGATACCCAGACAGGAAAGATCCCGCCGTTCATGAATGCTGACCCCTTCATCCTGTCCCATGTTTGCGTGACAGCATGCGCCCGCAGCCGGACATCCACATTCCTCAGGCAGGCGTGCGGGTCCCGGACCCATCTTGCCGCCCTTGCCATGCTGACATGGGGCGCCGCCGCCCATGCGGCGACGGGGCCACGCTGCACCGTGCATGCGGGCAAGGGGGAAACGGTGGTCGAAGCCATTCTCCTTGACGACACGCCCGACCCGAAGCCGGGACGGGTCATCATCGACGCCCACGGCATCATCCGGTGTGCCGGTGCCACGTGCCAGCCGACCGCACCACATCCGACCGTCATCAGTTGCCCGCAGGACAGCCTTTCGCCCGGTTTCATCAACCCCCATGACCATATCGATTTCACCGGCGACGCGCCGCAGCCCGATACGGGGGAGCGGTTCGAACACCGCAATGAATGGCGCAAGGGCCTTGACGGCCATACGGAGCTGAAGGGCGCCATTGGCGATACCAATCCGGAACTGATCGCATGGGGTGAACTGCGTTTCCTCATCAGCGGCATAACGTCCATGGTGGGGGACAGCATGGCGCCCGGCCTTGTCCGCAACCTGGATTTTGCCGCGGGGCTTGAAGGGCTGCCGCAACGTCCCGTCACATACCAGATATTCCCCCTTGATGACGTGTCCGGGATCATGCGCACGCATGACTGCGATTACGGGCACCACCCGTCCACCCCCGCCGATGTCGCAGCCACGCCCGCCTTCCTTGCCCATGTGGCGGAAGGCACGAACGGGGCGGCCCATAATGAATTCCGCTGCCTCAGTTCCAATACCTATGATCGCACGCCACAGAAGGGTGGCGGTGGCATCAGTCAGGACATGATGCAGCCGGGCATGACCATCCTGCATGGGGTGGGGCTGGGTGCGAATGATTTTGACCTGCTGCACAACAGGGGGATCAGCCTTGTCTGGTCACCACGCAGCAATCTTGCGCTGTATGGACGGACCGTGGACATTCCCGCAGCCCGTGCCCATGGCGTGACCATTGCCCTTGGCACGGACTGGCTGCCCTCGGGGTCCATGAACATGAGCCGGGAATTCGCCTGCGCCGTGCATTACAACCGCGACCACCTTGCCAGCGCCCTGTCGTCACGTGACCTGTGGCGCATGGCGACGCAGGGCGGGGCCGAAGCCGTGCATGGCGGCAGCGTGATGGGGGCAATCGCGCCGGACCACGTGGCGGACCTTGTCCTGTTCCGTCCGCAGGGCCAGACACCGTACGACGCGGCGGTCCAGTCCACACCCGGTACCGTCGACATGGTCATGCGGGGCGGCCATGTCCTTTATGGGGATCGCAAGGTTATCCGCCACCTGCATCAGCCCGGCTGTGAAAAGGTGGTTATTGACGGGCAGGCCAAGGCGCTGTGTATCCGCACGGACCAGCATTTTTCCTTCGCGACCCTGAAACGTGATATGGCGCGGCGGCATATCTATCCGCTGGTCACCACCGGCACGCCCCCGAATGAGCCCCCCTGTGAAACACTGGAAGAAACCCGCGCACGCCTGCCCAATGCACGTCTGACAGGCCCGAAATAATAGTTTCCGGACGTCGCCTTTTTTCAAAAAGGCGACGTCTTCCAAAGCTTTTTGAAAGAAGCTTCACCAAAAACTTTCATTTGATTTACAGGGTGTTTTGTAAATCGCCTTTTCAGGCGAACAGTCTTTCATACTTTCAGGGGATGCAGGACGGGCGACGTGGCGGCCGGGTCGGTAATGCCGGGTGCCCCCGTGGGGACCAGCCCGGCCAGTCGTGTCAGCGTATGGCGTTCGTGGCGGACAGACACGCTGAAATCGTACCAGCCGCCGCTGGCCGCAAACGCCATTTCATGCCGGATCGTTGCACTGGCGGGTACGGTCAGGTGAATGGCATGCTGATGGTAGGCGTTATCATGAATCCGCACATGCCGCGCATGATCGCTGTGATTGGTCAGTTCCAGAACAAGTGACTGGCCATCCCCCGCATGACGGGCCGCGACCATGATGGAGGATGGACCGGCACGGTGGAAACGGCGCAGGAACCCATTGGGCCCGGTCACACTCCAGACATCCACGCCATGCGGCGACAGGTCCAGCGTATCGGTCAGGCTGTCGCCCGCGCCTACCGTATGGCGGCGCGGCACGTCATCGGTATGTTCATGGTAGACATGGAAACACGCGCCCAACGCGCCGTGGCTGGAAAATTCCAGCGCCAGCGCACCTGCATCCGTGCCCGTGGTTTCGTTTACCGCCAGATCGTAGGACGTGGGGCGCAGGGGACGGGTGCCACTTTCCTGTATGCCCATGTCCCCGGCCGCGCTGCGCGGTGGCGGGGCCGGATCGACACGGTGGCGGGCCTGTTCCACCTTTTCACGGTAGTCGCGCGTATCAGGCAGTCCCCCCAGGCGCGTCTGTCCGGGGGCCGAGAAATCAAAGGCCGTGGTCAGGTCGCCACAGACGGACCGCCGCCACGGCGTGATGTTTGGCTCATCCACCCCGAAACGGGCGGCGATAAAGCGGATGACCGATGTATGGTCGAATACGTCCGAACAGACGAAGCCACCCGTACTCCATGGTGAAATCGCCAGCATCGGCACACGTGGCCCAAGGCCATAGGGCAGGTTATCGACCGTATAGGCCTGTGGTGAGAAATCCATGAGCCGGTTATGGATTTCGCCCCGGGTGCTGACCGTGCTGCGTCCCGGCAGTACCGGGGTCGGCGGCTGGGGTGGGGGCATGTGGTCAAAATAGCCGTCATTTTCGTCATACATCAGCAAAAGGACGGTCTTCGACCATACATCCGGGTCCGCCGTCAGGGCGTCAAGGATGCGGGCGATGTAGGCCGCGCCATAATCCGGCGTCCAGCGCGGATGTTCGGAATAGGCCGCGGGCGGCAGCAGCCACGAGACCTGCGGCAGCCGGTGCCCCAGCACGTCCGCGCGCAGGTCATCCAGCGTGCGGCGCGTCATCGCCCGCCTGTGCAGGGACGACCCTTCGGGCGCATGGACGAAATTGCGGAAATTCATCAGGATATTGGTCCCGAAATTCCCGTTTTCCAGATCACGCCCTTCCAGCCCCTGCTGGTAAACCTGCCATGACACACCGGCCTTTTCCAGCCGTTCGGGGTAGGTTGTCCATGTAAAGGGCGGCGGCACGTGACCATACGCGGCCCGGTCCACCCAGTCGATGTTGTCAAGGATGGGGCCACCGCCCGTCCCATCGGCATCGACCATGCCGGTCATTAGGTAAAAACGGTTGGGATGGGTCTGGGTGGGGGTGGAGCAGAAATAATGGTCACATACCGTAAAGGCATCGGCCAGCGCATAATGGAATGGAATGTCATCCCGCGTGTAATAGCCCATGGTCATGTCGGTCTTGTTCGGCGGCCAGCGGTCATTGCGCCCTGCGTTGATGGCCGCATGGGTCGGCTTCCAGCTATGATCCAGGTCCACCACGCACTGCGCACTGGTTGACCGCGTATCCAGATGGAATGGCAGGATATCCCCATGGTCCGCCTTCAGCCGGGGCTGGAACCAGACGGGCCTGCCATCGGGCCGCAGCACGGGGTGCCGGTCATTGATGCCCCGCACGCCATTCAGGTGACCATAATAATGGTCAAACGACCGATTTTCCTGCATGAAGACGACAACATGTTCGACATCTTCGATTGTCCCGGCCCGACGGCTGGCGGGAATGGCCAGCGCGCGGTTGATGGAAGACATCAGCATGGCGGACATCGCGGAACCGGCGCCTCCCTTCAGGAAAGACCGGCGGGAGATGCGTGGCATGAACTTTCTTCCTTCTGCTATGGCTGTATCCGTACCGCATGCTGGCGCGGCGCCGCATGAACCGGACATGCCCTTCAGCCCCGCCGCGCTGGCGTGAGGCTCCCCCTGTCATCCGCCGGGGCCGGCCGCAGCATCCCGTCGCGCGGGACGTTTCAGCCTGAAAATCTGTTCCACCGTCCTGCCGGACAGCCACGATGCATGTCATGCCCCTACCGGCAGGCTGACATTACCCGGCCTGCGCCGTGACCGGCCATGTGGGAACATGGAAGCGGGCGGGGCAGTTATCCTGCACATCCGGTGATGGCAGAAAGCCCGAAGCGGCGGGAAAGCGCCCAAGATTTTTTGGGTCCAGCGTGAACCACAGCTGCGCCAGGATCGGCTGGCCCTGCGCGTCCGTATTGCAGCGGAACTGCAGTCCCCGCTCGGGCAGGGCGCCATATGTCTTTTCAAATGACCCGATCACGTCGGCCTTGCTGATGTCGCGACCGGCATCATGGTCAAGTTCACGCCCCACGGGACCTGCGGCAAAGCGGTCGCGCAACGTGCTGGCCACGTTAAAGAACCGTTCGGCATTCATGCCGAAGCACTGTACATGCTTGGTATATTCATGGGTGACAAGGCTGGAACGGGTATGGGCCACCGTACCCGACAGCCGTTTCGACAGCGCGGGGGACAGCCGCGGTGGCGTATCGTCATGCTGGTAAATGTCACATCCCTTGATCCACCACTGGGTCACGGGCAGGCCCTCATGCACCAGGTCGGACGGGCGCGAGGCCCATAGCCCATGCAGCCCGATCAGCGGCGCATGTGGCTGGTCGGGCTGGCAGCCTGACCCGTGCTGATCCGTGCAGAAGCCGGGCTGCCACGTCAGCGCCAGCGTATAATGCCCGAAATCGCCATGCCGGGCTACGGGTATCGACAGCGCGTCCGTATGGGTGGACGGCGGCGTATGCGCGCATCCGGCCATAAGGCACAGGGCCGGGACAAGCGCAGCCAGCGTCGGATGCAGGCCACGAAGGGCGGTCAGGGCACGATATGGCATGAAGGGTTATTTCCCGGTGGGATGCAGGTCGAGGGCGGTCGTCAGGTCGCCCAGCGGATGGCCGGTCGCCGCCTGTATGGCACGGTCACGTACCGTCAGCCCGTCCAGCGGACGCAGGTGAAAGCGTTCGGTCAGGAATTTCAGGATCGAAGTCGTGTCCTGCACCGTATGGTCCACGTACCCACGCCGCGCATAGGGGGAGACGATGATGGCGGGAATACGCGATCCCGGCCCCCACCTGTCGCCCTCTGGCGGGGCCACGTGGTCCCACAGGCCGCCATTTTCGTCATAGGTCACGATCACCAGCATGTGCGGCCACTGGGGGCTTTTCTCCAGATGGTCGATCAGGTCGGCGATATGCTCGTCGCCTGACTGGATGTCGGCATAGCCGGAATGTTCGTTCAGGTTGCCCTGCGGCTTGTAGAACGCGACCTGCGGCAGGGTGCCATGGTCAATCGCGTCGATGAACCGCGCGCCTGCCAGCCCGCCATCACGCAGGTGCGCCTGCCGCGCCGCAGTGCCGGGGGCATAGTTCAGGTAATAGTTGTAGGGCTGGTGATGATACTGGAAATCGGGGGCGGGATAGTGGTTGCCGTGATCCAGCACGTCCTGCCATGCGCCGGAATACCACGCCCATGTAATGCTGCGCTCGCTCAGCCGGTCACCAATCGTGGGTTCGGTCTGGGGGGGAAGGGTTGTCGGGCTGGTCGGGTCGGCAAAGCGCGCATCCTGCCCTGCCGCCGCCGGGTTGCCGCTGGGCTGATAGGCAGGCTGCATGGTGTTGACGGCATGAAAGTCCGGCGTCAGGTTGCCGTCACGGACGAACTTGGGCACCCCGTCCAGCGCCGAACGCGGGGAATTGGGCGCGACCACCAGCGCCTTGCCCGACGGGTCGACCACCGAAATGACCGGATGCGCCGGACTGGCGTCAGCCTGCGGATAGAAGGGCGCGCACGCACAGGCCAGCCACTGGTGGTTGAGGAACGACCCACCGAATGCCCCCATGAAGAAGTGGTCCGCCATCGTATATTTCCGCGCGACGTCCCACATCCGCATCCTGCTGCCGTCCCAGTAGCTCATGGGCATGGCGCCGGAATCCGCCCACGCCACGAACATGTCGTTCCGGCCACCGTTGATCTGCATCTGGTTTTCATAAAAACGATGCCACAGGTCATGGGTCAGCGTGCTGAGCGGTACGTTGAACCCCTTCGGATCATCCACGCGGAACGGCTGGTTCGGCAGGTGGGCGCTCATGGCCTGCGTCACGGCGTTACGCACGCCGCGACCGGTCAGCCCGCCCCAGACGGGGGGAAGTTCGCGCATGATGGAGCCGTCGCGGTCACGCTGGGCAAAATCGGAAAGGGGCCTGCCTGCGAACGTATCCGCACCGGGAAAGCCATTATACAGGTTATCGAACGAGCGGTTTTCGGCAAAGATGACCACCACGGTCTCGATCTGGTCCAGTTGCCCCGGTGTCGCGGCCTGCACCGGCCCCGCCGGAAGGGCGGTCAGGATCGTGCTAGCAAGTATGCCAAGACCAGGCAGCCGCCAGCTGCCACGTGCCATGAAACGGAAGTGTTCGGTAAGGATGCGTCCCGGCATGGATCCCCGATCTGCTCGACTTGGGTTATTATATGGCCCGGATCATAACGGGAAAATAACAGACAGTGCAATCAGCCGGTGGGCCATAATGCCACACGGCGGGCATCCGCACCGACGCGCCACGCATTCCGTTTGCCGCCCGGCCATGCCATGCTAACGGTCATGACGCATTTTTGAAACAGACCTTCCCCGACAGGCACGCCGCTCGTTCATGCAGACCCTATCCGATCCCAATTCATCACGCGCGCTGCACCACCAGATCGCCCAGGACCTGACCGGCCGGATCGGTCGGGAAGATGGCTATTGCGACCGGCTGCCTTCGGAAGCGACGCTGTGCCGGATCTACAGCGTCAGCCGCGTGACCATCCGCCATGCGCTCCGGCATCTGGAAAACGCCGGGCTGGTCTGCCGCAGGCAGGGCAGGGGCACGTTTGTCGTCCCCCCGGCGGAGCGCACGGCGCCCCCGCGCCCTGACCCGGTCATGGGGCTGAGCGACATCCTGCAGGCGCGCGGCATGAAGGTGGAAACGGAACTGCTGGCGTTCGGGCTGGAACCCGCGCCGCCGGAGGTCCAGGCGGCGCTGGAACCCGACGGGCGGCAGGCCCTGCTGCTGCGCAGGCGGTACCTGATCGACCATGTGCCTGTGGCGCTGACGGAAGTGTACTATCCACCAGCCTTCCGGGCATTCATTTCCGAACACGATGCCCGTGTCCATTCATCGCCCCGGCTCATGGTGGATCATATCGGCCTGCGGCTTGGCCGCACCCACCTGACGGTGGACGTGACGGAAGCACGGCATGCCCTGGCGGCCGAACTGGACCTGCCATGCGGCAGCCCGGTCATGGTCATGCGCCGCATTACCTGTGATGACGCGGGGACGGCGTGCGAACACAGCACCCTGCTTGCACGGCCTGGCATTGCGCGGCTTTCCATCACGGCCCATGGCGGCAACCTGCCCGATACCGATTTCGTGCCGCGTGACCCGTGGCCCCCCGGCGGGTAACCCGTACGGGAAAAGGCTGCATTCGGTTATTGATTGTCTATCGGAACGAATATAAGACAAGTTAATACAAGATGCATGCCACCTCGGCACGCGCCACGGTTGCCGGAGTGTCAATGAAGACAAATCTGCTGGAACGCCTGTTTCACCTGCGGGCAGCCGGAACCACCGCCGGGCGGGAAGTCGTGGCCGGACTGGGCACGTTCGCCGCCATGGTCTACTGCGTTGCGGTCAACCCCGCCATCATGAGCAACGCGGGCATGGACCGCGCCAGCGAACTGACGGCCACCTGCCTGATCGCCATCATCGCATCCGCCACGATGGGGCTGCTGGCCAACCTGCCGCTGGGCCTTGCGCCCGCCATCGGCTCGAACGTGGTGTTCGCCGTTGTCATGGTCCAGCAGATGGGCGTGCCGTGGCCTGCGGCGCTGGCCATCGTGTGCCTGACGGGCATCGTGTTCATGATCCTGACCGTGACAAAGGTGCGTGAACGCATGGCCGACGGCATGCCCGACTGCCTGCGGGTGGGCATCCAGATCGCGGTCGGGCTGACCATCATGTTCATTGGCCTGCGCAATGCCGGTTTCGTGGTGGGCAACCACACGACACTTGTCACCATGGGCGCGCTGTCCAGTCCCGCCGTCATGCTGACATTTGCCGGGCTGGTCATTACCCCGGCGCTGGTGGCGGCCGGCGTGCCGGGGGCGCTGATCATCTCGATCGCGGGGCTGACCCTTATCGGGCTGTTTGTGCCCGACGGGCATGGCGGAACGATCACCCACTGGCCCACGCGCATGTTCGCCATGCCCGTCTGGCCATCGGCCACGGCGTTCCATATGGATCCGGGTTACATCTTCCACAATTTCTTCTACGTCCTGCCCGTCATCATCTTTTTCCTGTGCACGGAACTGTTTGGCACGCTGGCCAACCTGCTGGGCATTGCCAGTGCGGGGGGCATGCTGCGCCGGGACGGGTCGATCCCCAATGCCACGCGGGCCTTTGCGGCGGATGCGGCCGGGACGATCCTGGGGCCGGTTCTGGGCACGGCGGTTGTGGCGGTCTATCTGGAATCCGTGATCGGGGTGCAGATGGGCGGGCGCACCGGGCTGGTGGCCGTGGTGATCGCGCTGGGATTTGTCGCGGCCCTGTTCCTGTGGCCACTGTTCATGATCATTCCGCCACAGGCGACCACGCCCGCGCTGGTCATGGTGGGGATCCTGATGTTCGGCGCCATATCGCGGCTGGACCTGAAGGACATGACACAGTCCGTACCCGCCATCATGACCTTCATGTTCGCGGTGCTGACGGGCAACCTGCTCAACGGCATGGCCTTTGGCACATTTTCCTACATCGTCATGAATGTCGCGGCGGGGCGGTGGCGTAACGTCACGCCCACCGCGTGGGGCCTCGGGCTGATCATGGCGCTCTTTTTCATCGTCAGCATGAGCATGCGCCATTAGCGCGCGGCCCTGTGGCGACCCATCCTTCCATCATGAAAGAACAGGACATATGAACTCACCATATCCCGACCTGAATGATCCCGCGCTGCGCGACCGGGCGGTCCGGGCGGCGCAGGGGCAGGAGGCATTCGATACCCTGCTGGTCAACGGCCGCGTGGCCGACGTGGCGACGGGTGAGGTCCGCGATGCGGATGTGGGGCTGGTCGGCCCGCTGATCGCCAGCGTCCACCCGCGCGGCACCTTTCGCGAAGCGGGCGAGGTCATCGACCTTGGCGGACGCATTGTCGCGCCCGGGCTGATTGATTCGCACCTGCATATCGAAAGCTCAATGGTCACGCCGCGCACCTATGCCGGCGTTGTCGTGCCGCAGGGGACGACAACCATCTGCTGGGACCCGCATGAAGTGGGCAACGTGGGCGGGCTGGAGGCGGTGCGCTGGGCCATTGCCGCATCACGCGGGCTGCCGCTGCGCATTATCGTGCTGGCGCCATCATGCGTGCCGTCCGCGCCGGGGCTGGAGCGTTCGGGGGCCACGTTCGACGGCGCGGCCATGCAGGAAATGCTGTCGTGGCCGGAAGTGGGCGGCGTGGCCGAGATCATGGACATGCGCGGCGTGCTGGCGCGCAGCCCGCTCATGCGCAGCATTACGCAGGCGGGGCTGGACAGTGGCAAGCTGGTCTGCGGCCATGCGCGCGACCTTGCGGGCAAGGGCCTGCAGGGCTTCCTTGCCGCAGGAATTGAATCCGACCACGAGATCACCAGCGAAGCCGACCTGCTGGAAAAGATCCGCGCGGGCATGACGATCGAACTGCGCGTCTCGCACGAGGACATCCTGCCGCAGGCGGTGGCCCTGTTCCACAAGTTGGGATACGTTCCGCAGACCGTCACCCTGTGCACGGACGACATTTTCCCCGATGACCTCGTCAGCCGTGGCGGCATGGCGTACATGCTGCGCCGCCTGGTACAGCTCGGGCTGGACCCGGTCCAGGCATTGCGGGCGGCGACGCTGAACACCGCCATGCGCCTGCAGCGCCGTGACCTTGGCCTTGTCGCACCGGGGCGGCGGGCCGATCTGGTGGTGTTTGACGACCTGGCGGAATTCCGGGCGCATCACGTCTTTGCATCCGGCCGCCACGTAGCGGAAAACGGGGAGCTGTGCGAAGCATTGCGGCCCGATCCCGTGACCGCGCCGACCGAAACCATGAAGCTTGCGCTGACGACGGAACAGTCTTTTTACATCCGCGCCAGCGGAACCCACGCCCGCGTGCGCACCGTGGCGATACCCCGTACCACCCGGTGGGGTGAACGTGATGTTGCGGTCAGGGACGGTCATGTCGTCATTCCCGAGGATGCGGCGCTGATGGCCGTGTTCAACCGCTATGGCGCATCCGACGTGCCGGGCCTTGGCATTCTGGAAGGCTGGGGAGAATGGTCGGGCGCGGTCGCCACCACCGTGCTGCATGACAGCCACAACCTGGCCGTGATCGGCCGGGGGGAAGCGGACATGATGCTGGCCGCCAATACCCTGATCAAATCGGGCGGTGGCATGGTGGCCGTGCGCGACGGCAGGGTGCTGGCGCATCTTGAACTGCCGGTCTGCGGCCTGCTGTCGGCTGCAGACCCCGCGCAGGTCGCCCGTCAGTTCAACGCCGTGCGCGACGCCTGCGCATCCGTCACGACATGGAACGGCCATACCGCCGTCATCAAGCTCATGATCGGTGCAAGCCTTGCCTGCAACCCCGGACCGCATGTGACGGATATGGGCATTACATCGGGCATGACCGGGGAAGTCGTGACCGACTGCGTTCTGGCCTGATGCGCACATCCGCCGCCGGAGTGGACAGTCACCCCCGGCGGCGGATCGCGCGCCGTGATTACAGACGCAGCGCCTGACAGGCGGGCAGGGTGGTCAGGTCGGGATAGGTAAAGTCCAGCCCCGCCTGCCTGCTGGCTGCATGCACCGTGTTGGCCAGCAGGATGCCCGTCGTCATCGGGCCGACCCCATCGGGGACAGCCGTAATGGCGGCGGCGTGCTGCGCCACGGCGGCCACGTCGATGTCACCCACCACACCCGGCCTGCCGGTCGGGTCGGCATTGACGCCAATATCAACCAGCACCGCGCCGGGTGATACCCATGCCGCATCCACCAGCCCGGCATGGCCGGCGGCCGCGAAAATGACCTGTGCCCGACGGGCATGGTCCGCAATGTCACGGGTCCGGATATGCACGATTTCCACCGTCGCCCCCCGGTCAAGCAGCTGTAACGCCAGCGGACGGCCCACGCTGGCCGAAGCCCCGATCACGGCGCAGTTCACACCGGCAAGGTCGCCCAGCATCCCCTGCGCCAGCGTCACGGCCGCCGTGGCCGTGCACGGCAGGTAAAGCGGGGTTCCCGCCATGACCCGGCCCAGGTTGAGCGGCTGCTGGCAGTCCACGTCCTTGTCCGGGTCCACCTGCGCCATGACCTGCGGCACGCTGACGCCAGCAGGCAGGGGCAGAAGCACGATCATGCCATTGACCCCGGGCATGGCCGACACGGCCGCAACCTGCGCACATAGCGCCGCACCATCCATCCGGGCGTCCAGCGGCACCTCGTGGCAGGTGATGCCCGCCTGCGCGGCGGTAGCGCGGATGCGTGCGGCATAGGCCGCACTTCCGGCATTTTCAGCCGCACGGACAATGGACAGCACGGGTGCGCCGCCCGTTGCCTGCGTCACGCGCCCGGCGGCGGGACGCAACGCCGCAAGGAACGCGTCCAGTAATGGCCGGCTGTCGATAATACGGATCATGATGATGTCTCCCTACAGGGCAGTGGCAATGTAGCGCGCGCATTTCTGCAGGTTTGGCACGATGACGCCCAGCAGGTGGTCCATGTCATACTGCCCGTCGGGATAAACAATGCCCAGCGCCCCGACCGCATCGTCCGTCTTCAGCCCGAAGGCGGGCACGGCAATGGCGCAGAAGCCCCGTTCATCCGCGTTGGACATATGGGCAAATCCCCGGGCGCGGATGGTGGCAAGGACAGGCCCCAGTGCCTGCCTGTCGGGCACGGACAGACCGCAGGGCGGGGAGGGGGCATCATCCACCGCCGCGCGGAAGGCTAGCGTGGCCTGCCCCATGGCGGTTGTCGCAAGCGGCAGGCTGCTGCCGATGGTATAGCCCGCCGTCTCGATCTTGGCGGAGGTCGGGGCATGGACGACATAGATCAGTTCCGGGCCCGACAGCAGCGCCAGCGAAATCGGTTCCCCCAGCACAACGGATTCCTCGCGCAGGACAGGGCCGATCAGCTGCCCTACCGAACGGCTCTGCAGAAAACCCAGGCCCAGCTTGAGGGTCTGCGGTGTCGGCATGTAGAGGGCGTTGTCCACCGTGACATATCCCAGCGTTTCCAGCGTGCGGACCAGCCGCCGCGTCGTGGCGCGGGTATAATTCAGCTTCCGGGCCAGATCGGCCATCGTCATGCCTTTTCCGCCCGCATCGAACGCGCGGAGAACGGCCAGCCCCTTGGCGAAGGTCAGGGATGTTTCGGAATCGGCTTCGGTCATTTCAATCCGTCAGGACAGGTGGACAGGAACCCGCAACCGGCAGGCATGCGGGCGGCAATGATGCAGCTTCGAAATAATGTCTTGCGCAAGAAAATCATATCTGACTAACATAAATCAATAACGAACTTATGTTCGATTTTCGAACACATTCTTCCACCATGTCGGTCAGGCTGCGCCATGAAAGTACACGTCATCTATGCCCATCCCCTTACGGACAGCTTCAACGCCGCCCTGCATGAACTGGCGGTACGCTCCCTCAAGCAGGCCGGGCATGAAGTGGATGACCTTGATCTTTATCGGGAAAATTTCAATCCGGTCCTGAGCGCGGAAGACCGGGAGATCTATCATGATCCCGCCATCAACCAGAAACACGTGGCCAATTACGTGCGCCGCCTGCAGACGGCCGAAGCACTTGTGCTGTGCCACCCGGTCTGGAATTTTGGCTGGCCCGCCATTCTCAAGGGATATTTCGACCGCGTCTTCCTGCCTGATGTGTCGTTCAAGCTGATTGATGGCGTGCTGTCGCCCGGGTTTTCCAACATCCGGCGCGTCTCGACCATAACCACCTATGGCTCACCACGGCACAGGGCGTTCATTCTGGGTGACCCGCCGCGCAAGAACGGCACCCGTTTCCTGCGCGCGGTCATGAACCGCCGGGTCAAGGTGGACTATCTGGCGCTTTACAACATGAACAACACCACTCTGGCCGCGCGCGACCGTTTCATGGGGCGCGTCAGGGACACCATGCTCAGCTACTGATCGCACTGAAACGGCGGAACGACGATGGCCACCCTTTTCAACCTCGACTTCATCACGGCAGGGCTTATGGACAGCGCCCGGCAGCGCGCGGGGGAACTCGCACGTCGGGGTGTGACACCCGCGCTCGCGCTGCTCAGTGTCGGGACCGATGAACAGAGCCGCCTGTATATTTCGCGCAAGGTGGAAAACTGCCGTGACGCGGGCATCCATGTTGATGCGCACGACCTGCCGCCCACCATCGGGCAGGCCGCATTACTGGATCACATCGCCCGGCTGAATGCTGACCCGCTGTATCATGGCGTCATGGTCCAGTTGCCGTTGCCGTCCCATCTGGATGCACGCGCCGTATGCCGCGCCATTGCGGTCCACAAGGATGTGGACGGACTGCATCCTTGCAATGTCATGACGCTGCATGATGCAACGCCCGGCATCATTGCGTGTACCGTGCGCGGGATCGCCCACATTCTGGCCCGGGTCCACTCGGACCTTGCTGGCCTGCGGGTCACGATCATCGGGCGCGGGGAACTTGTCGGACTGCCTGCGGCCCTCCTGCTGGGGGGCAGGAGCATGCATGGCAACGCCGATGTCACAGTCCTGCACAGCCGGTCGCGCGATATTGCGGACAGCACGCGGCAGGCAGACATCGTCATTGCCGCCGCCGGCGTTCCCGGCATGCTGACACCCGGCATGCTGCGCCCCGGCACAACCGTGATTGGCGTTGGCATGACCTGGCATGACGGACGGATGACGGGCGACCTGTCTGCCGACATGACCATGCATGATGGCTGGATCACGCCGCCCGACGAAAGTTTTGGCGGCATGACCCGCATGATGCTCCTGCACAATATCCTGGATGTGGCGGCTACGAATGTCTGATTCCCAATTCCGCGCGGCGGTTGACCGTACGACCCGGCGTCTGGTGCATGAAAGCTCCATCGAAATGACGCCCGGCTATGTCAGCACGGCACGGCGACGTCCCGACGCCCTGCCGCCCGGCACCACCGTTTTCATAACCTGGCTGACGGGCGAACCGTTCGGGCCGACGTTGGCGGCCTGCCACAGGATACGGCAATGGGGCTGCGTGCCCGTGCCGCACCTGCCCGCACGCGCCATAGCCGATGTGCCCATGTTGCAGATGATCGCGCAGGCCGTGACGCAGGAACTGCAGACGGACCGGGTACTGCTTATCGCGGGTGGCGGGGCGACACCGGCGGGCTGTTTTGCCGATACGGTTGCCGTCCTGCGCACGCGCATGCTGCAGGACAGCGGCATACGCCGGATATACGTGGCCGGCCACCCCGAAGGATCACCCGTCATTCCACCGGAGCAGGCACTGTCCTTCCTGCGCATGAAGCAGGATATCGGCCAGCAGGACGATCTTGACATCCGTATCGTAAGCCAGCTCTGCTTTGATCCCGGCCCGCTGCTACAATGGGAACGGGGGCTGCGCGATAACGGGATCACGCTGCCGGTGCACGTGGGGCTGCCCGGTCTGATTTCCCCGCGCATGCTGGTCCGTTATGGCCTGAAATGCGGGGTCGGGCAGTCGCTGCAGTTCCTGAAGGGGCAGCGCCACCGGCTGCACCGCTGGTTCTGGCCCGGCGCGCCAGAACAGGTGATCCAGCCCGTCGCCCGGGCGGTCGCCGGTGACGGGAATTCCCTGTTCCGGGGCTTCCATTTCTTTCCATTCGGGGCCGTGGCGCGTACGCTGGGGTGGCGGGAGGCCAGCGGCAGGCCATAAGACACATGCCGCCGGTGGCTTATGGCGGCATAATTCATTTTCAATACGTTACGTTATCGTCATAATATTTTCCATTCCTTCGTTCATCCGGGATATGCCCATGTCCGATACACGTCCCTTCTTCGCGTCACTCCTGGCGACCTGCGCCATCATGGTGGCCACGCCAGCCCCTGCCGCAACGCCACCGCACACGGCCAGTCCGTACGGTGATGGCGGCGTCAGCGCCTTCTATGACACCGACGGGGTGACGCTGCCCGCCCCCGGCACCATGATCCGGACCGAAGACATGGACACCGCCCACCTGCCGGACGGGACCGCGCGCGGCATCCGCACGCTGTACAGCGCGACAAGCGGGGTGGGGGCGGACACGACCACTGCCGTCTCGGGCCAGATCCTGCTGCCACGCGGCAAACCGCCCAGGCATGGCTGGCCCGTTATTGCATGGGAACACGGCACGACAGGGGTGGCGGATGTATGCGCGCCATCATGGCGGGGCTATTCATCGCGCGACCGGGCCTATCTGGCGCGCTGGCTTGCCGCAGGTTTCGCCATTGTCGCAACGGACTATCAGGGACTGGGCACGAAGGGGCCGCATCCCTACCTGCTGTACCGCCCCGAAGGCTACAGCGTGCTGGATGGCCTGCATGCGGCGCTGAAGCAGTTCCCCACGCTGCTGCGTAACAGGATCGTGCTGGTGGGACAGTCACAGGGGTCGGGGGCCGCACTGGGCACGGCGTGGCTTGCGCCCACCCATGCCCCGGACCTGAACATTCTGGGCGTGGTGGCGACAGGTGTCGTGGCCGGGTTCAGGGTTCCCGCCAATGCGCCGCACAGCCCCATTCCCGCCGTCTATACCGATCCGACACAGATGGATTCCGCCTTTGCCATGCTGCGGGTGGAAGGCACGGACCAGAGCCTGAACCCCACACGGGACGCCAGCACGGTCCTGACGCCGGAAGGGAAGGATTACGCCCGGCAGGCCCAGACATCGTGCCTGCATAACCTGTTCGACTATGCGGCGAAGAAGCACATTTCATCACCCGCGCTGTTCAACGCGAAACTGTCGGATTATGAAAAAAGCCATGCAGATGCGTTCGACATCCCTGATGGCCATATCCACATGCCTGTCTTTGTCGGCACCGGCCTTGCGGATGGCGAAGCCGGAACCGCGGGGCAGTACAATGCCGTGGCCGCGATGTGCGACGCGGGCACGACGGTCAGCTGGCATGAATATCCGGGGCTGACCCATAACGGGGCGGTCAATGTCTCGGCACAGGATTCCCTGCCATTCGTGAAACGGCTAATGAAGGGGAAGCATATCGCCAGCACCTGCGCCACGCTGGCGCCGCCGGGCCCCATCCAGCAGGCAACACCGGGCATTCCCTGGAACAACTGAAAAGGCGAACGGTCATGAACCGGGACAAGACGTTCAATATCGGCCTGATCCTGATCATCTACCTCTATGCCGCCGCGTCCATGGCGGTGGTGGGCCTGGTCGTACCGTTCATCCATACGATAGCGGACATACAGCATGTCTCGCCCGGCATGGTGGGCAAGGGCCTGTCCTTCTTTTCACTTCCCGCCGCGATCCTGTCCTTCATATTCGGCATGACGGTGGACAGGATCGGCGTGCGCAGGAGCTTCGTGCTGTCCGTTTTCCTGACGGTGGCGGGTGATGTCCTGCTGATGAGCGCGCATGACATCTGGCCCTTCCGCATCGGGCTGATGCTGGCGGGGTGCGGGTTTGCCTATGCCACCACCACATCGCCCGCGCTGCTCATGAACTACCTGCCGCAGGACATGCGTTCACGCGCGCTGGCCTTCTGGTCGACTTTCGCGCCGGCCGGCTATTCCGCCGGGCTGCTGCTGGCGGTGCCCTTCCTGCACAATGGCAACTGGGCCATGGCCTGCCTGTTCCATATCGGGCTGATGGTCATTGCCCTTGTGGGGGGCTGGATGTTCCTCATGCGCCTGCGCGAAGACGGGCCTGCCCGCAAAGCCGCGACCACGGAAAATGCGCCACAGGTGCGCCCGGCCTTTGCACGGGTGCTGACACTGTCGCTAAGCGTGGCGCTGCCCAACGGCATTGCCTACGGGACCAGCCTTGTCGCCCCGACCTATCTCGCGCATGCCCATTCCGTAAGCCTTGGCACCACCTCGACCGAAGTGGCGCTGATCAAGATTGTCGTCATGCTGCTTGGCGGTGGCCTGATCAGCCTGCTGGCCAGCACGCAGCAGCGCGCGCTCATGCTGTTCGTCATCATGGCGGTGGTGGGGACAGGCGCACAGTTCATGCTGTTCTTCCCGCCTTCGGGCATCATCCTTGCCTCTGTCGGGCTGTTCGTGTGGATGTTCGCCTATAGCAGCCTCAGCGGCAGCGCCATGTCCCTGCTGCCCGCCGTGGCTGGCAGCGGCAACGCGCGCGGGGTGGTGTCGGGCATTGTGGGGCAGTTCATATCGGTCTCGTCCGTGCTGGTGCCCTCGCTCTATTTTTCCACCACGACATGGACCGATTATTTCCTGTTTGCCGTCGTCGCCCTGGTGGCGGCCACCGGGCTGCTGTTCCTGACCTATCGCGCCATCCGCCAGCCGCGCATGGCCGTCGCCTGACGGGACTGGCTGGCGGC
>NZ_BANF01000051.1 GCF_000964425.1 Komagataeibacter intermedius TF2 | reverse complement strand
GACAAAGGGCCGACATCACAGAAGCAGAGCCATTGCTCGATGAACTCGATCCCGAGGTCATCATCGCTGACAAGGCTTATGATGCCGCCCCCCTCATCGAAAAGCTTGAAGAGCGGGGGATCACACCGGTTAT
>NZ_BANF01000052.1 GCF_000964425.1 Komagataeibacter intermedius TF2 | reverse complement strand
GGTTCTGGTAGACTTCCACATCGGGACCAAGACCCGGTGTGGCATGATGAAAATAGACGCTGATGGCGTCCAGCATCTCGATCTCGGCGCGTTTTGTCATCATCTGGATC
>NZ_BANF01000053.1 GCF_000964425.1 Komagataeibacter intermedius TF2 | reverse complement strand
CCTGAATTCTCATTTAACGCCCGACTAAAAATGGGGGGATTACCCCTCCAGTTGATGGATAAGGCCACTTTTCTCGACTTCACAGTCGAGATCATCCGGCGGTCAGAGACAGCAAAAGGGTTTGAAATCCTGCCGCGTCGGTGGGTTGTGGAACGGACCTTCGGTTGGATAATCCGCTGGCGTCGCCTTGTGAAGGACTACGAACAGCGGATCGACGTCGCAGAGGCCATGATCCACATCGCCATGGGAAGCCTCATGCTACGCCGAAACGCTCATCCGTGAATTTCCAAAAGGGCTCTCAGACGATGTGGTCATGTGCCGGATGGCGCGGGGAAGGCAGTGCCATGAGGCCGCCATTTATCCGACCGCCTTCCCTTGTTCTCCATCCTTTGCTTGAAAAAATTATTCTCCTCGCACCCAACCGCACCTGTGTTCTTGCTTTCCTGGGGCAGAATGACTTTTTACCCGAAGAGGAACAATTGCAGCGGAATGGGTATGAGCTGTTCCAGATGATGGTTGCCGATTTACCAACTGTACATCAGGAACGCGGCAACCATCTGGAAGCACATTTCAGGCCACTACTGAATGCGGCCATGGAGATGGTCATGACGTTGCCCGACATGCCCGAAAACACATCCGGCACGTATTACGCGCAAGCCTATATTGCGGTTCAGAATCTGATCGGCGCGCAGAAAGCCGCAATGAGCATGTATTGTCGTGCATAGGATTGGAGGAGACGGCTCTTGAATAACGTCGTGAATTATCCTGTTCAAAGCGGGGCCGCCAGATCCTATCTGGCGGCAAAAAATCTCACCAAAGAGCAATGCCGCTTTATTCTCTCCCTTCCGATAAATGGCGATTACGGCGTGCCTGAAACGGACCGAGGCAGCATTCGCGCATCATTGATATTGATGGGATATGTGGCTGCCGGATTTTCCACGCGGTGGGGCTGTGCGGCCGCACGCCTTACGCGTAGAGGATGCATCATGCATCGAAAGTTGATTTCAGGCGATATTTTCTAATGGAATCAAATAGCAGCCTGAAAGGACGGAAGTGACGATAACCATCTGAGGGGCGGCCCAAATGTAGAGCCCAAAAACTGCGTAACAATCTACTCTAGGATTGATAAATAGATCAGGACGCAACGTCCGCTTTGCGCACGTTCTCGCGATCGTTCTAATGACCGAGATAAAGGCGACTGCCGCCAGTCTGCTTAATTCTTGAAGCCGACAGGCAGATTTGGGGGGGAAGCTGAATGTCGGCTGTCAGGCATGAAAATCTGACCTGACCGAGAGGCAGATTCGCATCATAAACGCGTTACGTCCTGCGTCTGATCCTGACCTGTCAGACAGGGTGTTCAATTATCGTCCTGCCCGGAACGCTCCGTTTTCCAGATATCCCGGTATAGAAAGACAAGGAGCGGGACGGGCCACAGGAACGGAAAACTACCGTGCAAGGCCAGCCCCATGGCGGCGGCCATCACGCCAGCCAGAAAAGCCCCCCACAAAAGTAGCGGCAGAAAAATGCTTCCTGCGACAGGGCGAGTGTTCCTGTCCGGCGCAAGACATGACGCTACCCATTCCGCAATTCCCGATGCGGCTTTCAGCAGGTTTGTTGTCACGACGATCGTGGGCATGGGCGTGCCGAAGAATTTCGCGATCGTTTCGCCCTGAACAGCCAGCAGTGCCGGAAGCACGAGAAATTCGCCCCAGTAGCGTAGGGAGGATCCATGCACGATCTGTGCCAGAACCATGAAGATTGTCATCACCATGACACCATAAGCTGGCGACCATAACAGCCGCATCAGGCCGGACAGGATGGCGGCAAGGAAAAAGACACCCAGCACACCCACCAGAAGCAGGCCATGGTGCCAGTTTCCGCTGATAAACGAGGCGCCCATATGCGTGGTATTGCCCGTCATCGCGCCTGCAAAGACACCGCCCAGATCGACGAAACTCAGGGCATCCACATAGCCTGCGACAAGCCCGAGAATGAGAACCCGCCGGGCGGAAATCGAGACCGGGAGAAGGGAGGAGGGCATTATTGCGACCGGGAAGCGATTGACGGATAGAGCCTGCGGGCGACCCGCTCCATGGTCAGACCCTGCACGATGATGGTGAACACCACGACACCATAGCAAACAGGCAGTAGCAGGTCGCGCAGGTCTCCGGGTGGTAGGCCAAGCGCCAGAGAAACCGAGATGCCGCCACGCAGGCCGCCCCATGTCAGGATACCGAGAACACGGCCCCGTTCCCACTGCCGGAGATGAACCGGCAGGGTGGAGAACAGCACGCTCAATGCCCGCACGGCAATAGACAGCGGGATCACGGCAAGCGTCGCCAGCACCGTAAACAGATGCGGCGTGATCTCCAATATTTCAAAGCCAATGAGCATGAACAGGAGCACGTTCAGCACTTCGTCAATCAGCGTCCATGCAATGTCGAGTTCCTTGCGGGATACTTCATCGAAAACGGAATGGCTGTAACTGGTTCCGAAACATAGTCCGGCCACGACGACGGCAATCGCTCCGGACATCCCCAGCTGATTGGCGATGCTGAAGGTTCCGGTCGCCAGAGCCAGCGAGGTCAGCAGATCGATATGCGGGTCACGCTGCGCCTTGAGCACACGAAGCGCGATCCACCCGGTTATCGCTCCAAGAAGACCACCACCGAGCGCTTCGCGGCAGAAGCTCATGGCAATCTCAGAAGCGCCCACCCCTTGACTGTCTCCAGTCGCCAGCCCGATCGTCACACCGAAAATGACGACGCCCACGCCGTCATTGAACAGGCTCTCACCCGCAAAAACGGCCTGTATCGGTCCTGGCAGGCCGAGACGTTTCAGCATCCCCACGACTGAAACCGGGTCTGTCGGAGCGAGAATGGCGCCAAGTACGATGCACCATGTAAAGGGAACGGCGTGCCCCAGAAAGGGGAAAACACACCACGCCGCGACCGCCAGAAAAGCCACGGCCAGAACGGTTCCCAGAATAGAGAGGGCTGTTACAGACATCAGCTTTGCGCGCAGATGTCCGACATTCACCTGCATGGCTCCCGCAAAAAGCAGCAGCGAAAGGGCACCGTTCAGAAGTGCCGCAGGCAAATTGATGGCACCGAGCACGGATCGTGGGAGAGCCTGAAGATCATAGGCCGGGATCAGCGGGTTCAGGATCATGACCAACAGCGAGGTCAGCAATGAGAAGACCAGAACGCCAATCGTGACAGGAACACGCAATGTGTGGTGGTTGAGAATGCTGAAGCCTGCCGAGAAGGTCAGGAGCAGGGCAAGAAGACTGATTGTATCCATGGCCTCATCGCTGGCCGCCCTGGCGCCTCACGTCAAGAAAAACCGGGAATAGTCTGTTATTCGAGAAACTTAACCGGGCATTGAATGGCAAAAATGAGGGCGGGAGCTGACTTTCTACCAAGAAAGTAAATTCACTCTGTTCGCTTCGAAGCCAGTTCATAAATCTCATTATCGGCTCTCCGGCCAACGGCAATTACATAGATGACGATCCGTTCGTCGATGAC
>NZ_BANF01000054.1 GCF_000964425.1 Komagataeibacter intermedius TF2 | reverse complement strand
TCGTGGTCCATAAATGGACGAGCCTGGTCTGCACGCTGTTCCTGCTGATCGTGTGCGTGACCGGTCTGCCGCTGCTGTTTTCCGAGCAGATCTGGGACACGTTCGTCGGTGATGATGATCCGCCTTATGAGGTTCTGCCGCCCAGAACGCCCAACGCCAGCCTCGATGTCATCGTGGAGAAAGCGAGGGCACTCTATCCGGGCCAGATCATCACCAATGTTGATCCTGACGATGACGAACCCGCAGTGCTGGTTTCGATGGCCCCAAGCTGGCAGGCGCTGAAGGATGACGACAAATATCCTGACCGGAATTCCAGCCACTGGATCAAGTTCGACGCCCGCACGGCGAAAGTGCTGGAACAGTCGCGACCCGAGACAGAACTCAAGCCGCCCGGCACATGGACGGGCCTGATCATGGGCATTTGCCGCCGTCTGCATGTCAGTCTGTTCACGTATCTGCCCGGTCGGCTGTTTCTCGGCCTCATGGGCGGTGTCTTCGTAGCCTCCCTGATCTCCGGCACGGTGCTGTATGGCCGGTTCATGAAGCGGCTGCCGTTCGGCTCGGTCCGGCGTGACCGGGCCTCGCGCCTGACATGGCTGGACCTGCATAACCTGCTGGGGGCCGCCACACTGGTCTGGGCGACAGTGGTGGGCTTTACGGGGCTGGTCAACGAACTTCAGACGCCGCTGTTCGGCCTGTGGCGCGTGACGGATGTGCGCCAGATACTGCGGCCCTACGCCGACCTGCCCGTACCCTCGCAGGATCATCTGTCGTCCGTGCAGGCCGCGTTCGACACGGCGGCAAAGGCGGCACCGGGCAATGAGGTGACCGGACTGTCCTTCCCCGGCGCGTCCTTCGGCAGCCCGGTGCATTACGTACTCTGGACACGAGGCGCGACCCCGCTGCGGGCACGTCTGTTCACCCCGGTGCTGGTCGATGCCCGCACGGGCGAGCTGACCGGAGCCTATCCGATGCCGTGGTATCTGCGCTTCCTCGAAATCTCCCGCCCCCTGCATTTCGGCGATTACGGCGGCATGCCGCTGCGCATCCTGTGGGCGCTGCTCGATATCGTTGTGATCGGCGTGCTGGTCAGCGGTCTGGTGCTGTGGGCGGGCAAACGCAAAATGGCGACCGATGCCCGTCTGCGCGCGCTGGGATATGATCTGGATGATGCGGACGATGCAGTTGTTCCTGTCCTGACGGCGGAGGCGGTACGATGAACGCCGTCTCTCCCGAAATCCCCGTGCCATCCCGGCCTGTTTTGGAATCACGTCCGTCCGTGGCCGTCTGGCCGTGGCCGATTGCGCTGGGCGTGCTCACCGCCTTTGGCCTGCTGTCCGCCCTGCTGGGCCAGCATGGCGTCTGGCTCGCCCTGTCGTGGGCAGCCCTTTCCATTCCCCTCATCGTGACGCTCGCCTGCCCGATCCGGGCCTGGCGCCGCACGTCGTCTGTCAAAGGAGGTCAGTCATGACCCCGATCTCGTTCTCCCCATGGGAGATGTTCCTCAATGCCGGTCCCGTGGTCCGCTGCGTCATGATCCTACTGGCCGCAGCTTCGCTGCTGACCTGGACCATCTTCATCGCCAAATCGGTCGAGTTGCTGCGCGTGCGCCTCAAGCTCCGGAAAGCCGAAAAGTCGCTGGAAGACGCCAATACGCTGAACCTTGGCGAGGAATGGACGCGCGGCAATTCCTCCATCGCCCATACGCTGGTCATGGCGGCAGAGACGGAACGCGCACGGTCGCAGGACATTCCCGATGATGGCGAGGGGCTGAAGGAGCGCATCGTGCTGCATCTGGAGCGCCTTGAAGCCGCCGAGGGTCGTCGCCTCCTGCGCGGCACCGGCGTGCTGGCCACCATTGGCGCAACCTCGCCCTTCATCGGTCTGTTCGGCACGGTCTGGGGCATCATGACCTCGTTTACCGGCATCGCGGCGAGCAAGGCCACCAGCCTCGCCGTTGTCGCCCCCGGTATCGCCGAGGCCCTGCTGGCAACGGCGCTGGGTCTGGTGGCCGCAATCCCGGCGGTGGTGATCTACAACCATCTCGCCCGCCAGACCGCCTCGTGCCGTGCACAGGTGGCGGACCTCACCGCACTGGTGATGCGTCTGGTCTCGCGTGATCTGGGGCGCACTCAGATGCTGATGGCGCAGGGCAATATCGTGCGGCTTGGTCCGCAGGCGCGCGATGTCCGCACGGCGGCCGGGGAGTGATCCGCCATGATCCGTATGCGCCACACCGATGAAAGCCCGCATGAGGCGAGCGAGATCAATGTCACGCCGTTCATCGACGTGATGCTGGTTCTGCTGGTGATCTTCATGGTCACCGCCCCGCTGACCACGGTGAACGTGCCGGTGGACCTGCCATCATCCTCCGAAAAACCGACCCCGCGCCCCGATGATCCCGTATTCCTGACAGTGAAGGCCGATCATGGTCTGGCTCTGGGCGAGGATGACATCAGCACCGATGCGCTTCCCGGCGCGCTGGAAAGTGCGACCAAAGGCAACAAGGACGAACGCATCTTCCTGCGCGCTGACAAGACGGTTGATTACGGCACGCTGATGGGCGTGATGGATAAATTGCGGTCCGCCGGATACCTCAAGGTCGCCCTTGTGAATCTTCAGGGGCAGGAAGAAGGCAGCGAGGCAGGCTCAACGCCTGCGCCATCCGGCAATGCGGCTCCTGCCGCACCAACATCCGGAGCAACACCGTGAGCGGCACGGCTGACATGGCGACGGCAGGGGCTACAGACGCCACGCAGGATACTGTCCCGCCATCCTTCGCCGACTGGCAGAGGGGGCAGGCCCGTCTCGCCTGGCGGCATGACGCCATCCGCTGGGGCCTGTCCTTCCTCGCCGTGCTGGCGGTCTGTGGCGGCAGCATCTGGTGGATCATGCGCCTGCCACCACCACCGATGGCCGTGCCCGAACCGCCGCCGGCTGCGATCGCCATCGACATGGCCCCGGAACCAGTCTCGACGCCCACACCGCCGACGGATGCGCCAATCGGACCGAAACAGACCCAGTCCATTCCCGATCCTGCGCCGGTCGAACCGCCAAAGATCACCGCGCCACCATCGCCCGCGCCCAATCCGCCGGTCCCGGTGCCCAAACCGGAAAAACCGCGCAAGATCGTCAAAAAGAGCAAGCCGGTCCCGCAGCTGAAAAAGCCGATCCCGGACAAGACGCCCCCGGCCGAGGCCACAACCGCGCCGCCGTCCTCGGAAGCGCCGCCCGCGCCCACACAGGCAGCCCCGGCACCGGGTGCCTCGTCGTCAAAGGCGTCACACGACCCGGTGACCTGGCAGGGCGCACTGCTGGCGCAGCTTGAAAAGTTCAAGCGCTATCCGTCCGACGCCATGGCCGATCATCAGGAAGGCGTGCCGACCGTGACGTTCTCCATGGACCGCAAGGGGCATGTGCTTTCGGTGACACTCGCCAGCTCTTCCGGCCATGCGCTGCTGGATCAGGAAGCCGTGGCCCTGCCCAGACGCGCACAACCCCTGCCCATCCCGCCGGACAGTGTCGCGGGGGATCCCATCACCCTGACGGTCCCCGTCGAATTCTACATCCATTCTGGCGGAAACTGAGTTTTTTCCGTTCTGGCTCCCATTCCCTTTCCCTGATCGTGACAGGATCAAACCCATGCTCGCCTTCTCCGAACACCGCCGTTCTCCGCCTGCCCTAAATCAGATCCGCCCCGGCATGGGCGCCAGCCGCAGCGCCGTGCGCAGGCTGGAGGAACGGAGCGAGGAGGTGGGCATCAAAATGACCGATCTGCGGCGCATCCTGTTCCACGGTCTTCTGGAAGCCGGACCACGCGCGACGGCAGTGGAAATCTGGAAAACGCTGTGCCGGATCATGGAGCATGGGCACGCCCCGTCACAGGGTTCGATCCAGCGTAACCTGAACCTGCTCGTCGCCCGCGACATCCTGCGCCGCGACGTCTCGCCCGACCGGCTGTGGCATTACAGCATCGCACCCGAACGCAGGGGCAGGCTGGCCGTCACCTTTGTCGAGGCGGGCACGGGGCGGAAGATTCCCTGCCGGATGCCGGAAGTCGCCGCCCTGCTGCGCCGGGCCGCTGCCGAACACGGACTGGCCGTGCAGGCCGCCGCCATCACCGTAATACCAGTCCCGGCCGCAGGCGACGCGGACATCCGCTGAGCGCTGACGCTTTTTTTTCATCCGGCCGCTGAAAAAACGTGGCGGCCGATCGTCTTATAGAATGAGCCCTCCCCCAGGGACGGGACATCTTCCTTGAAATTCATCGCCTGGTTTGTCCATCGCCCGGTGGCGACGCTCCTGCTGCTGCTTTCCGCCGTGCTGTCCGGGCTGATGGCGCTGCCCCATCTCCCGGTTTCGGACCTGCCCGATGTGGACCTGCCGGTGATCTCGGTCTCCGCCTCCAACGCAGGCGGCTCGCCCGAAGTCATGGCCCGCACCGTGGCTGCCCCGCTGGAGCGGCATCTGGGCAATATCGCGGGTGTGACGCAGATGCAGTCCACCTCCACGCGGGGTGAGACATTCATCTCGCTGGGGTTTGAACTGGGCCGTGATCTCAATGGCGCGGCGCGTGACGTGGAAGCGGCGATCCGCGCTGCCCGGCATGACCTGCCGACCACGCCGGGGTCGGACCCGAGCTACCATCGCGCCAATCCGAATGCGACGCCGGTGCTGATCCTGGCGGTGACACCGGGCATGCAGTCCATGGCGAAACTGTATGATCTGGTGAACACCACCCTGCGGCCCATGCTGCTGCAGGTGCAGGGCGTGGGGGACGTTACCCTTATGGGGAGTTCGGCACCGGCCGTGCGGGTGGAAATGAACCCACTGCTGTTCTTCAAATACGGCATGGGGTTCGAGAACCTGCGCGCCGCCCTGGCTTCGGCCAATGCGCATACGCCAAAGGGCGTGATCGACATGGGCGGCCGACGCTGGCAGCTTGCCGTCAACGATCAGGCCGAACATGCCGCTGCATATCGGGATATGGTCATCGCCTACAAGAACGGACGCCCGATCCGCCTGCGTGATGTGGCCACCGTGACCGACAGCATGCAGGACGTGAACGCCGCCGCGTTCTTTGACGGCAAACCGGCGCTCACCCTCATGGTCCGCGCCCAGCCGGGAGCCAATCTGGTCGGCATTGTCGATGCGGT
>NZ_BANF01000055.1 GCF_000964425.1 Komagataeibacter intermedius TF2 | reverse complement strand
CCGCGCCACTGGCTGGCCCACATGGCCACCAGTGGCCTGTCTGGATTTATTGCGTCAGATACTTATTTATAATATCAAATTATTACATATTCCTGTCTTTACGCGCAGTCTACTGGCTACGAATGGACAGAAGCAATGGACCAGTTGAAAAACTGATCTGGATACCCCAAAAATCAGTCAGACGTTTTTGATGAAGCTTTTTTCAAGAAGCATTCAGAGAATGCCTTCTTAAAAAACAACATCCAGAAACTTTTATTATTTCTTATCAAGCGGAATTATAAGCTGATCAGGGCACGGACCAGTCAAGGGAACCCCCTTTTACTGCCTTATTCTTATCCGCCCGAATTCACGAAGACCAAAATGCGTCCTGCACTACAGAATTCATAGAATATATTCTGGAATAAGAACCCGACAGATCCCTACGCCATATTCCGTGGCGCAGGAAAAACTGTCGGGATCATGTGGTGTCGTATCAGGGGGTCTTGGGCAGTTGCCTGCGCATTTTTTCCACCTGATCCGCCGTCACGCCATGATCGCCACTGCCAAACGTGGCGGTCACGTAATTGACCAGTGCAGCGATCTCGGTATTGCTTAGCCGCTGGACATCGGATCCATGGTCAAAGCCGGGCATGAAGGCATGCAGGCCGCCTGCCGTCCGGTCCACGCCATTGAGGACCGTCATGATCAGGTCATCGGGATGCGCGGAGCCCACAACCGAATTGTGGAACAGCGACGGCGCATAATGGTCGCTGGTACCCGCACCATTGTCACCATGACAGGCCGCGCAGTTCGCATCGTAAATATGTGGGCCAGCCATTTCATCCAGCCTGTCAATACGCGTCAGTTCACCCGAACGGATATCCGGCGTATCAAGCGCCTGACCGAAGCGTTCACGCGGGCCATGTTCGGCCTCGTCTTCCTTGGCCGGAACCTGAAGGATATAGGCGGCAAGGGCATGCAGGTCATCATCTGTCAGGTGGCTGGTGCTGTGTTCCACTGCCTCACCCATCGGTCCTGCAGCCTGGCTCAGTCCCGCGACGTGCCCGGTCCTGAGATAGGTGACAAGGTCATCCTCGCTCCAGTTGCCGATGCCGCTTGTCTTGCTGGATGTGATGTTGGGCGCATACCAGCCCAGAAGGGGCGCACCGGCAAGGTAGCTGTCCTCCTTCTCGCTCAGCATCATGTTGCGCGGCGTATGGCAGGTTCCGCAATGCGCAAGGGCATTGGCCAGGTACTTGCCACGACGCATCTTGTCATACGTGGCGGAATCCCCGGTTTCAGGCTCGACACTGCCTGCAACCATGTTCCACACAGCCATGGTGATGCGCAGGTTGGCCGGAAAGTTCAGTTCCGTCACCGGCGGCGTTACCGCCACAGGCTTTACCCCGTGCATGAACCAGGCGTACATCGCCTTCACGTCGTCATCCGTCATGCCGGAATAGGATACATACGGCATGGCGGGATAAAGCCGGCTGCCGTCACGGCGGATGCCATGGCGCACGGCCTTTTCAAATTCCTCTTCCGTATATTTCCCGATCCCGTGGTCGGGGTCCGGGGTAATGTTGGTTGAAACGACGTCACCCATGGGCGTGGTAATACGCAGCCCACCCGCAAAGGGCTTGCCCCCCGGTGCGGTATGACAGGCGACACAGTCCCCCGCCGTGGCAATATATTCGCCACGCGCCAGAAGATCTGCCGGGGGAGACGTCGTGGAGTCTGCCGCCGCTTCCGCAGGAGGGGCGACCGCAGGGTCGTCCGCCCGTGCAGGCGTTGCGGACAGGGAAGCAAGGGCAGTGCCCGTGGCCAGAACCGACCACAGGATCTTGCGTGTAACGTCAGGCATGGGCGAGTTCTTTTTTAAGTGTATCGGCAACACGCAAGGCAAGTGCTGCAACCGTCAGGGTGATGTTGCCGGTTCCGACCGATGAGAAGACGGACGAACTCGCGATGAACAGGTTTTCATGGTCATGCGTGCGGCAGAAACCATCGACCACGGAATCCTTTGGGTCCGTGCCCATGATGGTGCTGCCGGCGGGATGGTCCTGCGGGAAGTAGCCGGGGGTCCACTGCTCATCCGTGCCATGCATGAGACCGATCAGGTCCTTGAACAGGCCACGGGTATGGTCACAGCTTTTCACCGTGTATTCAGGCAGCTTGTAATAGACTTCCGGGTGCGGAATGCCCAGCGCGTCCCTGTACGTGGCACTCAGCGTCAGCCGGTTGTCCGGATCGGCCAGCCCTTCGTTGTGGCTGAACAGCCGCACGGTGTGGGACGCAAGATAGCGGATCTGCTCCTCCAGCTCACGCCCGACATATCCCTTGGAAATGGCCAGGGCGGTCGCAAGGTCCACCTGGTTGTCATCAACCATATGCACCAGGTACGCGCCGCGCTCATTCCGCCAGTCGCCATCACGGAAGTTGTCGATCACGTTGGTTTCAAGCGGGCCACGGCCGGGCCACAGGGCCTTGTCCCCACTGATGAACGTCACCTGCACGCCGGTATGGTCCATCATGTTCCGCCCGACATGGCCCGAACTGTTGGCGATGCCGTTGGGGCTCTGCTCATCGGCGGAAAACAGCATGAGCTTTGCGGTTTCGATACAGTGCGCCGCAATGACGAAATACTTGCCGGTCACACGGTGTGATCCCTTGTCGGGATCGTAATAATGCACGGCGGTAACACGCTTGTTGGCGCTGTCACGCTCGATCCGGTACACCACGGCGTTGGGCACGAACTTCGCACCTGCCGCTTCTGCATGGTACACGGAATAACTGCCGTTATACATCGCCCCGATGGGGCAGATCGGCATGCAGTTATTGTGCCCTTCGCAGGTCGGCCGGTTGTCATAGGGCCGCGTGTTGCGGGCCTGCGGTTCATGCACGACGCGATACGGGGTCTTTTCCCGGATCAGGTTGCGGAATTGTTCCGCCGCATAGGAAATGGGCAGCGCTTCCATCGGATAGGGCTGCCTGCGCGGCGATCCAAGGTCTTCCTTCGCCGGGTCCGGGCCGCATACGCCCATCATGACCTCGGCCTGGTAATAGAATGGCTCCAGATCGTCATATTTCAGGGCCCAGTCGCGGCCCTGCCCATAGCGGGTCTTCAGTTCAAAGTCCGATGGCAGGTAACGCCACGCGCACCCGGCCCAGTGCCATGTCGTGCCCCCCATCATGCGCAGGTACACCTGCTGGTAGGCTTCGGCATCCGGGCCGGTGGTGTGCAGGTATTTGTTGGGCGTGATCTGGTTGGGCGGATGTTCGGCCCATGGCACGCAGGGAAATGGCCCCTGATAGGAGGGCTTGTTTTCCAGATTGCGGAAATTATCGACAAAATGCTGGCGGTCGACACGCGGGCCGGCTTCCAGCACGATGACGGAAATACCTGCGCGCGCCAGTTCATTGGCAATGGAACTGCCAGCAACGCCGGATCCGACGATCACGACGTCCGCGGAAAGGTCTTGTTCGGAAGGCATGGGGAATGCTCCGGATATCAGGTGGGTTCTACAACGAATTTCGAAGGCGAAAGGGCAGGTTCGCCTGTTGGAACGGCCACTTCCGGTGGGGTCTGGGTCCAGTAGAACGGCCCGCCCGCCGCATAGGTCTTGGGATAGATGGCATCCTTGGTGATGTCGAACATCAGCGCGGAGCGGTACACCACCACCTTTTCATCCGCCACGCCACGGTACCAGCCCGTCATGATGTCATGGATCACGTCCTTGAACACGGGATCACTGTGTTCAGCCGCGGTCGCCAGTGCGCGTGCGCTGTCGAATTTCCCGCCCGCCATCAGGTCATGCAGTTTCTGGATCTGGTCGCGGCGTTCGGGCACCGCCTGAATGATGCGGGCGTACAGCGCGCTGCCTATGCGGGCATCAAGCACGTCGCGATCGGTCAGCCGTCGCGACAGTTCAAGGAAAGGCGCCACTCCCGCGTCTTCCCCTTCCGGGGAGGCGGCAACGCCCCGACCCGCGCCAAGCACCACGGCGGCGGCCCCCATTGCGCCCAGCAGCATGTCACGGCGCGACATGCGCAGTGCGCGGTTCATCCGTATGGCATTGGGGGTGGACAGGTGGATACTGGTGGGAAAACAGGGCCGGTCTGCAGCCATCTAGCGTCGCCTCTCATGCATGTTGGTCCAGCAGGAATGCCGGAAGGAACAGGCATGGCCGTGCGGGATGCAATAGTGACATCACCGATAACGCCACTTCCCGTGATCCTGCAACCTTTTGTTCCCCCAGATTAACGTATAGCAGTTTCACGTTCAGCGAGTAAAAGCATCGGGGCCACCATACAGACATGTTTTGTAAAGCAATCCCTGGCTTTACAGACAACTGCCAGCACAATGGATCACACATCATTACAGGCATGCCCATCCGCACATCCGGCATGTCATAACAATACCCATGCGCAGGACAGTAACCTGCATCCGCACCACATCATTACTTGGACGATACAACCCGCACGCAATCGAATGGACTGCGCCACCGACGGGATGGAATGGCATTCCATCAACCATGATACTATCGGCCATTCACGAAAAATACCGGCCCGGCACCGCCCTTATCTGCCGGATCGCACTTTATTCCTCCGCCCCCCTGTTGCGCCGGGCGTGATCGTGGCTAGTGTTGCGGCAGACAGGTCGGAACAGGATCCATGCTGACACGCAGACAGACCATGACCGGCGCCCTGTCTGGCATGGCAGCCATGTCAGCACGGCGGGTTTGCGCTGCGCCATCCCTGGCGCCCCTGCCCTGTGTCATGGCGCATCGTGGCGCATCCGCGCTGCGTCCCGAACACACGCTGGCAGCCTATGCCCGGGCAATCGCGGACGGAGCCGATTATATCGAACCCGACCTTGTCCCCACACGCGATGGCGTTCTGGTCGCCCGCCACGAAAGCCTGATTACAGACACCACCGATGTCGCCACCCGCCCCGAATACGCCACACGCCTGCGCACACAGACCATTGATGGCGTTATCCGGACCGGCTGGTTCACCACGGATTTTACCCTGGCCGAGCTCAGGACCCTGCGCGCGCGTGAACGCCTGCCCGCCATCCGCACGGCCAATACGCGCTATGACGGGCATTTTGACATTCCCACATTTCAGGAAATCATCGATTTCGTCGCGGCCGAAGCGGCGACATGCGGTCGCGTGGTCGGGCTGATCCCCGAAATCAAGAACGCCACGCACTTCCGCCAGCTTGGATTTACGCCCGAAGAGACGTTCCTGCGCACCATCGCGGCCCATGAATATACCCGGTACTGCCCGCTGGAGGTCCAGTCCTTCGAAATCACCCCGCTGCGCAGGCTGCGCGGGCAGGTTCAGGCCATCAACCCGCAGGCGCGTCTCATGCTGCTCATGGGGGAACGGACAGAACATGTCCCCGATACGATGGGCACCGCCACTCCGCTGGCTTTTGGCGACCTCATGACCCCCGGCGGCTTACGGCGCGTGCGCGATTATGCGGATGTCATTGGCCCGTCCAATACGGACATCATACCGCGTGACGCAGATGGCGCGTGGGGTACGCCCACATCACTGATTGATGACGCGCATCGTGCGGGCCTGCTGGTGCATTCCTACACTTTCCGTCCCGAAAATCGCTTCCTGCCTGCGCAGCTGCGCAATGACGCGGGAGACAATGCCCGCAACCCGCAGGGATCAATCGCGGAAATCCGGCGTTACCTGGACATGGGCCTTGACGGCTTCTTTACCGATGACCCCGCCATCGGCCGCCTTGCCCTGCGGGATTAGACCCGCCAGCCATCAGGCCCGTGCCGCAGGCCGCCCACGCACCAGCCGGGTCGCGGTGATCATGACCGCCAGCGTCACCACCCACGTCATGACCTGCACCCCCATGGGCCGGTCGGAATAGCCCAGCAGCGCCTTGGCCGCGCGTCCGACCATGCTGCCATCGGACAGCAGCCACGACGTATCCCATACCTCGTAACCAAAGGCGGGAATCAGATCATCGCCCGCCAGCAGGCCCGCCGCCTGACTGGCCATGCCCGCGGCCAGAAAGGCGATCAGCAGTCCCGTCACCCCGAACAGGCGACTGAGCGGAATGACGATCAAGCCCCGGTACAGCAGCCACGACAGCGCCGCTCCCGCCACAATGCCCAGCGCTCCGCCCGTCAGCATGGCCACAGGCCCGGAATGCGTCGAGACCGCAATGCCATACAGGAACAGGACAACCTCCACCCCTTCGCGCAGCACGGCCACCGCCACGACAACGGCCATGGCGGCAAGCGAGCGTTCGCCGGATACGACCTCCGCCCCCAGCGTTTTCATGTCGCCTGCCATTTCACGGCCATGACGGGTCATCCACACCGTATGCCAGCCCAGCATGAGCACCGCGATACACAGGATGGTGGCGGAAAACACGTCCTGCCCATTGCCCGACAGCGCGGCAGACAGGCTGCCGGCAAACACCGCCACAATCGCTGCCCCCGCGACACCCGCCGCAATGCCGCCGGCAACCCAGCGCCCGCGCCCCGGGATGCCCTGCGTCGCCGCCAGCACGATACCGATAATCAGTCCCGCTTCCATGACCTCACGGAATACGATCAGCAGACTTCCCAGCATGGTCAGGGCTCCTGTGTCACGGTAACGGTACCCGTCGCCTGGTCGGGATGGTAGTCATCGAAAAATTTGTAAGTCCCGGGATGCAGCGGCCCCGCATGCACGGTAATCGTCCCGCCGGACACCACGATTTTTTCGAATTTCAGGTCGTAGCTTTCAAATTCGTCCGTCGTGTCATCATGATTATCCAGGGTGATCAGGAAGCGCTGCCCGGCGGGGACCGTAATATGGTCGGGGGTGAAATGATGGTCCTTCACCTCCAGGTGCACAGGCTCCATCGCCCATGCCGCCGGGACAGGCGCAAGCGCCGCAAGCCAGACACATGACAGAACGGATACGTAACGCATACGGCACACTCCAATAATGCGCGCATGTTATGCGATTTAGTCTCAGTGTCAATTATAAGGCAGTCTGCTTTCAGTTTGCCAGAGAGACTTTCATGGTACGGACCATGCATAAGGGATATACACCTTCTTAAAGATATACATTGTTGACATCTTTATGGGCATCAATAAGGTTCATAAATTATATATCTTTAAAGGAAACCAAGAATGGCGTCCCCACTGGATGACAAGACCCGCAGCATCATCAAGGCCTGTGTCCCCGCGCTGGAGGCGCACGGCATGGCGATCACGACGGAAATGTACCGTCGGCTGCTGGCCAATCCGGACATTCGTGACCTGTTCAATATGTCGCACCAGAAAGACGGAGAACAGCCAAGGGCGCTGGCGCTTGCGGTGCTGGCCTATGCCCGGAACATCGACAACCTTGGCGCCATGGCCGGTGCGGTCGAACGCATTGCGGAAAAGCATGTCGGCCTGAACATCCTGCCTGAACACTACCCGTATGTTGCGGATGCCCTGCTGGGCGCCATCGCGCAGGTACTGGGGGATGCCGCAACACCCGAGATCATGGACGCATGGGGCAAGGCCTACTGGTTCCTCGCTGAAATCCTGATCGAGCGCGAGGAACAGATTTACGTGGCCCATGCCGCGGCCCCGGGCGGATGGGTTGGCTGGCGCCCCTTCCGCGTCAGCCGCCGCGTGGTGGAAAGTGAAACCGTCACGTCGTTTGAACTGACACCCGAAGATGGCAAACCCGTCATGCGACATGTGCCGGGGCAGTATCTCAGCTTCCGTCTTGACGTGCCGGAATACGGCCCGGAACGGCGCAATTACAGCATTTCCTCCGCACCCGGTTCACACTCCTACCGCATAAGCGTCCGCCGCATCGACAATGGCGTGGTCTCCGACTGGCTGCATGACAGCGTGAAGGAAGGCACGGTGCTGCAGGTCTCCGCCCCGGCGGGTGGCTTCACGCTGGGCAACCCGGTCCCCGCATCCATCGTGTTCCTCAGCGCGGGTGTCGGTCTGACGCCCTTCATGTCCATGCTGGGCGCGCTGGATGCGGGTACGGCCAGGGACGTGCGTTACATCCACACAACCCGCACGCCCGGAACGGAAGCCTTTGGCCCCTCCATCCGCGACCTTGCGGCAAGGGGCCTGCTGCGCGCCGACATATTCTACAGCCGCACCACACCGCAGGCGGCACAGGATGCCGCGAATGTCACCGTTCATGCAGGCCGCATGACACCGGCATGGCTGACGCAGGAAATCGACAGGGCTGCGACCTATTACATCTGCGGTCCCGACGGCTTCATGCGCGATACCGTTGCAACGCTGAAGGCGGGTGGCGTGCCCGAAAGCCAGATCCGGTACGAGTTCTTCGGTTCGGCGGCGGATGCCGCGCTGCCCGGATCAGCCTGATGGCTGACATTCATGTCAGGCGGGTCTATGATCCGCCTGAACCGGATGATGGCAGCCGCGTGCTGGTGGATCGCCTTTGGCCCCGTGGGGTCAGCCGGGACCGCGCCAGCCTGACGCTATGGCTGAAGGACATCGCCCCCGGCACCGGACTGCGCCAGTGGTTCGGTCACGACCCGGCACGGTGGGCCGAATTCCAGAACCGCTACATTGCGGAACTGCAGGCCAATCCCCAGCCTGTGAAGCAGTTGCTGGACATGGTCCGCGCCGGTACCGTCACCCTGCTGTACGGCGCGCGGGATACGCAGCATAACGAGGCGGTCGTCCTTGCCGCCTACCTCCGCAACCGGATGGACCACGGGGCCTGACGCATCATGCCCATGTCCCGCATACTGTCCGTGACATGGGCATGTTCCCGACAGCCGGCATGTCCATATTCCGTCCATCACAGGACAACATGCGGAACCAAAGCCGTGATCGCCCCCTTTAGCAGGTCATCGACACCGCCCTGACCGGCACGCCACACCCGTGCCTCCGCCCGCCTGTCACGACAGGCGGCAACGGGCGGGTCCCCCTGCCAACCGGGAAGGATCGCGCACCATGATTACCGTGCATCATCTGGACAATTCACGTTCACAAAGAATCCTGTGGCTGCTGGAAGAACTGGAGATCCCCTACGATATCCGGTTTTACAGACGCGACCCCAAAACCATGATGGCCCCCAAATCCCTGCGGACCATTCACCCGCTGGGCAAGGCGCCTGTCATAACGGATACGGACGGGAACGTGACGCTGGCCGAAAGCGGGGCGATCATCGAATACATCATTGATAAATACGGCAACGGCCGACTGGCGCCCGCGCGCGGCACGCCGGAATACATCCGCTTCATATACTGGCTGCATTACGCGGAAGGCTCCGCCATGCCGCCGCTGCTGCTCAAGCTGATCTTCGGGCTGTTGCCAAAGCGCGCGCCGCTGCCGCTGCGCCCCTTCGCCTTCCTGATCGCATGTGGGGCGCAGCGGACGGTCATCAACCCGCAGGTGAAGCTGCATATGGATTACTGGGAACGCAGTCTGTCGGAAAGTGAATGGTTCGCGGGCAATGACTTTACCGCAGCCGACATCCAGATGAGCTTCCCGCTGGAGGCCGCCGCCGCCCGCGCCAGGGCCACGGACAACCGGCCGCATGTCGGGGCATTCCTGCGCCGCATCCATGACCGTCCCGCCTATCAGCGCGCCCTGCTGCGGGGCGGGAAATATGCCTATGCCAACGCCGGAAGCCCGCCTGCATCGTGACAGGCGGGCAGGGCGGCATGGCACGGGCCCGCCATCATGCCGCATCACCCGCCCCGGCTGTTTCCCGCTTCCCGCATGGTCCGGGCGATGGTTTACGCTGCGTGCACGTTCGTATTAAGTGCGCGGGCATTCCCATCCGCCCCGAGGTCCCATGATTCGTCTTGACAGCATTACCAGGCATAATGGCCAGCGCCTGGTCTTTATCGAAGCTTCGGCTGCGTTACAGAAGGGGGAGAAGATTGGTCTGGTCGGCCCGAACGGCGCGGGCAAGACCACCCTGTTCCGCATGATCACCGGGCAGGACGAACCCGACGAAGGCAACATCCTGATTGATCGCGGGGCCACCATCGGCTTTTTCAGCCAGGATGTCGGTGAAATGTCCGACCGCAGCGCCGTGGCCGAAGTCATGGATGGCGCGGGCGCGGTGTCCGAAGTCGCAGCCGAACTGGCGGTGCTGGAAGCAGCCCTGGCCGACCCCGGACAGATGGACCAGCTGGACAGCATCCTTGAACGCTTTGGCGAGGTGCAGGCCCGTTTTGAGGAACTGGGCGGTTATGCGCTGGACAGCAAGGCGCGCGAGGTGCTGCACGGCCTTGGCTTCAGTCAGGACATGATGGATGGCGACGTGGGCCGACTTTCGGGCGGATGGAAAATGCGCGTGGCGCTTGCGCGCATCCTGCTCATGCGGCCCGATGTCATGCTGCTGGATGAACCCAGCAACCATCTCGACCTGGAAAGCCTGATCTGGCTGGAACAGTTCCTGTCGGGCTATGACGGCGCGCTGCTCATGACATCGCATGACCGGGCTTTCATGAACCGCGTCATCAACAAGGTGATCGAGATTGATGGCGGCAGCCTGACCAGCTTTTCCGGCGATTACGAGTTCTATGAACAGCAGCGCGCCCAGAATGAAAAGCAGCAGCAGGCCCAGTTTGACCGCCAGCAGGCGGCACTGGCCAAGGAAATCAGTTTCATCGAACGCTTCAAGGCCCGCGCATCCCACGCCGCACAGGTGCAGAGCCGTGTGAAAAAGCTGGAAAAGATCGACCGCGTCGAACCACCCAAGCGTCGGCAGGCGGTCAGCTTCGAATTCCCGCCCGCCCCACGATCGGGCGAGGACGTGGTCAGGCTGCGCGGCGTGGACAAGCGGTATGGCGAACGCGTCATCTACCACAACCTTGACCTGTTGATCCGACGACGGGAACGGTGCTGTGTCCTTGGCGTCAATGGCGCGGGCAAGTCCACGCTGCTCAAGCTGGTAACCGGCACCACGCAGCCTGACGCGGGCACGGTGACACTGGGGGGCAGTGTCAAAATGGGCTATTTCGCCCAGCACGCCATGGACCTGCTGGATGAAAGCCGCACGGTGTTCGAAACACTGGATGACGCCTTCCCGCTGGCCAGTCAGGGATCGCTGCGCGCGCTGGCGGGCAGCTTCGGCTTTTCCGGTGATGAGGTGGACAAAAGCTGCCGCGTGCTGTCAGGCGGGGAAAAGGCGCGGCTGGTCATGGCGCTGATGCTGTTTGACCCGCCGAATTTCCTGGTGCTGGATGAACCGACCAACCATCTGGACATCGCAACCAAGGAAATGCTGATCACCGCGCTGGCCCGGTACGAGGGCACGATGCTGTTCGTCTCGCACGACCGGCATTTCCTGTCCGCGCTATCCAACCGGGTGCTGGAACTGACCCCCGATGGGATCCACCAGTATGATGGCGGGTACAGTGAATATGTCGCGAACACCGGACAGGAAGCGCCGGGACTGCATGCCTGATCACAACTGCGCACAGGCTGCCTCCGTACCTTGAAAATACCACTGGGGGGTATAAATCAGGAGGAAATACGCGAAGGAGCGCCGCAGTGTCCCAGACCATGAGCTTTCCCGTGGGCGGCATGTCATGCGCCGCCTGCGCCGCGCGTATTGAAAAGATCCTCAACCGTCAGGATGGCGTGCACGCCAGCGTCAATTTCGCCACCGGGCACGTGCAGGTGGCGCCTGATACGCCTGCCGCCACGATCGGCGCCGTTGTCACCGCCATCCGCAAGGCCGGCTTCACGGTGGATGAAACCAGCGTGGACCTGTCCATTACCGGCATGTCGTGCGCAGCATGCGCGGCACGGATTGAAAAGATTCTCAACCGCCTGCCCCTGACACAGGCCAGCGTGAACCTTGCCACCGAACGGGCGCATATCGTGTTCGTACCCGGCATTGCGGATGCGGACACCTTCATCACCCGTATTGAAAAAGCCGGTTTCGGCGCAGCACGGGTGGATGACGGCACGCCGGATGACGCGCACGCCCGGCGTCTTGCCGCATGGCAGGCGGAACGCGCCCATTTCGTGCTGCTGCTGGTCCTGTCCCTGCCATTTCTGGTGCAGATGGCGCTAATGCCCTTTGGCGCCATGGACATGATGCCCGGCTGGCTGCAGCTTGTGCTGGCGGGTGTGGTGCAGTTTTACGGTGCGCGCCATCTGTACCAGCGCGCGTGGAACGCCGTGCGCGGCGGCGGCGCCAACATGGATGTGCTGGTCGTGATGGGAACCACCATCGCATATGTCTTCAGCGCCATTGTCGTGATCGCCCACCTCCACCAGCCTGTGTATTTCGAGGCCAGCGTTGCGATCATCACCCTGATCTCTCTGGGCAGGCTCATGGAAGCGCGTGCACGGGACCGGACGGGCGCGGGACTGGAACGCCTGCTGAAGCTGCAGCCACGCCTTGCGCATGTGCTGGTTGATGGCGCGACGGTGGACCGCCCGGTGGCGGATGTGCGCGTGGGCGACACATTCGTGGTGCGTCCCGGCGAAAGCATTCCGGTTGATGGGCAGGTGCGCGACGGCACATCCGAAGTCAACGAGGCCATGCTGACGGGTGAAAGCCTGCCGGTATTCAAGCAGGCGGGCGCGCAGGTGTTCGGGGGCACCATCAATACCAATGGCGTGCTGCGCGCCACCGCCACCGGCGTGGGGCATGACACGGCGCTGGCGCATATCGTGAAAATGGTCGAACAGGCGCAGGGGTCAAAAGCGCACGTGCAGCGGCTGGTGGACCGGATATCGAATATCTTCGTGCCCACGGTCCTTGTCATTGCGCTGGTCACGTTCGTGGCGGGCTGGCTGCTGACGGGCGATGCGACATGGAGCCTTGTCTCCGCCGTGTCCGTTCTGGTGATTGCGTGTCCGTGCTCGCTGGGGCTTGCAACGCCCACGGCCATCATGGTGGGCACGGGACTGGGGGCGCGCTGCGGCATCCTGTTCCGCAATGCGGATGCACTGGAACAGGCACACAGGCTGACCACCATCATCATGGACAAGACCGGCACCCTGACCGAAGGCAGGCCAACCGTCAGTGACATTGTGCCCGCGCCGGGGGTGGACACCGGCAGGCTGCTTCAGATCGCCCGCGCGCTGGAACAGGAATCCGAACACCCGCTGGCCCGCGCCATTGTCGATCATGCCATGGCGGCGGGCGTCGCCGCCCTGCCGGTTGCCGATTTCCGCGCCATACCGGGCATGGGTGTCACGGCCATGGTGGATGGCGCACCGGCCTGCCTTGGATCCCCCCGTTTCATGGCCGATCATGGCATGGCGTCAGATGACACCGTGACTGCCCGGCTGGAGCAGGATGGCAAAACCGTCATCGCCATCACGGCCGACGGACACCCGATTGGCCATATCGCCCTGATGGACCGCCTGCGGCCCGACGCCGTACGGACCGTCAGTGCGCTGAAGGACGCGGGCATCCGGGTCATGATGCTGACAGGCGACAACCCGCGCAGTGCGGCGTTCATTGCGAAACAGGCAGGCGTGGATGATTACCTTGCGGGCGTGCTGCCCGGTGACAAGGCGCAGGCGGTCAGGACATGCCATGACCGGGGCGGCGTGGTCGGCATGGTGGGGGACGGGATCAATGACGCCCCGGCGCTGGCGGCGGCGGATGTGGGCTTCGCCATCGGCGCGGGTGCGGCCATTGCGCTGGACACGGCGGATATCGTGTTGATGAAAAGCGAACTGACCAGTGTTCTGGATGCCATTTCCCTGTCCCGCGCCACGCTGTCCAAGATCCGCCAGAACCTGTTCTTTGCCTTCATCTACAATATCCTTGGCCTGCCACTCGCCGCTTTCGGGCTGCTCAACCCGATCGTGGCGGGTGCCGCCATGGCCATGAGTTCGGTATCGGTGGTCAGCAATTCCCTGCTGCTCAACCGCTGGAGGCCAGACGGGCGGATATGACCCCTGCCCCGCCGTAGGCACCCGCGACGGGTTATGGTACGGTATATGGTCATGCCAGAACAAAATGGACGAAGGTGCGTATGGCAAAGCACGAAGAACCGGTGACCGACGCGGCAGGATGTGCGCATTGCACGCCCCCCACGGACAAAAAGGTTGAACAGCCGCACAAGAAGGCGCTGGTCAACCGTGTCCGCCGGATTGAGGGACAGGTGGGCGGCGTGCTGAACATGATCGAGGACGACCGGTACTGCGTTGATATCCTGACCCAGATTTCAGCCGTGAAATCAGCACTGGACGGTGTCGCCATCCAGATCCTGTCCACCCATGCCAGGGGCTGCGTGCGCCAGTCCGTCATGGACAATGGCGGTGACGACGCGATTGAGGAAATGATGGGGATCGTGCGCAAGCTGATCCGCTAGAAGCCTGCCTGCAAACAGGTTGTTGATAAACCGACGTCCGGCGTGCTGCCGTTTCCACAGGCTTCGCCAGAAATGCCTTCATGATGTGCATGGCCCCTGTTGGAACATGCCCTGACACACACACATGCGTAAAACAGCTACCAGTCCTGTCACACCCGCGCCAGCAGACAGAAAAATGCTTTTCTTTATGCCCCCCATGGGTATTATACAGACACGTTTTGTCATGCGACTTGCCTGTGCGTGGGAGCCCTGAATGATCAGGACACATGGCCGGATCTGGATTGGCCTGCTGGCCTGGCTGCTGATGCAGACCGGGCTGCTGGTCGCGTCCTTTCCTGTCACGGCACGGGCGCAGGCCGTCATGATGCCCCCGCACACTGCCACCGCTGCCCCCCATTGCAGGACACCACCGGCACCGCCAGTCCACATGGCGCACACGCACCATAAGCAGGACCCGTGCTGCCATGTCCATGTCAGTTCGACCGACATGCCCGCCCCACCGGCAACCCTGCTGCCCCCACAGCCCGGTGCGGGCATGCAGTCCTACCTGTCTCCACCACAGGCCCGCCTGGCTGGCGGTGACTGGCTGCCCCCCATGCGGCCCCCCAAATACCGGAACGCGCAGGCGCCATCAGGCGTATGATATGTCCACCATCCCGTCGGGATGGTGGGGTGTGACTGCCCTGTTTCCGGAATTTTCCCTATGTTTACTGCCTCTCGCACGCGGGACGGCCTGACACGTCGCCGTTTCGTCACGGGCTGCGGGGCGGGCGGACTGCTTGCCGCCCTTCCCCTGCCCGCTTCCGCCAGTCCCGTCGCACCGGGCATGGTCCCTGCCGCCACCAGTGCGACATGGAACCTGAGTGTTGGCCGCAGGCGTATTGAAATCGATCACAAGGTCCTGCACGCGCCGTGCATCGGGGGGACCGTGCCCGGTCCCATCCTGCGCTGGCGGGAGGGGGATCACGTCACCCTGAACGTGACCAATACGCTGCATGATGAAGAGACATCCATCCACTGGCATGGCATCCGCCTGCCCGCCAGCATGGATGGCGTGCCAGGACTGAGTTTTACCGGCATTCCCCCCGGGGAGACCTTCACCTACCGCTTTCCCGTCCAGCAGAGCGGCACTTACTGGTACCACAGCCATTCGGGCATGCAGGAAGCACAGGGGCTGTATGGCGCCATCGTCATCGATCCGCGCCGTCCCGACCCGAACGCATGCACGCGGGATTATGTCATCGTGCTGTCGGAATGGACCGACGTGTCGCCCATGGACATGATCAGCAACCTCAAGATGCAGGATGATTACTACGTCTTCCGCCAGCGCACGCTGGCGTCCCTGCCGCGGGAGGCGCGTGCGGCAGGCGGTCTGGGCGCGGCGCTGAAGGACCGGCTGCAATGGTCACGCATGCGCATGGCCGCAACCGACATTTCCGATGTCACGGGCATCATCTACACCTACCTGATGAACGGCCATGCGCCCGACATGAACTGGTGCGGCCTGTTCCGCCCCGGGGAGCGGGTGCGGCTGCGTTTTGTCAACGCCGCGTCCATGACGTTTTTCGACATCCGCATACCGGGTCTGGACATGCTGGTGGTGCAGGCGGACGGCAATGATGTCGAACCCGTGCCGGTGGATGAATTCCGCATCGGCGTGGCCGAAACCTATGACGTGATCGTCCAGCCCCGCGACAGCCGCGCCTATACGATCTTTGCCCAGAGCGAGGACCGCACCGGCCATGCCCGTGGCACGCTGGCCCCGCAGGCTGGCATGACTGCTCCCGTCCCCCCCATGGACCCGCGCCCGGTGCGCACCATGATCGACATGGGCATGGGTGACATGAAACCGGGGCACGACATGAAGGGCATGGATATGTCCGGCATGTCAGAAGAAGACACCCATATGGACGACATGGACATGTCCGGCATGGACCACGGGCACATGGGACATATGGACATGGAACACATGGACCATCAGGCGCCGCCTGCCCACGTCATGGAAGTGGATGATCCCGGTCCGCCGCCCATCAATGTCGAAAACCAGAATGTCGCGAAAATGCCGGTGGACCGTCTGGGCAGTCCGGGTGACGGGCTGGAGAACACTGGCCGCCGCGTGCTGAATTACCGACAGTTGCGCGCCACCCGTCCCGGCACCGACCGTCGCCCGCCATCGCGTGAGATCATCCTGCACCTGACCGGCAACATGGAGCGGTACATATGGGGCTTCAACGGCCGCAAGTTTTCAGAATCCGGGCCGATCCGCCTGAAGCTGGGCGAACGGGTGCGCTTCACGCTAATAAACGACACGATGATGGAACACCCCATCCACCTGCATGGCATGTGGAGCGAACTGGAAAATGGCCAGGGTGACTACCGTCCCTATAAACACACCATCATTTCCCAGCCGGGATCACGGCTGAGCTACCTCGTCACGGTCGATGCGCCGGGCATGTGGGCGTATCACTGCCACCTGATGCTGCATATGGAACTGGGCATGTTCCGCACGGTAATCGTGGCATGAGGCGCGCGCTTCTTCTGGCGGTTGTCCTCGCGCCCGTCACGGTCATGCCCGCGCTGGCGCAGGGGTCTGCCACCACTGGCACCACCGCCACGGCAACGGCAACGGCAACGGCAACGGGAAATACGAAAACGGCGTACCATGCCGCCGATGCCCCGTCATCAACGCCCGTCGTCTATCTGGGCAACATGAAGCCGGTCATGGACCATGCCAGCTATTTCCATGGCATCCTGGATGAATTCGAGGGACGCTACGCCCCCGGTGGATCGGATTTCCGCTGGGATGGGGAAGCGTGGTACGGCACGGATTACAACCGGGTCTGGCTGAAGACCGAGGGCACGCTGGAACACGGCCGCCTGCATGACGGGGACCATGAGCTGCTGTACAGTCGCGCGATCTCATCCTATTTCAACGTGCAGGGTGGCGTGCGGGCGGATATTGACGACGGGCCGACACGCACATGGGGCGCGCTGGGGGTGCAGGGTCTGGCGCTGTATGAATTCGAATTCCAGGCGACCGCCTATGTCAGCGACCGGGGACGGTTCGCCACCCGTATCGAAGGGTCGTATGATTTCCTGCTCACCAACCGGCTGATCCTGCAGCCACAGGCGGAGTTCAACCTTTATACCAAATCCGATCCCGCACGGCAGGCTGGCGCGGGCCTGTCGGATGTCGATGCGGGGCTGCGCCTGCGGTACGAGGTCTGGCGTAAATTCGCCCCCTATGTTGCCGTCTCCTATGCCGGTTACCTGACGCAGGCACGCAGGATCGTACACGACCAGCGTGGCGAGACGGGTGCATTGCGATTTACGTTTGGCGTGCGAAGCTGGTTCTGACTCCGTACCGGCATGGGAAACGCTCGGGAACAGTTGCCATGGGCACGCGCCACCCTATATTTTACCCCATGGCAGGTGACTGTGTATCAGGCACCCGTCAGGGGACTTCGGGTTCCTGCCTGAAGGCCCGTACTCATGATTTTTTCCTGATGAAGGATTGGGGAAAATGCCTATCTCTGGATCTATCAAGAAAGGCGCGTTATGCGCGCTGGCAACCATACTGATTGGCGGCGGCCTTGCCACGCAGTCGACACAGGCCGAGACCCTGACTGTCGTTGACGCCCGGGGGCGGCCCGTTGGCGTGCTTGTGCCCCAGCAGGTGCAGGCACCCCCTGCATTTGATGCGATCGACCAGATGATGGACCGGGAATTCGCCGCGATGGAAGCACGCCAGCGGCACATGATGCAACTGATTGACCAGACCCTGTCCACCCCCGCCATGGCCATGCCGACCCCTGCCCTTGATACCCGTGACGGCCACGGGCAGGGCAGCATGTACCAGAGTGTCACAACCATATCATGGGGCAGTAATGGCACCCCGTGCAGCCAGACCGTAACCAGCACCAGCAACGGCCATGCCGCCCCCGTTGTTCAGGTCGCGACCCGTGGTGATGCGGCATGTGCCGCGAAAATGTCCGCCACCACCAACCGGCAGGCGCCTGCCCCACGGATGCAGGACCTGATCCCGGCAGTGGATACCGCCACGCCCGCCACGGACCGTGCCACGCCCCGTCCCTTCTGATTGTATCCGTAACCTCATCCCCGCCCATGTCACGCGGACATGGGCGGACCGGGTTGGCCTGTCCCGCTGCGCATGATCCCTGCGCCGTACTGACAGGCCACCCGGGTCCCGCCTGTTACTGCCGCCCTCTGCATTCAGGCTATATTCATCCGTAATATGACGGTTTTCCTGCCATACAATTTACCGGGATGAAGACCGCTATCCGGCATGAAATGGCAAAAACGGACAGCAGTCGGCTGTCAGCAGGCCGAAGCCAATGTCATCCGCGATGGGACACGCCATGTCCCGTGGCAATGCCAGCGTAACAGCCTGTAATCCGGGGATCAGGCGGGCGGCATGCGCGGTCGCGGTTCACCGCTGGATATGGCGCTGCCCGGATTCCATTATGATGTCATGAAGTGTCACGCCATCCAGAACACTCATGAAAGCATTGAGCGACTGGGCCAGTATGCCGCGCAACCGGCAGGCATCCGACAGAACGCATGCCTTTCCCTTGTCCGGCTCACAGGTCACCAGTTCATCCATGTCCGCTTCCGTGAAACGGACAATATCCCCAAGGGTGATCTTGTTTGTCGGGTGCGCAAGTTCCAGCCCGCCCGTACGGCCACGGCGGCTGCTCACCATGCCGTTGCGCGCCAGACGGCAGACGATCTTGCTCAGATGATTTGAGGAAATCTGATGTGTGTCAGCAATTTCCTGAATCGCCACTCGCCTGCCCTGATTCTTGCCAAGGTAAATCAGGGTACGAATGGAATATTCCGTATAAAGGGTCAGGCGCATTCTATTTCACGAAACCTGTACTGTATTCATTTCATAAGGTCATGCGGCATGCCTGTTTTTCTATGGACATGGATAGAACGGCACACCCGGCAGGATGTCATTTATGCCTGCGGAACCATCGTCCGCTTTCTTCATCTATGATCCAGCCCAGACACACCATTTCCTCGACATCCTCATCCGACATGGACAGCATGTCCTCCTGGGTGCCCAGATACGTTCCTTCGGCGCCATGCTCCATGCGGAACGACTCTATTTTCTGCCATACTGGGTGTGAAAGCATTTTGCTCTCTCTCCTTATCCGGCACCATGTAATCGCGATGCTATTTATTTAAGAACGACCTGATATGCTGCCACACGAACGCCGCCATGATCTGGTGCCCTGTCTGGTTGGGATGGGTGGTGTCGGGGTTCCAGTTTGTGGTGTCGAGGACATTGGCGAGCGGCAGGCCGGGGGCGAAGGGGTCGAGGGTGATGTCGGGCGCAAGGACGCCACGTGCGATGGCGTCATGGATGGCGGCGCGGGGGGAGCCGGTGGTCTGCGCCTCCTCGATGAGGGCGACGGTGTAGCCCGCCTGTTTCAGGCGGCTGGTGATGGTGACGAGGTTGCGCACCGTCTCGTCGGTGGGGATATGGTTGCCGGGCAGGTGGTCGTTATAGCCGCCGAACACCACGGCCAGCCTGCGCCCCGCCCCGCGGGAGACGGCTTCGGCCGCGGGCAGCATGCCCAGCATGTGCCGCGTCGCCGCCCCCGACACCGCAAGGTTGTAGCTGCGGTACCGCGCGAAGCGCTGCATGAGGTAGGGCCAGTTGCGACCGTCCGGCACCGCGTAGCCTTCCGTGCGGCTGTCGCCGATGGCGACAACGACATCGCGCAGCTGCGGCATGGCGTCGTCCGCCACCGCCCCGGCCACGGCGAAGGCCTGCGCCTCGTCGGACGTGGGGGCGTGGCCGGCGATGACGATGCCGGTCCACTGTCCCGTATTGCGTCCCTGCGCGAACCATGGCCCGCCATCGGCATTGTAGCCGATATAGCCGCCCGCCAGCGTGCCGCCGGGCAGGGCCCCGGCCACGGTGGCGCGCGCATTGCCCGACTGCAGCACATACCCGCCCGGCCCCGCCGCCACGCCGAAGGCGGCAGGCGATGAGGTGACGACCAGCGCCGTGCGCTGGTCGGGGCTGCGCTGGTCGGCGACATGGACGAACCCGTCAAGCGGGTAGCTGCCCATGAAGGCCCTGAACTCCCGCCCGCTGCCCGCCTGCCCCAGCAGGACCGGCACGGGCACGGCCGCATTCCCCGAATTGGCCGAGGCATAGGTGCCCGTGGTCCCGAAGAAGAAGCCGTCGGATGCGACCTTCACCCCGTCTGGCAGCACGAAGCCGCCGGGACCGTTCTCCTCCCCCCAGGACAGGGTCTCGTGCCCGGCGATGCGGATTTCGCCGATATGCACGACGTGGCGGCCCGGCGTCGCGGTGATGTGGTTGCCATGGCCGGACTGGTCATACACCCGCAGCACGGTGGCGAAGCTGCCGCGGTCGCGGGCGGCCAGGGCGCGCTGCAGGGCGGCCGCGTCCAGCCGGCCATCGCCGCCAATGGCCAGCGTGGTGGTGACCGGCCGGCCGGCCACCGTCGTCCCGATATCGAGGGCGGGCCCGACATAGCCGCTGACCAGCCGCACCGGCCCCCCGGCAAAGACGGTGTGCCCGCCAAAGGCGTCGCCGGGCAGGCGGGCGGGCACGCGCTCCCACCGCGCGGCCCCGTCCGCCACCGACACCGCCCGCCAGGCCTGCCCCCCCGCCTGCCACAGGTCGCCCGCCGCATAGCCGCGGCGGGCGTCGTCATC
>NZ_BANF01000056.1 GCF_000964425.1 Komagataeibacter intermedius TF2 | reverse complement strand
TTGCCGGTCTGTGTCTCAAGCCATAAGGATCTGGAAATTCTGCTCAGAGGATTCTGTTTCGCTTACAATCATCGCCGGCAGCGTGTTCTGGGCGGCATAACTCCCGCCCAATGCATCACGTCGTGGCTTGAAAAACATCCCGCGTCCCGTAATGCCGACTACATCAAACCAGCCAACTGTGACATCATGAAACAGGTCGATGAAATCCTCGAATACGCCAATGACGTCTCACAACCTGACA
>NZ_BANF01000057.1 GCF_000964425.1 Komagataeibacter intermedius TF2 | reverse complement strand
ATATTGCATGCCGATCAGGGGTTATTTTTGAGTGCCGATTGACAGACCGAATATGGCGCAAAAGGTGAAGACCCCGAGGAAGCTGCCAATCGCGTCGCATGGGCGGCAGTGAAGCGTAAATACGTCAAGGATGGTAACGTCTGGGTTGCACGGAACGATGCCTGACCGGTATCACCTGTTGTCATGCCCGCCGGATCTGTAGTGTTTCAGAAGCATCTGCCTGTCCTCAGGAGGAACGTATCATTCACGCGAACTGGTCAAACAGATCGACCACGCTGGCGGGTGCATCCGGTCCAAAAAACAGGGCCAGATTCTGCGCGGACCAGCGCGCCATTTCGTGGCTTCGGGGAAAAAGCACCGTCTCATAGGCCGCCACAGCCGCGTTCATGTCATCGGGGCGGGCGATGAGCGATTGGCCGAGTTCCACGCCGTCATACAGGGCAAGGTTGGCCCCTTCACCCGCGAACGGAGACATGAGATGTGCGGCATCGCCGATCAGGGTCACGCCGGGTCGGTGCGGCCACCGCAGTCCGGGCGGCAGGGTATGGATCAGGCGGATCGCTGGATCGGCAGTACTGTCGGTAATGAAGCGTGTCAGGTGCGGTGCCCAGCCCGCAAACTGCCGTGCGATAATACTTAATCCCGTGCGGATATTACTAAAATCAATGGAGCTGAGCCATGTTTCTGGCCGGTTCAGTGCCACATATCCCGCCACACTTCCATCGGCATTGCGATGCACGATGATGCCCTTGCCCGGCGCCACCGCCATCAGGGTGCCCGTGCCGATTATCGCACTATGCGCGTCGGCCACAGGACATGCGATCTCGATAAAGCAGGTGCCTGAATAAACGGGCCGGGCAGGGGTAAGAAGCGCCCGGACTTTCGACCAGGCACCATCAGCACCGACAAGCAGATCCGCTGTGGTTCTGGTGCTATTGGCAAAAACGATCTCATGTCGCCCATTGGCAACTGACGATACAGACATGACCTTATGGCCCCAGCGGATCGTGACAGGAGGCAGGGAAGCGATCAGCATGCGGCGCAGTTCGCCCCGGTCAACTTCGGGGCGCGGGGATCGGGTCTGTCCTGCCCGGTCAAACAGGATGGTCCCGTTCTTGTCCACAACGCGCTTCGCATCCTCGCCGGGACGGACAAGGCGGCGGAAAGCGTCATGCAGGCCAGCTGCCTTCAGCGCGCGCTGGCCGTTATGTTCGTGGATATCAAACAGGCCGCCCTGTTTTCTGGCGGCGGGTGATATCTCGGCCTCGTAGACCGTGGCCTTGATCCCATGCAGGTGCAGGATACGGGCAAGGGTCAGGCCACCGAGGCCAGCCCCGATGATCGCAATGGTCCGTCGCATGATCGCGCTCCATGTGTCGCATCGGCATCGGCTAATGCGGGCTATGTTTTTCGGAGACGCTGGCCGATCATGCCACGGCATGAAGGACGTATGTGCGACAGCCTTGGAGCCTGAAAGTGGGCACGGACAGTCGTTTTTCGCGGAAGCCGGGCATTACAGGAAACCGGACGTGTCTGCAAGGAACGGCGGCTCAGACAGATCCATCACGCGGGTGAGGGCCCTTTCAGGAATATACCCGATACAACTGTCAGGCTGGCTTCTGCGCCCCGCGCAATTACGATGCCGACGCCCGTGACCCGGCGATGAGAATATCGACAAGGCGCTTCGCACTGGTCTCCCAGCCGGGGCCAGCGGCGTAGTTCGAAACACCCGCCAGGGCGCGAAGCAGGTCAACCGGTTCGATTTCCGCGTTGAAATCTCCACTCGCAACGGCAGCCGCCACAAGCTTCTCGATCGCACCCTGCAGGACCATGCCGGACTGGGCGTAGAGCGTGCCCGTGCCGCCCGCCAGCCCGTTGAGAGCGGGGGCGATCACCAGCTTGGCGGCAATATAGTCAACAAACAGCCGCATCCACGCCCGCAGCGCCTCCACGGGCGAATGCTGGGCTGCAAGGACCGGTGCCGCATCGGCAAGGCGGTCGAGTTCAGCGCGATAGACCGCCTCGATCAGCGCATCGCGATTGGGAAAATGGCGGTAAAGCGTGCCGATCCCCACGCCCGCACGCCGGGCGACCTCATCCAGCGGAATATCGGTTTCCCCCGCCGTAAAGGCGGCTTTGGCCACGTTCAGCAGGTTTTCCCTGTTGCGCTGCCCATCGCTGCGCGGGCGGCGGCGTGGCTTTTTTTCGTCGGTCACCGGTTTCCCTCTTGTTAAACGGAGCAATCCTCCGCATATATCAAGCGGAGCCATGCTCCATATAACATCCCGCAGGCCATTTCGGCAAAAAATGGATGCATCCTTTCAGGGAGTTTCCCCATGACACAGATTTTTGGCGCAAGCTCGACAACGGACGATGTCCTCTCCGGCGTATCGCTGAGGGGCAAACGCGTGCTTGTAACCGGCGTTTCCGCTGGTCTGGGCGTTGAAACTGCGCGCGCCCTTGCCGCACATGGCGCCCATGTGGTGGGTGCCGCACGCAATCTGGAAAAAGCAGAACAGGCCACCACGCAGGCCCGCGCGGATGCGGCGCGTGGGGGCGGAAGCTTCGAACTGGTCGCCCTGGACCTTGCGGATCTGGGCAGTGTCCGCGCCTGCGCCGATCAGTTGAACGCGGCCGGTCTGCCCTTCGATCTGGTCATTGCCAATGCAGGCGTGATGGCCACGCCATTCGGCCATACAAAGGACGGGTTCGAGACGCAGTTTGGCACCAACCATCTGGGACACTTCGTCCTCGTCAACCGCATTGCGGGGCTGATGCGCACCGGCGCCCGACTGGTCAACGTATCCTCGGCCGGGCATCGCTTTGCAGACGTTGACCTGAACGACCCGAATTTCGAGCATACGCCATACGAACCATTCATCGCCTACGGGCGTTCCAAGACCGCCAACATCCTGTTTGCCGTGGCCTTTGACGTACGGCACCGTGCGCGCGGCGTGCGCGCAACAGCGGTGCATCCGGGTGGGATCCTGACCGAACTGACGCGTTACATGCCAGCAGGCGGCATTGAGGCGATGGTGACGCGGATCAATGAACAGGCTGCGGCTGAAGGCAAACCGCCGTTCCAGTTCAAGACCATTCCACAGGGGGCGGCTACGGCAGTCTGGGCAGGCGTGGTGGGGGCGGCTGATGCCGTCGGCGGCCATTACTGCGAAGACTGCCACGTAAGCCCGGTCGTGCCCGATGACCAGCCGATCAGCCTGGTCAGTGCTGGCGTGCGGGCCTACGCGGTTGATCCCGCGCATGCCGAAGCATTATGGACAAAGAGCGAGGACATGGTCGGGGAGAAATTCTCCTGAGTCACCCGTAGCCCTGTTTGTGGCATAATGGGCGGACCTGACACCCCGACTGACATTTTACTGATATGGATGGCCCGGGCGCGCAGGGGGATGACAGATGTCTCCCTGCGCTTCCGTGCGAGGATATTGAATGCGCCTTGTTGTTTTCGGCCTGCCCCTTCTTGTCGTGATCCTGAACTGGCTCTGGCCGTTGCCGCTTCCGCTGGGGCTGAAAGGGGTTGCTGCGGCACTGGTGGTCGTGGCCGCACTTTACCACTACTGGTCCCGGCTTTCCTCGGGTTCCATCTTTGCCCCGGAATTTCCCCGGCCTGTCATTATCCTGTTTAACTGGGCATTCGGGGCGATCGCGTTTCTCATGCTGTTCCAGATTGCACTTGATATTGGTGCGCTGCTGGTTGCGCTGGTAACGTGGCAGCCGGTGCGAATCCCGGTCGCCGCGCGGGCGGCCGTGGGTGGTCTTGCCGGGATGCTTTCTGCAATCGGCGTTGCCAATGCGCTGCGGGTGCCCCCGGTCAGGGATGTGAGTGTGACCGTTCCCGGCCTGTCGCCAGCATTTGACGGCTATCGGCTGGTCCAATTGACCGACATGCATATCAGCCGGCTGTTCCCCGCCCGATGGGCAAGGGCGGTTGTCGAGCGCACCAACGCGGCCGGTGCGGACATGATTGTCGTGACGGGCGATTTCATTGACGGCTCGGTGGCCATGCGCCGTGCTGACGTGGCACCGCTTGCGGGGCTATATGCGCCGGATGGTGTGCTGGCGATCCCGGGAAACCATGAATATTTCTTCGATTATGGCGACTGGATGCAACACCTGTCGGAACTGGGCTTTCACATGCTGCTGAACCGCCATGTGGTCATTACAAGGGGAGGGACCGGACTGGTCATTGCCGGGGTTACCGACCGGTCAGCACCCGCGCATGGGCAGGCTGCCCCCGATCTGGCTGCCGCCCTTGCAGGGATTCCTGCCGGTGCCCCGGTCGTGCTGCTCGATCACCAGCCCGGGGACGCGCGTGAAGCTGTCGTAAGCGGCGTGGCCCTGCAACTGTCAGGGCATACGCATGGCGGGATGATTGTTGGCCTCGACCGCCTCGTTGCGCGCGGCAATAACGGGTTTGTCTCCGGACGCTATGATGTGGGGGGCATGACGCTTTACGTCAGCAATGGCACCGGGCTGTGGCCGGGCTTTGCGCTCCGGCTGGGCAGGCCATCCGAGATCACCCGTTTCACTCTGCGTGCGGGATGAGGGGAGGAACTTTATCCTGTACTTGAAAATTTCAATATTCTAATGCGCTTTTCTGTGTCGTTCGGGTGATGGATCCTGTCCGTCCCGTCCTGCAGGGTGCCGCCTCTTTTTACGCAGTGAACGCGTATACGCGTAGTATGACCGGCTGGACCATAACTTCGTCGCCCGTGAGGATGAGACCGCGCTGAGGAAAAAGCGTGATGATATGGTTTTGAACGCCATATCCAACGAGATGAACTACCATCAGGGCAAGAAAAAAACCGGTTTGCGCGATGGGAAACGATGATGAACTGGCCTGAACAGCTCGGCCTGACAATTCCATTGGTACAGGCACCGATGACAGGTGTCTCCACTCCAGCCCTTGCCGCCGCTGTATCCCAGGCCGGGGCACTTGGTTCAATCGGAGTAGGGGCCGCTGGTGTTTCAGTCGCGCATAAAATGATCTGTCAGATACGCGAGCAGACGGCGGCCCCCTTCAACGTCAATCTGTTCGCGCATAAGGCACCGGAAATCGACCAGGCCCGTGACAGGGCCTGGCTGACATGGCTGAAACCGCTGTTTGCCGAGTTCAATGCAGTCCCGCCAGGCAGCCTGCATTCCATATACCGAAGCTTCAATGATGATCCGGACATGCTCGACATGCTTGTGCATATGAAGCCACCGGTCATCAGTTTCCATTTCGGGCTTCCTTCGCCTGAGAAGATTTCGGCCCTGAAGGCGACAGGTGCTGTTTTGCTGGTAACAGTCACCAGCCTGGAGGAAGCCCGCGCCGCCGAAACCGCAGGGATGAATGCGATTGTAGCGCAAGGGATCGAGGCAGGCGGCCATCGTGGCATTTTCGATCCGGCGGGTCACGACGATGCTTTGGGAACATTCGCCCTGACCCGCCTTCTTGTGCGCAAATGCCGCATTCCGGTGATTGCTGCTGGCGGTATCATGGATGGAGCAGGCATGGCGGCTGCCCTTGCCCTGGGAGCCGTCGCCGCACAGATGGGCACGGCCTTTATTCTCTGCCCGGAAACGGACGCGGACGAAGCGTACCGAAAGGCTCTGGCGGGACCAGCCGCGTTTCATACACGCATGACCGATCTCGTTTCAGGACGGCCTGCGCGCTGTCTTTCAAACCGGTTTACGAGCCTGAGTGACAGTGTCGGCATTCCACCGGTTCCCGATTACCCCATTGCCTATGATGCGGGGAAAACACTCAACAAGGCCGCCAGAAACTGTGGTGAAAGTGGTTTTGGTGCTTATTGGGCCGGACAAGGGGCTCCACTGGCTCGGGCTATGCCAGTGGGTCAGCTCATGGACAAGCTGAAGGAAGAACTGCACAGGGCACGTTATTTAAAGACATAATCGCCAACCTGCCCGGTGTTGCCAACTTCATTCAAAACTGGATAGTACGGTTCGAGATCTTGGGGTGGATGTCGAGGACGCTCTGGCTCTGTCGGAAGCCACTGATCTCTGAAATCGAATATGCCTCAGGAATTCTCTACCTCCTCCCCATGTGTACATGTTATGATGACACATAAGGAGGAGACCATGAGCGAGCATTTTCCAGATAACGCACCATCCCCACAGAAAATCGGTGTTCGGGAGTTCCGGGGAAACCTGACAGCTTATCTGCGTCAGGTCAGACAGGGTAGCACGATCCTCGTGACGTCTCACGACCAGGTTGTCGCTGAACTGCGTCCGCCGGCTCCTTCCTATCGCCCCCGTCGTCAACCAGGCGCATTGCGCGGGCGGATCAGAATGAGCGAAGATTTTGATGAGACACCATCGGACATTCTTGAAAGCATGGAACGTGACCTGTGAAGGTTCTGCTCGATACGCATGCGTTGCTCTGGTGGCTTTCGGACTCCGACCGGCTGGGTGAGAACGCACGAGAGATCATTGCAGATCCGGCTCATGATATTCTGGTGAGTATCGTGTCATTATGGGAGATTGCGATCAAAATCCGTATTGGAAAACTGGATGCGGATATGAACGACATTCTGGCAGCCATTCCTGAGGAAGGTTTCTCTCTACTGCAAATACAGCCCGAACATCTGCAAATCCTTATGTCTTTGCCTCTGCATCATCGTGATCCGTTTGACCATCTCCTGATGGCGCAGGTGCAAGCTGAACACGCTACATTCTTTTCGGAAGACGGACAAATGGATCATTACCCCATCAAGCGAATACGCTGTTCGTGAAGCAGAAACTGCCGTCAGAATACGCCTCATCCCAGACATATTTGTAGCAGGAGGACTATCCACATTGCAGACATGACTAGAACGTGTCGATTTGCGTGGAACGGACATTCAACTGAATGTGCCAGTGCCTCGTTTCCCAAAGGATCATGAACCGCAGGTCGACATGATAGAAGCCACAATTTATATATTAACAGACATCATGCTGTGACTAAATACTCTTCTTTGAATGTCAAACGGGGCTCAAGTGCCTCTCCTGACAGGAGCCATGTCAAGAATGACGGAAACGTTAGATTGGGGCGATATCACGCTGCGGCTTGTTGCAGCGCTGGTGGCAGGGATGGTCTTTGGCCTCAATCGTGATGAGCACGGACGTCCGGCCGGTCTGCGCACGACCACGCTGGTCTGCCTGGCGGCATGTCTGGCCATGCTACAGACGAACTGGCTTCTGGGCACGGTGGGTAAGGCTGCGGATTCATTCGTGACACTCGACCTGATGCGGCTTCCGCTTGGTATTCTGTCGGGCATGGGATTTATCGGTGGGGGTGCGATCCTGCGGCGTGAAAATATGGTCCTGGGCGTGACCACGGCGGCGACATTGTGGATCGTCACGGTCCTTGGCCTGTGCTTTGGTGGTGGGCAGATGGGACTGGGTATTGCTGGCACCGTCCTCGGCTTTGCCGTGTTGTGGGGACTGAATTTCGCTGAACGGGCCTTGCGTGAGGACCACCGTGCGGCACTTGTTGTAATTGCGGATACGCAGAACCCGGCAATCTGCGATCTGGCGCGCCAGTGTATGGCCGTGTCCATCCAGATTGCCGGACAGTCCATCGCCTATTCCGAACAGGGCGAAAAGGCGGAAATGCATTTCGATCTGCGATGGCGGGGACGGCGGCGTGATGTGGGGCCCCCAGCCTTCCTATTGCAACTGGCGCGGCACCCCGGCGTGCAGGCCGTGCAATGGAAACCGGTCGGTTTTATCGGACTATAGCCAGAAATCCTTCAATTCCGATCATGCGATACGACGCCATGCGCCACCACTCGCCCGGACTGTCGCGATGTAGCCACCATATCCCATCATAACAATCCGCGGGCCATTCCTGCAGCGCGGGCAGCGACTGCGGCGCAACGATGGCTTTTGCCAGTGCCGCGAGGCCCTGATGCTGCCAGCAGACCAGTGACGTGCCCTCCAGACTGGCCAGAACGGCCCCCAGTTCGCGTTCCTGATGCAGCGACCAGCGCAGGTCGACAGGGCAATGCAGCGTTTCCGATAGGGGCTGGACCGTCTGTTCGGGCCGTCGGCTATGGCCGCCACCGGGACGGAAGGCGGACGCAAAAATACGATCAGGGATCGGCAGAAGTGGAGATGTGGTCCCCACAACCGTGAAAAAGACGGGCAGTTCCTTCGCCCGCTGCCAGCCGCGCCGACTTAATGAATGGGGATCGTCCCGCCCGTAACCATCAATTCCGGTTTCATGACGGCGTCCATCCGGTTTTTCCGCGTGGCGTATCAGCACGACGTTTATGGATGTCATGATGCCGGTCCGTCTTATCCACCATTTCCGGCTGTCGTACGGTCAAGTTCCTGCGTTGATACGATCAGAAGCTGGTTGGTAAACCTTCTGGCATAGAAATCGATGGTCGAATCATGGGTCTCATCCACCGAACTGTAAACGGCATCTGACACGACAACGGTCCTGTAGCCCCGGTCAATGGCTTCCAGCGCGGTAAACAGGACGCAGAGATCCGTCTCGCCACCCGTCAGTATGATGGCCGTCGGATCATGGCGCCTGATATGCTCCCGGAACGCTGGTGAGCGCCACGCGGAATAACTGTTTTTGTCAAATACGGTATCAGGTGACGAAAACACCGATAGTTCCGGCACAAGTTCAAGTATGCGGGGATCAAGTTCAGCACGCGTCATCTGGTGCCAGTGCTCATAATATTCCCGCCACGCCCCCGGCGCTTCATCAGCACGCAGCGGGGGAATGAAGCGCGTAAAAATGGTCCTGTCCCTATACCGCCGTGCAATGGAGACCACATTTGGCAAGACGCGGGCCATCCAGGGCGCATGCCACGGTGTTTTTTCACGAAACATGTTCTGCATATCTACACAGACGTGAAGCCAGCGGCCACCGTGCAGAAAGCGTTCCAGACTCATCCCAACGTCTCCTTCATCCGCCTTGCAGGTTCAGGCACCCGGCATGATGGGCAGATTGCGGTACCGCCTGCCGGTCGCATGGAAAATGGCGTTGGCAATGGCGGCCGCCGTCCCGCACATGCCGATTTCCCCAATACCCTTGACGCCAAGGGGACTGACTTCATCATCGTGTTCATTCACGAACAGCACGTCCATGTCCGGAATATCGGCATGGGCGGGGATGTGATATTCGGCAAAATTGTGGTTCATGAAACGGCCGACGCGCTCATCCATCAGGGATTCTTCATGCAGCGCCATGCCGGTCGCCATCACCATGGCACCACGTATCTGGCTTGCGGCTGTTTTCGGGTTCATGATCCGCCCGGCGGCAACGGCATTGAGCAGACGGGTCACGCGTACGGTGTCCAGTTCCGGGTCCACGCGCACCTCGCAGAACACCGCGCTGTGCGTGAAACGCGCCTTGCGCATCTGGCTGATTTTTCCCCGCAGTCCCGGTTTCGCGGTTTCTTCAGCTTCAAGCGCGTCGTAGCCTGCAAGGGACAGGGCATCAGGCAGGGAGAGACTGACCGGCCCGTTTTCAGTCATGTCATGTAGAATGCCGCCTTCCAGCGTCACGGTGTCCTGCTTTACCCATGGCGGGGCATTTTCACTTCTGGCGAGCATGTCGATCAGTTTCCTGCGCAGGCTGAGACATGCAAGCCATACAGCCGCCCCGGCGGAGGCCGCCGTCCATGATCCGCCCTCTGTCGGGCATTCCGGCAGGGTGGAATCCCCCAGTTCGACATCAATCCGGTCAAGCGGCATGCCGAACGCCTCGGCCGCAGTCTGCGCCAGGATGGTATAGGTCCCGGTGCCAATATCGGAAGCCGCCGTGGCAATATGCAGGCGTCCATCCTGACCCAGTCGGGCGCGGGCAGAAGTAGGGGAGAACATGGCATCCCATATGCCCGTTGCCATGCCCCAGCCGATCAGTTCCCTGCCATCACGCATGCTGCCGGGCATCATGGAACGGTCATGCCAGCCAAAATGCTGCGCGCCCTGGGCCATTGCGTCCCGCAGCGCCTTGCTGGTCAGGGGCATGTCATGCATGGCGTCAATATCGGAATAATTGTGCAGACGGAATGCCAGCGGGTCCATGCTGCAGGCATAGGCCATCTCATCAATAGCCATTTCCAGCAGGTTGACGCCGGTTGCAGCCCCCGGTGCGCGCATGTCGCTGGACGTATAGGTGTCACGCGGTGCGACCTTGTAATCAGCCGTGGCGTTCGGGCATTTGTAATTGATCAGCCCCCAGATCACGATATTTTCTATATTATGCTCGAAGCGCGACGTATCGGTCACGCCTTTGACAATCATGGACTGCAGGGTGCCGTCCCGGCTGGCGCCAAGGGCAATATCCATGACGGCTTCGGGGCGGAAGGCGTGAGTGAACATCTGCGATCGCGTCAGGGTCACGCGCACTGCTCGTTTCAGCATTTCTGCCGTCAGCGTGGCAAGGAAGACGTTGTACACCGCCCGCAGGCCCGAACCGAATGCGCCGCCTACATAAGGATTACGCACACGCACCTGATCTTTTGACAGGGAAAGGGCGCTTGCCAGATAGGCCTGTACCGCCTGCGGACCCTGTGTCTTGTCCCAGACCGTGAACGTGCCGTCATCTTCCACGATGGCGGTCGTGGCGTGCATTTCCATCGGGTTGTGGTGTTCGGGGGCCAGATGATAGCGACCCTCGATTTTTACCGCACTCAGCGCATAGGCTGCGGCAGCGTCGCCGCGGGGTTTGGGCGGCACGTAATTGCTACGTGTTTTGGATGGCATGTATTTCTGATGCAGCGCGACTTCGAAATCCGCATTGTGCGGCCATCGTTCATAATCGACCCGGACCACCATGGCCGCTTCACGTGCGGCCTCGAATGTTTCGGCAAGGACGACGGCAACGGGCTGCCCGTTGAAGTGGATTTCACCGTCATGCAGCGGCCTGTAGGGCACACCAGGTACGCCCAGGCCGTCCATGTACGATTTTTCGAACAATGCGGCATGGGGACGGTTGAGGTGGGTCATGACTTCGATCACGCCGGGAACCTGTCGCGCCTCGGCGTCGTGAATGGTTTCAATCCGTCCGCGTGCGATGGGGCTGTTGACAACGACGCCATACAGCATGCCCGGCGGGTGGGCCTCGGCAGCATATTTCGCCTGACCGGTGACTTTCGCAACACCATCGATCCGCGAAACAGGCTGCCCGATATGCGTGGATATGACGTTCATGGCTACGTATCCTTCAGCGAATGGCCTTGTCGGTCTGGGATTGCGGCGTGCCGATTGCGGCCTGCCACAACGCACGTTCGATCACGCGCGGTGCGAGCCGGATCTTGGCGGTGTTGTCACGGTCCGCCACGGCCCCGTGCAGCAACCGCTCGGCAACATCGCGGAAAAGCGAATGCGACGGTAACTGGTCCTCAAGCAGCGCCTCGGCGTGGGGCACGCACCACGGCTTCGTACCCATGCCACCCAGCGCGATGCTGCCGCGTTCGATCCGACCGTCCTTCATGCACAGGCCCACGGCCACCGAGACGATGGCAAACGCAAAGGACAGCCGGTCACGCACCTTGAGATAGGTATGGTGCGGACCGAACGGTGCGGGCGGCAGGTCGATGGCGGTCACGATTTCACCCGGTTGCAGGATATTGTCGCGCCATGGCGTATCACCGGGCAGGCAGTGGTAGTCACGCACGCCAACCGTGCGTTCGCCATCCGGGCCGTGCAGGTTGATCGTGGCGTTGAGGGCAGCGAGGGCAATGCACATGTCGGACGGGAAGGTGGCGATACAGGCATCACTGGTGCCCAGAACGGCCATGATGCGGTTGCGACCGCCCCGTGCGGCGCATCCCGTGCCGGGCGAACGCTTGTTGCACGCCATGGCGGGATCATAAAAGTAGTGGCAGCGTGTCCTCTGGTTCAGGTTGCCGCCATTGGTGGCCATATTGCGGATCTGTGGACTGGCACCGGCAAGGATGGCCGAGGCGAGCAGGGGGTACCGTTCAACCACAAGGGGATGGGCCGCCGTATCGGCATTGGTTACAAGTGCGCCAAGATGGAGCCCGCCATCGGGCCGGTCCGCGATATGGTGCATCGGCAGGGATTTGATATCGATGACATGGGCCGGGCGTTCAACATCCGACTTCATGAGGTCGATCAGGTTCGTTCCGCCTGCAAGGAAGCGCGTGTGTCCGGCATTGCGGCAGGCTTCCTCGAAGGAGGTGGGGCGGGAATACGAAAAACTTCTCATGCAGCCTCTCCCGCCTGGTTACGGTGCTGCTGGCTCACGACCCGTTCGATGGCGTCGATGATCCCGTTATAAGCGCCGCAGCGGCATAGATTGCCGCTCATGAACTCGCGGATTTCCGCGCGGGAATGGACATGGCTTTCCTCCAGCAGCGCGATGGCCGACATGATCTGCCCCGGCGTGCAGTAACCGCACTGGAAGGCATCCGCATCAATGAAGGCCTGCTGCATCGGGTGTAACCGACCATCCTGAGCGATCCCCTCGATGGTTGTGACCGTGGCATCCGGGATCGAGACAGCAAGGATGAGGCAGCTTTTGACCCGTTTTCCATCCACCAGCACGGTGCAGGCACCACATTGGCCATGATCGCACCCCTTTTTCGTGCCGGTCAGGTCAAGCCGCTCACGTAGCAGATCAAGTAACGTGACGGATGGCGGCAGGTCAGCAGAGTAGTCCTGGCCATTGATCTGGAGGTGACACGGGACGGCGACAGACTCACGGGTCATGGGAAATCGCTCCGGGGGTATCTGGTTTTGTCTGGGTCGTTACAGGGTTTAAGGCATCACGGGGCTGCCGGTTGCGCCTTAATGCATGAAAAGGGATGGCTAAAATTTTCCCTGGCGCGGCGTCTGGCTGGCGGCCATCACCATGGCCGATGTTTCTTTATTCTCGATGTCGGGAGAATGAGCCCATATCAATATACATCAGGTAAATACCGGAACTGTTGTACAAAAGTTTTTCGGTCATGATATTGCAAACGCACCTGGAGCGGCCTATCCGGCAAGCGTGGGTATAGGCTTGTGTCACACAGGTAAAGACCGGTGCTACCCGTTAAAGGTAATCCCACGGCTTGCGCATGAAGGCGTTCTTTATATCAGCCTGTATTGGAATGCTCACGGCTTTCATATTCAGTTACATAATAATATTTAATTTAAATATTTATAAATAATAATATAAACATATTATATATAGTCGACTCCGTTTGTTTTAGTTCAAAAAGTAAACTTTTTGCTGAATCTTTGAAACCGCATTCGGGCCAGATGGTTTGTCATGTGACGGTCAGAATAAGTGACCGTTCCCTATCAGCAAAAAAGGAATGGAAAAATGGCAAATCAGGGCAGCAGCCATGAACAGCACGTCAAGGCCGGCGAACAGAGCCACAAGAACACCGGCACGTCGCAAGGTGAGAAAAACGAGGGTACCCACAGCACCGGCACCCGGGGCGGCACACATGAACAGCATGTCAAGGCTGGCGAACAGAGCCACAAGAACACCGGCACATCGCACGGTGAGAAGAGCGAGGGTGAACACGGCACCGGCACCCGGGGCGGCACGCATGAACAGCATGTAAAAGCTGGCCAGCAGAGCCACAAGAACACCTGACATCGTGTTGAATACCGGGGACGTCAGCAATCTGCTGCCGTCACCCGGAATCTGAATGCTCCGGTCAACGCATCGACTACTGTGCGCCGATCAGGCGAGCGGCATCTTTTCGAGAATGGAGAAAATCAATGGGCCTGTTTTCAAAACCGATAAAGACCCTCGATGACCTGTTCGTGCATACCCTTCAGGACATCTATTATGCCGAAAACCAGATCGTCAAGAATCTGCCCACGATGGCGGAAGAAGCCACTGAACCGGAACTGAAGACTGCGTTCCAGCATCACCTGACGGAAACGCAGGAACATGTCCGCAGGCTCGAGCAGGTGTTCCAGATGCATGGCCAGCCCGTCAAGGGCGTGACCTGTCAGGCAATGGATGGAATCCTCGCCGAGGCAAAGGACATAATCAGCGACTGCGATGACCCCGAGGTCCGTGATGCTGCCATGCTCTCCGCAGCCCAGGCGGTCGAGCATTATGAAATAACCCGTTACGGAAGCCTCATCGCCTATGCCCGGCAGCTTGGCCGTGCCGACTGCGCGACTGTTCTGGAACACACACTTGAAGAAGAAAAATCCGCCGACCAGAAACTGACGCGCATCGCCGGGATGAGCGTAAACCGGCATGCCGCTGCGTGAGGTCGGATATATATATGAGATGGCATATCCTTCCTGTCGGTAAGAAGGGGAGGGCGGGAACCTGTCTCCGGTTGCCTCATGCCATTCATATCTGATGTCAGACACTCTGTTCACATAATAATTCCTGCGCATGACAGGTACCGATTGTTCATATTCAGCATGAACAACCGATTCTTTTGACTGTTTCTTTAAAACTATTCTGTCTGCAGACGATCATACGGGGGTGTCGTACGCATCCTGCGTGCGACTGGTTACGTCATACCCAACGGAAAAAAGAGGCAACCCCTTCGAATTTTCGGCGTTGGCCAGATGAATCCGACAGGAGACCCCCGAAATGAATGTCAGCGAATTCTTATGGAAGCGCCTTCAGGAATGGGGCCTCAGACGCGCCTACGGTTATCCGGGCGATGGGGCAGGCGGAATAGACGTGGCCCTGCAACGCGAAGTGGATGCAGGCAACGTTGAATACGTTCAGGTGCGACATGAGGAAATGGCGGCGTTCATGGCGACAGCCCATGCCAAGTTTACCGGGCAGGTGGGGCTGTGTTTCGCAACGTCCGGTCCCGGTGCCATTCACCTGCTGAACGGGCTGTATGATGCCAAGCTGGACCATGTCGGTGTGGTGGCGATCATGGGCCAGCAGGCCCGCACGGCGATTGGCACGAATTACCAGCAGGAAGTGGACCTGCAGTCGCTGTGCAAGGACGTGGCGTGCGAATACATTGTCACCGTGACCGAACCATCGCAGATGCGCCATGCGCTGGACCGGGCCGTGCGGATCGCACGCGACAAGCGCGCGCCCACGGTCGTGATCGTGCCCAACGATCTGCAGGAACTGCCCTATGCCGACCCACCAATGGCCCATGGTGCGACCCATACGGGCATTGGCACGACAGTCGGCAGCAAGGTGCCCGAGGAGGCAGGCCTGCGCGCCGCGGCCGAAATACTCAATGCAGGCAAAAAGGTTGCGATCCTTGCTGGCGCAGGTGCGCTGGAGGCAACGGACCAGTTGCTCCAGATCGCGGAAATCCTTGGGGCAGGGATTGCCAAGGCGCTGCTGGGAAAAGCTGCCGTTCCCGATGAACTGCCCTTCGTCACCGGTTCGATCGGGCTACTGGGCACGAAGCCGTCATGGGATCTGATGAAGGAATGCGACACGTTCCTTATGGTGGGGTCATCGTTCCCTTACAGCGAATTCCTGCCAAAACCTGGTCACGCACGCGGGGTACAGATCGACATCAATGGCGCCAACCTGTCCCTGCGTTACCCGATGGAGGTCAACCTGCAGGGCGATAGCGCCGCGACATTACGCGCCCTGATCCCGTTGCTTCATCACAATAGTGACCGCTCATGGCGCGCCCATATTGAAAAAGAAGTGGCCCAGTGGTGGAAAGTGCTGGAAGCCCGTGCCATGACCAGCGCCCGGCCGCTCAATCCGCAGCGCGTGTTCTGGGAACTTTCGCCACGTCTGCCCGAAAACGCCATCATCACCGCTGATTCCGGCTCCGTTGCCAACTGGTATGCGCGCGACCTGAAAATACGGCGAGGCATGAAAGCATCGCTGTCGGGTGGCCTTGCATCGCTGGGTGCAGGGACGCCTTACGCCATGGCAGGCAAGATGGCCTATCCCGAACGCACGGTCATTGCCTGCATGGGCGATGGGGCCATGCAGATGAACGGCCTGAATGTCATGATCACGATTTCCAAATACTGGAAGCAATGGTCCAATCCCCGGCTGATCGTCCTGGTGCTGAATAACCAGGACCTCAATCAGGTGACATGGGAGGAGCGCATCCAGCTTGGCAAAGGCAAGACGGAATCAACCCAGTCCATCCCTGATTTTCCCTATCATCGGTATGCCGAACTGCTGGGGCTGAAGGGCATCTATGTGGACGACCCCGATGATGTCGCCACGGCGTGGGAAGAGGCACTAGGCGCCGACCGCCCTGTTATCCTTGAAGCCCGCACCGACCCTAACGTGCCGCCCCTGCCGCCGCATATCACCCTGCAGCAGGCCAAGGCCTTCCTGTCATCGCTACCCACGGAACCAGAGCGGGCCAGTGTCATACTGGGTTCGGCAAAGGAAATGCTGGCGTCCTTCCTGCCTGCAGGAAAATCGTGAGGCGCCCGGGTTTACAGATCGATGGCGTCACGGCGCAGGCCTTTACACTCCCAACCGACAGTCCGGAAGCCGACGGCACAATGACATGGTCGGCCACGACAGTCATTGTCGTGCACGTTACGGCGGGGGGCTGTACCGGCCTTGGCTATACCTATTCCGATGCCGCGGTCGCGCGCCTGATAGAAGCCACGCTGAAGCACCGGATTGTGGGGAGCGACCCGTTTGCCCCGACAAAACTGTGGGACACCCTTCAGGCAGCCGTGCGCAATATGGGGCGTGCAGGCATGACGGCCAATGCAATCTCGGCTGTCGATACGGCGGTATGGGACCTGAAGGCAAAATTGCTGGACCTGCCGCTGGTAACCCTGCTGGGGGCACGGCGCGATCATATCGAGATTTACGGCAGTGGCGGGTTCACCACTTATTCGGACCAGCAGCTTGCACAGCAACTCCATCGGTGGGTGCACGACGCTGGATGCCGTGCCGTCAAGATCAAGGTTGGTACCGACCCGGCCCGTGACCCGCACCGGCTTGAAATCGCACGGTGTGCAATCGGTGATGCCGCGCTGTTCATGGATGCCAATGGCGCCATGGATGTCAAGGCGGCCATCGCATCTGGCCGCAGGGCCATGGAAGCCTGGGGGGTATGCTGGTTCGAGGAGCCTGTCTCGTCCGATGACATTGAAGGCCTCACCGCCATACGCGCCCATCTGCCCGCCCCAATGGAACTGGCGGCAGGTGAATACATCTACAATGTCGATATGGCCCGGCAGCTATTGGCATGCCATGCTGTGGATGTGCTGCAGGCAGACATCACACGCTGCGGGGGCGTGAGCGGGCTGCTGCGCATAGCCGATCTGGCCGATGCCTTTCACATCCCGTTTTCGGCCCATTGCGCGCCAGCGCTGCATCTTCATGCCTTATGTGCCGTGCGTAACCTGCGGCATCTGGAATGGTTTCATGATCATGTGCGCATCGAACAGCGCCTGTTCGATGGCGCGCCGGTCCCGCACGATGGGCGGATTGCCCCGGATCTGACGCAGCCCGGCTGTGGCCTGACATTCAGGTACGCTGATGCCGCGCCATTCGCGGTCCACTAACAGGGGAGCGGGAAGATGGCCAATACTACCAGCCCGAGTGGCGCGGCACGTACCACATTGACACTGCTTGGATCGCTGACCGGTGCGGCACTGCTCGGGGCATTGCATTCACATGCCCGTCCGCCTCCTGCCACGCGCTCACCAGCAAAAGCACCGGTGCCTGATCCTGCTGCCGCCAATCGTGCGGCGCGGCGCCTTAACCGCGCGGCGGGTACCCTTGCGGCCTCTGTCCTGTTTGACAGCGCGGTGGAGCATTATCGTGGGCAATTTCAGAACAGGGCGATGTTCACGCCGCTGGTGACCGCCGCCATGGCGCTGGGTGTCAGTGCGCATGGCACGATGGATACGCGCCAGACACCGCACGTGGTGCGCGATACGGTCTATGCGCTGACCGGCATTGTCGGTCTTGTTGGTACCGGTTTCCACCTGTTCAACGTGCGCAGGAAGGCGGGCGGCTTTTCGTGGCAGAACCTGTTTTATGGCGCCCCCCTCGGCGCGCCCATGGCCATCGGGCTTTCCGGTCTGCTTGGTTACCTGTCGGAACGGGTGCGTGAAACCCCGCCCGGACAGGCGCCCATGATATGGGGCCTGCCTGCCGGGCGTGTCGTGGGTGTGGTATCGGGCCTTGGCATAACCGGAACCGTGGGCGAGGCGGCCCTGCTGCATTTTCGCGGCGGTTTTCATGATCCGTTCATGTATCTGCCGGTTACCATGCCACCTGTCGCCGCCCTGGTTCTGGGGCGGAGCGCGCTTGGCCCGGCGGGCATCACGCGGCGCGTCACGCGCTGGTGGCTGCGTGCCACGGCCATTCTTGGTCTGTCCGGTACCGCCTTCCATGCCATTGGCGTGGGACGTGACATGGGCGGCTGGCGCAACTGGCAGCAGAATATCCTTAATGGACCGCCAATCCCGGCCCCGCCGGCGTTTACCGGCCTGGCTCTTGCGGGGCTCGCAGCACTTGGCCTGCTGGAGGACCATCCCGATGACTGAACGCGACCGCTATCCCGGTTATGACGTGCTGGGCAAAAGACATTCGCCATCGTGGAACGAGGCAACCCGCAGGGTCATGGATGCCCGCCTTGGCGTGCCGCGTGAACCACGTTTCCTTTCACGGATCGAGTGGGACACGCTGGTTGCAATCTGTGATCGCATCATTCCCCAGCCGAAAAACCGCCCGCCCGTGCCGCTGGCCGCCTATATCGACCAGAGGTTGCAGGCTGATGCCCGCAACGGGTTCCGCAACGCGGCCCTGCCACCGCAGCGCGAGGCATGGCGGCAGGGACTGGCGGCGTTCGAGGCCGAGGCCCGGCAGCTTCACGGCACGGCTTTCCATCACCTGACCGCCGCACAACGGGATGACCTGCTACAGCGCGCGGAGGGTGGCTGGATCAATGCGCCGGCATGGGGAGACCTGGATGCGGCGCTGTTCTTTTCCGAACACATAATGGGCGACATCATCGCAGCCTATTACGCCCATCCCACAAGCTGGAACGAAATCGGTTTCGGCGGTCCCGCCAGTCCGCGCGGCTACGTACGTATGCGCAATAACCGCCGTGACCCGTGGGAACCGGTAGAAGCCGGACCGGGGGAGGAAGCGCGCGCAGGCAGGGAGAACAGGCGTGTACGATAATCCCCTGACCACACCAAGGGCCACCCATGGCCGTGCACCGGATGTCTTTCATTCCGGCGGCTGGGTACCGATGCGCGAATACCCGCAGCGTGAAACCGTGGACTTCGTGGTGATCGGTACGGGGGCAGGCGGGGGACCATTGCTCGCACGCCTTGCGGAGCGTGGATATTCGGTCATCGGCTTCGATGCCGGACCCTATTTCCGGCCACTGGAGGATTTTGCATCCGATGAGACCAGCCAGAGTCAGCTGTTCTGGATGGATGAACGGCTGGTGGATGGTGCCAATCCGCTAAAAATGGGGGCCAACAACAGCGGGCGGGCGGTTGGCGGATCAACAGTGCATTATGCCATGGTCTCGCTCCGCTTCCGGCCGGAATGGTTCAGGTCGCGTACCCTGCTGGGTTACGGCGCGGACTGGCCGCTCGACTGGCGTGAGATGTGGCATTACTACGCCCGGGCAGAGCGCGATCTGGCCATTGCCGGGCCGGTTTCCTACCCATGGGGACCAAAACGCCCACGCTATCCCTACCGGGCACATGAGATCAATGGGGCGGCGGAAGTGCTGGCACGGGGGGCGGAGGCCATGGGCTATCAATGGTCGGAAACACCGCTGGCAACAGTTTCGGCCCCCCGGGGGGATTCACCTTCATGCGTGTACCGTGGCTTCTGCCGGGTTGGTTGTGCGACCAATGCCAAGCAGAGCCAGCTTGTCACCTACATCCCGCGCGCCCTTGCTGCGGGGGCGGAGATCCGCGATCTGGCAATGGTCGGGCGCATTGCGGTCGATGCGGCGGGCCGGGCCTGTGGCGTGCATTATCATCGCAATGGCGCATGGCATTTTCAGGCGGCCCGGAATGTCATCGTGGCAGGTTATGCGATCGAGACGCCACGCCTGCTGCTCAACTCCGCCACCGATCGGTTCCGCAACGGGCTGGCCAACAGTTCCGGCCTGGTGGGGCGCTACCTGATGACGCAGTCCAATCAGGCGGTCTACGGCGTGATGGATGACATGGTGCGGTGGAACAAGGGACCGCCCTCCCTGACCATTACCGAGCACTGGAACTATAACGACAGGAAGGATTTCCACGGCGGCTACTGCTGGATGGCACAGGGGCCGCTGCCGGTTGAATGGTCAGCTGCCATGTCCGCTTCCCGCAGGCTGTGGGGGGCGGCATTGCGTGAAAAGATGGGGGATTACAATCATCAGGTCGGGCTGAAGATGGTGGGGGAAATGCTGCCGCATCCAGATAACCGGGTCACGCTGGCCGATGAGACCGACCGGTACGGCCTGCCCATCGCGCGGGTGACCTATTCCTGGCACGATAATGACAAGGCCATGATCCAGCACGCGCTGGGGGAAATGCAACGCAGCCTGGAACTGGTGGGGGTAAGGGACCTGTGGCGGCAGGAGAATGACACCAACCATCTGGCCGGCACCGCGCGGATGGGGTTCGATCGGGAAACCAGCGTGGTCGACGCGGATTGCCGAAGCTGGGACATTCCCAATCTGTGGATCTGTGACGGATCGGTGTTTCCAACAACGGGTGGTGTCAATCCGTCACTGACAATTACGGCTCTTGCACTGCGGACCGCTGATCGCATCTGTGTTCAGGCTCGGACAGGGGAAATGCGTAAGTGAAGGGTAGTAATAGTCGTGGGTGTTGATTTTCACTGAGAACTGACCCGGGTAGGGCGGAAATTTTCATCGAGATTTGACC
>NZ_BANF01000058.1 GCF_000964425.1 Komagataeibacter intermedius TF2 | reverse complement strand
TCCGGCGGCGGCGGTGGCGGCGGCGGCGGTGGTGGCGGTGGCGGCGGTTCCTTGATCATGTGGACTTCAACCGGTGGCCGCGGCGGTTCCTTGGGCGCATCCGGCGGGGAGCTGAGCCCGAACAGCAGCGCGAGCACCAGCAGCCCTTCAAATACCAAAACAAGGGCGAAAACTATTATCTTCTGTAGTCTGTTATCACTCTGTTCCGCATACGTCATACCCATACCTCACTCAGAACGGCATAGTTTTTAGGAAGGAATTATTACAGAATTTGTTCTGGTTGTTCTGATTTCACCAATTTTACTACGGGAGTATGACCAGATTTCTACGAAACGACTGATGCGATCCGCCTTGTTCTCCCCAGCTCAACCCTGAAGCCCGACAGCCCCCTTTCCCGGCGGAACGGGAAAGCACGACCCTCGCCGCCTCCGGCAGTGCATATGCCAATGCACAGGCATTGGATGCGCCCTGCCCTGACAGGCCAAGCCATTCATTCATCACGTTTTATCCATAAACATTATTAACATCTCGAAATCAACCCTGATCTTGTTATGAAATAATCTTCCATCAACATTCCACCCGGCAGGCCGCGGTCCATAGCGAAAAAATACCCTGCTGGAATGGTCACGCTCCCGGCTTTGCAGGCCGGTAAAAACTCATGCCTGCCAGCTTGATCAAAAAAAAATCCCAGTCAAGCAAACTGTTAAAAAATTAGGAAAAAATCTGTCAGTCGCTGCGGGATGTCCTGTTTTTCCATGCGATATTATCAATTCGACATGAACTGCGACCTGACAGTATAAACTGCAACGATCAGTTCATTTCGCCCTGTTTCCGGATCCGGGGAAACCTTCCCCCTGTCGTGGCGTTGCGTCGGGCACGCCGCTGAAACAGGGCACGTTTTCCGGGGCGGGCTGATAGGCCAGGGCCTCCCCCTGTTTCACCATTTCCAGGCAGGCGGCGAACGTACTGCTCCATGCCGACCGCCGCTGCCCCGATGACAGCTCGTCCCCCTGCCCCCCCCGCACGGAATCGGGCAGCATCCGGTCCAGCGGCACCGGTTCGTCATGCGCACGCGCAAGGCATGTGCGCACGCGCATGCGGGCGTCCTCGACCGAAAACAGGTCCAGCTGTACCGGGGCATAGAACGGCGTCTCCACCGGCATGACACCCCAGTTGCCGTCAAACACCGCAAGACAGCCCCACAGGAACTCGATCCGGTCCACTTCCCATTGCGCCGATTCGTCGGCTTCAGGGGCAGCCGCGCCGCCAAAGGCATGGACATCGCGGCCCAGCTGTTCACGCACCGCAAGCCAGCCTGCCAGGCGGGCAGCGTCTTCCGCCGCCAGCAGGCGGGTGCGCAGGTCGGCCGCTTCCTGCGTGGCCTGGGCCTGGCGCGGGTCGTCCGCAGGCAGCATGAGGCGCGACCGCAGCAGCAGCAGCCCCGACGCCATGACCGCCCACTGCGCCTTGATCCCCAGCGGCAGGTCGGTATGGGTCCGCGCGGCTTCGGCCAGCTGGTCGATCAGGGTCACGATATCCAGCCGCGCCAGATCGATTTCACGCGCATGCGCCAGCTGCAGCAGGTGCGACAGGCCACCCTGATAGATGTCGAGAACAATGACCGGTTCGCCATCTGGCAACGGCCTGCTGAACAGATCGGTCTGTTCCGTCATGCCAGCGACCGTTCCGACAGGCGGAATGTCAGGGTGGGATAATGCTCCTCCATCCGGCGGACCACGGGGGCTGGCGTGCCCATGCGGGTAAAGAAGCCATAGACCATGGCCCGATGGCCACGCGGCAGGCGGCGGCCCGCCTTGCGCCCCGGCAGGTGGCGCACCTGTCGCGGTGCTTCGGTCAGGCCCCAGTTATCACGCAGCCATGCCCGGGCATCGGGGTGGGTGGCGCCCAGATGGAGTATCCGCTCCGGCACGGGAACAAGCTGGTGGAAATCCAGCGGGCATGCCTTTTCCATACGCAGGCCCAGCCGGGCATGCCGGGCTTCCGCCGCCGCGCGGAACTGGCGCGCCAGAATACGGCAGCCATCAATGGACAGCCCCGCACGGCCACGCGCCGGGCTGTTGGCGCCAATGGCCAGCGCGAACATATCCTCCTCCACCCGTTCTGCATCAAACGGCCACGGGATCAGTCCGGGGCCGGCCGCTTCCACAACGAAGGCGTCCATGCCGGCATCCGGCCCGTATACCAGCAGATGCCACCACTGCCAGGGTGATGGCTCGGCAGGCTGAGGCCATGCGGAAAGTGGCCGCCGCCCGCGCCTGCCCGACGGCCGGCGCGTGGTCTCGGCGGGCACTTCCTCCTCCCGCGCGGTCGCGGGGGGCAGGTCGGCCCAGGGCAGGCGCAGGTTTTCAGTCATGGGTCAGCAGGCGTTCATACTGGCGCAGGGCGCGCGGATCACGGTACCGGGTATGCTGGCACAGTGCTTCGGTGTCCATGCCCTGCCGCAATGCAGCGACAATGTAGCCCGCGCGCAGGGCATGCGCGCTCAGCGCCACGGCGATCTCGGGCGGGATTTCGGCCATCGCCGCGCGCCGTTGCAGGATGCGGGTCACGGCATAGGGTGTCAGCGCGCGGCCACCCACGCGCTCCCCCTTGGAAATGGCGCGGAACAGCGGCCCGGTCTGCCGGTGCGCCACCTGCTGCCATGCCGTGAACGCCGCAGCGGGGCACATCTCCTTCGCTTCGGGCAGGGGCAGGCTGACTGACTGTGCCTGCCCTTCCTCACGAATGGCCAGCACGACCGCCGCGCGGTCGATGCGCACATCTTCCACCTGCAATCCCACCAGCTCCGAACGTCGCAACGCACCCGCAAACCCGAACAGAAGCAGGCAACGGTCACGCAGGCCCCGTGGGGAGCCGTCCGCGCAGCGTTCGACCATGGCGCGCAGCATGTCCGGTGTCACCACCGTAGGCGGCGGGGCCGGACGGCGGGCCCGTTCGGTCATATCGGCCAGCGCCGCGCGGATGCGACCGTCGGTCACATCCCACGGCATTTCGTTAAAGCGGTGCATCTTGCCAATCGCGGCCAGCCTGCGCCGGATGGTGGCAGGCGCGAATTCCGTCAGGCTGCGCAGGTACGCCGCCACGACATCCGCCGCAGCGGGAATGGGGGACACGGCATGCCCCGCGCACCAGTTGGTGAAATGCACCCAGTCCGCACGATAGGCACGCAGGGTGGCCACGGCTTCACGCGCGGGGGCTGCGACATCGGCCCCTGTCATGGTCTGCTCCTGTATCGTGACCGCGTCAGACCAGTTGCATCCGGTTGACATCCACCATGCCGAAATCCGTGATCTTGAGATGCGGGATCACCGGCAGCGGCAGGAAAGCCAGTTGCAGGAACGGCTCATCAAGCTGGCAGCCCAGCGCACGTGCAGCAGCGCGCAGCACCTCAAGCTGGTCACGCACGGTCTCGAACGGGGCATCGCTCATCAGGCCCGCCACCGGCAGCGGCATGTCGGCCACCACCTTTCCGTCGCGCACCACCACAAAGCCGCCGCCGGTCTTTTCCAGGTGGTTGACGGCAAGCGCCATGTCCGCGTCATCCATGCCGACCACGCAGATATTGTGGCTGTCATGCCCGACCGAAGACGCCAGCGCGCCACCCGACAGGCCAAACCCCTGCACGAAGCCCCGGCCGATATTGTCGTTATGGCCATGCCGCGCCACCACGCAGATCCGCGCGATGTCCTGCGCCGGGTCGGGCAGGACGACGCCACCAGCCACCGGCAGGTCGGCATGCAGGAAGGGCGTGATGATCTGGCCGGGCAGCAGGCCGATCACGGGACGCTGCGTACCACTTCCCCTGATCTGCATGTCCCCTGCGCTGACGGGACCGGGCAGGTTGATGCTGTCGGTGCCGACGGGGGGAATGACCTCCCGCGCGGCGAACAGCGCATCATTTACCAGACGCCCCGCGCTGATCACGTCCGACACCCGGCATTCGCGCAGGTCATCAAGCAGCACGATATCCGCCCGCCTGCCCGGCGCGATCATGCCCCGGTCACGCAGGCCAAAGGCGTTGGCGGCGCTGAGCGAGGCGCTGCGATAGGCGGCAAGGGGGTCCACCCCCAGCGAGATGGCAAGACGGATCAGGTAATCCAGATGCCCTTCATGCGCGATTTCCAGCGGGTTGCGGTCATCGGTGCAGAAGGCGAAGAACGGCGATGTCACCGGGTTGAGCAGCGGCACAAGCGCACGCAGGTCCTTGCACACCGATCCTTCGCGGATCAGCACCGTCATGCCCTTGCGCACCTTCTCCAGCGCTTCTTCAGCCGTCGTCGCCTCATGGTCGGTGGTGATGCCGGCTGACAGGTAGCCATTCAGCTTCCGCCCGCGCAGCAGCGGGGCATGGCCGTCGATATGCCCCCCCGCGAACGCCTCCAGCTTTTCCATGCACACCGGGTCGCCATTCAGCACGCCGGGAATGTTCATGAACTCGGCCAGGCCAATGACCTTGGGGTGATCACGGTAAGGCAGCAGGTCAGCCGCATCCAGCGTCGCCCCCGATGTTTCCAGATGGGTCGCGGGCACGCAGCTGGACAGGTTGACCCGCAGGTCCATGACCGTGCGCAGCGCTGCTTCGGTAAAGTAGTCCAGCGCGGGGCGCCCCAGCACGTTGGCCATTTCATGCGGGTCGCATATGGCGGTGGTCACGCCATGGGGCAGGACGCAGCGGTCGAATTCAAATGGGGTGATCAGCGAGGATTCAACATGCAGGTGCGTGTCGATAAAGCCCGGCACGGCAATGCGGCCGTGTCCCTCGATCACGTTCGTGCCCTCGTACCGGTCCAGCGTGCCAACGATGGTGTCACCACATATGGCGATATCGGTCGGCAGCAGTTCACCCGTCACCAGATCGAACAGGCGGACATTACGGATCACGGTGTCGGCCACACTCCGTCCGCTTCCCTGTGCAACCCGGTCGGAAATCACGCTACCTGCCATACTGTCCTGCTTCCTGGTGAAAAACGATGGTGCGTGTAGTCTATCACAACAGTGCGGCTGGCAAATCGATACACGGATTCTTTTTCATCGCCAGCCTGCGGCCCGTCACGGCACTGTTGACAAAACCAAGGTATTTCAACATCCTGAAACGACCAAGGGGAGTCCCGGCAAGGGGCTGAGATACCGCTGGCATGGGTCGACCATGCGCGCGGGGACCCTTCCGGACGCATCGTGCGTTCCGGGGAACCTGATCCGGCTCATACCGGCGGAGGGACTGGTGCAGACAATCGGCACGACGCATCGGCCCTGCTGGCCCGGGCGACATCGCACGCATGATCCATGCAGGCGTTCCGGTTTTCTCCCCCACACCCCCTGTCGGAGAGGAAACCTGGAGCATTGCCATGTCGACTGTTGCTTCGCCTTCGTCTCCCGACCATGTCACCACCGGCCCCATCATGGGGTCCGCCAAGGTCTGGTCCTCGCCCGAAGGTCACCCGCATATCCGCGTGCCATTTCGCGAAATCGCCCTTGAACCCAGCGCGAACGAACCGCCGGTACGCGTCTATGACACCTCCGGCCCCTATACCGATCCGGCTGCGCGTATCGACGTCCGTGCGGGCCTGCCCCCCGTCCGCGCACCATGGATTGCGGCACGCCGCCTGCCCACGGTCGCGCCCCGCGCCGTCCGTCCCGAGGATAACGGATTTGCCAGAGGCGAAAACCTGGTCCCGGCCTGCCCTGCCCCCCATACGGTGCATGAAGGCCAGCCGGGGCAGATGGTCACGCAGTACGAATTCGCCCGTGCAGGCATCATTACCGAGGAAATGATCTACGCCGCCCACCGCGAAAACCTTGGCCGCGCCACCATGGACGAAGGGGCCGAGGCACGCCGCGCCGATGGCGAGGATTTCGGGGCGGACATTCCCGCCTTCGTCACCCCTGAATTCGTGCGGTCCGAGATCGCGGCGGGCCGCGCCATCCTGCCCGCCAACATCAACCACCCCGAACTTGAACCCATGGTGATCGGGCGCAATTTCCTTGTGAAGGTCAACGCCAATATCGGCAATTCCGCCGTGACCTCATCAGTGGCGGAAGAAGTGGAAAAAATGGTCTGGTCCATCCGCTGGGGGGCCGATACGGTCATGGACCTGTCCACCGGGCGTAATATCCACAACATCCGCGACTGGATCCTGCGCAATGCGCCGGTACCCATCGGCACGGTGCCACTGTACCAGGCGCTGGAAAAGGTCGGTGGCGTGCCCGAGGCCCTGACATGGGACATCTTCCGCGACACGCTGATCGAGCAGGCGGAACAGGGCGTGGATTACTTCACCATCCATGCGGGCGTACGCCTGCAGCATGTGCCGCTGACGGCCAACCGGGTCACCGGCATCGTCTCCCGCGGCGGGTCGATCATGGCGGGGTGGTGCCTGCACCACCATCGCGAGAGCTTCCTGTATGAGCATTTCGGGGAAATATGCGACATCATGCGCCGTTATGATGTCTCGTTCTCGCTGGGTGACGGGCTGCGCCCCGGCTCCATTGCCGATGCGAATGACGCAGCCCAGTTCGCGGAACTGGAAACACTGGGCGAACTGACGAAAATCGCGTGGGCGAAAGGCTGTCAGGTCATGATCGAGGGGCCGGGCCACGTGCCCATGCACAAGATCAAGGTCAATGTGGAAAAGCAGCTGCGGGAATGTGGCGAAGCCCCGTTCTACACGCTTGGTCCGCTGACGACCGATATTGCACCGGGTTACGACCATATCACGTCAGGCATAGGTGCCGCCATGATCGGCTGGTTCGGCACGGCCATGCTGTGTTACGTGACACCGAAGGAGCACCTTGGCCTGCCCGACCGCAATGACGTGAAGGTTGGTGTCGTGACCTACCGCATCGCCGCCCACGCCGCCGACCTGGCCAAAGGACACCCCGCCGCGCGCATCCGGGATGATGCGATCAGCCGCGCGCGTTTCGATTTCCGCTGGAATGACCAGTTCAAGCTGTCGCTCGACCCGGATACGGCATGCTCGTACCATGATGAGACGCTGCCGCGGGAGGCGCACAAGAATGCGCATTTCTGTTCCATGTGCGGTCCCAAATTCTGTTCCATGCGCATAAGCCATGACCTGAAGGCCAATGCACAGCGGCAGGCGGGACTGGAACAGAAAAAGGAAGAATTCCGCAATAACGGCAACCGGATCTATGTTCCGGTCGAAGATGCGGCGACACCTGCGCAATAGGCCTGCAGGGCGATCGCGGGACTGATCCCGATGGGCCTGCAACCTGCCGGAATGCAGGCCCATCACGAAGCCCGAACGCCATAAGCAAAGTTTCCGGTGACACGTTGTTCAGACAGCATCGGACAGAGGCCGCCTTTCCAAACAGAGGCGGTATCTGGAAAATATTTTGCAAAAACAATTTTTCAAAAGGCGGCGGTCTTCGAAGCTTTTTGAAAAAAGCTTCCCCAAAAACTTTCAGCCGGTTTGTTAGCGGGAAACGGACGCGCAATCCGCATTGGACAGGGCGTCGGACACTGGCATGTCCGCTGTCCTGTGTTGCGCAACCGCGCCGCCCGCCACCCGGCGGATCATGAGGAACGGTCCCGACCAGGACCCGGCGATACGCCACTCCCCCTCGATCTCGCTGCCATCCGCGCTCAACGTGCCCGCATACAGCACGGCATGGGTATGCATGTGATCTTCATATGTCTTTGTAAACCGCACATGCAGGCCGTTGCGTTCCCCCTGTACCGTAGCGATGAAACATGCCCCGGCATTGGCGCCCGATGTGGCGCGCTCCGTCACCGTTCCGCCCACATGCCCACCGGTTTCGAACAGGGAAGCCGAAAAAGACTCCGGCATCAGCGTATGGGGATAGCTGAACTGCCCATCCCACTGTCCCGTTACATCCAGAGTCGTCTCAGTCATCGAAACCCGTGTTTACCTTGATATAAAGGGGTTCATATCCATCTGCCGGCCGAAAACGGCAGACGCTGCCGGACACGACTTTTTTAAAAGACAGCGTTTTGGGATCTGCGGGCCATTCCATACAGTCCGCGCCATGCATGGTCACGATTGGGCATGGCCGGGCATGACACCCATCCCGGCCATATTCCCGTGATCAGATGACCTTTTCCACCCAGCCATGCGGGTCAGGCGCCGTGCCGCGCTGGATGCCGATCAGGGCATTGCGCAGCTTTTCGGTCACGGGGCCGATGCCCGCGCCATCACCGATCACGGCCTCGCCCCTGTGGCCACGGAAACGCCCGATGGGGGACACCACCGCCGCCGTGCCGCAGGCGAACACTTCCTTCAGGCGACCGGACGCGGCATCGGCATAAAGCTGATCGATGGCATAGGGGTCTTCCCGCACGGTCAGGCCCATTCCACGCGCCAGCGTCAGCAGCGAATCGCGCGTGATGCCACGCAGAATCGTGCCGGTCAGCGGCGGGGTGGCAAGAGAGCCATCGTCAAAGACGAAAAACACGTTCATGCCGCCCATTTCCTCGATCCAGCGGCGTTCCACCGCATCAAGGAACAGGACCTGCGCGCAGCCATGGCCCTTGGCTTCCTGCTGCGCCAGCAGGCTTGCGGCATAGTTGCCGCCGCACTTTGCTTCCCCCGTGCCGCCTGGGGCGGCGCGACAGAAATCGGACACCCATACACTGACCGCTTCAGCGCCGAAATACGCACCCACGGGCGATGCGATGACCATGAACATGTATTCCGACGCGGGCTTGACGCCCAGGAACGTCTCGCTCGCGATCATGTAGGGGCGGATATACAGGCTTTCATCGGGGTTGCCGGGCACCCAGGCATGATCCACGCGCACAAGCTGGCGCACCGCCTCGACAAACACTTCATCGGGCAGGTCCGCCATCGCCAGGCGTTCGGCCGACTTGCGAAAACGCGCGGCATTGGCATAGGGACGGAACAGGGTAATGCCGCCATCCGCCGTCCGGTACGCCTTCATCCCTTCGAAGATTTCCTGCGCGTAATGCAGGACGGCCGCCGCCGGGTTCAGCGTAATCGGTGCATAGGGCTGTACGCGCGCGTCATGCCACCCCCTGCCTTCCACATAACGGATCACGACCATGTTGTCGGTAAAGACACGCCCGAAACCGGGATTGGCCAGAATCTCCGCCCGCCGCTGCGGCGAAACCGGGGAGGTGCTGGGTGAAAGCGTAAAGGGAAGGGAAGTGGCGCTGTCCATAGCCGTTCGTTTCTCTTTCATCATGGCGCTGGCGCGATACACAGGGCGCGCCCCTGCCCGCCAGCAGATGCGGGCAACGTTAGCAGAAGTTCACCAGAACATTGTGCCGGTCAACCCCGCCACGTGCGCATGACCCCTGCTTTTCATGCCTCACCCGGCATGAAACCAAGCCGCCGCAGCACCTGAGGCAGATGTTCGCGCCCATGCAGCGCGCTTATGTCACCCAGCCGCGCCAGCACGCTGTCGCTCCATCCCCGCGCGGGCCTGCCCCGTGCCGCGTCCGCCGTGCGCAGGCGTTCGTCATAGGCGTCCAGAACCTCGGGATTGCTGGCGGCGGCCCTGTCATACTGCTCGGAATGCAGGACGACCTGCTGCGGCAGGCGGGGGCGGATGGCGGTGGGCTGCTTGCGATCAGGGTAACCCACGCTCATGCCGAACACCGCAAGCGTGCGCCTGGGCAGTCCCAGTTCCGCGGAAATTGCTTCGGGCTGGTTGCGCACCGCGCCCACATACACGATTCCCAGACCATAGGACTCGAACGTGGCCGCCGCGTTCTGTGCGGCAAAGGCCGTATCCATGACCGCGCCAAGGAACGTATCAAGGCAGTCCAGCCCCGGCAGCGCACGCCCGCGCATCTGCCCCACATGCTCCAGCCGCGACAGGTCTGCGACCCATGCAAGGAACAGCGGCGCCTGCGCGATGAAATCCTGATCCCCCGCGATTCTGGCCAGCCGTTCGCGCCGGGCCGGGTCGCGCACGGCGATCACGCTCCATGCCTGCAGGTTGCACGAGGTCGAGGCCGACTGTCCCGCCGCCACGGCCGCTTCCAGCACGCCATCGGGCACTGGCGTGGGGCTGAAGGCCCGCACCGAACGGTGGGTCATGAGACTGCGCGCCACCGGGCTTTCGGGCAGGGAAATGCCGGGGGGACGGGTCCCATAACGCGCCTGCCACAGCGCATTCATGGAAGACAGCGCGGAAAAGGAAGAAACGGTGACGTCGGACATGGGCATGCCTCCTGCCTGTGCAATGATGGCTGAAAAATCAGCACACCACACCCATCTTCCGGCAGGAAGCGGGGGAAGGTCACACCTGCCCTGCGCTTTTCTGCGTCACGTCACGCGCCGCGCGGGCAGTACGGGACAGGCATGGGGCACGACTGCCGCCACATTGGAAAATCTTCTTTCACAATCAGAAGATTCAAAAAACCCGGCCGCTTCACGATCATGCGAAATCACGCGGCTGTACATAGGCAAGGCAGACCTGAATCGGGCATGGATGATGCATTGAACGCGGTCCTGCGTTCCCCTCCCCTTCATCACCACGGAAGACTGCCAGCATGTTCGATGCCCTCATGATCAGCCGCGCGGATGGCGTGGTCACGACCCGGCTGGAGCAGGTCGATCCCATGACCCTGCCCGAAGGCGACGTGACGGTGGAAATTGACCATTCCAGCCTGAATTACAAGGACGCGCTGGCCATAACCCGTGGCGCGCCGGTGGTGCGGCACTTTCCCATGATTCCCGGCATCGACCTTGCCGGCCGCGTCATCCACTCCGACGATCCCGTCCATTGCCCGGGCGACCGGGTTCTGGCCACCGGCTGGGGACTGGGGGAACGGCACTGGGGCGGGCTTGCCCGCATGGCCCGCCTGTCGGGGCGGTGGCTGCTGCCGCAGCCCACGGGCCTGAGCGCGCGGCAGGCCATGGGAATCGGCACGGCGGGACTGACCGCCATGCTGTGTGTCATGAGCCTTGAGGAAGGCGGCCTGACCCCCGCCAGTGGCCCCATCATCGTCAATGGCGGCGGCGGCGGCGTGGGGGGCATGGCCATCATGCTGCTGGCACAGCTGGGCTATCAGGTGGCGGCAGTCACCGGACGGCCGCAGCTTCATGCCTACCTGACCAGCCTGGGCGCTATGGAGGTCCTGCCGCGCGATACCCTGTCCCCCACCGGCAAGGCGCTGGAAACCGCGCGCTGGGCGGGGGGAATCGACGTTGTGGGTGGCGAGACGCTGGCCACGATGTGCGCCTCCATCCAGTACGGTGGCACCGTGGCGGCATGCGGGCTGGCGGGCGGCCTGGCACTGCCGATGACAGTGGCGCCGTTCATCCTGCGCGGCGTGCGCCTGCAGGGAATCGACAGCGTGATGTGCCCGCGCCCGCGCCGCATGACGGCATGGGCCCGGCTGGCGCGCGATATCGACCCCACGCGGCTGGAAAGCATGCTGCATGATGCCCCGCTGTCTGACGCCATCGCCATCGCGCCGCGCATCCTTGCCGGTCACATCCGGGGCCGGACCGTCATCACCATCAACTGAACCGCCCCGAAGCGCGCAATAAAAAACGGCATGCCCGCAGGAGCATGCCGTCCGTCACTGGCCATCGCGCCACTATTGGCGCGACGCCATGTCTTCAGTGGCAGGGGAAACCCAGCAGGTGACGCCCATCATGCACGAATTCATGCACGTAATGACCGGAAATGAGGGAGGTCGCCCCCTGCTCCGCCCCGACGAAATACAGCAGCAGGGACGCCAGAACCAGACCGAACACACCCCACGGCAGCAGGTCGCGAACCGGGATGGAAACCTGCGGCGCGGCAACAGCAGCGCTGGACAGAACGGATGTATCTTGGCTCATTGACTGGAAACTCCCTGGATCACACGCGACCCGGGGCAGCATGCGGGCGACGCGCCGCGTCAGGCCGTCCTTCCCATAACCGGATCGGGGCGCATGTTTCCAAAAACGGCATGGAAGGTCAATCACTCCCTGTGCATATCCCCCTCCTTCCCTCCATGCGCGGCCACAGCGCATGAGCCAGGCCCTGACCTGCATCGCGCTGCCCGCCCCCGCGTGCATGCATCGCGGCATTTTCCCGCAACGTGATGAAATCCTTCCCCTGCCCGCCGATCTGGCGCGGCGCGTCGGGGCGGCCGGACAGATCATGCTGCCCCCCGCCCTGCTGGCCGCGTGGCCGCCTGCCGCCACCGGCACGGCCTGCGCACAGGCGACCCTGACCGCGCCGGACATGGGCACATGGCACGGGCAATCGCTAAAGGACCTGCCGCCTGCCGACGTGGCGCGCTGGGTTGCGGATGAAGATTTCGCCCCGCCGGGGGGTGAAAGCCGGGCTGCGCACCTGCACCGCATCGCCCGGTGGCTCGACGCCCTGCCGCCTGCGCCCGCGCAGATCACGGTGCTGGCCCCCGCCACGGTGGTCCGGGCCATCGTGGTGGCCGCTCTTGGCGGAAGCGCAGCCATGCTGTCACGGCTGGATATCGCCCCCCTGACCCGCTCCCGCCTGACCCGCCATACGGCATGGCGCGTGGCCATCAGCGGTGCACCGCTGCCATGACCGCATGGCATGCGCACCGCGCCGGGTTCCTTTGACAGCGCCGGGACCGATCGTCTAAATCCGCCGGTGATGGTTCCCCCTTCGGGGGGAGAATAGGGAAGACGGTGCGCCATACCGGCAAGTCCGTCGCTGCCCCCGCAACTGTGGGTGGTGATGTCCCGGCACGGTCCATGAAACATGGACCGGCATACGCCACTGGTCCCATTCCCGGGACCGGGAAGGCCGCCGGGATCGGGGGTGCGGCCGCGCCCTCCGCCACAAGCCAGGAGACCTGCCATCATGCCCCGCCCTGCCGGCGGGCATAACAGGACCGAATTCGATCGCATGGCCGGCGGGGTGCCCGGCACGCGACAGGCGACCACCCTGCCCCATGCCGGGGTGACACCGCCATGACCGTGCACCCCGCATTCCGCTGCCGCGCGCAGCACCGCCGCGAAAGGGCACGGACCGTCATGAACATTCCCGCACCACCCGAGCCGACGGATGATACCGGCCCCGTTCACCTGCATGTCTGCGTGACCTGCCGCCGTGGCCTGCCCGCGTCCGACAGTCCGCCGGGACGGCAGCTGCATGACGCCATGCAGGCGCGGGCGGCGGACAACCCGCAGGTCGTGGTGCACGAGGTCAGCTGCCTTGCCGCCTGCAATGACGGCTGCACCGCCGTGGTGGCCATGCCGGGCAAATGGGGCTGGCTGCTGGCCAATCTCGGGCCGGAAAAGGCGGATGACCTCATGACCTATGTCGCGGCCTATGGCGCATCGCGCAGCGGCACCGTCATGCCGTCCCGCCGCCCCGCCAGCCTGTCGGACATGGTGCGCGGCCGTTTTCCCGCATCCCTTTTTTCAGGAGCCTGATCGCCATGACCCCATCCACCACGGCCCGCGCCCGGGTACCCGTTACCGTCATCACCGGCTTTCTGGGGGCAGGCAAGACCACGCTGCTGCGCCATGTGCTGGCCAATGCGAAAGGACAGCGCATCGCCATTGTCGTCAATGAATTCGGCACGCTGGGCATTGATGGCGATACGCTGCGCGCATGTGGCGTGGAAGGCTGCCGCGACGAGGATATTGTCGAACTGACCAATGGCTGCCTGTGCTGCACGGTGGCGGATGACTTCCTGCCCACCATGGAGGCGCTGCTGGACCGTGACGCGCCACCCGACCATATCGTGATCGAGACATCGGGGCTGGCGCTGCCCAAACCGCTGCTCAAGGCATTTGGCTGGCCCACCATCCGCACCCGCATGACGGTGGATGGCGTGGTAACGGTCGTGGATGGTCCCGCCGTCGCCGCCGGCCGCTTTGCCGACGACCCCGATGAAGTCGCCCGCCAGCAGGAAGCCGACCCGTCGCTGGACCACGACAACCCGCTGGCGGAAGTGTACGAGGACCAGCTTCTGTCCGCCGACCTTGTGGTGCTGAACAAGACCGACCTCATGACGCCCGCGCAGGCCGATGCGGTGGAAGCATCCATCCGCGCCGAAATCCCGCGCGTGGTCAAGGTGGTGCGCGCGACCGACGGGCAGGTCGATCCCGCCATCCTGCTGGGGCTTGATGCCGCGGCGGAAGATGACCTTGACGCCCGCCCCTCGCACCACGATGCCGAAGGCGGCGAGCACGAGCATGATGATTTCGAAAGCTTTGTCGCGCCCGTGCCCGAGCAGGACAGCGTGGAGGGTTTCATCGCGCGGCTGAAAACACTGGCCGAACAACACGACATCCTGCGCATGAAGGGTTACGCCACGGTGCGCGGCAAGGCCATGCGCCTTGCGGTGCAGGGGGTCGGCAGCCGTTTCCGCCACCAGTTCGACCGCGCCCTGCCCGGGGACGCGCCGCGCACGGGCAGCCTTGTGATCATTGGCCAGAAGGGGCTGGACCAGTCCGCCATTACCGGTGCGCTGGCGCAGGGCTAGACGGCAGGCACACTGACGGGAACGGGATAGCGCCATGCATCTGCTTGCACGTGAGGTCCGCACGCTGGATGACGGCGCGCAGGCGGAAGACCTTGGGCATGCCCCGGCTGATATCGTGTTCCTGTCCTTTTCGGACAGTGACCTGCTGTGCCTGGATGCCGCCCACATGGCACAGGACGCGCCTGCTGCGACCCTGCGCATGGCCACGCTGTCGCGCCTGCTGCATCCCATGTCCATCGACCTGTACGTGGCCGATACGATCATGGACTCGCGCTGCGTGGTGGTCCGGCTGCTTGGCGGCGTGGAATACTGGCGCTACGGGGCGGAAGAACTGTCGCGCGCGTGCCGGCAGGGGGGCATTCCACTGGCCTTTGTGGCGGGGGACGGGCGCGATGACCCGCGCCTTGCCGCCCTGTCCACCGTGCCGGACCCCATGCGCGCCCGCCTTGACGCGCTGCTGCGCACGGGGGGAACGGCCAACATGGAAGCCGCCCTGCGTCTTATGGCGCATCTGGCCGGTCGCTGTGCGGATGATGGGACTGCCCCCGTTCCCCTGCCACCCGCCGAAGTGCTGCATGAAGCCGACCCGGCACTGCCGCTGCGCGCCATGGTGGTGTTCTACCGCGCACACCTGCTGGCCGGTGACATCGAACCCGTTACGCAGCTGGCGGCCAGGCTGGCGCGCCACGGCATGGGGGCGGACCTTGTCTATGTCACGTCGCTCAAGAATCCCGAATCCGCCCGCATCGTGGCCACGCGTCTGACGGCGTGCCCGCCAGACATTATCATAAACGCCACCTTCTTTTCCGCCCGTTCGGGGGACGACAGCCGCTCCCCGCTGGACCTTGCGGGCGTGCCGGTGCTGCAGGTGCAGCAGCCGGGCATTCCCTACACCCTGTGGCGCGACAGCGTGCGCGGACTGTCGCAGGCCGACCTGGCCATGCAGGTGGTGCTGCCCGAACTGGATGGCCGCATTCCCGCCTGCCCCATTTCCTTCAAGGAAGAAACCGCCCCCGGCCTGCCCGCGCGCCATGTTCCCTATGCCGATGGCATCAATCTGACCTGCGCGCGCGCGGTGGGGTGGGCGCGGCTGGGGCATGAAGCGCCCGCCACGCGGCGGGTGGGGATCATCCTGTCCGATTATCCTGGCGCACAGGGCGCGCCCACGGGACAGGCGGCGCATGCCGTGGGGCTGGACAGTTTCGCAAGTCTTGAACACATCCTGCGCCTGCTGCGCGACAGCGGGTACGATACGGGGGATGCGCCCCTGCCCACGGCGGATGCGCTGGCCCACATGCTGGCGCGTGCGCCAGCGCGGCCTTTCGTTTCCGTCGCCACCTACCGCCAGTGGCTGGACGCACTGCCCGCCACATTGCGCGACACGCTGGCCGCCTGCTGGGGCGCGCCGGAAAAGGATCCGGCGGTGACGGATGGCCGGTTCTGCCTGCGCCATGTCCATCTTGGCCATATCCTTATGGCATTGCAGCCCGATCGCGGGGCCACGACCGACCGGCATGCGGGCTACCACGATCCCGATACGCCGCCACGCCATGCCTATGTCGCGTTCTACCTGTGGCTGCGCCATGAACGGCAACTGGACGCCATGGTGCATCTGGGCACGCATGGCACGCTGGAATGGCTGCCGGGCAAGGCTGCGGCACCATCGGCCACATGCTGGCCATCGGTGCTGGTCGGGGGCATGCCGGTCATTTACCCCTTCATCGTCAACAACCCCGGCGAGGCCGCCGCCGCCCGGCGCAGGCTGGGGGCGGTCACCATCGGGCACATGACGCCGCCCATCGTACCTGCTGGTTCAGCGGGGGCCGATACGGGCGACCTTGAACGGCTGATTGATGAATATGCCGCAGCCGACGGGCTGGACCGCAGGCGGGGTGCGATCCTGCGCGGGGAGATCCTGCAACGTGCCGACAGCCTTGGCCTGCTGAACGAAACCGGCCTGACCCGCACCGATGACGAGGACGAAGCCCTTGCCCGGCTTGATGCCTATCTGTGTGACGTAAAGGACCTGCAGATCCGCGACGGACTGCACGTATTCGGCAATCCGCCGCCGCGCGCGACCGAACTGGCGCAGGCCATCGCACGGTCATGCGGCGGGGTGGCGACGGACGACATCACCACCCGCCTGCTGGCCTGCGGCCCTGCGGAAAGCGCGGCGCTGCTGGCGGCGCTGGACGGGCGGTTCGTCCCGGCGGGGCCGGCGGGCGCGCCCACGCGGGGCCGGG
>NZ_BANF01000059.1 GCF_000964425.1 Komagataeibacter intermedius TF2 | reverse complement strand
CGGCTGGCTGGGGCGGCGCGGGCGTGTCGGCCTGCGTCTGCGCCGCTGGTGGCGTGGCGGGGGCGGCGGACGGGGGGGCCTGCGCCGGTGCGGGCGTGGGTTCTCCCTCACCCGTTACCTGTCCGTACTGGCGGGCCATGGCGTCGGGCTGCGGCTGTTCCGGCGGCGGGGACAGGCGCATTACACCGCCATCCGCAGGCATGCCGTCGCCTGCGCCCAGTATCTGCATCCCGCCCGGATCGGCGGGCTTGACGCGCACCGGGCCGGGAGGCGGCCCCAGAACGGGAATCCCGCCCTGATGGTGGCCAAACAGCGACCATCCGCCAATCGCCACCACCAGCACGCCACCCAGTCCCGCCGCGCCATAGACCAGCTTGCGCGTCAGCGGATCATCACCCAGCAGGCTGCTGCCCGCCACGCGCGACAGCAGGGCCCTGAAATCGAAACCACCACGGCCCGCGCGGCGGGCGGGACGCGTCTGCGCGTCATCTGCCGGCTCCATCGGGGTGCCGGCCTTCAGGTCGGCGTTGGAATCGGTCCCCATGCGCTCCCGCCCCCTGGGTGCGGCATAGGGATCGGGCGCGGGCGGGTTGTCGCCCCTGTTGTCAGGGGGGACGTTGGGGGGCGTGGTGTCAGGGCTCATCGCATCTCCTCGACCGGCTGTACGCCGAGCACTTTCATACCCGATCGCAGCACGGTTGCCGTAGCCTCGACAAGGGCAAGCTTCATGCGGGTGGTGGCGACATCATCTTCCTGCAGGAAGCGCAGGGTCGCATCATCGCGCCCCCGGTTCCACAGGGCATGGAAATCGGACGCCAGTTCGTTGAGGTAGAACGCGATACGGTGCGGTTCATGCGCGCTGGCCGCCGATTCGACCATGCGCGGCCACTGCGCCATGCGCTGCAGCAGCGCCAGTTCCGCATCCGACGTCAGGCCCGACAGGTCCACATCCGCCAGTTCCGCGGGCGTGATGCCCCCCGGAATCTTTCCCTCATTGGCCATGCCCGCCGCCGACCGCAGGACGGAACAGCACCGCGCATGGGCGTACTGCACATAGAAGACCGGGTTATCGCGGCTCTGCGCCACGACCTGATCCAGATCGAATTCCATCTGCGCGTCCGCCTTGCGGGTCAGCATGGTAAAGCGCACGGCATCGCGCCCGACTTCATCAATCAGGTCGCGCAGGGTGACGAAGGTGCCCGCACGCTTGGACATGCGCACCGGCTGCCCGTCGCGCACGATACGCACGATCTGGCACAGCAGCACGTCCAGCACCGGCCGCCCGTCCGTCGCCAGCGCCGAAACCGCCGCCTTCATGCGGGTGACGTAGCCGCCGTGGTCCGCCCCCCATACATCCACCAGCACATCGGCGCCCCGGCGGATCTTGTCGGCATGATAGCCGATGTCGTTGGCGAAATAGGTGTTCGAGCCATCAGACTTGCGCAGCGGGCGGTCCACGTCATCCCCGAACCCGGTGGAGCGGAACAGTGTCTGCGGGCGCGCTTCCCAATCATCGGGCAGCTTGCCCTTGGGCGGTTCCAGAACGCCTTCGTAGATCAGGCCCTTTCTTTCCAGTTCCGCTATAGCACGGTCGGTTTCGCCATCGGCAAGGATCTTCGCCTCGCTGGTGAAGACATCATGATGCACGCCAAGGGCCGCCAGATCCTCGCGGATCATGGCCATCATGGTATCGACCGCCTTGCGCTTCACCGTCTCCAGCCACATGGCGGGATCGGCGGGCTTCAGGCCGGGGGCGGCCAGACGGTCGCCATGCTCGCGGGCCAGCGCCTCTCCCACCGGCACCAGATAATCACCACCGTACTGGATCGCGCCACCGGGCACGACAGCGGCGAATTCGTCCTCGGTCACGCTCGTGCCCAGTGCCTGCAGGTAGCGCCAGTAGGTCGCCCATGCCAGGGCGATGACCTGCGCCCCGGCGTCGTTGATGTAATATTCCTTCGTGACCTCGTATCCCGCCTTGATCAGCAGGTTGGCCAGCACGTCACCCACCACGGCCCCACGGCAATGGCCCACATGCATCGGGCCGGTGGGATTGGCGGACACGTATTCCACATTCACCTTCACGCCGCGTCCCGCGGTGCTGGCGCCGTAATCCTCACCCACCTTCAGGACGTTGCGCGCCACGTCCTGCCACACGGCCGGGGCCAGGCGCATGTTGACGAAGCCGGGGCCAGCCACTTCCGCATGTGCGATGCCGGGCACATCCGCCAGCGCCGTCACCAGTTCGGCCGCGATGTCCGCCGGGCGACGGCGTGCCGCCTTGGACACGACCAGCGCCGCATTGGTCGCCAGATCGCCATGGGCCGGGTCACGCGTGGGGGTGACCTCCACCCGGTCCAGCAGCGCAGGCGGCAGGTCGGGCACGATCCGGCCCAGTGCTGCGCGCACATGCGTAAGGTAACGGACGAACAGACTGTCTGACATGCGGCACGGTTTCCCAACAAAAACAGTAAACGGACCCTCAGGCCCGGCAGGACGGGCCTGCCGTGATACCAGAACGGCAGGCAATCGGATAAATGCGATGGGCGTGTTTCACCCCGGCGAGGACAGGTCCGTCAACCGTCGATATTCTTCCATCGCGCAGCGATCGGTCATCCCGGCAATATAATCCGCCACCACGCGGCATGCACCTGCCATGTCGCCACCGTCGCGCGCGGCAAGTGCTGGCTCCCGCGTGCCATCGGGCAGCAGGGTCATGTTTTCCGACAGGATGGCGAAAATCGATTCGACCGTCAGCCGCGCCTTGCGCGTCATGCGGTTGACCCGCCAGTGCCGGTACAGCCGCGCATACAAGAATTTGCGGATTTCCAGATTGGCGGCCGCGATTTCCGGACTGTACGCCACTACGGGGCGGGCGGCATGGCGGATGTCATCGGAACAGGTCGGGATCAGGCGTTCAAGGTTGCGCTGGGTCTGGCCGATCAGGTCCATGGCCAGCGTGTTGATGACGCGCCGGATGGTTTCATGCCGCAGGCGGGGATCGTTATTGCCGGCATGGCAGCCAGCCTGCTGCTGGGCCGCGCGCGCATCGGCCAGCGCCTCGCGCACGACGGGCAGGGTTTCCAGATCCTCGATATGCAGCAGGCCCGCGCGCAGCCCGTCATCAAGGTCGTGGGCATGGTAGGCAATATCATCGGACAGGGCCGCGACCTGCGCCTCCGCCGAGGCATAGCTGCCCAGTTCCAGCCCGTGCCGGGCGGCATAATCCGCCACATAGGGCGTGGGATGGTCCACCGGCCCGTTATGCTTGGCCAGCCCTTCGAGCATTTCCCATGTCAGGTTCAGGCCATCAAAGGCGAAATACCGCCGTTCCAGCAACGTCACCAGCCGCAGGGACTGCGTATTGTGGTCGAACCCGCCCCAGGGCTTCATGGCGGTGGACAGCGCTTCCTCCCCCGCATGGCCAAAGGGAGTGTGGCCAAGGTCGTGGGCCAGCGCCAGGCCTTCGGTCAGGTCTTCCTCCAGCCCCATCCTGCGCGCAATGGAGCGGGCAACCTGCGCCACTTCCAGCGAATGGGTCAGGCGGGTGCGGAAAAAATCGCCTTCGTGGTTAAGGAAGACCTGCGTCTTGTACTGCAGCGTGCGAAACCCCGCCGAATGCAGCACCCGGTCGCGGTCGCGCTGCCATGGGCTGCGGGTCGGGGCCTCGGCTTCGGGATAGAGCCTGCCACGGGCCGTGGCGGTCTGGACAGCATAGGGTGCAGTGCTCATATAAGGTCAGGATCCAGCCATGGATGGAACGGCACGTGATGATGCCGCCGCCCATCCATAACCCGCGCGCCGCCTGTGGCCAACATGGTCCCGCAGGGTGGCGTGCCATTGATCATGGTGAAACCCGATGTCCGTGCCCCCCACCCCGTCCACCGACAGCTTCCGCGTATCGGATGCGGCGGCCCGCCGCCTGCGTGAAATACTGGATGAACAGCCTGCCTCGCCCGCCGGGGAACCCGCATTGCGGGTATCGGTCGAGGCCGGGGGGTGCAACGGGTTCCAGTACAAATTCGCGCTGGATCATGAAAGCCGGTCCGATGATATCGTGATTCCGGCCGGAACGGTCCGCGTGGTGGTCGATCCGGCCAGCATGGACCTGCTGAACGGGGCGGAACTGCATTTTGATGACAGCCTGATGGGCGCGCACTTTACCGTGCGCAATCCCAACGCCGCGTCATCATGCGGATGTGGCACGAGCTTTTCGGTCGAATGATGAAATTCGCGACCTGGAACGTCAATTCCATCCGCCAGCGTCAGGATCATGTGCTGGACTATCTGGCACGCGAGCAGCCCGACGTGCTGGCGCTGCAGGAAATCAAGTGCGCTACCGAGATCTTCCCCGTCGATGTTTTCAAAGCGGCGGGCTACGACAGCATTGTGGTGGGACAGAAAAGCTATAACGGCGTCGCCATCCTGACCCGCCACCCGCACGACGTCACGCACACCGCCCTGCCCGGCTGGGAAACCGACCCGGCGCAGGCGCGCTATGTGGAAATCCGCAGCTGCGGGCTGGTGTTTGGCAACCTGTACCTGCCCAACGGCAATTCCGGCGGCAGTACGGGCTACGACTCCAAACTGGCGTTCATGGAGGCGCTGGCACTTCATGCGCATGGCATGCTGCAGGCCGGGCAGGATTTTATCCTGCTGGGCGATTACAACGTCTGCCCCACCGATGAGGACCATGCCCCCGGCGCACTGTCCCCCGATGACGCCCTGGTCCGCCCGCAGAGCCGCGCCGCCTTCCGCCGCCTGCTCTGGCTGGGGCTGACCGATGCCCTGCGCGCGCTGCACCCGGTGGGACGGTTCTATACATTCTGGGACTATCAGGCGGCGGCATGGCAGCGTGACAGCGGGCTGCGCATTGACCATGCCCTGCTGTCCCCCCGCGTGGCCGAGCGGCTGCTGACAGCGTTGCCCGCCCGTGACGAACGGGGCAGACCACAGCCATCCGACCATGTGCCGCTGGCGGTTACGCTGGCGGATGCGACGGGCTGACACCACCATGCCCCGGTGCCCCACCGGGCACCGGGCAGTGGTCGGGCACCGGTAGCAGGCGGAATTCGCGCAATGTGCCCGACATGCGGAACTGCCCGAAATCCATATCGACCTGGTCGGCCACGCCATTGGTGAAATAGCGCACGCCCGTCTCGAACACCGGGGTCATGTCGCGGGTGGTGGTGTTGTAATAGGCGACATGCACCCGCTGCGCCGCAAGCGTGGCAAGGACTGGGAACGTACCCGCCACCGGCTGCGTATCGCGCCCCAGCAGCAGCACATAGGTCCCCAGCGCACCGGTATCCACCGTGCCGTCAAACAGGAAGGGCGCGATCTGTCCCCGTCCGTCCTGTCCCGCCTGAATGATTGCCGCCGTATGCGCCACAGGAAACAGCGTCCCGGCAGGCAGCGTCACGTCATGGGCCACGGGGGCGGTATAATGCACCTTTCCGCCGGTGGGGTGCATATGGGCCTCCCCCGCGATACGGGGGGCGGGCTGTCCATTTTCCGTCTGGTCGGCACGGAATACGAGGGATGAGCCGTCCTTTTCCTCCAGCACGGCATAATCCGAATCACTGACCGATTCCGCCCCGTCACGCCCCACGGTGCGCAGGTGCAGTTGCTGCTGCGAGGACCATTCCGAACACATGTCGGACAGGACGAAGGTCAGCCTGCCCTCCGCAGTGACAACGTCGCCGCCACTGACCGACACCAGCGTCAGGTCATACACCGCACGATGGGCGGCCATGACCGGGGCAGCCTGCACCGGCATGCTGCGCCACAGGCATGCCAGCGTCATGCCCACCATCACGCACCGCCCCACTGGCACCCCGTGCTGCACGGCACGCGATATCGGGGCGGCAGGTGCATCGGTCGGCATGCCGCAGGCTCAGTTCCTGGCCTGACCGGGCTTGGGACGCGGCAGGTCGAGGGCAAGGGAGAGTTCCTTCAGCCGCTGCGGCTCGACCGGGGCAGGCGCGCCCATCATCAGATCCTCGCCCTGCTGGTTGAGCGGGAACAGAATCACTTCACGGATGTTCGGCTCATCAGCCAGCAGCATCACGATACGGTCCACGCCCGGCGCCGAACCGCCATGCGGCGGCGCGCCATAACGGAAGGCGTTGAGCATGCCGCCAAACCGGGCCTCGACCTCGCTTGCCGGATAGCCCGCGATCTCGAAAGCGCGGATCATCACGTCGGGCTGGTGGTTACGGATCGCGCCCGAGGACAGTTCGATCCCGTTACACACGATATCGTACTGGAAGGCCTTGATGGTCAGCGGGTCCTGGTTCTGCAGCGCATCCATGCCACCCTGCGGCATGGAGAACGGGTTGTGGGAGAAATCGATCTCGCCCGTTTCCTCGTTACGCTCGTACATCGGGAAATCCGTGATCCAGCAGAAGCGGAAGGCGTTCTGTTCGATCAGGTCCAGTTCGGTCGCAACGCGCGTGCGCACGGCGCCCGAGAACTTGACCATTTCATCGCCCTTGCCAGCCACGAAGAACACGGCGTCACCCGCCTTCAGCCCGGTCCTGGCGCGGATGGCCTCGATCCGGTCGGCTTCGAGGTTCTTGGCGATCGGGCCCTTGCCGCCTTCTTCGGCGAAGATGATGTAGCCCAGGCCACCGGCACCGGATTCGCGCGCCCAGCTGTTCAGCTTGTCAAAGAACGCACGCGGGCGGTCGCCCGCGCCGGGGGCGGGAATGGCGCGGATCTGGCCGCCGTCGGCTGCGATACGCGCAAACAGGCCAAAGCCGGAACCGGCGAAGGCTTCGGTCACGTCCGACAGCTTCAGCGGGTTGCGCAGGTCGGGCTTGTCGCTGCCATAGACTTCCATGGCGGTGGCGTAGGGAATCCGCTCGAACGGCCCTTCGCTGACAATGCGGCCACCGCCGAATTCGCGGAACACGCCTTCCATCACCGGCTCAAGGGTTGCGAACACGTCTTCCTGCGTCGCGAACGCCATTTCGAAATCAAGCTGATAGAACTCACCGGGGGAACGGTCCGCACGGGCGGCTTCGTCACGGAAGCACGGTGCGATCTGGAAATAGCGGTCAAAGCCCGCCACCATCGCCAGCTGCTTGAACTGCTGCGGGGCCTGCGGCAGGGCATAGAACTTGCCGGGGTGCATACGCGCGGGCACGAGGAAGTCGCGCGCGCCCTCGGGCGAGGACGCGGTCAGGATCGGGGTCTGGAATTCCACGAAGCCCATATCCGTCATCCGCCTGCGCAGGCTGGCGATCACCTGCGCGCGCAGCATGATGTTGCGATGCACCTTTTCACGCCGCAGGTCGATGTAGCGGTAGGTCAGGCGCAGGTCCTCGGGGTAATGTTCATTACCCGCCACCTGCAGCGGCAGCACGTCGGCGCTGGACTGGACCGCGATCTCACGCGCGCGCAGTTCGATTTCACCGGTGGGCAGGTTCGGGTTCTTGGTCGCGCCATCACGCAGCACGACTTCGCCCGTAACTGTCAGCACGCTTTCCACGCGCACGCGTTCCGCCGTTTCCAGCACGGGGGAGCCTGCGGGGATCACGATCTGCGTCATGCCGAAATGGTCACGCAGGTCGATGAACAGCAGGCCGCCATGATCGCGCTTGGAGTGTACCCATCCGGAAAGGCGGGCCGTCTGCCCGGCGTCGGCTGCCCGCAGGGCCGCACAGCTATGGGTACGATAGGGATGCATGATCTTGTCCTGATTCTACCAAATTTTGGGGGATGCGCCTGAAGGGGCCACACCCGGTTGCAGGCGCGACAAAGCCAATCCCGCCCGCGCCTGTCAAGGTTATAGGTGAACAGCCCCGGCCTGCGGGGCCGCAGCCTACACGTATTCGGGGAACAGGTCGCACAATCCGTCCGCCGTGGCGGGGCAGCGGCCACGTTCGGTAATCAGCCCGGTCACAAGCCGCGCAGGCGTGACGTCAAACGCCGGATTGGCGGCAGTGCTGCCATCGGGCACAAGCTGCACCGCCGTCACGGCGCCGCCTTCATCACGCCCCTGAATGTGGGTGACTTCGCGGCCGCTGCGTTCCTCGATGGGGATTTCCTTCACACCATCGCTAATGGACCAGTCAATGGTGGTGGACGGCAGCGCCACCCAGAAGGGCACGCCATTGTCATGCGCCGCCAGCGCCTTGAGATACGTGCCGATCTTGTTCGCCACGTCGCCCGTACGGGTCACGCGGTCAGTGCCCACGATCACCATGTCCACCTGGCCATGCTGCATCAGGTGGCCACCGGCATTATCGGCAATGACGGTATGCTTCACCCCGTGGCGGCCCAGTTCCCATGCCGTCAGCGATGCGCCCTGATTGCGCGGGCGCGTTTCATCCACCCACACATGCACGTCAATGCCACGGTCATGCGCCATGTAGATTGGCGCAAGCGCGGTGCCCCAGTCCACGGTTGCGATCCAGCCCGCGTTGCAGTGGGTCATGATGTTGACCGGACCGGGACGGCGGCCTGCGATCTCCTCGATCAGTTCAAGGCCCTGCCGTCCGATGGCTTCATTCTGGATCACGTCTTCATCACAGATGCGCCCGGCTTCGTCATATGCCGCCGCCACACGGTCCGCGGGCACGGTCAGGCGCAGGCGCGTCAGCATGCGCCGGATCGCCCAGGCCAGGTTGACCGCCGTGGGCCGGGTGGCCGCAAGCAGCGCCGCATCACGTTCCATGGCGGCGTCACTGCTATCGCACCGCAGTGCCAGCGCCAGACCATAGGCCGCGACCGCACCGATCAGCGGCGCGCCACGCACCTGCATGCTGCGGATGGCGTGCGCCACCTGGTCGCGTTCAGTCAGGCGCAGGATATCAAGCGACCAGGGCAGACGGGTCTGGTCAAAGATATGGACCGACCACCCATCATCCGCATCCACCCATACGCTGCGATAAGAGACGTTATCAATTTTCATATAATACTTGCCGCCATCCAAAAACCAGAACACACAAAAGGGGGCGTAGGGAAACATTCAGCAGGCCGTTATTCAAGCCCCTGCCCCCGATACATCACTTTTTTACACCGGCAGGCCGCCGGTCCTGCGGTCGTCTTCCATCATACAACCGGATCACGGACGGTTCCACAGGCTTGCGCCGGATACGGCCCCGCCTTTATCCTGACCGCCTGTGTTCTCAGGGCGGGGTGAAAGTCCCTACCGGCGGTAACAGGCAACCGCCTGAAGCCCGCGAGCGCCCGGCCTTCGGGCCGGGGTCAAGCAGATCTGGTGCAATGCCAGGGCCGACGGTGACAGTCCGGATAAAAGAGAACTGGCGGCTGCACGGCCCATGCGGGTCGGTGCCCGCCCGTGATCGCCTTGGATGACCACCGGGTCCACCAAGGGAGACATCCATCATGACATCAGCACCCGATTACCATGATTCCACGCCACCGGGCGAGGCAAAAGACACGGCGAGGCCGTCCCCCCAGAACATTTATGACAATCCGCGTTTTTTTGAGGGGTACCGCACCCTGCGTGAAAAGGACACGGGACTGAACGGTGCGCTGGAAATCCCGGCGATACGCGCCCTGCTGCCCGACCTGCATGGCAGGGCCGTACTCGACCTTGGATGCGGGTTCGGGGATTTCGCCCGTTATGCCCGCGAACAGGGTGCGGCCACGGTCACCGCGCTGGATGTATCGCTGAAAATGATCGAAGCCGCACGGGCACTGACGCACGATGCGGCCATCACCTATGTCCACGGGTCCATCGAGGACCGTGCGGTGCAGCCAGCGGCATTCGACCTCGTGGTGTCGTCCCTCGCCCTGCATTACATCGCGGATTACGCGACCGTGGTCCGCCGCGTGTTCGACAGCCTCAGGCCCGGCGGGCTGCTTGTCTTTTCAGTGGAGCACCCCGTCTGCACCGCCAACCCCACAGGCTGGATACACGATGCGGACGGCCACAGGCTGCACTGGCCACTCGACCACTATCAGCAGCAGGGCGCGCGCAGTACGTCATGGTTTGTCGACGGGGTCATAAAATACCACCGCACGATGGAAACCTACGTCAACACCGTGCTGGATGCGGGCTTTCAGCTCCGGCATCTGGCCGAACCGCAACCCACCGCCGAGCGGTTACGCGAACGTCCAGACCTGGAAGACACCGTGCGGCGGCCCCCCATGCTGATCCTTGTGGCCATGAAGCCGGATGCCGCACACGCCCCGCAGCGCCGTAATCACGAGACGAAAGACTAAGGTCGCGTTTGCTGTCCCCATAACGAAACCGTCCCGCCATGCGGCGTGCATGGCGGGACAGTTAGTGGTCTGACAAAATCGCGCGGGATCAGCCCTGCGGACCGTCGGACAGCGGAAGACGGGTCAGGATCGTGGTCAGGCGCTGGGCAAAGCCGGTCGGGTCCTTCGGGCTTTCGCCGTCCTGGATGCGGGCCATGTCCATAAGCGTCAGGGCAATATCCTGCACCGGGTCGCCATTCTTCACGCGGGTCGCAAGGTCCGCGATCAGCGGGTGCGCGGGGTTGACCTGCAGCACCGGCGCCGTATCGGGCACCTGCTGGCCGCTGCGCTTCATAAGCCGGATCATCTGCAGGTCCGGCCCGGATTCGGGGGCCGCCAGCACCACGGCGCTGCTGACCAGGCGGTTGGTGCCCTTCACGTCCGATACCGCGTCACCCAGCGCGTCCTTCAGCGCGGGAATGATGACATCCAGCGCGTCCTTTTCAGCCTGCGTTTCCTCCGGCGCGCCAAACTTTTCCAGATCGGTATGGAACTGGCTGATATTACGCAGCGGCGTATCCTTGTACACGCCCAGACGGTCGGGCCAGAAGGAATCCACCGGATCGGACAGCAGCAGCACCTCGATCCCGCGGGCGCGGAAACCTTCAAGCTGCGGCGAGGACGGCAGCATTTCCGTGCGATCGCCAGTCAGGTAGTAAATGGCTTCCTGCTCGGGCTTCCTGCGCTCCAGATACGCATCCAGCGTGGTCCAGCCGTCCTGCGTGCTGGACCTGAAACGCGCGATGGCGGCCAGTTCCGTGCGGTGTTCGGCGTCGTCCCAGATGCCTTCCTTGAAGGTCGGGCCAAAATTATCCCAGAACGTCTCGAAATCCGCCTCATCCTTGCTGCGGGTCTTGAGTTCCGAGATCACGCGGTTGGTCACGGCCTTGCGGATGCGCGCCAGCACCGGCGTCGCCTGCAGCATTTCGCGCGAGACGTTCAGCGGCAGGTCCTCGGTATCCACCACGCCGGTCACAAAGCGCAGCCACGGCGGCAGCAGCCCGGCATCATCGGTGATGAACATGCGGCGGACATGCAGGCGGATCTGGCTTTCACGCACCGGTTCGGCAAATTCGAACGGCTTGCTGCCGGGAATGAACAGCAGGGCCGAGAATTCCAGCATCCCCTCGGCATGCCAGTGCAGCGTGGCCCATGGCGTGTCGAAGTTATGGCTGACGTGGCGATAGAACTCGTTCAGCTGTTCTTCATCAATTTCGCCACGCGGCTTGCGCCACAGCGCCGTGCCCTTGTTGGCCGAGGCCTCTTCCCCGTCATCCTTGACGATGGTGATCGGCCACGAAATGTGATCAGCCCATTTCCGCACGATGGTTTCAAGCTGCCACGAATCAAGGAAGTCATTCGCATCTTCCTTGATGTGCAGGATAATGTCGGTGCCCGCCCTGTCACGGGTCGCCGGGCTGATCGTGTAGTTGCCCTTGCCGGTGGAGGACCAGCGCCATGCGTCCTCGCTGCCCGCACGACGCGAGATCACGTCCACCCGGTCCGCCACCATGAACGCGGCATAAAAGCCCACGCCAAACTGTCCGATCAGGCTCGGCTTGTCCTCGGGCTTCGCATTGGCCAGTTCCTCGCCAAAGGCGCGGGTGCCGGAACGCGCGATGGTGCCAAGGTTGCGGGCAAGGTCTTCCTTGCTCATCCCCGCGCCATCGTCGCTTATGGTCAGCAGGCGGGCGTCCTTGTCGGGGTTGATGCGGATCTTCGCATCATCGGGCAGCGCACGCGCGCCATCGGTCAGCGCCTCGAACCGGCGCTTGTCGGTGGCGTCCGCCGCATTGGCCACCAGTTCACGCAGGAAGATCTCGCGTTCGGAATAAAGCGCATGCACCACAAGGTCGAGCAGGCGGCCGACCTCGGCGCTGAATTCATGCTGTTCGCCCGTTGCTTCGGGCTGGGCTGTGGTTGTGTGTTCCGTCATTGCCGGTCCTTATGTCCGTGAAATACCATCAGGTTTCAATTTGTAATGAATATGGAAATCTTCGCGGCGTTTTCAATGGCCTGCGTGCGGGAGCGCTCAGTCAAAATCCGTCGGCAGCCCAGGGTTGCGGACATGGTCGAACATGCGGGCGATCTGCTGTGGCAGGACGCGGCCATGGGACAGGTCCGCAGGGATTTCATCGGGGCCGAACCAGCCGATTTCGGATGTCTCGACACTGGTCCGCGCCTGCCCGCCGGTCAGTTCGCATATGAAATACAGCGTGTAGCATGAAAACGGCGCGGGCGGGTGATCCTGCCGGTCGCGGTCCCACACGGCGGCCAGCCGGGTAACACGGACATCATACCCGCTTTCCTCGCGCACTTCCTTGACCGTGTTTTCCACCGGGCTGAGGTTCACGTCCGCCCAGCCACCGGGCAGTGTCCAGCGGTCATGGTCCAGCACTTCGCGCACCAGCAGGATCCGCCGGCGTTCATCAAACACGGCGGCCCGCACCGCGATCTTGGGCGTGGCGTACCCGTCCTGCCGGGTGAACAGGTCCAGCACCCGCTCCATATCGGCCTGGCTGCCTGCCGCCATCATCTCGGCCGAGATCTGCCTTATGCTCTCATAACGCTCACGGTCAAAGGGGCTTTCGGCATAGGTCAGGCCGCTCTGGGCCAGTGCCTGCAGGTCCCGCGCCCAGACCAGCCATTTGGGAAATGTCATTCTGCCTCTCCCTGTGGTGACCAGCCCGGCGGGGCCAGTTCGAAGCTGCTGAATATGAAAGCCGGCGCAACCTGGCAGCCCATCAGGCTCCATGCCCCAACAGTGGATGCCGCCTGCCAGGCACCTGCCGGCACCACAGCCTGCATTACCTGCCCCTGTTCGGGCAGCGGGCCAAGGGTGACACGTTCAATCGGGCTGCCGGCACGCGGGGCGATTTCCAGCATCAGCGGACTCCCCCCCTGCCAGCACCAGATTTCCGCTGCGTCAACCCGGTGCCAGTGCGACCGCTCTTCCGCCGCCAGCAGGAACATGATGGTGGATACCGCGCCACGCGGGCCATCGGACGGGGTGTCGCGCCATATCTCGCGGTAGCTTCCGCCTTCGGGATGGGGGTGCAGACCCAGCGCCTGCCGCACGCGTTCCGCCGGGATGGAGGGATCACGCAGATCGATCATGCTGAATTCGTACTCCGGGCATAAGGATTTGAAATCATTTAAAAATTCTTCCCGGACGCCATCCGGCAATCATCAGAACGCTTGCGGAAGAGCCATTTCCAAAACGCTTTGGAAAACGTCGTTTTTTGGAAAAAAGGCGGCATCCGAAAACTTTTATTTTTTCCATCAATGGATGTGCCGGGCAGCGCGACGCTGCGCCACCAGCCTTAATGCGCGTAATCCGTGTCCATTGCGGGCATGAACGACAGGGTCTGGTCCGTATAGGTCTCCACCACCTCGCTAAAGGGCTGACCATGCGCATCGCGCAGCACCGCGCGCTGGCGCACGATCTGCGCAGGCGGCGTGATCATACCCGGCGCGTCATGCAGGCTGCCGGGCCACGGGGACCACAGCCGGGTGAATTCCAGCCGGTCACGCGAAAAATGCAGGGGCGCGACCACATGCCCGAATGCGGCATCCGTCCCATCCAGCGTGGCGTTCATGCCCGCCGTCAGCCGGTCGGGCACATACCAGTTATCAGCTACCGACAGCACATGGGTGCCACAGACAAGCTGCACCTGCCGGTGGCGTATGGGCTGCGTGGCGCTGGCCGCAAGGTCAGCCCGTACACGCGCGGGTACGGGATCGGGCGCGGTGAGGGTCATCTTGCGTGCGACCACCACTGGCCTGTCGGCCATGTGATGGCGGGCGCACCAGTCCTCCAGCGCCACAGTCGCGCTGGGATGGGTCAGCAGGGTAATTTCCAGTTCCTGCACCGCCAGCAGCACACGGGCGCGATCCAGCGCGGTATCAGGCAGACCCGCCGCCAGGCAGTCACCGGATGCAGGCAGGATGCCCACGCCCGACAGCCCCATGGCCAGCAGGAAACGCTTCATCCCGTGCCTCAGGGCGCCAGCGTGCGCGCGGGCAGATGTATGCTGACCTGCTGGCTGTCATCCACAGCCGACGTGCCCAGCCAGACCCGGAAGCGGCCCGAAGGAATGGCCCACCGGTCATGCCTGCCATCAAAATGCGCCAGCAGGCGCGGATCGACCTGCACCGAGACCTGACGGCTTTCCCCCGGTGCCAGGGTGACGCGCTGCCATCCCCCCAGCCTGCGCGCACCACCATCGGGCAGTCCGACATAGACCTGCGGCACATCCACACCCGGACGCGTGCCGGTATTGCGCACGTTGAACGTCACCGTAAGCTGCTTGTGGTGATACCCTGCCGCCAGTCCATCGGTGGCGAAGGTGGTGTAGGTCAGGCCATGGCCGAACGGATAGAGCGGCTTGAGGTGATTGCGGTCGAACCAGCGGTAACCGACATCGCTGCCTTCGTCGTAAACCAGTTCCTGATCTGTATGGAACTGCATCTCGAACACGTTGCTGGCGGTCACACCTGCGATGTCAGGGTGGGCAAGCTGGGATTCAGCCTGCGGGAAGGTCATGGTCAGATGGCCCGACGGCGCCACCTTGCCAAACAGCAGCCGCGCAATGGCCGTGCCGCCTCCGGAACCGGGGAACCATGCCTCCAGCACGCCTGCCACGCTGCTGTTCCACGGCATCAGCACCGGATCGCCGGTCTCCATGACCACCACGGTGCGCGGGTTGGCGGCGGCAACGGCGGCAATCAGCGCATCCGCATTGCCATCCAGATGCATGTTCGGCGCGTCCATCCCCTCAAAAGTGAACTGCGTGGCGTATACGACGGCGACATCGGCCGCGCGCGCGGCACGGACGGCGGCTGCGATATTCGTGCCCGGATCATAGGTAATATGCGCAGCCGGGGCCTCGGCCCGCATGGCCTTCAGCGGGCTGGACGGGAAATAGACCGGATCACCCGGCCAGTCCTTCTTGCCCGGTCCCTTGACCACCTCGCCCCCGATGGGATCAACCTGGCTGGACCCGCCACCCGAAATCACGCCCACATCCGCATGACCGCCAATGACCGCAATGCGCGCGGTGGGGGCCAGCGGCAGGACGTTGCCTTCGTTGCGCAGCAGGACCGCGCCTTCTTCCTCGTCACGCTGGGCGACAAGGGTGTCGGTCACCACGTCCAGCGGCGCACGCTGCGACGGATGGTCAACCAGTCCCTGCGCGAACAGCGAACGGACGATACGCTGCGCCATATCATCAATACGCGACTGCGGTACGCGGCCCGCCTTCACATCGGCTGCCAGCAGCGTCTGGAAATAGGGACGTGCATCGGCATGGTCGCCCGCCGATTCCTGATCCAGCCCGGCCAGCGCCGCGCGGGCGGAGGAATGGGTCGCACCCCAGTCGGACATGACGAAGCCGGGATAATGCCAGTCCTGTTTCAGCGTCGTGTTCAGCAGGTACGGGTTTTCGCACGCATACAGGTCATTGACGCGGTTATACGAGCACATGACCGAACCGGGATGCCCGGTTTCCAGCGCGATCTCGAAGCCCAGCAGGTCACTTTCACGCATGGCCACGGGGTCGATATCCGCACTCATGGTCATGCGCGATGTCTCGAGATCGTTCATCGCATAGTGCTTGAGGGTGGAAATCACATGCTGTGACTGCACGCCCGCAATGGTGCTGCCGACCATGCGCCCGGTCTGCAGCGGATCCTCGCCCGCATATTCGAAATTGCGGCCACCGCGCGGGTCACGGGTCAGGTCCGCCCCGCCGCCCAGCAGGACGTTGAAACCGCTCTGCCACGCTTCACGGCCAATCATGGCCCCGGCCTCACGCGCCATGTCCATGTCCCATGAACTGGCGGTGGACAGCCCCGATGGCAGGGAAACCGCCGCCCCGTCCTTGCGGATATGGGCCGGGTTGCGGATGCCAAGCCCCGCATCCGAAATCTGCAGGTCCGGCAGGCCAGATCCCGCGGGTGCGCGCAGATAGGCCGCCGAACCAAGGCCGCCCGGCGGGGCGACGCTGCCATTGAACCCACCGCCGTCAACGCTGAACAGCAGGGACATCTTGTCTTCAGGGCTCATATGCGCCAGCACCTGCCGCGCCTTTTCATCCGCCGGATCACCCGGGGCATGATGTGCGGCATGGGCGGCGTCATGCGCCACCATCATGCCGCACGCCACGGCGGACAGCAGGAATATCTTGCGGGACAGCTTCATGCGGCGGCCTCCTCATCATAATGGTCAGGACAGCAGGGATGCGAACCGGACGGCCCCGCCCGCTGTGGTCATAATTACTGAAACACCCGCCCTGCAATCCGCATGATCTAGCGCAAGGCAGGACGAGAAATTGGGCCAGAAGGTGTAAAAAAACCCCGCCGGCAGGCCATGTACATGCCTGTGGGCGGGGTCATGCGGCAACAGCGCGGTCTGGACAGATCCGGTCAGTTGCTGTTGCTGCGGGTACGCATGTACAGGATGATGGTCTGGGTCGGGACGGAATTCAGGTCTTCCGCATCCACATCGCGGGTAACGACATAATCGCCAAACGCACCCGGCTGCGACGTGATCCAGCGGCCGTACAGCCCTTCCAGAACCGGAGCCAGCCAGGTGCCCGAGGGCTCGCCGGCGCTGCCAACCTGCGGCAGGTCTTCATGCACGATGCGCATGGCCTGTTCTTCCGCCAGCAGTTCCAGCTTCACATATCCCCAGTTGATCATGCCCAGCAGGGCATTCAGTTCGATCTGCAACTGATGAATGGTGTTGCACAGGGGCGGCTGCAGTCGACCAGCCATGCCGCGGCCGACCTCGCGCAGCAGGTCATTCCTGACCTCGATCCCGGCCTGATCGTCGATTTCCCACGACAGGGCCTGCAGGAAAAGCGAGAAGTCCGGTTTTGCGTTGAAAGTTGTCATTACTGGTCCATAATAAGATAGTGTACGGAAATCATGGCGCCGCTTTCAGTCCAGTTACCGGCCTTCTGCCAGCGCCCCGACAGATCAAGACGAAGATTGTGTGTAAATCGATACCCTACCCTAGCATTGAAACCGCCCGTAAGACTAGCGATACTATCCCCGGGATAATAGGCCCTGTCTACCGTTTCCTCTGACAGATAATCCGAGGCCGTCGCATTCTGCACATACGAGTCAGCAATGTACTGGGCCCCCGCCTGCAACAGCGAGGATGTCGGGAAGAATGGGGAAGAGTGTTCGTGGAACACCTGGTAGCCGACGCTGCCGGTCACGTCCCAGTCCAACCGCTTGTGCTGCCCGGCGTAACGGATCGGAACCGTGGCCGAATAATAGGACTGGGGCGAGAAGTAGCCACCCTGCCCATAAGTATAGAAGTCCTGGTTGTTGGCATAACCGAAATAGGTCAGGCTGACACCGATCCGTACCAGCATGTTGGCGTTGTGCCAGACCAGCGTGTTGGCGCCGATACCGGCTTCACGCTCGTTATTGCTCCGCGTGTTCTTGCCTGTCTGGATCGCATAACCACCGCCACCATACAGAATGGTGTTGCCCAGCGTCGCCTCGACCTGGCCATGGAAGTGGTTGGTCACGACACCACCCCATTCCTGCCCCCACTGCGACGCAAGCTGGCTGCCATAATGGTTCAGCGCGTAACGGCCCAGGGCCGAGTTGTAGTTCGGGTCACGCAGGCCGCCATAGGACAGGACGCTGTTGGTGATCGAACGGCGTTCGGCACTCACACGGAACGTCACCGGCCCGACACGCGGCGAGAATTCGACCCCACCCAGCACATTGGTGATGGGGAAGCCGATCGGCGAGGCACCGACATCCGCCCGCACCCAGCTATTGCTGAACTGCACATCCGGCGCGAAGCCCGCTTCACCCTGCCCGCCCTGGATCTGCTGGGTCCGCAGGCTGCTGCTGCTGTTGTTCTGGTTCATGGAATTGACGTACTGGTTGTACGCCTGCGTCGCCATGTTGGTGCCGTAACGGGGCACGTCATAGACCGAACCGGTATTCAGGTCACCCGACCAGATCATGGTTGGCGTGATCGAGAAGGTCAGGCTGGATTCACCCGCCTGCAGCGGCAGGCGGCCGACGATGGGAATATTGGCTTCCGTCAGGCGGCCCATGCCATGTTCACCCGAACGCGAACGGAACCCGAGGCCACCGTCAATGGACGGGGCAAGGTTTTCACGCAGGGTATTGATCTGCCCGGAAATGGAAGACAGCATCTGGTCCGCAGCCTCGGGTGAGGTCGCTTCCATGCTGTAGGACCCACCCGTGACCGGCGCGCCAAGTTCCGTCTGCCGTCCGTAGCCATGATGGCGGAACGGATTGCTGGAAGGGGGCGCCAGCGCTTCTTCCTCGGTCGCTGCCGGGCCGAAGGCGGAGCGGGCCCCCTCGACCTGCTGCAGGCGCAGGTCATAGGCCCGGCGCAGGTCGGCAATGGTCCGGTGCCCATGTCCGTCCGCCTGATCCGCCACGGCCATGCCCAGCCATGCGCGGGCATCCATCGGACTTTCCTGCACGCCATCCATCGCCAGATGGGTGGCCAGACTCTTGCGACCACTATTGACCGCAGCCTGCACGGCGGCCTGCCGGGCATCGAGATCCTGCGGGTTATGGCGCAGCACCGCCAGGTCGATGTCCAGCGCCTTGCTGGATTTGCCTTCGCCATTGTACAGACGGGCCAGCGCCAGCTTGGGCGATGTCGCCTCCGGGTCCGCCCGCAGCGCGGGGGCCAGGTGATCATACGCCTGCGCCTGATCGCCACGCTGGTTCAGCAGGTCGGACTGCGCCACGGCAATGCCCATGCGCAGCTGCTGGAGCGTCTGCTGCTGTTCCGGCAGCAGCGCATTGCCAGCTCCACTCCCGCTGCCATCGCCCAGCGGCGCAAGCAGGCGGGCAGCGGCGACCGGGTTGCTGATCTTCATGTATTCGGTGGCGTAGGCCAGCCGCTGATCCGGCGACAGGTCAATCGTACGGGTCGAGGCGATACGCAGGGCCATACGGGCATGGATCATGTCACCACGCTGGCGGAACAGGTCGGCCACGGCCACGCCGCGCGCGCCCGTCGGATCAGGCGGGGCAAGCGCTTCACGGATCAGGGGAACTGGATTTGGCACCATCGACAGACGGCTGGCCAGATCTTCCTTGATCTGCATTTCCTCGGCAATCGAACGGATGGCCGGAGAATAGTCCTCGGGCGACAGCCCGGACAGCAGGCGACGGGTCGCCGCGTCATTTCCGGCGCCATAGGTATACAGGATGCCTGCCTGCCGGTCCTGCGCCGTAACCGGATTGGCCAGGATCGGCTGCATGACCCGCCCGGCTTCCGCCACGTCACCCTGCTGCTGCAGGGCATTGGCCAGGTTGATGCGCACCCACGGGTCACGCGGGGCCTGCGTCATGGCTTCACGCAGAATGGCAACCTTGCGCGCCGAATCCGACGTGTGCGATGCCGCGGCCATCAGGCCCGTCACCTCGATCTCGCCAACTTCCGTGGCGTATTGCGGACCGACGCGCGACAGCAGCTGGCGGGCTTCCGCCGTGTTGCCCTGCGCCATGTCCACCCGCGCCAGCCCCATCAGGGCCAGCTGGTTATTGGGGTCACGCGCGAGAACGGACCGATATTCCTGTTCGGATGCATCGATCTGCCCGGTCGAACGCTGCAGGTCCGCCAGCATCAGGGTCGCACCGGTGAACTGTCCCGGCTGACGCGCCAGCGATGTCAGGCGCTGCTTGGCTTCGGTGTACTGGTGGGCTGCGATCAGCTGGCGGACAGCGGCGTAATCACCACTGATTTCCATCCCCGCCAGCGCGGGGCGCCAGCGGTCAGCCGTCTTGGGGTCCGCAGCCATCGCTTCCTGAAAATAACGGCGCGCTTCAGCCGCATCACCCTGACGCATGCTGACCAGTCCCATCCCGCCCAGCGAATCCGCATCGTGGGAATTGATCTGCAGCGCGGACTGGAACGACTGCTCGGCTGCGGACAGACGCCCGGCATTAAGCTGCTGGTAGCCTGCCTGACGCGCCAGCCCGGCCTTGTCCGGCGGACCGCCCGGCGGGTGAAGCATGTGGTCCTTCAGCGCCGTATCATCAGGATGCGCCGCCAGCCACTGCTGCATGAGCGGCTGCGTCTCGGCCGTGACGGGCAGCCAGCTCAATGTCTGCCGATAGGACTGAGCGGCAGCCGCAGCCTCGACGGGGGCCTGCGTGCGGAACCCCTGCAGGTCCTTCAGTCGCGCCAGCCCCTCCATACGGGTCGAGGTGTTATATGTCAGCGTCTGCGCAAAGGCGAGCTGTGCCCGGTAATCCTGCGGATTGGCCGCAACGAGACCCGAAAGGCCCGCACGCGCCTGATCCCAGTCAGCCGGGACGCCAGCCATGGTCTGATAGTATTCGATCGCCAGGGAATGCGGGGGCCTGCCGCCATTGAACAGCTTCTGGTACCCGGCAACGGCCTCCGCATTGTGACCGGAGGCCGCAAGCGAACGCACATGCGACAGGTCGCCGGTCGAGATGGACCGTTCGTGCAACAGGTCACTCAGGCTGTTTGCCGCAACACTGCCCGGTGCGACCTGCTGCAGGTGGCGCAGGGTATCGGCCGCGGCTTCACGGTTGCCCATGGCCGTCTGGTATTCCCCCTGCACTTCCAGCACGTCGGGGGCATCCGGGGCGATCCGCTGCGCATTCTGCAATGCCTGCCGGGCATTGTCATACTGCTGCTGCTGCAACCAGAAACGTGCCTGCTGCAACAGGATCTGCCGTGGCGCGACAGCCCCCCCGGTGGCCTGCGCGCCGGTCATGGCGGTGGACGCCTGCTGCGCGCGGGCAACGGGCACGGGCATCATCGCGCCCATGCAACTGCTGGCAAGCAGGCCGGCAGAAAGCGAAAAGACGTATCGTCTGTTCATGATCACGATTTCTGCCTTTCTTCCTGCAACTGCCGGCGACGGACCATCGCGTGGCGGAACAGGGCGCGCACCAGGACAGCCACCACCATCAGACAGCCAGCCAACCCGACCACGATCACGCGGAAGGGATGGTTATGCATATACCAGTCAGGCATCAGCCACAGCGGCACCGTGCCAACCGTATACAGCGGCGAACTGCGGTAGGATGTCAGGTCATCGCCATGCGCCAGCACAAGATCGCCCTGCACTTTCGCCTGGTTCTTACGCTGCCCCAGGATCTGGACCAGATTGTCCAGCCCCTGCCCGTCACCCGACAGCAGGGCCAGCACGGTGCGGCCGGACGCCAGCGGCGATTCCGCTTCCACCATCGCGCCGACGCCACCGCTCAGCGTGGTCTCGACCTCGGTCGGGTGCGTGTTGCTCATGACCGACATCGGATCCTGGAAGATGTTCCACACGCCGCTCAGAGTAGAACGCAGCCCCATGTGAAGCCGTCCGTCCGAAATCTGGTACGCCGAGTTGGCCAGCAGGGCAGACACATCCGCACTGTTGGACAGGGTGGACAGGACAATCAGGTTCCGGTCCGCCACGTCACTGACATGGTCGGCCGAAACGATATCAACGCCCGAGACGGGATACCATGTCGTCGCCCCCATGAAGCCCATGAGGTCGAGATAAGCGCTGACCACCGTGCCATTGGGATGATCCGGCAGCACCACTGCCGAACGCGACAGGTCGGCATAGGTCGTGAACGGATACCCCGCACTGGCCATATAGGCCAGGTTGGGCATGCGCGTGATGTGATAGGCGTTGGACAGGTCGATGGTCGAATCCGGGTCAACCGACATGTGGATCAGGCTTGGGCCGGGACGGCAGCCGGGCTGCGCCAGCGGGGCTGCGTCAAAATAGAACTGCAGCTGATCCTGACCGAACACCATCCACGGCGGAATGGTCAGCGTATGCTGTTCCACGCCCGCGTTCTGGGTGCCCACGCCAACACGATGCAGCAGCTGATCGACAACCGAACTCTGCTCCCGCAGTGAATAGGACTGCAGGTATGTATTGTTGATGCCGACATCCAGATGCGAACGCGCCACATCAAGGATCGGGCCATCCGGTGCGCGGAAACGCACGTTCAGCTTGTACGGACGGTCACGCCACGTATAAAGGTCAGGCGACACGCGGAACGGAACCGACAGCACGCCCGGCGTATACCCTTCGCCCTGCAGGGCGCTGACCGGCACCAGTTCCCCCAGCCGGACCGGGCGGCTGGTGGGAATGAAGGACGGCGCGTCATTGGCCTGGCGCGGGGCGACATCAATCGGCGCCACATCCATGCGGCTGGCGACCGGCAGGGCGCTGGACCCGAAGCCGATCCCCTTGCTTGCGGCAATGACTTCATCCCGGTCACGCCCTGTCACCAGCAGCACCGTGCCGTTGGGATCGGATGGGTTGGCGACCTCCATCAGGGTGGGGCCACTGACGGACGGACGGCCCAGCGCCGCCGGCAGTTCATCCGCCACGCCAACCACAATGGCATTGCCGGTCTGGGGAATGGTGGAGAAGACGGGGAAATTGACCCCACGGAAGTCGGTCTGCTGCCCGAACCACGACGCGATGATGCCGGAGGCCTTGAGCACCTCGGGATCAAATGTCTGTGCAAGGACGAACGGAATGACGACTTTCTGCCTTACAGTCTTATCAAAGAAGGGCTGGGGCAGACGGGCCAGCTGACGACGGGGAGGAAGCGGAATGGTCGTGATCTGCAGCTGCGAATGTTCGGACACGCTGGCCCACTGCAGCCCGTTGGTCGGGTCCGCGCACCCCTTGGAACCTGAAGCGAAGTTGAAGTTCAGGCGGTTGCCGCTGACAAAGAAAATCGGGTTGATGTCAAATGACAGCGGCCCGAATGCCGGATGCGTCGGGTCGGGACGCAGCGTGCCGATATACTGTTCGTTCAGCGTGATCGTCACCGCGCTGTTATCAGGCTGGAGGTTGGGCGACATGGCCCCGGACACGACCAGTCGGGCCGATGTCACCAGCTGGTCCGCCGGAATCCCGAACTGCAGCCCCTGCAGCGGGGCGGCGCCGCGCATGGTCAATGCACTCTGCGCACCCAGTTCCTGAAGGGAATAGGTATGGACAGTTGCAACATCGGTACCGACGCCTGCCGCATTTTCGGCATTGTCCAGTATTGCATCCGCGTTACTGGCGCTTCCCGCATCGGATGCGGGCGCGGCTGATGCCGGATCAGTTGCCTGTGCGGAAGGTTGCGCCGCTGGCGCCACCGGTGCCGCCGCAGGCAGGGGGGGGAGATCACTGCCCGTAGGCTGGTGGGCTGGCGCTTTGGACGCAATCGGGGCAGCCTGCGCTCCCGTTGCGAAAACCAGCAGCGCGATCAGGGACACCATTTTCATATCACGAGGCCGCACGACTGATCTTTCCTTCCTGTTTCTGACCACCCTGGCTGGTTGTTGGCTCCCTACGCTCAACCGGCAGTGCAATTGGTTTCTTTTTGGGACGACTATGGGCAATCATCTGACCCTTCCTGCGGAACAGTGCCTTGATGCTGAGGATCAGACTCCACAGGCTTCGTAACGGCCGGTCATCCTCATAATTATTCCACTGCAGCCAGGCATCGGCGCGTCCAAACACGAACCGGACCACGGCCGCCTCAACCTGAATATTACTGATCGACCACGTAAACACCGCCTTGCCCCGGGCACTGCGGATCATGATGGCCGGAAGGTTCATCTCCTCGCCATCCAGTACAGCATGGATTACGACCTGTACAGGCTGATCGGGCGTGACCTCACGCCATGGCAGATGGATCGCCACACCGCCCATGGAGACGTCTTCGGTAATGCCGTGGCTTGAATTGCCATCGTAATCATAAACCGTAACGGGAATCTGGGCTTCGATACGGTGGTTCTGGCGCAACTGCTTTGTTTCACGCCCCACGGAGATTGCCGCCATCAGGATGATCAGACTGATCACCGACCAGATGCAGTTCAGCGCGTACGCACGTTCCGAAATGATGTCCAGGTGCTGGAAGATCAGCGCATATACCCCACGCAACAGGCCAAGCGCCATGATGCCGGCGAAAATAATATTCGGATAGGTGGCGGTGAGGTCGAATTCCTCACGTTCCAGAACGCCGCCTTTTTCCGTCACGTTGAACTTGCCCTTGGAGGGGAACAGCATCGTGACGATGGTCACCCGCACCAAGAACAGCGCCATGACGGTTTCGTACACTTCACTCCAGAACGAATAACGCCAGCCCTTGTTGACCTTCGCCGCGGTCGCAATGGAATGGAACATGTGCGGGATGGCATAGACCCCCACCGCCAGCGGCGACGCCGCGATGATATTCTGGCTGAAGAACAGGAAGGCCAGCGGGGATGCAAGGAAGATGACGCGGGGAATGGCGAAGAAGAACGACGTCATGGCCGACAGGTAGCAAAGACGCTGTCCCAGCTTCAGACCCGGGCCAAGCATCGGGTTGTCGACACGGAAAATCTGGATCATGCCACGGGCCCAGCGCATACGCTGCCCGATATGCGTGATGAGACGTTCTGTCGCCAGGCCACTGGCCAGCGGAATGCGCAGGTAGGCGGTCGACCAGCCCTTGCGCTGCATACGCAGCGCGGTATGGGCGTCTTCGGTCACGGTTTCGGTTGCGAAGCCGCCGATTTCCTCAATCGCCTTACGGCGCAGGATGGCGCACGACCCGCAGAAAAAGGTCGCGTCCCAGAAGTCGTTACCGTCCTGAATGACGCCATAGAACAGGTTGCCTTCGGGCGGGGTGCGGTACCCCACGGCCAGGTTACGCTGGAACGGATCGGGGGAATAGAAGTGATGCGGCGTCTGCAGCAGGGCGATTTTCGAATCGCTGACCATCCAGCCCATGGCGATCTGCAGGAAGGCGCGCGTCGGGATGTGGTCACAGTCCAGGATGAGGATGTGATCGCCCGTCGTATGTTTAATGGCGTAGTTCAGGTTACCGGCCTTGGCGTGCGCGTTATCGGGACGGGCGATGTACCGCGCGCCGCAGGCCTCGGCAAAGCGGGCGAATTCTTCACGCCTGCCATCATCCAGAATGTAGACATTCACCTTGTCGGGCGGCCAGTCGATACCCAGCGCCCCCAGCACCGTCAGGCGCACGATGCTCAGTGCTTCGTCATAGGTCGGGATAAAAATATCAACCGTGGGCCAGTCATCGGGATTGGCCGGTAGTGGCAGCGGCGCACGATGCAGGGGGGAAATCGTCTGGAAATAGCTGAGGAACAGCATATAGAGCGCATACAGTTCCGCCAGCAGCAGCGTGACACCCAGCACGCCCTGCGTCCAGGTATCGAAGTCCAGCGTCTCCGTCAGCCGCCACGTCAGATACCGCAGGGACACCAGCGCCGAAAGCACCTCCAGAAAGACCTGGGTGCGACGGCTCTTGCGGCGGCCGACGATAAAAAATACCGCCACACACACTAATGCCACAATCATCTGTTCATTAAGCGACAGCGTAACCATGGTTGCGGCAAGCAGGGCGCAAAGCCCCAACGCCCCAACGACATAGCTGGCACCACGCAGTGACAGTATCTTGTTGGAAAAGCGGCCGAACCAGCTTTCCGCAGGCGCTGACGACTGAACCTCTGACATCAATAACTCGTCCGATTAATAAATACTGATAAAACAGATAGTTACGTTCAAAAGAAAACCGTCAGACGCATCTGGTCCGTCATGTCGCCTTTCGGCCCGCATGGCACGCGGGTCATACGGGGCCCGGGCCCCCTGCCCTGTATCCCGTCGCGGACCGGCCTGCCATCATGACCGGTCGCGCCTGTCGGGATCAGGATTGCTCGTTCTCTTCCTCACGCTTGCGCAGCAGGGCCTCACGCAGGCTCGGCTTGGGGATCAGGCGGTCGGTCGCCCGTCCCCCCAATGTCATGAACACTTCGGTCAGGGTCGGGGAGTTATCGGTCGGCGCCGGACGACGTCCCGCGCTTTCATTCCATGAATTCTTGTCGAATTTTGTCATCGTGGTCACCTTGGAAGCAGGTTTGGAAACAGGCCGGGGCATCGGCACCGGTGTCGGCTGGAACAGCCGGGCCATCTGGGTCCGGTCGCCTGCCTTGGCAAAAAAGAATCCAGGCCCGGTCGGGCGCTGTCCCCGGCGCTGCTGCGCCTTGGGTACGGGAGCCCACTCATCCGTCGCGACAACTTCCGGCTCCGGGGCTTCAATCGTGAAGGAAGCGGACTGCGCCGGCGCCGGACGCGGTGGCGTAGCAGGCGCGACAAATGGTGGCAGGCCACGCCGTTCCCGCCCACCCGACTGCACGACATCAGGTGTCGTTGCGGCAGGCCTGGGCTGCGGTGCGGGTGACACCACGGTTTCCGGCGGAGGGGGGGATGGGGGCGGCGGTTCCGGCGCGACCGTTTCCATGACAGGCGGCGCGGGCTGCGGAGGCGGCTGCGGCACATGCACGACTTCCGGCACAACCGGAGCCGGTGGCGGTGGCGGTGGCGGTGGCGGTGGCGGCGCTTCCTCCACAATGGGAGGCATGGCTACAGGCGTGACGGCAGGCGGCTCTGGTTCCGGCGCAGGTGCAACTGCGGGAGCCGACGCATACGGCTCCGGCTCGGCATAATGCTCCTCGACGTAGGCATGCGTGTCGTCGTGATCTGCTTCTTCAGGAACATCCACGGGCGTATCCCGCACGATGGACCGGAAGGAATGGTAATGAAAGCCTTCGCCGCTCAGACCATAGCCAGTCGTAAGCATGCGGGACACATCCTGCGGATTGTCCATGTCCACATTACGGTGTGGCGCCGGTGTCCCTGCGTCCTTATCGGCTGAACTCACATCCCACCTCCCTCGGCACGGGCGATATAGACCAGCAGTGTAAGCGCTGCGGAATAATAATCCGGCGCATGATCCAGCGTGGGCAGTTCCCCGGCTGATGCCAGACCCGAACACGACGCAACGGCCAGATAACCGGGCGGCGCATTATAGGGCGAACGCGAACCATTTGTCAGGTCAACCCAACCCGGCAGGGCGGATGCACCAAAATGGTTCCAGAACCGGGTGTAATCAGCCAGCAGTTCCGGCGACAGCATATGCGCCCAGTACAGGTAAAGCGGCACGCGAATCGCGTCGTAGGAGAAACGCGGCGGCCAGCCCTTTGCGATGGAGAAATTACCCGTCTGCCGGTTGATCGACAGCCAGTCCGGCGGCAGCTTCCATTCACCGAACTGTGCCTTGCCAATGATGCGCAGGCCATTTTCGATCACGGTCTGCCACTGGGATTCGCCTGACAGCTCAAACGCCTGCAGGAGGGACGGCATGACGTAATAGGACAGGTTGAGGGTCACCGCTTCCTTGGTGACGAATCCGTCCGCCCCCGGCAGCAGTACCGTATAGGGACCGACCTTCATGGTCATGTGCTTCAGCACGTCGGCGTAGATGTTTATAGCGTCCTGGATATAGTCTGCCCGCTTCCAAAGCTTGCCAGCCCGTGCCAGACCCAGCGCAATCAGCAGATCCCCGTCGGTGGCGTTGTTCTTGTCCGCCACCGGCGGGTTATGCCCGTCCAGGTAACGCCAGGAAAACAGGGCATCGGTCTTGTGCTGAAGGTTGTTGCGCGCCCAGACCCATATCGCCTCGAACGCTGCCTGGTCACCTGCCGTGGCGGCGAACAGCATGCCGTAGCCCTGCCCCTCGCTGTGGGATTCGCCGCTGTTGCCGGTATCGACAATACGCCCGTCGGGATGGAAATACTTGCTACGGAAAATGGCCCACTGCTGGCTCACCGCCGTGCCGTCCCCTGCTTCAGCCGCCGAAAGGAATGGAATGCTGCCGGTAGCCGCCATGACGGACAGAAAGGACCGACGCCCCATCCCGGATACATGTTTCTGCAGCTTCATAAAATCCAACAGCATTGATCACCACACACTAGAAATCAGAACCGATGCAACCACAGGCGGAAACCGGTGTTCAACTTCCCGCCCGGCGGCACCCATGACGCCTTAATCGCAAACTCCTCCATCCTGCAAGCCACACATGACTACTACGAGACAGACTTTATTACGGAAGGGAAGCATACCGCCTTCCCCCCCAATGGCGAAACTGCCACCAGCGTCCTGACGGACCGGAAAGGGGGTAAAGTTGCATTTTTATCACGTCGGGCCAGCAGACTCCCCCGGAAAATCCCGTTGATTATTCCTGCAGAAATCAAAAGAGAAATATGGAAAATGACCGGGTTCCAATATGCTGCCATCCGCCCCAAAATTAAAAGGCGGAAAATATTTTTAAATTTCGACGCCATTTGACATGAATCAATGCTTTTTGCGCAAAGCGTTTCGGCAAATATATAAGATGCCTTTATTATATATTAATATGAAAAACGTCGCCATGCCATAGATTGATTGCTTTTCAATGAAAATAACCCGGACAACTATCCATTACATACGAAAAGCCCGCCTTGCGGCGGGCTTTCATTCAGCGACCAGGGTATAAACAGCCAGAAACTGGCGTCCCGTACGGGATTCGAACCCGTGTTGCCGCCGTGAGAGGGCGGTGTCCTAGGCCTCTAGACGAACGGGACAAAGGCCGGTGCCGCGTTCTATGCGATCACCCGCAGGGATGCAAGAAAAGAATCGCGCCGCCCGCGGTCAGGACCGCCCCAGAACCAGTCGCGCCACGATGCGGCGGCCGGCAGGGTCCCATACCACCACACGGTCCACGCTTTCCCCGCCGGTCAGCACCACCGCCAGCAGCCCATCGGGGCGGGCGGTAATGGACTGCACATGCGTTCCCGGCGCTTCATCCACCACCAGATCCCCTGCCTGCACGCCCGGCCCCGCGATGACGGGGGCCGGCACCGTCGCCCCCGCCACCGCAACCGGGGCGGGCGCGGCGGGATGCATCATCCGGTGCACCAGTACGCCAACCAGCGCCAGCGAGCCGATGAACAGCAGGACCCCCATGCCGATCACCGCCGCAAGCAGCGCGCGCGATCCCTGTTTTTCCATTCTGTGCTTTCCGTTCCCGAATACCGTTTTTTCCGATAGACACATGCCATGATTGACACTGCCCCCCCTGCCCCTGTCATCGCCACCGCCAATGACGCAGGCCAGCGCACCGACCGTTTCATTGCCAATGTGGTCGACGGCCTTTCGCGTTCACGCGTCAAGTCCCTTATGGAAAGCGGCCATCTGTTACGCGACGGCAGCCCGCTGCGGGACCCGGCGGAACCCGTGCGGGCAGGCATGTGTTATGAAATTCATATCCCCCCCGCAATCCCCGCCACGCCGCAGGGGCAGGATATCGCGCTGGACATATTATATGAGGACCGCGACCTGATCGTGCTGGACAAGCCCGCAGGCATGGTCGTGCACCCTGCGCCGGGAAACGAGGACGGCACCCTTGTCAACGCCCTGCTGGCCCATTGCGGCGAAGGGCTGACCGGAATCGGGGGTGAACGGCGACCGGGAATCGTGCACCGGCTGGATAAGGACACATCGGGCATCATGGTCGCGGCCAAGACCGAAATGGCGCACCAGGCGCTTTCCCTCGCCTTTGCCGAACGCAGGATCGACCGTGCGTACCAGGCCATCTGCTGGGGCATTCCCACGCCCGCCAGCGGGTCATTCGATGGCGCGATCGGGCGCGACCGGCGCGACCGCAAGCGCATGGCGGTCATTGCCAATGGCGGCGGCAAGATGGCGCTGACCCATTACCGTGTGCTGGACACCTTCCATGGCGGCCTGGCCCATGTGGAATGCAGGCTGGCGACCGGACGCACCCATCAGATCCGGGTCCACTTCGCCCATGCCGGACACGCGCTGGTGGGCGATCCGGTTTACCTGCGCCGGATTCCGGCCGCATCACGCAGCCTGCCCCCCGCGGCAAAGGATGCGGCGCTGGACTTCCCCCGTCAGGCGCTGCATGCGCGCCGTCTGGGCTTTGTCCATCCGCGCAGCGGTGAGCAGATGCTGTTCGAGACCGCGCCCCCGGAAGATTTCCGTCACCTGCTGTCCAGTATTGCCTGATTTGCAGGCATATTCATTGACACAACGGGGCAGGATGCCTATGTTCGGTGATTGTTCGCCGGGGCCGACGCCCCCAGGCTAACTGGACGTCCTGTATAAAACTGCCCATGACGGGGGTCATATACAGGGACGTGAGATGTCCAGTCGTGCGTCTATCAGAGAGACGATGCAACCCTTCCGGTAACGGTTACGTTAGTCCGGATTAAAGCTGTCCCGTCCCTCTGGAACAGGAGTCCGTTACAATGGCCTCTTCTGCTTCTGCTCTTATTTCCGGTCCCGAAAACAACCTGTCCAAATACCTTCGGGACATCCGCAAATTCCCCATGCTCTCCCCCGAGGAGGAGCTTCGTCTGTCGCGCCGCTGGAAGGACAAGGGCGACACCGAAGCCGCGCATAAACTCGTCACTTCCCATCTGCGTCTCGTCGCCAAGATCGCCATGGGCTATCGCGGCTATGGCCTGCCGGTCGGCGAACTGATCAGCGAAGGCAATATCGGGATGATGCAGGCGGTCCGCCGCTTCGACCCCGACCGTGGCTTCCGGCTGGCGACATATGCCATGTGGTGGATCCGCGCCGCAATACAGGAATACATCCTGCATAGCTGGTCACTGGTGAAGATCGGCACAACCGCCGCCCAGAAAAAACTGTTCTTCAACCTGCGTCGCCTCAAGGGACAGATGCAGGCCATTGATGACGGTGACCTGCAGCCCGAACAGGTCAACAAGATCGCCCAGTCCCTCGGCGTGCCCGAACAGGACGTGGTGAACATGAACCGCAGGCTTGCCGCCCCCGACCACAGCCTGAATGCGCCGCTGCGCATGGATGGCGAAGGGGAATGGCAGGACTGGCTGGTTGATGACAATGACAACCAGGAAGAAACCCTTGCCCAGAGCGAGGAATATTCCGGCAGGCAGGCGCTGCTGGCCAACGCCATGAAATCCCTGAACGACCGTGAACGTCATATCCTGACCGAACGGCGGCTGAAGGATGAACCGGCGACGCTGGAAGAACTGTCGCATGTCTACAATATTTCGCGTGAACGCGTGCGCCAGATCGAGGTCCGTGCCTTTGAAAAGGTTCAGACTGCGATGAAGGCGGAAGTTGCCTCCCGTCGCGCACAGCACACGGCACAGGCCGACACCTGACCGCCCGACAGCCATCCCGTTAAAAAAAGCCCCGCACGCTTCTGGCGTTGCGGGGCTTTTTGTCTGTGCCGGCTCACAAAACTTCAGGAAACGCCGCCTTGAAAAAGGCGGCCTCCCAAAATTTTTGTGACGTTCCGATCAGTCCTCGAACGGGTCGCGCATCAGGATGGTGTCATCACGTTCGGGGCTGGTGGACAGCAGGGTTACCGGCGCTTCAACCAGTTCCTCGATCCGGCGGACATATTTGATCGCCTGCGCGGGCAGTTCAGCCCACGAACGCGCGCCCTTGGTGCTGTCCTTCCAGCCTTCCATCGTTTCGAACACCGGACGGATACGCTGCTGCGCACCGGGTGCCGACGGGAAGGCCGTGATCTTTTTGCCGTCCAGTTCATAACCAACGCAGATGCTGATTTCGTCCAGACCGTCCAGCACATCCAGCTTGGTCAGCGCCAGGCCGTTCACGCCACCCACGCGCACCGCACGACGCACCAGCACGGCATCGAACCAGCCACAGCGGCGCGGACGCCCCGTGACCGTGCCGAATTCATGCCCGCGTTCGCCCAGCGTGCGACCCATCTGGTCATGCAGTTCGCTGGGGAATGGCCCTTCACCCACGCGGGTGGTGTACGCCTTGGCAATGCCCAGGACGAAACCGATGCTGGTCGGTCCCACGCCCGCGCCCGTGCCCGCATTGGCGGCAACAGTGTTGGAACTGGTCACGAACGGATAGGTACCATGGTCCACGTCCAGCATTACCGCCTGCGCACCCTCGAACAGGATGCGCGCCCCGCTGCGGCGGCTGTCATCCAGCAGGTCCCATACCGGCGCCATGAAGGGCAGCACGCGCGGCGCCACGCCATTGAGGAAGTCCAGCAGGTCCTGCTTGGTGAACGTCTCCGCCCCAAGCCCCTTGAGCAGGGTGTTGTGGTGCAGCAGCAGTTCGTCCAGCTTCCAGTCCAGCGTTTCCGGCTCGGCCAGGTCACACAGACGGATGGCGCGACGGGCCACCTTGTCCTCATAGGCCGGACCGATGCCACGACCCGTCGTGCCGATCTTACGGTCGCCACGCGCGGCTTCACGCGCACGGTCCAGCGCGCCATGCACCGGCAGGATAAGGGGCGCGTTCTCAGCAATCTTCAGCGTCTCGGGCGTGACCTTCAGGCCCTGCGCCGTCACGCGGTCGATTTCCTTCAGCAGCGCTTCGGGATCAACCACCACGCCATTGCCGATCACGCCCATCTTGCCACGTACCAGCCCGGACGGCAGCAGGGACAGCTTGTAGGTCTGATCGCCCACCACCAGCGTATGGCCCGCATTGTGGCCACCCTGGAAACGCACGACCACATCGGCCCGGCTGGCCAGCCAGTCCACAATCTTTCCCTTGCCCTCGTCACCCCACTGGGTGCCGATCACGGTGACGTTGGACATTTCATGCTCCTTGCTATGCTGCCCGACCGGAATAAAGGCGACCAGCCGGAAAAACCTTGTTTATCAAACAATTAACGAAATAAAGTCAGATACCATCCACCGGCACGGGCTGACCATCAACCACCACCAGCGTGCAGGACAGGCGTCGTGCCTCGGCCCCTGCGTCACCTTCATCCCCCAGCGCGCTGACCGTGGCATAGCCCCCGGCGCGCAGGGCGCCCCCCACTTCTGGCGGCGTCCCCCACGGCAGGAACACCCGTGTCCGGCACGGCAGCGGCGGGGCCGCGCGCAGGATGATGTCGGGCCGCAGGGTCAGGCCACAGGCCGGCTCGTCATTATTGGACAGGTAGCGACCACCCCGGCCCAGTTCTTCGCGCTGGCCCGCGGCATATACGCTGACGCATACGCCGGTATGGTACTGCCAGCCACGGAATTCCACCGGGTCCACCGTCAGGCGGATACCGGGCACGCGCGCCTCGATCGCGGCAACGGTCGCCGCCAGCCGCACGCTGTGGGCCCGCACCACGGGCGGCAGGTCCACCGCCGCCAGTTCCGCCAGCGCCCCATGGGCCGGCCCCGCGGCATGCAGCAGACGGATCAGCACCGGGGCCAGTTCCCCGCCATGGCGCGCTACGGCGGCGGCATCCTTGCGGTCCAGCGCGCGCATCAGCATGCCGCGCACATGTCCGTCAAACCGGCCCGCATCGACCAGCGCCGTGGTCAGGGAGGGCATGGTGAGGTCAAAGGACACACCCTGCACCCCGAGGGTGGCAAGGCATTCAGCCGCGATGGCGACAATTTCGGCATCTGCCTCAGGCTGGTCGGGACCGATCAGTTCGACCCCCGCCTGCGAAATCTGACGTTCGCCATCGCCACGGCTGCTGTCCATAAGGATACAGGGTCCGGCATAAGCCAGACGCAGGGGACGCGGCACATCAGGCAGCCGTGTTGCGGCAATGCGCGCGATCTGCGGCGTCATGTCGGGCCGCAGCGCCATCATGCGCCGGGTATCGGGGTCCATCAGGCGGAAGGTCTGTTCCGCCACGGCCGCGCCCGAACCCGATAGCAGCGTTTCCTCGAATTCCAGCAATGGCGGCGTCACGCGGTCATACCCATGGGCCGCGAATACGCGCATCAGCGTCTCGACCCCCGCTGCCTCGGCCTCGGCCTCGGGGGGGAGCCTGTCCACGAACCCTGCAGGCAGCAGCGCGGGATTGAACGGCGGATCATCTGTCATATCGGGGGCCTATCGTGCGGCATCATGCCCCCCGTGACAGGCGGAGCATGACGGGTCAGACATGGAAAAACAGGGATCAGGCGTGCTGGGCGCGCACCTGCGCGTAAGCCCAGTCAAGCCAGGGCAGGACAGCCCGCAGGTCGGCAGTTTCCACCGTGGCCCCGCCCCACAACCGCAGGCCCGGCGGCGCATCGCGGTAGCTGCCCACGTCCATCGCCACTCCTTCCTGCCCCAGCAGGGACACGATCTTCTTGGCCGCCGCCGTCTGGCCCGCATGGTCCAGCGCGGTAAACCATGGGGCGACAATACGCAGGCATATGGCCGTGCTGGAACGGTGCTTCGGGTTGGGGGCAAGGAACTGCGCCCAGCCGGACTGTGCTTCCCAGTCGGCAATGGCGGCAAGGTTGGCTTCGCTGCGGGCAATCAGCCCCTTCAGGCCGCCAGCGTCTTCAGCCCATTTCAGACCATCCAGCGCATCTTCCACGCACAGCATGGACGGCGTGTTGATCGTGTCGCCACGGAAGATGCCGTCAATCAGGCCCTTGCTGTTGGTCAGACGGAAGATCTTGGGCAGTGCGCGGGGGGCTGGCGTGGACACCAGCCGCTGCACCGCGCGCGGCGACAGGGCCAGCATGCCATGGGCGGCTTCGCCACCCAGCACTTTCTGCCATGACCATGTAACCACATCCAGCTTTTCCCACGGCAGGTCCATGGCGAAGGCGGCGGATGTGGCGTCGCATATCACCAGCCCGTCGCGCTGCGTGGGAATGGCGGCATCATACGGCAGGCGCGCGCCCGATGTCGTGCCGTTCCATGTCAGCACCACATCGCGCGCCCAGTCCACCTGCGCCAGATCGGGGATTTCACCATAATCGGCCTTCAGCACGCGGGCATCGGGCAGTTTCAGCTGCGCAATGATGTCGTTGGCCCAGGTGGCGGAAAAGCTTTCAAACGCCAGCACGTCCACCGGGCGGGTGCCCAGGATGGACCACAGCACCATTTCCACCGCACCCGTATCGGACGCAGGCACGATGCCCAGCACCCAGTCTTCGGGCATGCCAAGGATGGCCTTTGAACGGGTAATAACCTCGTTCAGCCGCGCGCGCCCTTCGGTCGAACGATGCGAACGCCCCACCAGCGCATCCGACAGGGCATTGAGCGACCAGCCCGGACGCTTGGCGCAGGGACCGGAAGAAAAGCACGGATTGGCAGGCCGCACGGACGGCTTTGCAGTAAGGGCATCAGGCAAGGGAGACATCGTCCTGTTCGCGACACGGGCAAAGGGACAGCGACACCGGGCGGTGCGCCAGACTGGTGCGAGAGGGGGGATTCGAACCCCCATGCCTTTCGGCGGTCGATTTTGAGTCGACTACGTCTACCGTTCCGTCACTCTCGCATACAGGCAGCCCGCCCTGTGCGGGACGGAATGCCACGGCAATCAGTCCTGGGACGTCTTGCGGACCCGCTATATCACACGGGCGGCGGCGGTTCCAGCCCAAGCATTAGCGCCACATTCTGCAGTGCCGCCCCCGATGCGCCCTTGCCCAGATTGTCCAGCCGCGCGGTCAGGACGGCCTGACGCAGCGCGTCGTTTCCATGCACGCGCAGTTCCATCCGGTCGGTGCCCGCCAGCGTATCCGCCAGCAGTTTCGCGCATGGTTCGGCCACCGTGACGCGGTCCGAACCCCGGTAATGCGCACTCAGGGCGGCATGCAGGTCCGCAATGCCCACCCGGCCGGGCAGGCGATCCAGATGCAGCGGCACGGACACGATCATCCCCTGCGGAAAATGCCCGACCGACGGCACGAAAACCGGCGGCTGCGCCAGACCGGCATACAGCGTCATTTCCGGCATGTGCTTGTGGCCAAGACCCAGCCCGTACAGTTCGAACGCCGGACCGCCATCACGCTCATGCGCCTCGATCATGCTGCGGCCACCGCCGCTATAGCCACTGACGGCATTCACGCAGACAGGGTAATCCGCAGGCACCAGCCCCGCCTTGATCAGCGGGCGCAGCAGGCCAATCAGCCCGGTGGGGTAACAGCCGGGATTGGACACGCGCGCAGCGGCACGGATGGCGGCGGGCCGGGCTGCATCCATTTCGGGAAAGCCGTAAACCCATGCCGGATCGGTCCGGAACGCGGTGCTGGCATCAAGTATGCGCGGTGCTGCGCTGCCCATGGCGTCGGCCATGGCCACCGCCTCCCTTGCCGCGGCATCAGGCAGGCACAGGATGACGATATCGACCGCCGCCATCATCTCCCGCCGGGCATCGGGATCCTTGCGGCGTTCGGGATCGATGGAACGCAGTGTGACGGGCAGGTGACGCAGGCGATTGCGAATACCCAGTCCCGTCGTGCCCGCTTCGCCATCAATAAAGACCGTTGCCTGTCCACTGCTGCTCATGTTCGGTGTGTCCTGATAAAAACTTCCCGCCTCGGGATGGCCGATCTATACAAAACCTGTGCCCGACCGCAATACAAACAGGCAGGACTGCCCACCCATGCACGACGCTTCTTCCGCCCTTGCCCGCCTGCTGGACATCATGGCCCGCCTGCGTGACCCGCAGACCGGCTGCCCATGGGACCAGGCGCAGGATTTCGCCTCCATCGCGCCTTACAGCATTGAAGAGGCGTATGAAGTCGCGGACACCATCGCGCGCGAGGACTGGGACAGCCTGCCTGACGAACTGGGCGACCTTCTGCTGCAGGTCGTCTATCACGCGCAGATGGCCGATGAAAAAGGCATGTTCGATTTCGCCACCGTGGCCCGCATGATTGGCGACAAGATGGTCCGCCGCCATCCGCACGTATTTGGCAATGCCCCGGCCGAGGCAGGCCAGTGGGAAACCGGCAAGGCGCAGGAAAGGCTGGCCCGCAACAGGGGCGGCACGCTGGATGACGTGCCGGTGGGCCTGCCGGCCCTGCTGCGCGCGCGCAAGCTGTCCGCGCGCGCGGCCCGCACCGGTTTCGACTGGGATACGGTGGGCGAGGTCGCGGCGAAGGTGGATGAAGAACTGGACGAACTGAAGGTCGAACTGGAAAGCGGCGACCGGGCGAAGATATTCGATGAACTCGGCGATGTCCTGTTCACGCTGGCGACCCTTGCGCGCAAGCTGGACATGGACCCCGAAGCCTGCCTGCGTCAGGCCAATGCCAAGTTCACCCGCCGCTTCACCGCAGTCGAGCACGACCTCGCCGCCCGCGGCCTTGCACTGACGGATGTGGATGTCAGAACCATGGAAGAAGGCTGGCAGGCCGTCAAACGCCGTGAACGCGCGGCGCAGGACTGATCCCGCGCCGGGATCGACACCGCGCAAGCCATCAAAGGGTTCTGGCGAAGCTTTTTTCAGAAAGCTCCAGGGACCGCCGCCTTTTTGCAAAAGGGCGGCACCCGGAAACTTTTCCCCGGTTTTTTATGCAGCGGGGGTCAGCAGCAAATCACGCAGCGCCTGCCAGCTTGCCCTGTCCGGCGCATATAGCAGGCCGCCGCTACGATCCGTGACACGGTAGGGGGTACCGTCAAAATGGGCGCTATAGCCCCCGGCCTCCGCATGGATCAGCCACCCTGCCAGATGGTCCCATGGCATGGTGCGGTTGAACAGCAGGAAGTGACACCGCCCATCAACCAGCATCAGGTATTCATGCGCGGCACAGCGGAAATCCCATGATCCCGCCACCTTGGGCAGGTTATGCGTCACCACGTCGCGCACGGGGGCCGGCAGGTAACGCCACGATGCATTGCCCGACATGTCGCGCGCCGCGACGGGGGACGCCACATGCAGCCTGCGTTCGACCCCGCCACGATCATTCAGCCATGCCCCCTGCCCGCGCACGGCCAGCACCGCGACATCACAGACCGGGTCGACAATCGCCCCGCCAACCACTTCCCCCCGCGACACGACGGAAACCATGACGCCAAACAGCGGCACGCCCGCCGCATAATTGGCGGTGCCGTCAATGGGATCGATCACGAAAGCAAGGTCAGCCGTCGCCAGACCGTCCAGCAGGGCAGGATCGGCCGCCACCGCTTCTTCCCCCAGCACGTGGGCCGCAGGCCATGCGGCGCGCAGGGCCAGGGTCAGGTCGCGTTCGGTGGCTTCATCGGCCACGGTCACGATATCCAGCGGGCCGGTCTTGCTGCGGATGTCGGCACGATCCAGACAGCGGAAGGACGGCATGACATGGCGCGACGCGGCACCGCGCATCATATCCACCACCTTGTGCATGTCCGCCAGTGTGATCCGTGCCGTCATTGCTGTCCTCCGCCATGCATGTCAGTCGTTTACCGGTGCCTATCCATGCGCCCGCAGGCACATGTTTTCCACCCCGCCCACGGTCACAGGACAGTCAGCGCACCGGTCTCCGGCCTAATCCTGCAGGCAGGTCACGACGCGACCAAACTGCATCTCGAACCGCGCGCGGTTGGCGGGGGACAGGCGGACGGTCATCTCCACCCCGTCTTCCCCATCCTCGCGCTGCGTGACCTCGCCATGTTCATACAGCCACGCCATCGCGGCCCCTTCGGCCAGCGGCACGCGATAGGCGGCGACTTCCATCGCCCGCGTCATGCGTTCGTCAATCGCGGCCAGCAGGTCGGGCAGGCCATCGCCGGTAATGGCGGAAATGACCACATTTCCCGGCCGCGCGCCCACCGCGTCACGTCCGCCCACAAGGTCGGCCTTGTTCAGCACCTCGATCACGCGGGACTGCCAGTCCTGTTCGATCGTGCCGCTGCGGGCCATGCCTTCCAGCACCTCGATCACGTCAGTGCGCTGCGATGCGCTGTCGGGATGCGAGACATCACGCACATGCAGGATGATGTCGGCTTCCGCCACTTCTTCCAGTGTTGCGCGGAAGGCGGCGATCAGTTCGGTCGGCAGGTCACTGATGAACCCCACCGTATCCGACAGGATCACCCGCCGCCCCGAAGGCAGCTGGATACCGCGCATGGTGGGGTCCAGTGTTGCGAACAGCTGGTCCTGCGCATACACGCTGGCCCCGGTCAGGGCGTTGAACAGGGTGGACTTGCCCGCATTGGTATAGCCAACCAGCGCCACAATGGGGAACGGCACCCGCCTGCGGGCCTGCCGGTGCAGGCCACGGGTGCGGCGGACCTGTTCGAGTTCACGCTTGAGGCGCACGATCCGGTCGCCAATCATGCGGCGGTCAGCCTCGATCTGGGTTTCACCGGGACCACCGAGGAAGCCGAAGCCGCCGCGCTGGCGTTCAAGGTGGGTCCATGTCCGCACAAGGCGGCTGCGCTGGTATTCCAGATGGGCGAGTTCGACCTGCAGCGTGCCTTCACGCGTGGCGGCGCGTTCACCGAAGATATCAAGGATCAGCGCGGTCCGGTCGATCACCTTGCAGCCCAGCGCGCGTTCAAGGTTGCGCTGCTGCACCGGCGTCAGGCGGGAGTCGATGATGACAACGGTGATGTTGTCCGCCTTGACCGTCTCCTTGAGCGAATCCACCTGCCCGCCACCCAGCAGGGTCGCCGGCCTGCGCGCGCGCAGCAGCAGCACCGCCTGGCACACCACCACCAGCCCGATGGACGCGGCAAGACCCACCGCTTCTTCCAGTCGGGCTTCGGCAGCGCGGGCATCGTCATGCCGGTCGGGACGTTCCCACGGCAGGATGACGGCAGCGCGGGTGGCGGAGGAAGGCTGCCCCGCCGTCACGACGGGCTGCCATCCGTGGGTGCACGCTCCTCTGTGCCCTCGGCTTCGGCCGGGGGTTCGAACAGGCTGACGGGCGTCGCGGGCATGACGGTGCTGATCGCATGCTTGTACACAAGCTGCGTATGCCCGTCGCGCCGCAGCAGGACGGAGAAGTTGTCAAACCAGGTGATGATTCCCTGCAGCTTGACGCCATTGACGAGGAAAATGGTAACCGGCGTTTTCGACCGGCGGACGTGGTTGAGAAACACGTCCTGGACATTCTGTGAAGGTTCTTTTGCCACGGCAGGGCCTTACTTGTTGCTTGTTGGGCGGACTCACACGGCACATTCGCGTGTCATGCTACGGCGTTGCCACCGTCCGTATCACAGTTCGTTGTCTAGCAGTGATGGGCCAAGGGGGCAAAAGCTCATCCCGCATTGCGGTCTTCGGATGTCACGCCCAACTGCTTGAGCTTGCGGTGCAGCGCGCTGCGCTCCATCCCCACAAACCCCGCGGTACGGCTGATGTTCCCCCCGAAACGCAGCAGCTGCGCCTGCAGGTACTGGGTTTCGAACAGGTCGCGGGCCTCCCTTAACGGCAGGCTCATCACATCCTCGTCAGAATCGAACTTCAGCAGCGCGGGCGCGCCTTCGCCCACGGAGGACGGCAGCATGTCGGCGCGGATCGGGTCCGAACTGTTGCCTGGCATCATGATCAGCAGGCGCTCCATCAGGTTGCGCAGTTCACGCACGTTGCCCGGCCATTCATAGCTCTGCAGTGCGGCGATCGCGTCCCCCGACAGTTCGCGCAGCGGCAGTCCCGCGTTTTCTGCCGCGCGGTCAAGGAACATGCGCGCCAGTTCGGGTATGTCCTCGCGCCGTTCACGCAGGCTGGGAATGCGCAGCGGCACGACCGCAAGGCGGTAGTACAGATCCTCGCGGAAACGCCCCATCGCAATTTCGGCCTGCAGGTCGCGGTTGGTGGTGGCCAGCACACGCACATCCACCTTGACCCGCCGCGCGCCGCCAAGACGTTCGAATGTCTGGTCCTGCAACGCGCGTACGATCTTGCCCTGCGTCTCCAGCGGCATGTCCGACACTTCATCCAGCACCAGCGTGCCGCCATGGGCGCGTTCCAGCACGCCTGTGCGGCGTCCAGCGCCGTCTTCGCCGCCTTCGATGCCGAACAGTTCCTCCTCGAAGCGGCCGGGGGCGAGGGTCGCACAGTTCAGCGCGATGAACGGCCCTTCCGCCCGGCGGGAACTGGCGTGGATCATCCGCGCGGCCACCTCCTTTCCGGTGCCTGCCGCACCCGAAATCAGCACGCGCGACCCGGTGGGCGCCACGCGGTCGATCTGGTTGCGCACGGCGGTAATGGCAGCACTCCGCCCTTCCAGCACGGTGCCGGACCCAGCGCGCAGGCGCAGTTCCGCGTTTTCGCGCGCAAGACGCGACGCCTCCAGCGCACGACGCACCACAACCAGCAGACGGTCCGCCTGGAACGGTTTTTCAATAAAGTCGTACGCGCCGTGCTGAAGCGCGGCAACGGCGGTCTCGATCGTGCCGTGTCCCGATATCATGATGACCGGGATGGACGGCTCCTCCTTATGCAGGACATTCAGGATTCCCAGCCCGTCCAGCCGTGACCCCTGCAGCCATACATCAAGCACCACCAGCGAAGGCCGACGTTCCCGGAAAGCCGCAATGGCGGAATCGGAATCCGCCGCCAGCCGCGTCTCGTATCCCTCATCAGCCAGAATACCCTCGATAAGGAGCCGTATATCCGGCTCGTCATCGACGATCAGGATTTCATGCCCCATGGTCGTCCTTTATCGGCAAAATCAATGTCGACACAGCTCCCCTGCTCCCGGCGCGATCCGCAAGCCCGATGCTACCGCCATGATCCTCAAGAATCTTCTTGACGATCGCAAGGCCAAGTCCGGTTCCCTTGGGCTTGTGGGTCACATATGGCTCGGTCAAACGGGCACGATCCTCCACCGGCAACCCGATGCCGTCATCCTCAACGCTCAGGACGACATCCGGGTCATGCCGGGTCAATGTAATACGGATCACGCCGATCACGCCATCCCCGCCACTCGTGTCCGGAGCCGGACGCATGGCGATCGCATCCGCCGCGTTCTGCAGCAGGTTGGTCAGCGCCTGCCCCACCAGCCTGCGGTCGCATTTCACCAGCGGCCCCCGGTCGGGCAGGTTGACCTCATATCGGATTTCCGGATGGGCGTTGCGCTGCAGGATCAGTGCCTCGCGCACGATGCGCGACAGGTCCTCCATCCGCATGACAGGCTGCGGCATGCGCGCAAAGGCGGAAAATTCGTCCACCATGCGCCCGATATCCCCCACATGGCGGATGATGGTGTCCACGCACTGCGCGAACGTGTCGGGGTCGGACGATATTTCCCGCAGGAAACGCCGCTTGAGCCGTTCGGCCGCAAGCTGGATGGGGGTCAGCGGGTTCTTGATCTCGTGCGCGATGCGGCGGGCGACATCGGCCCAGGCCGCCTTGCGCTGCGCGACCTGCAGGGCTGTTATGTCATCAAACGTCACGACGTAGCCATCCGCGAAATCGCCGGTCACGGTACTCTGCATTTCCGCACCGATTCGCACCAGCAGGGTACAGGCGCGCCCACCGGCCAGCACCTGCACCTCCCCCGTCAGTTCGCGTCCCTTTTCCTGCGCGATGCGCCCCAGCATGGTGCCCAGTTCCGGCACCACATCCGTCAGCGACTGTCCCACGCATGCCGACATGTCACGCTGCAGCAGCACGCTGGCGGCGCGGTTGGGCAGTTCGATCATGCCCTGCGAATCCAGCCCGATCACGCCCGCGGACACGCCGGACAGCACGGCTTCGGTAAACCTGCGGCGTTCGTTGATCTGGTTGGTGGCGTTGACCAGTTCCGCACGCTGGGTCGCAAGCTGGGTGGTCATGCGGTTGAAGGCGCGCGACAGGCTGGAAACCTCGTCATCGCGCTCGCCCTCGGGCACGTTGCTGTCCAGGTTGCCCTTGCTGACCCGTTCGGATGCAAGGATCAGCAGCCCCAGCGGACGCACGATCTGGTTGGCCAGCATAAGCCCGATCAGGATCGCCGCCCCCAGCACCAGCACGGCCACCAGGGCGAAGATCAGCACGAAGGTGAACTGGATCTTGGCGCGGTTGCCATTCAGGCGCTGGTAATCGGCCACCACCTGTTCGGTGCGATGCATGTGTTCGAGGATGTCGGGATCCACCGGACGCTCGATCATGAGCATGAGCGACGGCGTATCGCCCAGTGTCACGACCGCGCGGACGGTCTTTTCATCGGGGGAATCAAGGATCGCGATTTCATTCGTGCGCGCCATGAGGGTGGCGGCAGGCGGCGGCAGGTCCTTGCGGTTGGCCGCCCGCCCCATAAGGCCGCCCGACGCGACGACGGTATTGGTGAACGGATCATACACAACCGCCACATCCAGCCCGCGCAGCGTGGCCTGTGAATCCAGCACCTGCGACAGCGCATCCGGGTCATGCAGCAGGTCGCCCCCCGACCCCGACAGGCCATTCTGTGCACTGACAAGGTAATTGGCCAGCGAGAACGCTTCCGTGCGGATATTGGCGTTATGTTCCTGCAGGTAGCCGCGCGATGTCTCCAGCGCCTCGTTCAGGGCGGTGTTCACCCGGTCGCTGAACCATATCTGGATGCCGTAGTGGAAGAAGACGGCGGCAAACGTGCCCACCACGATGGTGGGCGCCACCGCGACAATGCCAAACAGCGTGACCAGCCGCACATGCAGCCGCGCGCCCGCCAGCCCGCTGCGCCGTTCGGCCAGGACCCGCCCGATCTTTTCCGTAAGCGAGGTCGCCAGCAGCAGCAGCACGAGGAAGTTCAGGATGAAGACCAGCGCCTGAAGCTGCGGGTGATGGGCCAGCGACTTGCCGCCCGACAGCACCACGAATGTCGCGACACCCAGAACCAGCGCCAGCAGCACCAGAACCAGCGCCACATTGCGCCGCACCAGCATGTCCAGCACCCGCCGGGCCAGCCGGTACGCCACGCTGGAGCGTTGTGTCGCGTTCATGGTCATGTGCCGCCACGCACCACAGGAATGTCCAGGTCCCTGATCTTCTTGCGCAGCGTGTTGCGGTTCAGCCCCAGCATGGCCGCGGCCCGGATCTGGTTGCCGCGCGTGGCCGCCAGCGTCATGGTGATCAGCGGACGTTCGACCTCGGCGATCACCTTGTCGTAAATATCGCTCAGCGGCATGCCGTCCTGCCCCGATGACAGGAAGCGGCGCAGATGCCGCTCCACCGCCTCGGCCAGCGTCTCGGCCGCGCCGCCACCGCCTTCGCCCTGCGCCGCGACACTGCTGGCTTCCGCCAGTTCGGCGGCGATGATGTCCGCGCCAATGCTTTCCTGCGGATGCAGCGCCGTGATGCGCCGCATGAGGTTTTCCAGTTCGCGCACGTTGCCCGGCCAGCGATAGGCCTGAAGCTGGGCCATCGCCTCGTCATCCAGCACGCGCACGCTGCCCGCGCCCTCGGCGTTTTCGTTCAGGAAATGCCGCGCCAGCAGGGGAATGTCCTCCACCCGTTCACGCAGGGGCGGCAGGCGCATGGGCACCACGTTCAGGCGGTAGTACAGATCCTCGCGGAAGGTGCCCGCGCGGATCGCCTGCCGCAGGTCGCGGTGGGTCGCGGCGATGATGCGCACATTGGCGCGGATCGGCACGGTGCCGCCCACGGTGGTGAATTCCCCATCCTGCAGCACACGCAGCAGGCGCGTCTGGGCTTCCGGCGGCATGTCACCGATTTCATCAAGGAACAGCGTGCCCCCCGCCGCCTGTTCAAACCGCCCGGCGACACGGCTGGTCGCCCCGGTAAAGGCGCCGCGTTCATGCCCGAACAGTTCGCTTTCGATCAGGTTGCGCGGGATGGCGGCCATGTTGATGGCCACGAACGGCCCCGTCCGCCTGCGCCCGTATTCATGCAGGGCGCGCGCCACCAGTTCCTTGCCGGTGCCGCTTTCCCCATTGATCATCACCGTCAGGTCCGATGTCGTCAGGCGGGCGATGATGCGGTAGATGTCCTGCATCACCACCGAACGCCCGATCAGCGACATCTGTTCGTCAGGCTGCGGGGGGGTGAGCGGCTGCACGGGGGTGGCGGGGGTCGCCAGCGCGCGGGCGACCACCGCCAGCACTTCCTTGAGGTCAAACGGCTTGGGCAGGTATTCGAACGCGCCGCGCTGGGTCGCCTTGACCGCCGTCATCAGCGTGGACTGGGCGCTCATGACCACCACGCGCAGATCGGGGCGGATGCGGCGGATGCGCGGGATCAGGTCCAGCCCGTTTTCATCGGGCATGACGACATCAGTGATGACAAGGTCGCCCTCGCCCTCCTCCACCCACTGCCACAGGGTGGACGCCTGGCCGGTGGTGCGGACCTGGTAGCCCCCACGCCCCAGCGCCTGGCTCAGCACCGTGCGGATGGAGCGGTCATCATCGGCAACAAGAATGGTCGGCAGCGACATACGCTATAAATCTCTCAGGTCCAGTGGGGGAACGTCAGGGCGTGTCCCGGCTCTCGGTCACGACAGGCAGGTGCAGCAGGACCTCGGTGCGACCGGGCTGGCTTTCCACCTCGATCACGCCGCCATGGTCCCCCACGATCTTGCCGGCAAGCGCCAGCCCCAGCCCGCTGCCCGTGGTCTTGGTTGTCAGGAAGGGTTCAAACAGGTGCGGCCGGATGTTTTCGGGAATGCCCGGCCCGTTATCGCGCACCGACACCAGCAGCGGCAGCTGCACGCGCTGGCTGCCCGCCCCGGTGGAAACCCATATGCCAGGACGGTAGCTGGTGGTCAGCGTGATTTCGGGCGGCGCCGCATCATCGGGATTGGTGTGCAGGGCCTCGGCCGCGTTCTTTACAAGGTTGAGCAGCACCTGCACCAGCTGGTCGCGATTGCCCCATACCGGCGGGAGCGAGGGGTCATACACCTCGTGAAAGCGGATATCGGCGGCAAAGCCCTGCTGCGCCAGCCTGCGCACGTGTTCCAGCACGCGGTGGATGTTGACGGGCCTGCGTTCAATGGGCCGGTCGCTGAACATGTCCATCCGGTCCACGAGGTCGCGGATGCGGTTGACCTCGTCCTGGATCAGCACCGCCAGTTCCCGGTCGGCTTCGCCGACCGATGTTTCCAGCAGCTGTGCCGCGCCCCGGATACCGGAAAGCGGGTTCTTGACCTCATGGGCAAGGATGGCCGCCATGCCCGCAACACTGCGGGCGGCGGAGCGGAAGGTCAGTTGCCGGTCCAGCACGCGGACAGCGGAAAAATCATGGAATGTCAGCACGACCGAACCGGGTTCTTCCATGACCGGCGCGCCCTGCACCGTCACGCCATCATGGCGCAGGCGGGGACTGTCCAGCGTGACCTCGTGCTCGACCACCGTATGGTCCTGCGCGCGGACCTGTTCCATCAGCAGGAAAAGCGGGCTGTCACCGGGCAGGATATCCGTCAGGCGCATCTGTACCAGATGCGCGCGTGACATGCCGAAAAACGGTTCCGCGGCGCTGTTGACATACCCGATGGCGTTATCCGCCCGCACGACCATGACCGGCAGCGCCAGCGAGTCGAGGATCACACGCCCGTTGCCCGTCACGTTATCGGGCGCGCACGGCACATGGGGCGTGGGGGAAAGCGGGCCCATCTTCATGCCGCCTGTGCCGCGGCCCTTTCCGCTCCCACGGTGGACGGGCGCGGCCCGCGTACGTTGCCCGCCGCGATCTGGCGGTCATAGAATTCGTTGATCATGCCAATCGCGGCATCCACCGTATCGACACGGTTGACGGCGGCGCGGAAGCCCGCGGACTCCGGCAGGCCGGCCGAGTACCACGACACATGCTTGCGCGCCAGGCGTAGGCCGGGATGCGCGCCGAAATGGTCGATCATCATGCCGTAATGTTCCAGCACGATGGCCTTTTCCGCCACAAGGTCAGGCTCGGGCACGTGTTCGCCATGCATGAGCGCGCGCGCCACCTGTGCAAGGAACCACGGACGGCCATAACAGCCGCGCCCGATCATGACGCCCCGCGCGCCGGAGCGTTCCAGCGCGACCCGGGCGTCTTCCACCGTCAGGATGTCGCCATTGACGATCACCGGCAGGTCCACCGCATCCACCACGTTGCGCACGAAATACCAGTCCGCCGTGCCGTTATAGAACTGCTGGCGGGTGCGCCCATGGACCGTCACCATGCGTATGCCCGATTCCTGTGCAATCCGGGCCAGGCGGGGGGCATTCAGGCTGTTATGGTCCCAGCCCATGCGCATTTTCAGCGTGACCGGCACATTCACCGCGCGCACCACGCCTTCCAGCAGGCGGCCGGCCTGTGCCTCGTCACGCATGAGGGCCGAACCGGCAAGCTGGCCCACCGCCACCTTTTTCACCGGACAGCCGAAATTGATGTCGATGATATCCGCCCCACGATCGACCGCAATCCGCGCGGCCTGTCCCATGGCGTCGGGGTCGCAGCCGGCAAGCTGCACGGAATTGGGGCCATCATCTGCCACTTCGGCCATGCGCAGGGTATTTTCGTTTTCCCTGATCATGGCCCATGACGCGATCATTTCGGACACGACCAGCCCCGCCCCCAGCCTGCGCGCCAGCCTGCGGAACGGCAGGTCGGTCACCCCGGCCATGGGTGCCAGGATGACGGGTGCCTTAAGGACGACCCCACCCCCCAGATCAATGGGTGACAGCAGCTGAGACGACATGAACCACGCTTCCCCGCCGAAAACCCCAGCCGCGCCCGATGGCGGCAGAAAGGCATGCCGGCTACAATATCCATCAATAATGCTTATGATTTAGGCAGAATACCCTCTCCCGTCGCCCCGTGCAATCAGGTTCGGTGCATTCGGGAAACATTTTACCGCGCGTCCCCACCCCACGCGGGCCAGTTCCCGACGCTCAGTGCTTGACGCGCGGGCCACATGGCCGCATTGCTCCGCATCATGCGTGTTGCAGCCATCCTTCTCGCCGCGGGCCAGGGCAGCCGGTACAGCGCCCAGACCGCGACACCCCTCGCCAAGCAGTATGTCACGCTCGGCGGGCGGCCCGTCATCCGTCATGCGGCGGATGCCCTTGCCCCTCATGTCGGCATGATCCAGCCCGTGGGCGATCCCGCCCTGCTGGCCGGTGCGCTGGAGGGGTTCGCCCCTGCCAGCTGCACGGTCCTGCCGGTCGTGCCGGGCGGGGCCACGCGACAGGCCAGCGTCAGCGCGGGGCTGGACGCCCTTGACCGCCTGCCCGAAAACGAGCGGCCCGACCTGGTGCTGATCCATGACGGCGCGCGTCCCTACGTGCCCGCCAACGTGACGCAGGGCGTGATCGCAGCACTGGAACAGCATGCGGGCGTCATTCCCGCCGTGCCGGTAGCCGATACCATCAAGCGTGCGAAGGACGGCATCATTACCGATACCGTGCCCCGCACCGACCTGTTCCGCGCCCAGACGCCACAGGGGTTCCGCTTCGCGCTGCTGCGCGACCTGCACCGCGCGGCCGATGCGGCGGACGCCACCGATGACGCTGCCCTGCTGGAACAGGCGGGACATCACGTGGCCATCGTTCCCGGTTCGGAAGACAACATCAAACTGACCTACAAGGAGGATCTGGTGCGCCTGGAACGCCTGATCGGCCCGACCCTGCTGCCGCGCACCGGGATGGGCTACGACGTACACGCCTTTGCCGAAAACCGGCCCCTGATCATGTGCGGCATCAATGTGCCCCATACGCGTGGCCTTGCGGGCCATTCGGATGCGGATGTGGGTATCCATGCCCTGTGCGACGCCATTTACGGCGCACTGGCCGAAGGCGATATCGGCCGCCATTTCCCACCCAGCCAGAATGAATGGAAGGACGCAGACAGCGCGCGATTCCTGGTGCATGCGGGCGAACGCATCCGCCTGCGTGGCGGCATGCTGGTCAATGCCGACGTGACGCTGATCTGTGAACGTCCCAAGATCGGCCCCCATTCGGAAGCGATGCGTGCCCGTCTGGCCGACCTGCTGAAGGTCGATGTCGACCGCATCTCGGTCAAGGCCACCACGTCCGAACGCCTTGGCTTTACCGGGCGTGAGGAAGGCATTGCCTGCCTGGCCAGCGCCACGGTGCTGGTGCCCTGATCGCCTGAAAGACACAAAAAACGGCCCGGTGTCACACCGGGCCGTTTTGCATTCCGAAAGGCGTTTTTGGTCAAGCTTTTTTCAAAAAGCTTCAGGGAACGCCGCCTTTTGAAACATAAGGCAGCACCCAAAACTTTTATCCGCTCAGCTCATATGGCACAGGCGCAGGAAACGCGCTGCGTCCGCGACCTCCAGCGCCAGCAGACGCAGGCTTTCAGCCTGCTTGTCATCCTTACCCCATATATCCATCTGGGTACGTTCATCCACGGATGCGATTTCAGCCGCCTTCGCCGCCGATAGCGCGCCCGTCACGACCGCAAGCCCCAGCACGATGCTTTTCATGGCAGGCACCATCACACCCAGTGCCGCCAGCGTGGGGTTATCCATTTTTTCCAGTATGCCGCGCCACGCAACCTGCACCGCCTGTGATTGCGACAGGGGCATGATGCCCTGCGTCACCGCCATGTCGATGCCATAACGCGCCTGCAGCCATGCAAGCTGCGGATCCCACTCCGCCTTCTGACGCGTGCACAGCAGGGCGGGATGATCCGCGCGATAGCACAACAGCTCCCCATCCACATACTGCAGCAGGGCCGTAACCTGCGCCGACGGATCGGGGGCGACACGTTCGATCATGGTGCCGGTTATGCGCGTCATCGGCAGGTCGTCAGGCGTGAAATCGCCCCCCTTTTCCCCACCGGCATGCGCCCATTCATCGGCAATCGCACCGGCCAGCGCGCGCGACGTGACACAGAGCGGCGTGCCACCGGGCAGACGGATGCCCCGCCCGTCAAGCTCGACGCTGAATCCCCCTTCCGCCGGGCGGGCGGCAGCCAGTGTCCAGAACCGCTTGCGCCTGCCCGGTGTCTGGGGTGTGGGGGGACGTACCCCCTCCTTCATCGCGTTGCCCTGCGTCATTTCAGGATACCCAGCCCCTTCAGCAGGCCAGCCGCCTTCTTCACATCCGGCGAGGACCTGGAATTGCCCAGCAGGTCCGCAGCGCCAGAGGACTGCGCCTTGGGCGCCGCCGTCGTGGGTTCGGGACCGGCCTGTCCCTCACGCGCGGCCTTCAGGGTCGCGGGGCACGGATCGGCCACCGCGTTGCTCTTCGATCCACCCAGCAGCAGGCCGATGGCATAGCGGCCATCCGCGCCACCATCCATCTTCGGGCGTGGGGCGGACAGCGTGCCACCCACGCGCAGCGGCACGCTGGCCCCCGTTCCGCTGATCATGACCTGCGGCACCAGATGCAGGTCCAGCGCCTGCGACGCCATGCCCACCGTGCCCTTGCCGGTCACGGTCAGCGCATTGGTCTGCACGCCAATGGTGTCAACATTCGCCTGCCTGTCGGCCATGCTCATGTGCAGGCCAAAGCAGCGCAGCGCGATCGGGCCGGAGCCCAGCGCCCCGCGTGCCGCATCCCCCAGCAGTTCACCCAGCGCGCTGCCACTGACCGTCCCGTTGACCATGGACACGCCAAGGTGCCCGGTCATGCCGGTGCGCAGTTCGGTCGCGGTATTCCCCTGCGAGCGCACTTCGCCCACGACCTGCAGCGCCCCCTGCACCATGTTCGACAGGCCCGCCTTGCTTTCCAGCCATGTGGCAGGCAGCACCAGCGTGCCGATCTTACCTGATACGGTGGGCACGCTGCCCGATGCATCGACCTCAAACTGTCCCGACAGGCGGCGGCCCGTGCCTTCGGCCTGTAGCGGGTCAACCTTCAGCAGCCCGTTGCGCAGGCTGATATGGGTCAGGGCGTTGTGATATTCATCGCCTTCGAATTCCAGCTGCGCCACGGTCAGACGCAGGTCCGCATCCAGCTTGCGCAGCCGGTCGAACGGCAGCGTTTCATCACTGTCCTTGCCATTTGCGGGCGTGGTGCTGCTGGCATCGGCCTTGCCGGCGGTGGCGTTGCCCATCAGGGCATCCGCATTCACCCAGCTTGCATCAAGCGCGCCACTGACCAGCGGCACACCCGCGTGCCCACCATGGACCGACAGGTCCAGCGCCCCCTTGAGGGAGACCTGCGTGCTCTTGAGCGCAATATCCGAAAGCTGGAAATGCGCGCCGTTATCCTCGCTGACCAGATGGGTCGAAGCTTCCAGGTGATCTATCACCGCGCCATTGGGCAGCGGCAGCTTGCCAGCCGATGCATTGACATTCACCACCGCGCGCGACCCGCCCAGCGTGCCCGCGACACGCAGGCTGCCCGGATCGCCCGACAGGTCCAGCGACAGCGGCAGCGGATCGGCCAGATGCGACAGCGCCGCCTGTTCCACCTGCTGCAGCGATCCCAGCGTGCCGGACAGCTTCAGCCCCTGCCCCTGCCACGTACCCTGACTGCGGATGGTCACGGCATCCTTTGGTCCCGGCGCGTCAACCGACAGGCCCTGCAACGTCAGGCCGGACAGGTACTGCCCTGCGTCAACCGCCCCCGTATCCAGATGCAGGGAATTGAGCAGCGGCGTGCTGCCTGCCTTGTCCGCAGCGCTGCCGTCCACCACATTGGCCTTCAGCGACAGGCGGCGCACGTCCGGCAGGCTCATCCCCGGCACGAAGGCCTCGATTGCCTTCAGGCTGGCGATATTGCCATCCAGCCTGATGTTGTAGCCCTTCATGTGGTCGGGATCAGCCACGGTGCCGTCCACCGCCAGCTGCCCCACCTGCTGCCCGCCAGACCTGAACGCCGCCTGCAGCGCAACCGGCCAGCTGGCGCGCGCGGTGGATGTCAGGTTGATCGCCCCGGTATGGCCCGCCAGCGTGAAGCTGCCGCTGTCATTATGGCCCGCCACGTCAATTTCGGGCTTCGCGCCATCAACATCCGACAGGTTGATATGGTCCAGCACCACCTTGCCCCGGCTGCCCGACATCCGGTCGTCCCAGTCAAGGTCGGCATTGCTTATGCGGATGCTGCCGATCTGCACCTTCCAGTCGGACGCGGCCTGCGTGGCGCCACCTTCCGGCGTGGCCGTGGCCTGCGCGCTGGTGGGCGACAGGCGCCAGTTGGCCTTGCCCCTGTCCGTGCGTTCCAGATGGACGACAGGGTGGACCAGCTTCAGGTCCTCAAGCCGGATTTCATGGTGCAGCAGCGCCATAAGCCCCATGCTGGCCTGCAGGCTGTCCGCCGTCACCATGTCGGTATAGGCGCCACCGGCCATGTCCGACAGCCCGACATCACGGACAGACAGGGACAGGCCCGGCAGGACGTGCAGTTCCAGCGCACCCATGCGCACCTTGCGACCGGTCTGCTTCTCGATCGCGGCAATGGCTTTCGTGCGCAGCGCATCCGGGTCCAGCATGGACTTGACCGCAAGCCCCGCCCCGCCCGCGATCACCACCAGCGCCGCGACGGAGCCAAGAAGGATGCGCCGTCCATTTCCGTTGTGTGCCATGTCAATTCCTGTCCTGTACCATTCTGGCCGCGTTAGCTGCGGCGGGGCTGCGCCGTGGCGGGTGCGACAAAACCGATCTGCCGGAACGTCTCACGCATATGGGGGGGCAGGTCCGCCTCGACCACCAGCGTGCCCCCCGCCGGGTGCGGCAGTTCCAGCCTGCGGGCATGCAGGTGTAGCTTATCCGTAAACCCCGTGACATGAGCTATGTCACCGCCATATTTCGGGTCGCCCAGTATGGGGTTGCCCAATGCCTCGCAATGCACGCGCAGCTGATGGGTGCGCCCCGTCAGCGGCGACAGCGCCAGCCACGACAGCTTGCGCCCCGCGGCATCCAGCACTTCATATTCCGACAGGGCATGCACCGCATCCGCGTCCCCGCGTTCGGCCACGACGCTGATCGCGCCCGCGCCGGCCCCCAGCCTGGTCAGGGGCTGGTCGATGATGCCGGTGGCCGGGCTGGGACGCCCCACGACCACGGCCCAGTAAACCTTGTGCACATCCCGCCCACGGAACGCCGCCGCCAGCTTGGCCGCAACACCGGGCGTGCGCGCAACCAGCAGCAGGCCGGACGTGTCACGGTCGATACGGTGGACCAGGCGCGGGCGCGGGTCATCGGGTTTTTCCCGAAGCCCATCGAGCAGCACGTCGATATGGTGCGTGATGCCCGGCCCGCCCTGAACGGCGATGCCCGCGGGTTTGTTCAGCACGATCACGTGGTCATCACGATAGACGACCATCCTGTTGATTTCACGCACCTGCCGCTCATCCAGCGGCCTGACGGCCAGTGGCGGCGGGCGGTTTGCATTGGGTATGGGCGGCACGCGCACGGCCTGCCCCGGCGCAAGGCGGGTGGCGGCGGTGGCGCGTTTGCCATCCACGCGCACCTGTCCCGTGCGGCACAGCTTCTGCAACGCCCCCTGCGTCAGGTGGGGGTAATGCCTGCGGAACCAGCGGTCGAGGCGGATATCGGCTTCGTCATCGCTGACGGTAAGGGTAACGACACTCATGACCCACGGCTTTCGCGCACTCTGTTCCAACTGTCCAGCCGTCGCGCCACTTCACGTTCATATCCGCGCCCGGTGGGCTGGTACAGTTTCGGGCGGCGCATGCCGTCGGGGAAGTAGTTCTGTCCCGAAATTCCCCCCTCCGCATCGTGGTCGTATTCGTACCCCTTGCCGTAGCCGATATCCTTCATCAGCGTGGTGGGCGCGTTGAGGATATGGGCCGGCGGCATCAGGCTGCCGGTGGCGCGCGCCGCCCTGCGGGCCATGTTGTAGCCCTTGTACACCGCGTTGGACTTGGGGGCGGTGGCCAGATGCACCACAAGCTGCGCCAGCGCCAGCTCCCCCTCTGGCGAGCCGAGCCGCTCGAACGTCTCCCACGCCGCCACCGCCAGGGGCAGGGCCTGCGGGTCGGCCATGCCCACGTCCTCGGCGGCGAAGCGGGTCAGGCGGCGGGCGATGTAACGCGGGTCCTCGCCCCCTTCCAGCATACGGGCAAACCAGTACAGCGCCGCATCCGGGTCCGAGCCGCGCATGGATTTATGCAGCGCGGAAATCAGGTTGTAATGTTCCTCGCGGTCCTTGTCATACAGCGCCGCGCGCCGCGCCAGCAGGCTGGACAGGGCGGCAGGATCCAGCGGCGCCTTCTGCGGTGGCAGGGCCAGAAGCTGCTCGACCATGTTCAGCAGGTAGCGCCCGTCCCCATCAGCCATGGCGCGCAGCGTGGCGCGGGCCTCGGGTGTCAGCGGCAGGGCCGTGCCGGTCGTGGCTTCGGCGCGTTCCAGCAGTTTTTCCATCGCCGCATCATCCAGCCGGTGCAGCACCAGCACCTGGCAACGTGACAGCAGCGCGCTGTTCAGCGCAAAGGACGGGTTTTCCGTCGTGGCCCCCACCAGAACCACGGTGCCATCTTCCACCACCGGCAGGAAACCGTCCTGCTGCGCGCGGTTGAACCGATGGATTTCATCCACGAACAGTAACGTGCCGCCGCCATTCGCACTGGTGCGCCGCGCATCCTCGAACGCACGCTTGAGATCGGCCACGCCGGAAAACACCGCCGAAAGCTGCACGAAGCGCAGGCCCGCCGCATCGGCCAGCAGGCGGGCGATGGTGGTCTTGCCAACACCCGGCCCACCCCACAGGATCAGGCTGGCCAGCGAGCCACGCGCCAGCATCTGCCGCAGGCTGCCCTGCGGCCCCAGCAGGTGATCCTGTCCCACCACGTCATCCAGGGTTGCGGGACGCAGGCGGTCAGCCAGTGGCTGGGTGCGCGCGGCGACTTTCGGTTCATGGGCGGGAAACGGGACCGGGTCCCGCCTGTCCTGCGGCGGGGGCGCGCCAAACAGGTCCGCCGGACCATTCTCCATACTGTCACGCCTGCCTGCCATATGCCCCTGCCTGTCATCATAGCGGTCCCATGTGACGGACCATTGCTGGATTTGGGAAGTGTTGCGCTTCAATACCAGTACCGGCGGCACAATACATGCCCCGCACCGCAAAGACACGCGATGTCAGAACTGGAAATAGATGAAAGGTTCCGGCGGCCGCCCGCCAATCAGGAACACCAGCAGCACGAAGGCGATACCGGCCGCCACCGCCATCCATGGCGCAGGTCGCAGGCGGTCCAGTACCACCTGCTGCGATGCAGGACCATACACCGCCGCAATCACCGCCAGCCCCAGCACGACCGGATGATGGATGGCCGTCGCGCCCATGCCATGCAGCCCCGCCATGGCCCCCAGCATCCGCCCCGCCGTGGCCAGGTCGGCCGCGCGGAACACCACCCATGTCACCAGCACGAACCCCATGGTCAGCACATACGCGCATGGGCGCGGCATGGCCCGGCCCGCTCGGTCCCACGCATGGGCTACCGCCAGCGCCGCGCCATGCAGCAGGCCCCACAAGGCAAAATTCCATCCCGCCCCATGCCACACGCCCGCCAGTTCCATGGTCACCATGACATTGGCCGCCTGCCGCACCGGCGCGCAGCGGTTCCCGCCCAGCGGGATATAGATGTAATCGCGCAGGAAACGCGACAGCGTCATATGCCACCGCCGCCAGAAATCGCGCACCGACACTGCCATGTAGGGCGCGTTGAAATTGAAGGGCAGGCGAATCCCCATCATCAGCGCCATGCCGATGGCCATGTCGGAATAACCTGAAAAATCGAAATAGATCTGCAGGGTGTAAGCCACTGCTGCCAGCCATGCCGCCCCCATGCCCGGCACATGGCCCGCATGGGCCGCGTCAAACACCGGGGCGCACAGACCGCCCAGCGTATCGGCCAGCCCCACTTTCTTGCCCAGCCCCACCAGCAGCAGCAGCCCGCCACGACCAAGGTTTTCCCACATCGCGGCATTGCGCGGACTGCGGTCGAACTGCGGGATCAGTTCGTTATGCCGCACGATGGGACCGGCCACGAGTTGCGGGAAAAACGTGACGAATTCCATGAAATCCGCCAGCCGGTACACCCGTGCCTGCCCCCGTCCCAGATCGACAAGGTAGGAGATTTTCTGGAACACGAAAAACGACAGCCCCAGCGGCAGCACGATGGACCACGCCGCATGTTCCCGCCCCGACCAGCGCAGGACGCTGCCCACCAGCCAGTCGGCGTATTTGAAGCCGAACAGCACGACAAGGTTGCCCACGATCCCCACGCGCAGCCAGATGCGCCGGCGTGTCCGCCCCCACATGATGGCGACCGCCTGACTGAACCCGACCATCGCCAGAAGGAACGGCACGAACCGCCAGTCCCACAAGCCGTAAAACAGCACCGAGGCTGCGATGATCACACCCTGCCGCGCGGCGCGGCTGTCGCCCACGCCGTAATACAGCGCCAGAACCAGCGGCAGGAAAACAAGCAGAAACGACTGTGACGCAAACAGCATCAGCCGCCGCGTTCCGCCGCCGCCTGCCCCGCTGCATGCCCGCTGGCCCATGCCCACTGGAAATTGTAACCACCCAGCCAGCCGGTCACGTCCACCGCTTCCCCCACCATGAACAGGCCGGGCACGTCACGCGCCTGCATGTCACGCGACGACAGGCAGTCCGTATCCACCCCGCCGCGCGTGACCTCTGCCTTCACGTAGCCTTCGGTGCCATGCGGGTTGAGCCGCCAGCCCGACAGGATACGCCCGACATTGGCCAGCACCGCATCGGGCATCCCCGCAAGCTGCCCGTCAGGCAGGTGCGCCTGCGCCATGAGCTGGGCCAGCCGCTGCGGCAGCAGCATGGACAGCATGGCCACCCCGCCCGCGCGCGGGCGGTCACGCTTGATTTCCTGCAGGCGGCGGCCAGCGTCGATGCCGGGCAGCAGGTCGATGTCCAGCGCCTGTCCCGGCTGCCAGTATGATGAAGCCTGCAGGATGGCGGGGCCGGACAGGCCACGATGGGTAAAGACCATGCCATCACGGAAGGTGGCCTGCCGCGCCAGCCGCCCCTCCCCTTCATGGCAGGTGATGCCCACAGTGACCGACAGCCCGGCCAGCGGTTCCATCCATTCACGGTCCTGCGCGCCGAATGTCAGCGGCACCAGCGCGGGTGCCGGTGCGACGATACGCAGCCCGAACCGGCGCGCGATGTCGTGCGCCAGTCCCGTCGCCCCCAGCTTGGGAATGGACAGCCCGCCGGTCGCGACGATCAGGTTGGGGGCATGGAAGATGCCGTGGTCCGTCTCCACCCGGTACTGCCCCGCTCCGTCGCGCGTCACGTCGATGATCCGGTGCGACACGCGCACGTCCACCTGTCCCGCCGCGCATTCACGCCGCAGCATGTCCACGATGTCCCGCGCCGAACGATCACAGAACAGCTGGCCTGCCGCCTTTTCATGCCACGGGATGCGGTGCCGCTGCACAAGTGCCAGGAAATCGGCGGGCGTGTACCGCGCCAGCGCCGATTTGGCGAAATGCGGGTTGGCGGACAGGAACTGCCCCGCCCCCGTGTCCATATTGGTGAAATTGCACCGCCCGCCGCCTGAAATCAGGATCTTGCGGCCCGCATGGGGGGCATGATCCAGCACCAGCACGCGTGCGCCCGCCTGCCCCGCCGTTGCCGCCGCCATAAGGCCCGCCGCCCCCGCGCCCAGCACGATGGTGGTGAAACCGGCAGTCCGTGCGGTCATGTCCCTAGAAATCCAGATCCGCGTAATGGGCGGGCGGGTTGAAACCGGTCATGCGGTCCTGCAGCAGCGCGCGGAAGCACGGGCGGCTCTTGACGCGGGCGTACCAGTCCTTGGCCGCAGGCGCGCGCGACCAGTCCACGTCGTCAAGGAAATCAAGGCAGGACAGGTGGGCGGCGGCCGCGAAATCCGCCATGGACAGCATGTTCCCCGCCAGCCACTGCCGCGTTTCCGCCAGCCAGTCGATATAGGACAGGTGGGTGCGGATATGCGCATATCCCGCGCGCAGGGCCGCGCCATCGGGGTTGCCCTTCCCCGAAATGCGCTTCATCACCTTTTCATTAAGCAGGTTGCGCGATACCTCGTTGCCGAATTTCTCATCGAACCAGACCACCAGCCTGCGCACCTCCACCCGTTCGGCCAGCGTGCGGCCAAGCAGGGGCGTGTCGGGATAGGCTTCCTCCAGATATTCGCAGATGACCCACGAATCGGGAATGCACAGCCCGTTGCTTTCCTGTAGCATGGGCACCGTGCCGGCAGGGTTGCGGTCAAGGTATTCCGGGCGGCGTTCCCACACACGCTCGGTCTTGAGTTCGAACGGCAGCCGCTTTTCCCCCAGCACGAGGCGAACCTTGCGGGAATAGGGCGAAAGGGGAAGATGGTACAGGATGCGCATGATCCCGCTTTATTGCATTGTCCCGCCCTTCGCCAAGCCCTCAGTACGCAGGCATGAAAAAGTATGGATGCATGACGGATGAATAAGGCATCCTCCCCTCGACAGTTCCGGCACGGCAGGGTAGCTGGAAACAACACGCCCCATTCACCACACAGGACAGGATAACGTTGCCAGACGAACTGCGTCCCACACCGAAAATCCGCGCACGCGGCCGGTCGTTCCTTGCCCTGGTGCTGTCCCCCGAACCCGTTCTGGCCGACTGGCTGGCGGGGCTGGATGCGCAGATCGCACGTTCAAGCACATTTTTCGCGGGCAAGCCGGTGATTCTGGACCTGTCCCTGCTGGATGCCACGACCGAAGGGCTGGCCGACCTGTATCCGGCCCTGCGCGCGCGCGGCATCCGCATTATCGGCATAGAGGGCGGCGACGCCTCATGGCCCGCCTGCGCGGCATGGGACTGGCCCGCGGGCTTCATGGGCGGCCGGGCGTCGGGCGCGGTCGATATCCCCGATGACGCCACCCCCGTGCAGCCGCAGCCGCCACGCGCTTCCTCCATGATCATCGAACAGCCCATCCGCTCGGGGCAGGTCATCATGAACCCCGATGGCGACATCATCATCGTGGGCTCGGTCGGGTCCGGGGCGGAAGTGACGGCGGGCGGGTCGATCCATGTGTATGGCCCGCTGCGTGGCCGCGCCATCGCGGGCATGAACGGACAGCCCGACGCCCGCATATTCGCCCATTCCATGCAGGCGGAACTGCTGGCCATTGACGGTTATTACATTACGGCTGAGGAAATTGATCCGCGCTACGTTGAAAAACCCGCGCAAATCATCCTCAGTAATGACACACTTGTGGTCCAGCCGCTTGTGCCGCCTGCCTTTCCTGGGCGTAAAAGCTAGGCAGACCTTCTCCAGTCCCCCGTCGCGCTCCTTACGCGTGCCAACCCATCCAACCGTATCCATCAGGTCATGAACAAGAAAACATCCCCTAAAAGCGGACAAGGAAGTACCCCAATGGCAAAAGTGCTGGTTGTCACATCCGGCAAGGGTGGCGTCGGAAAGACCACGTCGACCGCCGCATTGGGCGCCGCACTGGCACAGACCGGACAGAATGTGGTCGTCGTTGACTTTGACGTCGGCCTGCGCAACCTCGACCTGGTGATGGGGGCCGAGCGGCGGGTCGTGTTCGACCTGATCAACGTGATCCAGGGCGACGCCAAGCTGTCGCAGGCGCTGATCCGTGACAAGCGCATCGAAACGCTGTCCATCCTGCCCGCGTCCCAGACCCGCGACAAGGACGCCCTGACGGCCGAAGGCGTCGCCCGCGTCATGCAGGAACTGCGTGAAAAATTCGACTGGGTGATCTGTGACAGCCCCGCCGGGATCGAACGCGGCGCGCAGCTGGCCATGTACCATGCCGACCATGCCATCGTGGTCACCAATCCCGAAGTGTCGTCCGTGCGCGACAGCGACCGGATCATCGGCATGCTGGACAGCACGACCGAAAAGGCCAAGGGCGGCGGCAAGATCGAAAAGCACCTGCTGCTGACCCGCTACGACCCGGCGCGCGCGGCGCGCGGCGAAATGCTGCGTATCGAGGATGTTCTGGAAATCCTGTCGATTCCGCTGCTGGGCATCATTCCCGAAAGCGAGGAAGTGCTGCGCGCCTCGAACCTGGGCGCGCCGGTCACGTTAAGCAGTCCTGACAGCCCGCCGGCCCGCGCCTATGCCGAAGCCGCGCGCCGGCTGGAAGGCGAGAAGCTGGAGATCACGGTCCCGATCGAACGCAAGGGCCTGTTCGCCCGCCTGTTCAAGGGGAAAAGCTGATGAGCTTGTTTGGCTCCCTTTTTGGCCGCGGCACGAAAACGTCCGCCCCTGTCGCCCGTGACAGGCTCCAGATCCTTCTGGCGCATGAACGCACGGGGGAGGGTAACGAATCCGACCTGCTGTCCAAGCTGCATGCCGAAATCCTTGAGGTCATCAAGCGGCATATCCCCGTGGAGCAGGACAAGGTGCAGGTAAAGCTGGACCGGGGCAATTCCGTCTCGATGCTGGAAATCGACATCGAGGTACCGCAGATCAAGTCACCGGGCCACCGCTAGCGGCGGCCCGGCTGCGGGTCTCCCCCCCCCGTCAGGACAGGCGG
>NZ_BANF01000060.1 GCF_000964425.1 Komagataeibacter intermedius TF2 | reverse complement strand
CGATTTAGCTTCTGCTTTTTGAGCCTCTTTGATGCGTTTTTTTTGTTCGGCGATAATCTTTTTGGCGTTTTCAATTTCTTTAGAAATGTTGCTCATATTATCCTCGGAACTGGAATCAATCTTTTAAGAACAATACCACATATCCCTTGATGCCGTCAGGTATTAAGGGCGCAGTTACGACTTGCACAAGTGCAAGTCCTGCGTCATGGTGGCTTTGCCCCCCTGAACCCCCCATTTTACGCCAAAAGAAAGGCTTTCGATCCGTGGCAATCTATCGCGCCGAGACAAAGCCGATAAGCCGGAGCGCAGGGCGTTCTGTTGTGGCTGCGGCTGCGTATCGTTCTGGCGAGGATTTGACCAACGAGGTTGATGGACACGAACACAAATACAGCCCCCGTCAGAACAGCGTTTCTCATAAGGCAATTTTCATGCCGGGTGGTGGTACGGCTGATCGGTCTGAATTATGGAATGGCGCCGAGGCTTCGGAGAAGCGGAAGGATGCCCGCACCGGCAGGGAGTGGGTACTTGCCCTTCCGAACGAACTGACCAGTGAGCAGCGTGCCGATCTGGCTGATAGCTTTGCCCGCGCACTGGTGGAGCGTTACGGGGTGGCCGTGGATGTGGCGGTGCATCTGCCCGGTAACGAAGGCGATGAGCGGAATCATCACGCGCACATCATGACCACCACTCGCAAGGTGGAGCGGGATGCCGAGGGCAAGCTGTCTTTTGGAGACAAATCAACCATTGAACTGTCCGACAAGAAGCGGACCAGCATGGGGCTTGGTAAAGGGGCAGACGAGGTAACAGAGGTTCGCCATCTATGGGCTGGCCTTGCCAATGCCGCGCTAGAGCGGGCCGGACAAGAGGCCCGGATAGATCACCGGACCAATGAGGCGCAGGGGCTGGATCGCGTGCCAGAGCGGCACATGGGTGCGAATGTCGTGGCGTTGGAGCGGAAAGGTCATGAGACCCCAACGGGCAACCATAACCGCCGTATTCGGGCGGAGAACGCGCAGCGGGCTGAGGTCATAGATTTCGCCCTGGCGAAGCTGGAACAGGCCGTCAAAGCCATGCGTGATGGGTTCGAGAAGGTGGCTCAGGCATTTGATCGCCTCACTCCGCCGGCACAGCAGAAAGCGGAGAAAACTGCCAGTAAATGGGCGGCTTTCACCAAGGGATTAAAAGCCGGAGCAGCTAAGGACGCCGAAGCGGAGCGGAAACGACTGGCAGAAGAACGTCAGAGAGCCGAAGCCGCCGAGAGAGAGCGGGCCGAGCAGAAAGCCAGAGACGCCAAGGCATATCAGGAAATGCTACAGGCCCGCGCAGAACGTCGAGGAAGAGGTCGGTAAACTACTTCTCGTTCCAAATTTTGATTGGTACAGAAGTTTCTGGGGTTATTCCGGCGGCGTAGTGGCCATTGTGATCGTATAATCCAGATTGGATACTAAAAACGGCAAAGCAATTATGCATTCTACCGTATTCATCTAAAGCTTTTTCACCAGGAATCTCTATATATAAAGCTTTTTTATCGAGTGGTGAATTTTTAATACTTAGGCCATTGAAATTTTCATATAAATAATTTTCTTGAATTAAGAATTTTTCTATTTTCTTTTGTATCGAAAATGTAGATAGGTCTTCTATTATTATATTTTCGCGTATTGTTTCTGGAGCAATTCCATCCCACGTATACCCAACGATTTTATCGGGCCTGAGAATGGTTAAAGCAATATAGTTATAACTATCCATTATCTTTTTCCGCCTTGAACTATTTCCAGCTTAGTACCGGGTTTTGGAATGAGAGCTAGTTCTTCTTGCGTAGCGCGACTCCCGACCTCGGCGACATGTCGATTCATGTAGTAGCGAACCAGTCCGGGGCCGCGCAGACCTTCAACCCGTTCGCGCTCGGAGAAGATGGCCCCAAATTTCACCAGCTCATTCATGATTTGACTAACGTCATCGGCTCGAATTCCGATGGCTTCAGATATTTCCTCGCGGGTCAGCATGATTTGTCCGGTGTGCGGCATGAGATGATCAAACAGCAAAGCCCAAACCCGCATAGCCTTCATTGGACGCTTACTGTTGGCTTCTAGCCAGTCGACAACAGCGGCATTTTGAGCGGGACGGATCATAACGAAAGGCTCCGTGGTTCCGGGGTCTGGTGTCGTAAGGTTCTTGATCTGAACGTAAAGCCGCCCAACAGCATCGCGCATCGCGGGGCTAGTCTCGGCGAAGGGTAAGAGGGCCTGTTTCAAGAGGTCGGCCTGATCTTCTTGGAGCCGGTCTTTGTGGGTTCTAAGCCGAGTGACATTCCGCATGTGGGAAACCTCTGTATCGAGCGCGAATACCTCGCACGTGGTGCGTGTTTATACTAGCACCACGTGCGAGGTATTGATCAAGCAGTTTTTGCGGATTCCCAACGAAAACCAGAGATCGGCGATCTCCTAGATAGAATAAAGATATTTATTCTCCCCTATGGTCCCCTCTTTTTTCGGTGGAAAACTCGGATTTTCGACGGGTCAGGACAGAGAAAATCGGTCGTCTGAATTGCTCAGGAAGAGGGTGCAGCTTGTGGCTATGGCTGCACCGACCAACCGCTAGCGTTTTGGGTGGGATAGCAGAAGGTTCGTTTGTCCTTTGGTTCGTATTTGGCCTCGTATCCCGGTAGGTGGCAGTGACCGAGGGCTTGGAGTAATCCCGCCTTGTCCATCTGGAAGGCCAGTTGACCGCTTGGTGTATTCCCCCACGCTGCGGCTGCATTTTCGGTCAGGGCCTGTTGGTGTCCGATGGCGTTCCCTTGGCTCCATCCGTCAGATCGGCCGAGCCAATACCCTCCCAACATCCCACCACAGACCAGCATAGCCGCGCAGAGGCCGGTCCAGATCATCAGACGCCTCTTTCCTGCTGAAAACACGTCAGAGGCTTCTACGGCCAACCTGGAGGCTTTTTCGGCGGCGTCTGAAATCGTTCTGCACCTGTTGTCCTGCTCGGATGCCAGACGCTCCATGCTTCCGGTGGCCTTGGTGATGCTTTTTTCGACCCGCTTGAACAGTTCAAACGGATCTTCTTCCAGCATGTCACTCATGGGTATTTTCCGACGCTGGAACTGGTGTCATGGCGAGTGAAGGAAGGCGAGAGAATGTCTCAAAGGCTTTCTGGTCTGATGGCCTTTCAACACGCTTCAAAAGTGTTTCGATGGTTCGGACAGCGCGTTCATCTGTTTCGGCTAATTTTATTAAGGCACCTCCTAAGATATAATTTTGTCGATCGCGCAATTTTGCTTCCGATTTAGCTTCTGCTTTTTGAGCCTCTTTGATGCGTTTTTTTT
>NZ_BANF01000061.1 GCF_000964425.1 Komagataeibacter intermedius TF2 | reverse complement strand
AGACCAGAAGTATTCAGCAAGGCGTCAGTCGCCGGGAGCTTACGGGTGTAGGTGGACTGTTCCGTAAGCGCGAGGCGGAAGGTATAGGTGCCGGTGCCCACCCCGTCCTCATCACGTCCAAGCTTCGTGTAATCGCCCGACGGGAAGGCGACGCCCACGAACAGGCTGAGGGCCGGGATGTACCGCTTCGGGTCGGCATCAAGATAGCGCCACATCACATCCACCGGCAGGTCGCCCATTTTCAGCCCGCTGGTCGTGCCGCCATGTCCGCCCCTGCGCCAGCCATAGCTTATGTCCGGTGTCATCTGCAGGCTGATCGAATTGGTGATGGAATACTTGTACAGCGTGAAATTCGATACGCTGTGCGCCTTGTCCTTCAGCGACATGCCCTGTCCGGTGCTGTCCAGGTAGCCGACGGGCTGGCTGTAGGCGAAATAGGGTTCCCATGCGAACACGCCCTTTTTCGTCAGCGCACCGGATGGTGAAACCAGAGATCCGGTGTACCACTGGCTGTAATCTTCATGCAGCCCCTGCGACCCGGCCGCCGTGCCATTGCCCGTGCCGGCCGCATGGGCGCAGGACAGGCCGGACAGGAACAATGAAAGCGACATCGCAACGAATAATATTGATTCCGGTTTCGGAATGTATGATGCTCGCTGGCAGGGACGACCGGCATCATGTGGTAGTGCAGTTGCATTGCGGCGGGGTGCAGTGCCCGCGCGTGTGGTCGCGCGGGCATAGGTGAAGGAAACCATGGCTGTGGCTATTTCCTGATCGGGGGCGTCCCATGCACGCATGGCAGTGCGTGTCGGGTCTTGTGGTATCGGGGGCAGGTATGGGATGTCTGCTACATGCACTGCAGCAGCAGGTATGGGGGTATCAGGACATCAATACAGCACTCCTTAGCCGACAGGCCGGTTGATCTGGCGGGGGAATGGCAGTTCCCCCGCCAGTTTTTCGTTCAGGGTGTGGGAAACTGCGGGTGTTCCCCTGTGGCATCCGGCGCGCTGCGGGTGGTGTTCATGTATTTCCAGCCCAGCATCAGGATGATGGCGACCACCGGCATGGTGGCCAGCGTGCAGGTGCCGTTGGGATAGTCAAACAGCATGAGCACCAGCACGCTGCCGAGATAGCCAAGCGTCAGCCATGACGTGAAGGGCGCGCCCGGCATTTCAAAACCGGCGGAAGCAATCCGCCCGCTGCGCACGGCCTGGCGCAGTTTCATCTGGCTCAGCACGATGAAGGCCCATGTGCTGATAATGCCGATTGCCGCCATGTTCAGCACGATTTCAAAGACCTGGGACGGGACGATATAGTTCAGCACGACCCCCACCAGATAGACCGCGACCGTCAGCAGGATGCCATTGGCGGGCACCGAGCTTGCATTCAGGCGGGCAAGGGACTGCGGCGCCGCGCCGCCCAGCGCCATGGCGCGCAGCACGCGGCCGGTGGAATACAGGCCGGAATTCAGGCTGGACAGTGCCGCGGTCAGCACCACGATGTTCATGATCGTATCGACGCCGGGGACACCCAGTGCCTCGAAAAACGTCACGAACGGGCTGGTCCCGCCATGATAGGCGGTCCAGGGCAGCAGATTGACCAGCAGTATGACCGACAGGACATAGAACAGCCCGATGCGCCAGATGACGCTGTTGATGCTGCGCGGCAGCACCGTGCGCACATCCGCGCATTCGCCCGCCGCCGTCCCGATCAGTTCAATGCCGGAATAGGCGAACACCACCCCCTGCACCAGCAACAGGCTGGCGATCAGCCCGTGGGGGAAGATGCCGCCATTATCGGCGATCAGGTGCAGCCCCGTCGCGTGGCCGTCCACCGGCATGCGTACGCCCAGAATGACACTGCCGATGACCAGGAACAGGCACAGCGCCACAATCTTGATCAGGGAGAACCAGAACTCGATCTCCCCGAACCACCGGACGCCCACCATGTTCAGCGTGGTGACGATACACAGCGCCATAAGGGCGAAGGCCCATTGTGGCACAGCCGCGAACGTGCCCCAGAAATGCATGTACATCGCCACGGCCGTGATATCGACAATCCCGGTCATGGCCCAGTTCATGAAGGATAGCCACCCTGCGATGAAGGCCGCCTTTTCCCCCAGGAATTCCCGCGCGTACGATACAAAGCTGCCGCAGGTGGGGCGGTGCATCACCAGTTCGCCCAGTGCGCGCATGATCAGGAACGAAAAGATGCCGCACACCAGATAGACCAGAGCAAGCGATGGGCCCGCCGCCTGAAGGCGTGAACCCGCGCCCAGGAAAAGACCCGTTCCGATCGCGCCGCCCACGGCAATCATCTGGATCTGGCGTGCGCCCAGTCCCTTGTGATAGCCGTCATCATCTTCGGGCAGGATGGGGGTGCTGTCTTCCAGCGCGGGATCCGGTCTGATCATACTCTGGTCTCCGCCACGGTGGGCGCGGGAGGAAGGAGGGAGAAGGGCGTTGTCCACGCGGGGGTGGAAAAGTTGTACAAAAAATATGCAGTCCTGATTTCTGTTGCATCCGGACATGCCGTAACTGGTGGAAACACGGCCTCCCTTCTGGGAAAAGCAGGGAACGGCGCAGAAACAGAAAGAAATATCATTCAGCATCAACTAGTTGTTCTGGAGCGAACATTGTCAGACGAAATAACCACTGACAAGTATGGATGCCTTAATAAAAGCATTATGATTAAAAATTAAACATATTTTCCAAAACTTTAGCAGTAAATGCACAATACTTGTTCAGTTAAGGGGACGTCTCATATGCCTAAAAAGGAATCTGCACGGTCCGGGTTATGCCTTTCTGTCATCAGTGGGGCCTGTGTGGTTGCGTGTTTGGCAACAGTCCCCGCCCATGCTGATAACGAGCGTTTTGAAGGCAGTGACCTGACCCGGGACGCGCCGCAGTATTTCGTGCTGCGCCCGCAGGACAGCCGGACCGCGAGTACGCTGGGGGAACTGCGCCTGTCGGAAAGCGGGATCGATTTCACCAATGGCGAACTGCTTGAGGTCTCGCTGGAACAGGGCAGCGACAGCAATCTGATATACAGGGTGGAGCCCGGGCAGAACCCGGTCCTGCCGTCGGGGCGGCGGCTGTGTCCGCCCCCGCTCAACCCGATCTATCTGGATTTCGCCAATCTGCAGGATGGGGCGGACGGTTATCGCATGACCCTGTATTGCGGGTCGCGTTCCGTGCCGTTCCGTGCGATCTCGCCCGATCGTGCCGCCGGGGTATTCAGTTACCGCCGCGCGGCGGACGCATTATGGGCACATAGCGCGACTGAAGGGGGGTACCTGCATGGTGCGGTGGCGCAGTACTGTGCCGTGCATCACGACAGTGCGGGTGTGAATGCCTGCACCACGCGTGAAGAGGCCGCGTACGCCACCATCATGGGCCGCCGGATCGCGCCGCCGGTTCTCAAGCAGTGCGCGGCGTATGTAACGGGCCTGCATGACCATGTGGGGTATGTCAGTTTTGTCGGGTTGCTGAATTGCACGCGCGTGCGCGACAGTCGTGCGCTGTTCGATTACTGCACCCAGCGCATTACCGGGCAGAAGCGCGAGGACGATACCCGTTTCCTTGATGGCAATCCGGCCCAGGCGCAGGGCGCGGCCCTGTGTTTTAACGCGCTTGCCGTCCATCAGGCGCGTGACTAGACAGCTCGGCGCGCGTTACGCCACGTCGGGCACTTCTATGCCGGATACGAATTTGAAAATGTCTTCGTGATGCAGCAGGAAGATCCGGTGCTTCTTGCCCAGCATCAGGGCCTCCTGCGTGTAGGGCGCATTGGATACGATCGCGCCCACGCTGGCCTTGCAGTCGGTTTTTTCCTTTATGCCCTGCCAGATCACGTCATCATGAACGGGTTTGCGGTCCATCCAGCAATGGACAAGCATTTTCAGATTGTTGCGGTTGCACTGGATGACGGAGCCAAGGCCCGTGGCGACGGGAGGGTGGATTTCCCACCCGGCCTTTTCAATCCATTGTGAACAGAAGGCGGCATATTCCGCCTGGTTCATGTCCTGGTGATACGTGCAGGGGGAAATGGCGGCGGCTGGCGGCTTGCTTGCCGTGCGGGCGGCCATGGCGGTGATATGCCCGTACACGGTTTTGTGGATGGCGGGCCACAGGGTGTTATATCCACGGCGCGTCAGTGTGGGCAGGATGGTGCCATGGGCAAAGCGGTCCAGATACGTCCCCCACGAAGTATGGGACGCGGAACCGGGGCGCGTGTCATGCGCGTTCTGGTACCACCGGCCCAGCATGGGGGAATGCCGCTGCGCCAGTTCCACGCAGATGTTGATCGCCTTGCGCCGTCGCGCCATGCGCCATGCCGCGCGCAGGATCAGCACCATGACCCATCCCGTCCCGCAGACCAGCATGAGGGTCAGGATAAGCGATCCCAGCTTCTGGAAGCCGCGCGTCATGAAAAAGATGTCGGTCGGTCGCGGGGTTTCCGCAGGCTGTACGATCACCGGCGGCGTGGCGGGCGGGCTGTCTTCCACCTCGGTGTGCTGCGGGCCGGTGGGGGTATCGGCCATGATGGCCGGGGCCGGGGGGGCAGGTGGCGCAATCGGGGGGCGGGGTGGCGCGCGGTCCTCGGACGCCACTGCGGCAGCAGGACCGGGTGCGATCGGGGCGATTTCACCGGTCATGAAATATAGCGGCGGCAGGCCGGGAACCGGGGGCACGCGCCGCATGAGCGGCAGCCCGTTGCGGTTGGCTATTCTTTCCCAGCGGACATCCGGCGTGATGTTGTGGCAGTCGCCCTGCCGCATCAGCGTCCTGCGCCATGCGGGCGACTGCTGTGTGGAAATGGTCCGGTCGGACAGGGTACGCAGGATGGCATCATCCCCACACGCCAGCGTGGGATGGACAGCACTGAACAGACCTGCGGCGCTCGCGCTTGCTGGCAGGCACAGAAGCAGGCAGGCGCTTGCCCATATCCGCATGATGCTCGTTATCCTTCCGGTCTGGGGAACGGGAATGTACAGATCCGGGGTGTCAGCAAATTGGAATGTGTAAATGTAGCAAGTGTCGATATGCAGAATACATGCCTTTTTGTAAACAGGCTTTATTTAGTCCTGTTTGTCGGTATTGATGTTGCCCCGACATCATGGGGCAAAAAAGTGGCATGTCCTTATCGGGGGGCTGCCCCCTTATCCAACTTATGGCGATGTTCATGAACTTCGCGGATGTTCAGTAGGACAGATTGGAAGGCTGGACCGGATGACAGACCGTTTTGCAATTGTGCTGGCGCGCCATCCCGCCGTTATGGGGGCAGAAGGCCTGTGTTACGGCCAACGGGACGTTGCTCTGGCGGATGGGTGGGAACGCATGGCCGATGGCCTGCGCACCGTCATGCAGGGGGTGGGGTGCCGGATTCTGTTCTCGTCTCCCGCCCGTCGGTGCCAGATGGTGGCGGAACGGGTGGCGCGCTTCATGAACCTGGACCTGAAGGTGGATTCACGTCTGCGTGAAATCAGTTTTGGGGAATGGGAAGGCCGACCATGGAGTCACATTTCGCGCGCGGCGCTGGATGCGTGGGCGGCTGACGTGGCGGGCTTTGCCCCGCCCGGTGGCGAAAGCGGTAGCGACCTGCGTGCCCGCGTCCGGCACTTCTGGACCGAAATGCAGCAGTATGGCCAGTCCTGCGCCGTCGTGACGCATGGCGGCCCGCTTCGTCTCATGCACGGGATGGTCCATGGCATGCCCGGCAGCCTGCTGGCGCCGTCGCCGCCCATGGGGTCGGTGCGCGTGATTGAACAGGGACGGCCCGGATTCAGGTCAGGGCAGCCAGAACAGCACATTCCGTCACAACTGCCGTTGCACCAAGAACGTCTCCGGTTTGGCCGCCAATCTGCTGTCGCGCGAACCGGCACATGATGCCTGCCGCCATGACCGCCACGCCACAGGCAAGGGCCGCGCGGGGCAGCGGCAGCAGCACGACGGCGCTTCCGGCGGCAAGGGCCATGCAGGCCGCCAGCGCGTAACCCGGCAGGCGCGTCATGGAACTGGCCAGCCCGTCGGTGCGCGCGGGTGGCAGGCGCCACAGTACCAGCGTCATGGCCGCACGCGCCAGCGCACCCGCCACGGGCATGACGGTCATGGCCATATGCCCCGGCATGGCGGCCAGCGCCGTCACCCGCACCAGCAGCGCAATCACCACCGCCATGACGCCATAACTGCCCACACGGCTGTCGCGCATGATCTCCAGTTTGCGGGCTTTGTCCCGTCCACCTCCGCAGCCGTCGGCCATGTCAGCCAGCCCGTCTTCATGCAGCCCGCCGCAGGCCAGCAGCAGCATGCCGGTACTCCACCCCGCGGCAGGCAGTGCCGCGATGCCAGGCCACCGCAACCCGGCATAAAGCAGTCCGGCGCCAGCGCCCAGGCCACCGCCGATCAGGGGCCAGCACCATACGCTGCGTGTCATGGAATAAGGCAGGCCGTCACGCGCCAGCCACCCCACCGGCAGGCGGGTCAGCAGCCCCAGCCCGCAGACAAGGTCGGCACGCAGGCGGCCCATGATGCTCATTCCTTTTCGCTGACCCGGGCCTGCGCGAAGGTCGCCATGCCGCACAGGCAGGCAATGGCGGAGCGGACAAGCGGAATGGCCAGCCCCGCGCCGGACCCTTCACCCAGACGCAGCCCAAGGTCCAGCAGGGGGGACAGCCCCAGCGCCGCCGCCAGGTGGGCGTGTCCCCCTTCGGCCGAACAGTGGGACAGGCGGGTATGCGCCAGCCCGTGGGGGTGCAGCAGCGCCAGCGGGGCCGCCGCCGCCGTGCAGATGAACCCGTCCAGCAGCACGGGAATGTTCCTGTACCGCGCGGCGATGACCGCCCCCATGATCGCCGCCAGTTCATGCCCGCCAAGATGGCGCAGGATGGCCAGAGGATCGGACAGGTGGCTGCCGTGGCGGGCCAGTGCGCGGTCGATTACCGCGGCCTTGTGCCGCACCCCCGCGTCATCCAGTCCGGTGCCGCGTCCGGCCCATTTCGCGCCGCCCCCCCCGAACAGGGCGGCGCAGACAGCGGCGGCGGCGGTTGAATTGCCAATCCCCATCTCACCAAGGCACAGCAGGTCCGTATCCGTCCTCACGGCCTGCATGCCGGTGGCCAGCGCGCGCAGGAATGTCGGCTCGTCCATGGCCGGGGCACGGGTCATGTCGGCGGTGGGGCGCAGGGCCTCCACGTCCACCACATGCAGGCGTGCGGCGCTGATGCGGGCGATCTGGTTGATGGCCGCGCCGCCATTGCGGAAATTCTCGACCATCTGGCGCGTGACATCGACGGGCCATGGTGTCACACCCTGCGTGGTGACGCCGTGATTGCCTGCAAAAACAATGATATCCACCCGTTCGGCGCGGGGGCGGTCGGTATGCTGCCACTGTCCGGCCCAGCGGGCCAGTTCCTCCAGCTGCCCCAGACTGCCGGGCGGTTTGGTCAGCTGGCTGTCATGGCTGGCAATGGCGGCATCCGCCGTCATGTCGGGCGGGGGAAGGTCGTGGCATAGCTGGCGCAGCGCGGCCATGTCGCGTGGGAAGGAAAGACGGGATGGCATGCGCAGCGTTGTGTGGTCTTATGCGCCCGGATGCAAGATGGCGGAGGATAAAATGAAGGCGGCGGGCCAACCCGATACGATGTCCGGCATGCAGGGCTGCATTTTCGTGCTGGGGGGCGCGCGGTCGGGCAAGAGCAGCTTTGCCGAGAGCCTGTTCCCCCAATGGCCCGCGCCATGGACCTATCTTGCCACCTGCCAGCCCCATGACGGGGAAATGGCGCGGCGCGTGGCCCATCACCGTGCCCGGCGCGGGACGGGATGGCATACGGTGGAAGAACCGCTGGACCTGCCGGCTGCCCTTGACGGGGCGGGGACATCGCCTGTCCTGGTGGACTGCCTGACGCTGTGGCTGACCAACCTCATGCTGGGCGAACACGATATTGGCGCTGCCACGCAGGCGCTGCTGGCAGCCCTTGGCCGTCGCGCGGGCCCGACCGTGCTGGTGTCGAACGAGGTCGGGCAGGGGATCGTGCCCGATAATGCGCTGGCGCGTCGCTTCCGTGATGAGGCAGGCTGGCTGCACCAGTCCGTGGCGCGGAATGTCGCGCGTGTTGTTTTTGTGGTGGCTGGCCTGCCGATGGAGATGAAATGACCCTTACCCCCGAAGAAATCCGCCACCGTGAAAAAATGGCGAAGCGCAAGCAGGTGCAGGACAGGGAAGTCAGCAGCAAGTCCATAGAGAAGGGCCTGCTGGCGGTACATACCGGCGCGGGCAAGGGCAAATCCACCGCTGCCTTTGGCATGGCGCTGCGCACGCTGGCCCATGGCGGGCGCATCGTGGTGATCCAGTTCATCAAGGGGGCGTGGAACACGGGGGAGCGCAAGGCGCTGGAACGCTTTGGTGACCAGGTGGAATGGCATGCGCTGGGCGAAGGCTTTACATGGAACACGCAGGACCGCACCCGTGACATCGCCAACTGCCGCGCCGCGTGGGACCAGGCGCGTGCCGCGCTGAAACGCGCGGACGTGGCGATGGTGATCCTGGACGAACTCAATATCGCGCTGCGCTACGACTACCTGCCGGTTGATGACGTGCTGGCCGATATCGCGGCCCGTCCCGCCATGCAGCATGTCGTCGTAACGGGACGCAACGCCCGTCCCGCCATGATCGAGGCCGCCGATCTGGTGACCGAGATGACGCAGGTCGCCCATCATTTCAAAAAGGGCGTGAAGGCACAGGCGGGGATTGAATTCTGATGGCGGCCCGCGCGCTCATGTTCCAGGGCACGGGGTCCAGCGTGGGCAAGTCGGTGCTGGTGGCGGGTATTGCCCGCGCCCTGACCCGCCGTGGCCTGTGCGTGCGCCCGTTCAAGCCGCAGAACATGTCCAACAACGCGGCGGTGACGGCGGACGGGGGCGAAATCGGGCGCGCGCAGGCCCTGCAGGCCCGTGCCTGCGGGGCGGTGTTATCGGTGGACATGAACCCCGTGCTGCTCAAGCCACAGGGCATGACCGGATCGCAGCTGGTGGTGCGCGGGCGGATGCGTGGGCAGGTGCGGGCAAAGGATTTCCAGTCCTTCAAGCGCGGCCTGATGCCGGAGGTGCTGGAGAGTTTCCATGCCCTTGCCGATCAGGCGGACATCGTGCTGGTCGAAGGGGCAGGGTCTGCGTCCGAGGTCAACCTGCGGGCCGATGACATTGCCAATATGGGGTTTGCGCAGGCGGCGGATCTCAATGTCGTGCTGGTGGGTGACATTGACCGTGGCGGCGTGATCGCCAGTCTTGTGGGCACGCAGGCGGTGGTGGCGGATGCGGATGCGCGGCGCATACAGGGGTTTATCGTCAACCGTATGCGGGGCGATCCATCACTGTTTGATGCGGGTATGGCGGCAATTGCGCGCATGACCGGCTGGCGGTCCGTGGGGCTGGTGCCCTTTCTCGACCGCGTGCGTGACCTGCCCGCGGAAGATGCCGCCGACCTGCACCCCGGCGGCAGGTCCGGGGTGGAGGGGCTGCGCATTGCGGTGCCCTGCCTGCCCATGATCGCCAATTTCGATGATCTGGACCCGCTGGCGTCGGAAGACGGGGTCTGCCTGACCATGGTGCAGCGTGGGCAGGTCCTGCCGCCATGCGACCTTGTGATCCTGCCCGGTGCGAAGGCGACCATCGCCGACCTTGCGGTGCTGCGTGACGAGGGGTGGGATATCGACATCCATGCCCATGTCCGTCGTGGTGGTCATGTCATGGGCATATGCGGCGGCTACCAGATGCTGGGACGCAGCATTGCCGACCCGATGGGGATCGAGGGGGCGGCCTGCACGGTGGAGGGTCTTGGCCTGCTGGATGTCGCCACCGTGCTGGAGGGCAGCAAGCGGCTGGATGAGGTGACGGGTCACCTGCTGCCCGAAGGTGCGGGCCTGCACGGATATGAAATGCATATCGGCCGAACCACCGGACCCGATCATGACGCCCGCCCCCTGATCGACCTGGGCGGGCGTCATGATGGCGCGGTCAGCCCGTCGGGGCGGGTGTGGGGCACCTATGTCCACGGGCTGCTGGCTGATGGCGGGGCGCGGGCGGCAGTGCTGGCGCGCCTTGGAACACGCTCACACGGGCATGACCATGACGCGACGGTCGATGCGGCGCTTGATGCGCTGGCCGATCATCTGGAAACGCATCTGGATATCGACAGCCTGCTGGAACTGGCCCGTCCCGTCAGCAGGCAGCGCGGGATCGATGCGATGTTGCCCCGTTAGAATGCGGAAGTGTCCGGATGTCGCCTTCCGGCAGGCGGGCGGCATTTTCCTGCATCGCCCTGAAAAAGCCTTACCGGAAACGTTCTGCTGTTTTCAGTATGTTTTGTAAACGGTCCGCAGATGGCGGGCCAGCATGCCCGCGGCCGAGCATCCCGCCAGCGTCTGGATCAGGCAGGCGCGACGGTACAGCGCCAGGGCGCGATACAGGTCATCAGGTCGCAGGTCGGACCGGCCATCGCCCACCCACGGTTCCGCCACGCTGACACCAGCATAGGACCGTGGACCGGACAGGCGTATGCCCAGCGCGCCCGCCATCGCGGCCTCCGGCCAGCCCGCATTGGGGGATCGGTGGTGGCAGGCGTCGCGCAGCACGATGCATAGGGCGCCACGCGCGGTCATGCCCCGCATGGTCAGGGCGGCAAGGACGATCCATAGCGCGGACAGGCGCGACGCGGGCAGGTTGACCAGATCATCCAGTTTTGCCGCGACATAGCCAAAGGCTTCATGCCGGGGCGTGCGATGGCCGATCATGCTGTCTGCCGTGTTGACCGATTTGTAGAAAACCGCCCCCGGCAGGCCACCCGCCGCCATCCACAGCAGGGGGGCGACAATGCCATCGGAAAAGTTTTCGGCCAGTGTTTCGGTCGCGGCCCTCAGCACCGCGGCCTCATCCAGCTGTTCGGGATCACGACCGACGATATGGGAGACCGCATGCCGGGCAGCGGGCAGGCTGTCCTGTGCGGCAACCGCCACGGCCCTGACATGGTCATGCAGGGAACGCTGGGCGACAAGGGAACTGGCCAGCACCGCCGTCAGCGGCAACGCCAGCCACCGCGGCAGGATGCGGCGGATGGCGCGATCCACCAGCACGGCTGCTGCCGTCGGCACCGAGACAATCAGCATGGCCGCCAGACAGCCATTTGCCCTGCGCCGCGCCGGAGTGGCGTCTTCAGTATTGAGCCGCCTGTCCAGCATGCCGATCAGCCCCCCGACCCACATGACCGGATGCCCGATCCGGCGTACCAGGGCCTGTGGGTAGCCCACGGCCATGTCCGTCACCGATGCAATGCAGGCGGTGCCAATACTTCCGGGCATGAAAAGGCGAATACGCATGCCGGGGGGATAGGGTGCGCCCCGTGGCCGGTCAAGGGTGCGGTCGGGATGGGCGCGTGTTTCAAAATAACCTTCTGACAAACAGGACGGAAAGTTTCAGTTAATTTCCACAGAGGTGGCGTTTCCTGAAGCTTTCTGGAACGGACAGCGCCAGAAACCTGTCCATCATCTGCAACATGTTGAAACGATCTGTCGGGAAAGGGGTCCGGATCTGGAAAAGTTTATCTATGGGTCATTTTTCGTGATCATATTTTCTTGCATTAATAAAAATGTTGAAAAAATGGTCTAGGCATTCATCCAGACCTCACGGATATAGTGAGCGTTCGGATCAGGAATGACATGGCATAGCGGGTAGGCATTTTTGGGTATTGGTGGTTTACGGTTCATTTCGTCGCGGCGGCAGTTCATGCGGGGACTGGCGGGAATTGCCGCATGTGGTACGTCCCTTGCATCCCGTCCGGCGCGTTCGCATCCGCCTGCGCCCTATGTCCCGCGTTTTTTCACGCCCATCGAATGGGCGTTCCTGACTGCCGCGTGTGACCGCCTGATCCCGGCCGATGAAAACGGCCCCGGCGCATGTGCGCTGGACGTGCCCCGTTTCATCGACATGCAGATGGACACCCCATATGCCTTCGGGGCGCAATGGTACATGCAGGCCCCGTTCGTGCAGGGGCCGGATAATCTTGGCTATCAGCTGCCCCATGCCCCGCGTGATCTGTACCGGCGCGGTATCGCGGGCATGAACGCACACGCCGCCACCCGTCACGGCAGGCCGTTTGCCGACCTTGCGCCCGCGTTGCAGGACGACCTGCTGCGCGGGGCCGAGAACAACAGGCTGGTTTTTGGCGATATTCCATCCAGTGTGTTTTTTGACCAGTTGCTGGCCAATGTAATGGAAGGGGCATTTTCGGACCCCGTGCATGGCGGCAATACCGGCCTTGGTGGCTGGACCATGCTGGGTTTCCCCGGTGCGCGGGCGGATTTCATGGACTGGGTGGACCGTTACGGCGCGCATTACCCGCTGGGCAGCGTGTCCATATCGGGGGAAACGGCATGAGCGACGACGCACGCAGGCTGAAGCCGGTTGACGTGGTGATCGTGGGCGGTGGCTGGGCCGGGTCGATCATGGCCAAGGAAATGACGGAGGCCGGTCGCTCGGTTGTCATGCTGGAGCGTGGCCCCGACCGCAGTACCGCGTCGGAGGGGGCCTATCCCGCGTCGATTGACGAACTGGAGGCCAATTTCCGCTATAAACTGTTTCAGGACCTGTCGAAAAATACCGTCACCATCCGCAATAACAGCCAGCAGACGGCGTTGCCCTATCGTCGCATGGCGGCCTTCCTGCCCGGTGAGGGCGTGGGCGGCGCGGGCCTGCACTGGTCGGGCGTGCATTTCCGCATCCCCCCCGATGACCTGCGGATGCGTTCGCGCGTGATCGAGAAATATGGCGCCAGATTCATTCCCGAAGGCATGAACCTTCAGGATTACGGCGTCACGTATGAGGAACTGGAACCCTTTTTCGACAGGGCTGAAAAGGTATTCGGCACGTCGGGCGAACCCTACATGATAAACGGGAAGGTGGTGGGGAAGGGGAATGTGTTCTCTCCCTCGCGTTCCGACCATTTTCCGCTGCCCGCGCTGAAGGATGTCTATACCGCCCACCTGTTCCGCAAGGCGGCGGAAGAGGCGGGATTCCACCCGTACTCCCTGCCGGCGGCCAATGCGTCGCGGCAGTATGTCAATCCGTATGGCGCCCAGATGGGGCCGTGCAATTTCTGCGGATATTGCAGCGGATATGCCTGTTACATGTATTCCAAGGCATCGCCCAACGTGAACATCCTGCCGGTGTTGCGGCAGCACCCGCTGTTCGACCTGCGCGCAGGCTGCCATGTGCTGAAGGTTGAACTGGATGCGGATGGCAGGCGGGCGACCGGCGTGACCTATACCGACCCCGACGGGAAAGTGGTGACCCAGCCGGCGGAACTGGTCATCCTGACCGCGTTCCAGTTCCATAATGTCAGGCTTATGCTGCTGTCGGGCATTGGCAGACCGTATGACCCCGTGCGCAACGAAGGGGTGGTGGGCCGCAATTTCGTCTATCAGAACGTGACGACCAGCAATGTCTGGCTCGACCGGGGTATCGAGACGAACCAGTATATCGGCGCAGGCGGCGGTGGCGTCGCGTTTGATGATTTCAATAGCGAAAACTTCGATCACGGCCCACTGGGGTTCGTGGGCGGGTCGCCGGTATGGGTGAACCAGGCCGGGGTGCGCGCCATCGCCGCCGCCCATTCCGGCGGACCGCCGGGCACGCCGCGCTGGGGCAGTGCGTGGAAAGCGGGCATGATCGATACATACCGCCATTCCCTGCGCATTGACGCCCATGGGTCGAACATGGCGTACCGCGATGTGTATCTCGACCTCGACCCGACATGGAAGGATGCCTACGGACAGCCGCTGCTGCGCATGACGTTTGACTGGAAAGACAACGACATCCGCATGAACCGCTACGTTGTGGACAAAATCGGCGATGTGGCGAAGGCCATGGGCGCGCGCCGCGTCAACCTGACAAAGCGCGAATTCGGCAGGCCGTTCGATACCCGGCAGTACCAGACCACCCATCTGGGTGGTGGCGCGGTCATGGGCAGTGATCCCGGTACCAGTGCGCTCAACCGGTACCTGCAGTCGTGGGACGTGCACAATGTATTCGTGATCGGGGCCAACGCCTTCCCGCAGGGAACGGGATACAACCCGACCGGCATGGTCGCCGCACTGGCGTACTGGGCGGCACATCACATCCGCACGACCTACCTTGCCCATCCCGGACCGCTGGCGGGATGAGGGGGGTGGTGAAGCGAACGTGGCGCCCCCTGCTGGCGGCCGTGCTGGCGGTGGCGGTAATGGGGGCCGGACCCGTGCGGGCGCAGGATGATGCGCAGCACGATGCGGTGGTGGCGCGCGGCGCCTACATGGCCGTTGCTGCCGATTGTGCCGCCTGCCATACGGCATCCGGCGGCGCGCCGTTTGCCGGTGGTCTGGCCTTTAACCTGCCGACCGGCACGCTGTATGCCCCCAACATCACCCCTGACCGGCAGACCGGCATCGGCCAGTATTCCGAAGCCGAGTTCCGTCGTGCCCTGCGCCGGGGCATCCGCCGTGACGGGGCGACGCTGTATCCGGCCATGCCCTATCCATCCTATGCGCGCCTGACGGATGAGGACGTGCATGCGTTGTATGTCTATTTCATGGATGGCGTGAAACCCGTTGCGCACAGGGTGGTGCAGGATGGCATGTCATGGCCGATGTCCATGCGCTGGCCGCTTGCCATATGGCGCACGCTGTATGCCCCCGACCCGGGCGACGTGCGGCGCGACATGGACCGCCGCACCTTTGCCGACCCGCTGGTGGCCCGTGGCAGCTATCTGGTCGAAGGGCCGGGGCATTGCGGTGCCTGTCACACGCCCCGCGCCCTGACCATGCAGGAAAAGGCCCTGACAGCGGCGGACGGGCCATTGTACCTGTCGGGCGGGGATGCGGTGGATGGCTGGCGTCCGGTCAGCCTGCGCGGCGAAAACCGCACCGGGCTGGGGCGGTGGAATGAACATGACATCGTGCGTTTCCTGGCCACCGGGCGCATGCCGCTGGGTGCGGCCTTTGGCGGCATGACGGATGCCATCGGCCATGGCACGCAGCACATGACGGATGAGGACCGGCTGGCGATCGCGCGTTACCTCAAGACCCTGTCCCCCGCGGCAACCCCGGTTGCGCAGGGCTGGACCTATGATCCCACGGCAACCGACGCCCTGCGCGCAGGCAACGTGTCCGCCCGTGGTGCGCGGTCCTATGTCGACCGTTGCGCTGCCTGTCACCGCACTGATGGCCGTGGCTATCCCACCACCTTCCCGCCACTGGCGGGCAACCCGGTGGTCATGGACCCCAGGCCGGATTCCCTGATCCGTATCGTGCTGGAGGGGAATGTCCTGCGCGCGACGCGTCAGGCGCCTTCGGCCTTTGTCATGCCCGGTTTCGCGGCAGGCATGGATGATGCGGCCGTGGCGGATACCGTCACCTTCATCCGCGCGGCATGGGGAAATGACGCACCCGGGGTAACGACTGCGGATGTGGGACGGATACGGCGCACGCTGTCGCCCGAACACCCGCCCGCATCCCTGCCCATGAACTGATTGTGAAGTCCGGGCCGGGGCAGGGCTGATTGCCCTTGCCACCTGGACTTGCATGAATGGCGGAACAGCCAGCATCCGGGGGAGACGATGACCATGTCCATGCACAGGCGTGACCTGTTCCGTGCCATCCTGCCACTGACCATTGGCATCGGCGGCATCGCCCGTGCGGCGGAACCGGCGCATGATGCCACCAACCGCGACCATGGCGTGGCATCGTCCGGCCCGTTTGAAATCGTCGCCCGGTTTGACGGGCCCGGTCCGTCGGGCATCGCCGTGACCCATGGGCGCATATTTGTCGGTTTTCCCCGCCATGCGGTCAATCATCACGGGGCGACCCTTGCGGAACTGAAGGGCGGGAAGCTGTATCCCTATCCCGATGCGGCGCACAGCATGCCGTCCGACCAGCCGCCGGGCATCCGGCTCATGTCGGTGCATGGCATGACGACGGATGCGCGAGGACGGTTATGGGCCATTGATGATGGCAAGCTGGCGGGACAGCCACTGGCGCCGGGGGCGGCGAAAGTGATCGGCATCGACCCCGAAACGGACCGGATTTTCGCCAGCATCATCCTGCGTGCGCCAGCCCTGCTGCCGGACAGCCACATGAACGACCTGCGGGTGGATCTGACTCATGGGGCGCAGGGCACGGTGTACGTGACCGATTCCTCCTTCGGCCTGTCGCCCGCCCTTGTGGTGGTGGATATTGCAACAGGCCGGCAGCGCCGGGTGCTGGCGGACCATCCCTCCATTCAGGCGCAGCGTCCGTTCATGGCGGTGGTGGAGGGCCGGCCACTGGTGTTTGATCCTCCGCAGCATCCACCCGGCTTTGTCTGGGGTGGGGTGGACGGCATTACCCTGTCGCCCGACAGCGGCACGCTGTATTACAGTCCCCTGACCAGCAGGCGGCTGTACAGCATTCCTACAGGCCTGCTGGCCGATTTTTCCAGAACCGATGCGCAGCTTGCCGCCGGGATCCGCGATCTGGGGGAAAAGGGCGTGGCTGATGGTCTGGCGAATGATGCAAAGGGGCGGATCTACACCACCAATTTCGAACATGACGCCATTTTCCGCCGCAATGCGGACGGGACGTTCGACACCATGGTGCATGACCCGCGAATCCTGTCCCCCGACGGGATATTCGTTGATGGCGACATGGTGTACTGCACGCTGGGGCAATGGAATCGTCTGGGTGGACTGAATGGCGGCCATGACCTGCGGGTGCCGCCCTATTACCTGATCCGCTTTCCCACCGATGCACCGGCGGCGGTGGACGCGACAAAGCCCGCGCATGGTTAGTTGCCCCCTTTCCCCCGGCGCTGAATTGCGGCAACACTTCCTGTCATGAATATTATGTCGCGTATGATCCTGCCCCTGATGCGGCGTCTGGAGCCCGAGACCGCCCATCGTATCGCCCTGGATGCCCTGCAGCTTGGTCTGGGCGGGGTATCCTGCCCGGGCAATGATGACCCGGCGCTGTCGGTACGGGCCATGGGCCTGCGGTTTCCCAATCCCATCGGCATGGCGGCCGGGTTTGACAAGAATGCGCTGGTCGTGCGCCCGCTGGCGCGTTCGGGCTTCGGTTTTGTCGAAGCCGGGACCGTGACCCCCCGCCCGCAGCCCGGCAACCCGCAGCCACGCCTGTTCCGGCTGACGGAAGACCGCGCCATCATCAACCGCATGGGGTTCAACAATCAGGGCATCGACCGTTTTGCCGTGCGCATGGCGCGGCTGCACCGCGTATCGTCACCGCGCCGTACGCCGGGCGCGCAGGTGCCGGTGGGCGCGAACCTTGGCATCAACAAGACTGGTGCGGATCCCGAGCGCGATTACCCCATGCTGGTCGGGCGGGTGAAGCATTATGCCGACTACATCGTCATCAACCTGTCATCGCCCAATACGCCGGGCCTGCGCGACCTGCAGGAAGCGACGCGCCTGAAGGGCATTCTGGACGCCATCAGTGCAGCCCACCCCGAACGGCCGCCACTGCTGGTCAAGATATCGCCTGATATCGCGCATGATGACGTGGCGGCAGTGGTCGAGGCCGCGATTGCCGGGGGTGTGCAGGGGCTGATCGTGTCCAACACCACCCTTTCACGCCCGCCTGGACTGCGCAGCCCGGATGCGGACGAAGCCGGCGGCCTGTCCGGTCGCCCGCTGCGCGCGCTGGCGCAGGATATGCTGACCCGCGTGGCGACTGTGGCCGCTGGCCGCGTCGCACTGGTGGCCTGTGGCGGGATCGAGACCGGCGCGGATATCGTGGACCGGGTGCGCGCGGGTGCCGACCTCGTGCAGATCTACACATCCTATGTTTACGAAGGGCCGGGCATCATCGCGCGGCTGAAGGCCGAAACCCTGCGTGCGCTGCGTGCGCAGGGCTTCGAGACACTGGCGGATGCAAGGGGTAGCGCGCTCAAATGAAATGGCATGACGGGCTGTCCACGCTGAATGGCGATTATGACGGATACATCCTCGACCTGTGGGGTGTGGTGCATAATGGCGTGCAGCCCTATCCCGGCGTTCTGGAATGCCTGCAGCGCCTGCGCGAAGCCGGTCGTCGTGTCGTGCTGCTGTCCAATGCGCCACGCCGGACCGCAACGGTGGAGCCAAACCTGCGCCGCATGGGCATCAGCGCCGACCTGTATGACGCCATCATGACCAGTGGCGAATGCACCCACCGCATGCTGGCCAGCCGTGATGATCCGTGGTTTGCCGCACTGGGGCGGCGCATGATCCATCTGGGACCGGAAAAGGACGTGGATGTCTATGCCGGGCTGGACCTTGATGTGGTCACGGACCCGGCCAATGCCGATTTCGTGCTGAATACCGGACCGGATGCCGAACTGGGGGAAGAAGACATCGCCCCCTACCTGCCGCTGCTTGGGTGTTGTGCCGCCCATGGCCTGCCCATGATCTGCGCCAATCCCGACCAGCAGGTGATCCGTGGCACGCAGCGCCTGATCTGCGCGGGGGCGATGGCCAGTTGGTATGCGGAACATGGCCGTGACGTGCGCTGGATCGGCAAGCCCTATCCGGAGGTGTACGGGCTGGCGCTGTCACTGCTGGATGTACCACGCAACCGCGTGCTGGCGCTGGGTGATGCGCTGGCGACCGACATGCGCGGGGCAGCCACCGCAGGCATCGACGGCTGCTGGGTGCTGGGTGGCATCCATCAGGAAATGCTTGGCGGGAACTGGGAGCTGGGGCGCAATCCGGATTACGACCTTGCGGTGGAAGAAGCCACTGCCGCCGGTCTTGCGCCGGTTGCGTGCGTGCCGTCCCTGCGCTGGTAGGGGCCGCGGCCCGCGGTCAGGCGTGACCGGGGGCGGAACTGTACCATGCGGGGTCGATATGCACACTGGCCAGCGCCTGCCGCCACTTGGCGTTGTGGTCTGGTCCGAACACGATGTTTTCGGTGGCCGGTGCTGCGATCCATGCATCATGGCGCAGCATCTCTTCTTCAAGCTGCCCCGCTTCCCAGCTGGCATGGCCCATGGCCAGCAGTGCGTGAGCCGGGCCATTGCCATCGGCAATATCACGCAGCACGTCCAGGCTGGCGGTCAGGGTGGTGGTGCGGTCCACCGGCAGGCTGCCATCGCCGCTCCAGTCTGATGTATGCAGCACGAATCCGCGCCCGTTATCCATCGGTCCACCCGCGCACAGGTTGATGCGGCGGCGTGGCGGCACGGGGGCAATGCCAAGCTGTTCGAGTACATCATCAAGGACGGGCTGGGACAGGCGGCGGTTGACAACAAGGCCCATGGCCCCATCCTCGGGGGAATGGGCGCACAGATAGACGACACTGCGCGCAAAGGCGGGATCCGTCAGGGCAGGGGTGGCCACCAGCAGGTGGCCGGTCAGGCTGCAGCCCGGAGTTGTCGTGAAGGAAGCCATACACAACCATAGAACCGGATTTGCTTTCCTTTGCAACTATTTCAGACGTTACCCACAGGCTGATTGTTCTCAATGACGGACGCCGCCCGATATGCAAGGCTGCCGTGACATGCAGGAAGGAGACAGACCATGAAGCAGATCGCAATGGTAACCGGTGCGACCGCCGGATTCGGCAGGGCGATTGCCCAGCGCCTTGTGCATGATGGATACCGCGTCATAGCAACCGGCCGCAGGCAGGAACGCCTGGATGCGCTGGCGGCGGAACTGGGGCCGGACCTGCTGCCCTTCAGGCTGGACATGGACGATGCGGACGCCATCGCGGCCCTGCCCGGCAGCCTGCCGCAGGAATGGCGCGACGTGGATATTCTGGTCAGCAATGCCGGTCTGGCGCTGGGTATGGAAAAGGCGCAGGAGGCGGATATCACCAACTGGCAGACCATGATTTCCACCAACGTGACCGGCATGGTCGAACTGACCCGCGTCATGCTGCCCGGCATGGTGGCGCGGGAACGCGGGCATGTCGTCACCCTTGGCAGCACGGCTGGCACCTATCCGTATACGGGGGGCAATGTGTATGGTGCGACCAAGGCGTTTGTCAGGCAGTTCACGCGCAACCTGCGCTGCGACCTGCTGGGGCATAACGTGCGCGTGACGAACCTTGAACCTGGCCTGTGCGGGGGAAGCGAGTTCAGTCAGGTGCGCCTGCGCGATAATGCGAAAGCCGAGGCGGTGTACGAAGGCACGAAGCCGCTGCTGCCGACGGACATTGCCGAAACGGTGGCCTGGGTCCTGTCGCTGCCGCGTCACGTCAATATCAATGAAATCGAGATGATGCCCGTCTGTCAGGCGGCGGGTGGCCTTGCGGTAGCGCGGGGCATGAAGGACTGATCATGACCCGCAAGACCAAGGATATGAGTAACAGGCTGGCGCGTCAGTTCTGTGTGCGCAACGGACATGGTTTTTCCCTTGCGGCCTGCCCCACGCGCGCGGCGGAGGCCTGCGGGCTGGACAAGAAAACCGGAAAGCGGCTGCTGAAGGAACGCATTGGCCGCCTGTCACAACTGCAATCCGTGCTGTACGCCAATGGCACATGGTCCGTTCTGGTCGTGCTGCAGGCGCTGGATGCGGGTGGCAAGGATGGCGTGATCAAGCATGTCATGTCCGGTATCAACCCGCAGGGCGTCAGCGTGACATCGTTCAAGCAGCCCGGTCCGGTTGAACTGTCGCACGGCTATCTGTGGCGCGAGCATCTGGCAGCGCCCGCCGCCGGGCGCATCGGTATTTTCAACCGCAGCCATTATGAGGAAGTGCTGGTCACCCGCGTGCATCCTGAACTGCTGGACCATGAATGCCTGCCCGGGCCCCTGCGTAAGAAATCGACATTCTGGCACGACCGTTATCAGGACATCAGCCATTTCGAGCAGTACATGGCGCGTCAGGGCACGGTCGTGCTGAAGTTCTTCCTGCACCTGTCGAAGGAGGAGCAGCGCAGGCGGTTCCTGCGCCGGATCGATCATCCGACCAAGAACTGGAAATTCTCGCCTTCCGACATTCACGAACGGCAGTACTGGGACGATTACCAGAGCGCGTATGAAGACGCGATCCGGCGTACGGCCCACCCGGATGCGCCGTGGTTTGTCGTGCCGGCCGACCAGAAATGGTTTGAACGGCTGGTGGTGATCGAAGCCATCATTGACGCGCTGGAGAAGCTGCACCTGAAGATGCCGGCATCCGATCCCGCCATGGCGGCGGAAATGGAAAAGGCCCGTCGACAGCTGGAAGCCGAAGCGCCGAAGGACGCCCACCACGCCGTTCATTGACGGGCGCGCCCACACCCCGCAAAAGATTGTGATCTTGTGTGAATGGAGAACAGTCATGGCGGCAACGCGCTGGCATATACGTGGGGTGATGGGGCTGGCGGCGGTCCTTGCGGTGCAGGGGGCGTTGCTGGCGCCGGCGGAAGCACGCCGTCACCATCACCACAAACGCGAACAGGCCGGGGAAGAGTACCAGCAGTCCGGCAGCGAGAAGGACAGGGCGCAGACCCAGGCCATCGCCAGCCCCGTGCCGCAGTCCTGCGATGATCGCAAATTCCTTGCAGATGTCGAAGCGGCGGAAGCCTCGCAGGCGGACCAGCCTGACCGGGTCGAGCATGTCTGTGGTCGTGTGATCGCCGTATCCGCCTCAAAACGGACCCGCAGCGGACTGCATGGTTATTTCTATGTTGATGTCGGAAACGGCGTGTCCATTCGCATCGTATCCGATCTGGATCGTATGTCTGCACCCGCATGGCCGTGGGTGGCCAAGGGGGATCAGGCCGATGTGCTGGGCCGGTATTATTACGATAATGCCCGCAGCCAGGGCATTGACTGGACCCATCATGGCACCGGGCGGACCTGGCCCGTGGAGGGATATGTGACGGTCAACGGCACCCGTTACCAGTAAAGGGCTGCCTCATATCTTAAGGACGTTTTGGGTGCCGCCTTTTCTTTAAAGGCGGCATTTCCTGAGGCTTTTTGAGAAAAGCTTTACCAAAAAGTTTTCTTATCAACAGGATGTTCAGCCGCGCGGAGCCAGCAGGATGATGGCGGCCCCGACAATGCAGATCGCGGCCCCCCCGATATCCCAGCGGTCGGGCGGCAGTCCTTCCACCAGCCATGACCAGATCAGGCTGGCGACGATATAGACCCCCCCATAAATGGCATAGGCCCGACCCGCATTATCGGCCGGGCTGAATGTCAGCAGCCATGCGAACACCATCAGCGACAGGCAGCCCGGCACCAGTACCAGTGCCGAACGGCCAAGGCGCATCCATGCCCAGAAACAGAAGCAGCCGCCAATTTCGGCAAATGCAGCGGGAATATAAATGGCGGCCGTCAGCATAAGGTTCCTTTCAGGGCAGGGAGACAAAAAAAACAGGGACCATTTCTGGTCCCTGTCATTTTCAGTCAATACCCGCAAGGGCCCGGTATCAGTCGGCGGCTTCCGCTTCACGCGTGCTGTCGCCTTCGTCCCCTTCGGCGGAGGAATTTTCCGCCTGCGAGATGTATTCAAAGTCCAGCTTCCCGTCCTTGAGCGTGATCTTGGCCACGCCCCCCTTGGTCAGCCTGCCAAACAGCAGTTCTTCTGCCAGTGGCTTCTTGATGTATTCCTGAATGACGCGGCCCAGCGGGCGGGCGCCATACAGGCGGTCATATCCCCGTTCCGCCAGCCATTCGCGCGCGGCGGACGAGATTTCGATCATCACGTTGCGGTCCGCCAGCTGGGCTTCAAGCTGGAAGATGAACTTCTCCACCACCCGGTCCACCACATGCGGCGACAGGTTGGCAAACGGAATGATCGCATCTAGCCGGTTGCGGAATTCCGGCGTGAACAGGCGCTTGATCGCATCCTCGTCCTCGCCTTCGCGACTGGTGCGGCCGAAGCCGATCGCCTCCTTGCTCAGGTCGGCAGCGCCTGCATTGGTGGTCATGATCAGGACCACGTTGCGGAAATCGACCGTCTTGCCGTTATGGTCGGTCAGCCGACCATGGTCCATCACCTGCAGCAGGACGTTATACAGGTCCTGGTGCGCCTTCTCGATTTCATCAAGCAGCAGGACCGCATGCGGGTGCTGGTCGATGGCGTCGGTCAGCAGGCCACCCTGATCGAAACCGACATAGCCCGGCGGCGCACCGATCAGGCGCGAGATCGAATGCCGTTCCATGTATTCCGACATGTCAAAGCGGATCAGCTCGATCCCCAGCGTGCTGGCAAGCTGCTTGGCCACTTCCGTCTTGCCGACACCCGTGGGGCCGGAGAACAGGTAGTTGCCAATGGGCTTTTCCGGGTCACGCAGGCCAGCGCGCGACAGCTTGATCGCAGCCGTAAGGGCTTCGATCGCCTTGTCCTGCCCATAGACCATGCCCTTGAGGTCACGCTCCAGCGAACGCAGGGTTTCCTTGTCATCGGACGACACGCTTTTGGGCGGAATACGCGCGATCTTGGCGACGATATCTTCCACGTCCTTCAGCGTGACCGTCTTGCGACGGCGGTTTTCGGGCACCAGCATGCGTGATGCGCCAACTTCGTCAATGACGTCGATGGCCTTGTCAGGCAGCTTGCGGTCGTGGATGTACTTGGCGGACAGTTCCACCGCGCCACGGATCGCATCATCGGTGTACCGCACCTTGTGGTGCTTTTCGTAATTGACCTTCAGGCCGCGCAGGATCTGCACCGCATCGTCGACCGTCGGTTCCGCAACATCGATCTTCTGGAACCGGCGTACCAGCGCGCGGTCCTTTTCAAAATGCTGGCGGTATTCCTTGTAGGTGGTCGAACCCATGCACCGCAGCGTGCCGGCAGCCAGCGCGGGCTTGAGCAGGTTGGACGCATCCATGGCCCCGCCCGACGTCGCACCCGCGCCAATGACGGTGTGGATTTCGTCAATGAACAGGATGGAGCCGGGATTGTTGTCGAGTTCGGTCACGACCGCCTTCAGCCGTTCCTCGAAATCGCCACGGTAGCGGGTGCCCGCCAGCAGCGCGCCCATGTCCAGCGAATAGATCGTGGCGTTGAGCAGCACTTCAGGCACGTCACCCTCGACAATGCGCTTGGCCAGCCCTTCGGCAATGGCGGTCTTGCCAACGCCGGGGTCGCCCACGTACAGCGGGTTGTTCTTGGTGCGGCGGCACAGGATCTGGATCGTGCGCTCGATTTCGGAGTCGCGGCCGATCAGCGGGTCGACCTTGCCTTCCTGCGCCTTCTCGTTGAGGTTGGTGCAGTAGGTGGACAGCGCATCCTGGCTTTTCTGCCCGGTCTTGCCGCGTTCCTCGTTTTCATTCCCTTCGGGGGCGCTGCCCGCGACGGGCCTGCGCGTGGAGCGGTCAGGCGCCTTGGCAATCCCGTGGGAGATGAAGTTGACCGCATCCAGCCGCGTCATGTCCTGCAGCTGCAGGAAATAGACGGCATGGCTTTCGCGTTCGGCAAACAGGGCGACCAGCACGTTGGCGCCCGTCACTTCGTCCCGTCCGGTGGACTGCACATGGATCGCGGCGCGCTGGATCACACGCTGGAAGGCGGCGGTGGGCTTGGGGTCGACGGTACGGTCGGCGGCGAGTCCCGCGAGGTCCTTGTCAAGGAAGTCGGTCAGGTCGGTGCGCAGCTTGGTCAGGTCCACCCCGCAGGCGCGGAATACCGTCACGGCATCCGGGTCATCGATCAGGGCAAGCAGGAGGTGTTCAAGCGTTGCGTATTCGTGCCGGCGGTCGCCGGCCAGTGTCAGCGCACGGTGAAGCGTCTGTTCAAGATTACGTGACAACATGCCGAGACGCTCCTTTTTCAAGAGGGGCCACCCGGGCCCCGGAGATCATAACCGGTAAGTCTGGACAATCCTTGCCCCGTTGTGGCGGAAATGCCAGCACAAAATGCCATGGAACGCGATCGGATCGCGGTGGGGGCTGCAAGATGCGCTTGTCCGTGGGATCAGTCCTTTTCGATGGTGCATTGCAGCGGGTGCTGGTTCTGGCGCGCCAGGTCCATCACCTGTGTTACTTTGGTTTCCGCAACCTCATACGTAAAGACCCCGCACACGCCGACGCCACGTTTGTGAACATGCAGCATGATGTCGGTCGCTTCCTCGCGGTTTTTCTGGAAAAAACGCTCCAGCACATGCACCACGAATTCCATGGGTGTGTAATCGTCGTTCAGCATCAGCACCTTGTACATCGCCGGTTTGCGGGTCTGTGGGCGGGTGCGGATGACCACGTCGATCATGCCGTCATCATTGCCGGGGGGGGAATCCTGCCCGCCGTTGCGGCGTGGCGGCGTGTTGCCGCCATGTCCGTGCGGGTACGTGCCGCCCATTTCGGGCGACGACACGGGGCGGGGAAGGGAAGCGCGAGCAATAGCAGACATGACAGGTACCATATTGGAACTTTGCCGTCGGTTGAAAGGGGTGGCGCAGCAGGGTGACAAGGATTTTTTTTCAGTCCGCGCCCCGTGCCATCCATTCCCCCGCATGGGGCGGGGATGGAAATACGCTCTGGACGAATAGAAAACCTTTCTTTTAGAATGGTTGCAGCCAAGCAACCCATGAATGGATGGAGGGGTGCCGGATAATTACCGTGCGCTCGGAAGCCGTATGAATGTTATTGCACGCGCAGGTTTCACCATTCCATGAGCCGTATGCCCCTGTCCCGCCTTTCCCGCCTGAAGGTCACCATGACCGTCGGCCTGTGTGTCGGTCTGGGTGGCATGCATGCCGCCCGCGCCCAGTATGTCGGTCAGGTCAGCACGATCGTGCTTGACGCCCGCACCGGCGCTGTCCTGTCACAGCAGGATCCCGACCTGCGGCGTTATCCTGCCAGCCTGACAAAGCTTATGACGCTGTACCTGACTTTCAAGGCCGTGCGGACGGGGCAGGTCACGCTGGATCAGGACATGCCGGTATCGGTGCACGCGGCATCCATGGAACCGTCCAAGCTGGGCCTGCGGCCCGGCAGCACCCTGACGGTGGAACAGGCCGTGCTGGCGCTGGTCACCAAATCCGCCAATGACGCCGCCTGCGCGCTGGGTGAATTCCTGGGCGGTGGCGATGAAACCCGCTTCGCCGCGATGATGACGCGCGAGGCAGGTCGTCTTGGCATGTATGACACCGTTTTCCGCAATGCTTCCGGCCTGCCGAATCCGGAACAGATGACATCCGCCCGCGACCTTGCGGTGCTGGCGCGGCACCTGATCGTGGATTACGGCGAGTACTATCATTATTTCGCGGTGCCCGGATTCTATTTCCATGGGCATGAAGTGCCCAACCATGACCCGATGCTGGGTGCCTATCCCGGCGCGGACGGGCTGAAGACCGGCTATACCGGTGAAGCGGGGCATAACCTCGTGACATCCGCCGTGCGTGACAATGTGCGACTGATCGGCGTGGTGATGGGGGCGAAGTCCAACAGCCGCCGCAACGCGACCATGACCGCCCTGCTTGACAGCAGCTTCCAGGCGGAAGGTGTCGCACCTGTCGCCCGTCCCGCCATGCGTCCGCTGCTGCTGGCGCGTGCGGGGGGCGGGACCGTGGTGGCGCGGCATGGCAGCACGCACAACGTACGTCTCGCCAGCGCGCGGCTGAACCCCGTGCAGCCTGACGAGGTGGCCGAAGCCCCCACGATTCCTGCAGGCTACGCCCGCATCCGGCGTGGACATGGCACGGTCGCGCATATCCACCCCACGGCAGTGCGCGCCCATGTGCATCTGGTTGGGATGGGACATGTCGCCCATGCCACGCATACCCATGCGAAGGCGCGAAGCTGACAGCGCGATGTGGGCGCTGTATAGAAGGCATCATCATCCATCCGGTGCGGCTGGCAGGCGTGCCAGCCGTGTTCCTGTTGTCCCCTTCATGACTGCGGGCGGGTGGTCATGTGTCGAACACAGGAAAGGATAACGCCATGGAAGGCGATATGCGCGGCGGCGGGGTGCAGATCCACTCCCCGGAGGATTTTGCCGGGATGCGTGCCGCAGGCCAGCTTGCCGCACGGACGCTGGACATGATCACGCCGCATGTGCGCGCCGGGGTCACCACGGGCGCGCTGGACAGGCTGATCCACGATTTCATGATCGCCAATGGCTCGGTGCCCGCAACGCTGGGCTACCGGGGGTATCCCGCATCCAGCTGCATCTCGATCAACCATGTCGTCTGCCACGGCATACCGGGTGAGCGGGAACTGAAGGATGGCGACATCCTGAATATCGACGTGACCGTTATCCTTGATGGCTGGTATGGCGATACTAGCCGTATGTACACCGTCGGCAAGGTGCCCATAAAGGCGCAGAAGCTGATCGAAGCGACGTACGAATCCCTCATGCTGTCCATCGACGCCGTGCGGCCGGGGGCGACGCTGGGAGATATCGGGCACATCATCCAGACCTATGCCGAGGCACGCCGTTTTTCCGTGGTGCAGGATTTCTGCGGTCACGGGATCGGACGCACCTTCCATGCGCCCCCCAACGTGCTGCATTACGGCCGCCCCGGTGAGGGGCTGGTCCTGCGTCCGGGCATGTTCTTCACCATCGAGCCGATGCTCAATACCGGCCGTCCCGACGTGAAGATCCTTGAAGATGGCTGGACCGCCGTCACCCGCGACCGTTCCCTGTCGGCCCAGTTCGAACACATGCTGGGCGTGACGGAAGAGGGGTGCGAGGTCTTCACCCTTTCGCCCGCGGGCTATACCTGCCCGCCTTACCCGGTCGCATAGGGACTGCCTTCCCCCGCAACGGGTGGTTCGGGGGAAGGCAGCGCCGGAACGGATTATCAATAACGGAGCCAACATGTCCTTTTCCCGTAGCCTGCGGTACAGCGCCGCCCTTTTTGCGTGCCTTGTGGCGGCCGCGCCGGATGCGGGACAGGCCGCGGCAAGCGACCCGCTGGCTTTTGAGACGACACGGACCGGGCAGGCTGTCGGGCTGGCCCCCACGCCGGGACAGCATGCGATGGTGGTCAGTGCGCAGGACCTCGCGTCCCACGCGGGCGCGGACATCCTGGCGCGTGGCGGCAATGCGGTGGATGCCGCCGTCGCCGTGGGCTACGCGCTGGCCGTGGTCTATCCCGCTGCGGGCAATATCGGTGGCGGGGGATTCATGACCCTGCGCACGCCGGATGGACATGCCACCTTTGTTGATTTCCGCGAACATGCGCCGGGGGCCGCGACGCCCACCATGTACCAGGATGCATCGGGTCAGGTCATTGCCGGGGCATCCACCGCAGGCTGGCGGTCGGTGGCCGTGCCGGGCACCGTAGCGGGGATGGAGGAGGTGCATAGCCGCTGGGGCAGGCTGTCGCGTGCCGATGTCATGGCCCCGGCCATCGCCCTTGCGCGTGATGGCTTTATTCTGAAGCAGAGCGATGTTGACCTGCTGCATACCGCGACGGCGGCCTTTGCAAAGGATCCATATGCGCGCAAGATCTTCCTTCACCCCGATGGTACGCCGCTGGCTGCGGGCGAACGGCTGGTGCAGGCCGATCTGGCCCGCACGCTGGAACGGATTGCCCGCGATGGCGCACGGGCGTTCTATGATGGCCCGGTTGCGAAGGAAATTGTCAAAAGCAGCCGCAGGGGCGGCGGAATCCTATCGCGCAGGGATTTCACCAGTTACCACACGCGCATGATGGCGCCGCTGTCATGTGAATACCGTGGCTATCACATCGATACCGCGCCGCCGCCCAGCGGGGGGGGCGTTGCATTGTGCGAAATGCTGAACATCCTGTCCGGTTATGACCTGCATGCCCTGGGGCTGCACACGGCAGCAGGCGTGCAGCGTGAGGTCGAGGCCATGCGCCACGCCTATGCCGACCGGCAGGATCTGGGCGATCCGGCCTTCGTGAACAATCCGGTCGCGCACCTGATTGATCCGGCCTATGCGCAGCAGATCCGTCAGGCCCTGCCGCTGGACCATGCCGTGTCATCTGCCAGCCTGCACCCGGGTGTTGCGGAACCCGAGAAGGAAGAAACCACCCATTATTCCATCGCGGACCAGGACGGCACGGCGGTGGCCGTGACCTATACGCTGAATGGCTGGTTCGGGGCGGGGGTCGTCGCGGGCCGCACCGGCATCGTGATGAATGATGAAATGGATGATTTTTCCAGCCGTCCGGGCGCGCCGAACATGTTCGGCATTGTTGGCAGTGTCGCCAACGCCATTGCCCCGGGCAAGACGCCGCTTTCATCCATGGCCCCCACCATTGTTTCCCGCGCGGGGCAGCCGGTCATCGTGGTGGGCAGCCCGGGTGGATCACGTATTCCCACCATCATCCTGTCGGTGCTGACGGGCATGGTCGATTACGGGCTGGATGTGCAGCAGGCGGTTGACCTGCCACGTATCCACGAACAGTGGCAGCCCGATGTGGTGCAGGTGGAACACGGCGCGCTGTCGCCCGCCGTGGTGCGCACCCTGACGCGCGAAGGCTACCATATCGAGGAACATGCCCCGTGGGGACTGGCCGAAAGCATCCTTTCGGGTGGCTCGCGGATCGGCAGGGCCGGACAGGCCCGTTATTATGGTGGGGCGGACATGCGCCACCAGTCAGGTGCCGCTGTCGGGGAATAGGGGGAAGGGGTGCGATTTTTTCCGTCGCCCCCTTGTGCATGGGGCGGGTGTATGTGTTAGAACCCGCTCGGGAGATCGGTTGTAGACGGATACCTTGCTAACCTGGTCAGGTCCGGAAGGAAGCAGCCATAGTGAGTTTCGTCCGGGTTATGGCCGGTCTTCCACCCGAAAGTTTCCGTGTCGCCATGGCGCTTTACGCGCGATCGCCACTTCTCCAGCCCGGATGCATCAATGACCGTCCCGTCGGATCAGGATCGTTCCGAGGAGGCCGGGCTGCCTGCGCCGCCCGCAGACGGCCCCGGACTTTTTGGTGACGCACCGCAGCCGCCCGCACCGGCCATGCCGGATGCCGCCCCTGCCGCGCCCTACCGGGTACTGGCCCGGAAATATCGCCCCACCACCTTTGATGACCTGATCGGACAGGAAACCACCGTCCGCATCCTGCGCAACGCCTTTGCGCTGGGCCGTGTTGCGCATGCATTCATGCTGACGGGCGTGCGCGGCGTGGGCAAGACCACTACGGCGCGGATCATCGCGCGTGCCCTGAACTGCACCGGGCCGGATGGCACGGGCGGCCCCACGGCCGACCCGTGTGGCGTCTGCCCCAACTGTGTCGCCATCCTGGCGGACCGGCACCCCGATGTGCTGGAAATGGATGCCGCGTCGCGCACCGGTGTCGATGATGTGCGCGAGATTATCGAAGCCACCCGATTCCGTCCCATGCAGGGACGCATGAAGGTGTTCATCATCGATGAAGTGCACATGCTCTCGCGCAATGCGTTCAATGCATTGCTCAAGACGCTGGAGGAACCGCCCGCGCAGGTTACCTTCATTTTTGCGACCACCGAACTGCGCAAGGTGCCGGTTACTGTCCTGTCACGGTGCCAGACCTTTGCCCTGCGCCGTGTGCCGCAGGTGGAACTGGCCGCGCATTTCGACCGCGTGGCGCAGGCCGAACATGTCCGCTTTTCCCCCGATGCCCTGTCACTGATCGCACGGGCTGCGGACGGGTCGGTGCGTGACGGGCTGTCGCTGCTGGATCAGGCCATTGCCCAGGGCACGCTGGATGGGGAAGGCGGCACGGATGCCGCCCCCATTGGCATGGACCTTGTCGCGGGCATGCTGGGGCTGGCGGATCGCGGGCTGGTGTTCGACCTGCTGGATGCAGTGCTGGAGGGCCGGCCCGACCGGGCGCTGGCCATTACGGCGGATGTCTATGTGCGTGGCGGTGACCTGGGCGTGATGCTGGGGGATGTGCTGGAACTGGTGCACACGGTGTCGCGTATCAAGGCGATTCCGGCGCTGCGCGACAATCCCGAACTGCCCGAAGCCGAACGCCAGCGGGGCGCTGCTCTGGCCGAACGTGTGCCGGTGCCGGTGCTGGGGCGGACATGGCAGATGCTGCTCAAGGGCCTGTCGGAAGTGGAGCAGGCCCCTGATCGCAGGCAGGCGGCCGAAATGGTGCTGATCCGCCTGTGTTACGTGGCCGACCTGCCGCCACCGGGTGATCTTGTGCGCAGGATGCTGGGGCAGGATGCGGCAGCGGCCCCCCTGCACGTGCCGGAACCTGCGGGCGGGGGCAATGACGTGTCCGGCCCGGCGGTTTCCACGCCGCCCGTGGCCGGTGGTCCGCCCGCAGGGGGCGATGGCGGCGCGATCCGCATGGTGGCCAATGGCGGCATGCGGGTTGAAGGCACGCCCCGTCCCGCAGCACCCCGGACCGGCAGGGTGGAGGAAACCGCCCCCGCGCCGGAACCGCTTGCCCCGCCGCGGACATGGCGCGAGACCGTGGCGTTCGTCTCTGGCCGGGACGCCATGCTGCATGGCCACCTGCGGCATGCGACGCATCTGGTGTCCTTTGCCCCGCCCCTGATCGAGATCCGTGTCGAACGCAACAGCCTGCCAGGTCTGGCCCGGCGGCTGGAAACCATACTGCGCGAAGGCACCGGCGATCCTGCATGGCAGGTCCGCCAGTCGGATGCGGAAGGTGAGGCGACCCTGGCCGAACAGGGGGCGGAGATCATCCAGCTTCACCGCGCGGCGGCGCAGGCCCACCCGCTGGTACAGGCCGCGATGCAGGTTTTCCCCACGGCCCGCCTTGGCGAGGTTACGGACCATGCGCTTGATGATTACGGCCTGCCGCCGGAAGAAATGGCGGTCCAGAATTTGGCGCCGGATCTCGAATTCGCGCCTCTTGATGCCGATCTGGTAGAAGAGGACGATCTGGATGCAGATGATTTTGCCTGAAGAGAGGAACTGAACATGAAAAATCTTGCCGGCCTGATGAAACAGGCCACGCAGATGCAGGCCCGCATGGAAGAAATGCAGGCCAAGCTGGAAGACATGACGATTGAAGGCAGCGCGGGCGCGGGCATGGTGACCATCACCATGAACGGCAAGGGCGACATGAAGGCGATCCGTATCGACCCCAAGCTGGCGGACCCGGCCGAGATGGAAATGCTGCAGGATCTGATCCTTGCGGCTAGCGCTGATGCCCGCAAGAAGCTGGACGCCACCGCCAGCGAGGAAATGAAGAAGGTCACGGGCGGCCTGAGCCTGCCGGGCGGGATGAAATTCCCGTTCTGATCCACAACGCCGGGGAACATGAATGAGCGGCAGGGGCGAAATTGACCGGCTGGTGACCCTGTTGGGCCGCCTGCCGGGGCTGGGGCCGCGGTCCGCCCGGCGTGCGGCCCTTGCCCTGCTGCGCCAGCCCCATGCACGGATGCTGCCCCTTGCCGAGGCAATGGAACAGGCGGCCCGCGCCGTGCGGACCTGTTCGACCTGCGGCAACCTTGACACCACCGACCCATGCGGCATCTGCGCGGACCCGGCGCGTGATGACGGGCTGGTCTGCGTGGTGGAAAACGTGGGCGACCTGTGGGCGCTGGAACGTGCGGGCGTGCATCGGGGCGTGTACCAGGTGCTGGGCGGCACGCTGTCCGCCCTGTCCGGCATGGGACCGGATGACCTGAACGTGCAGCCCCTGTTCGACCGGATCGCCGCAGGCGGCGTGCGCGAAGTGATCCTTGCGCTGGGTACCACGGTGGAAGGGGCGACCACCATGCACTGGCTGCATGAACGTCTTGCCCGATTCGACGTGCAGGTCAGCCGAGTAGGGCAGGGCGTGCCGGTGGGCGGCGCGCTGGATGTGCTGGATGATGGCACGCTGGCTGCCGCCATCATGGCGCGCAGGCCAGCATGACCGGGCCGGTCTTATGGCCGGTGTCGCCCGACATCCCGCGCGTGGCGCTGGTGACGGGGGGCGCTGCCCGTCTTGGCCGCGCCATTGCGCTGGAACTGGCGCGTGCTGGTTTTGACATTGCCATCCATTACAACGAATCCGCCAGCGCCGCCGACCGGACGGCATCGGACATCCGCGCGCTTGGCCGCAGGGCCCATGTCGTTCAGGCTGACCTGTCGCGGGAGGAATCGGTCCTGCCCCTGCTGCCTGCTGTCACGCAGGCGCTGGGGCCGGTGGGCGTGCTGGTGAACAATGCCAGCACCTTCCGCCGCGATGAATGGGATGATGCCACGCGGGCGGGATGGGATGCCCATATGGAACCCAATACCCGTGCGCCCTTTGTCCTGATTCAGGAATTCGCCCGCCTGTTGCCGCAGGGGGGCGAGGGCATGGTACTGAACATGCTGGATGAACGCGTGTGGTCGCTGACCCCGCATTTTGTCAGCTATACGGTGTCCAAGGCCGCGTTATGGACACTGACCCAGACCATGGCGCTGGCGCTGGCGCCGCGCCGGATCCGGGTCAACGCCATTGGTCCGGGGCCGGTGCTGCCCACGCCCAGACAGACGGCGGAACAGTTTGCCCGGCAATGCGCCTCCGTCCCGCTGGGATATGGGGCGACGCCGGATGAAATCGCGCGTGCGGCGCTTTCGCTGTTGTGCCTGCCGTCCGTGACGGGGCAGATGCTCGCCCTGGACGGGGGGCAGCATATGCAGTGGTCCCCGGCGTCGCGTCCCGCCTGAACACCCAACCGACAGGAAACATCATGTCCGTGCTGCCGTCATGGAACGGGTCGCAGCCCCTGCGCTGCCTGTTTGTGCGCAATATGGTGCTGGATGCCCATATCGGCGTGTTTGAACATGAACAGGGGGTGACCCAGCGTATCCGGGTCAACGTGGCCTTTGGCGTGCCGGACAGTGCGACGCTGGACGTGGGGCCGGATGACCTGGGACGCACGGTATCATATGAACGTGTGGTGCTGCTGGTGCGCGAACTGGTGGCGCAGGGGCACGTCGCGCTGGTGGAAACGCTGGCCGAACGAATCGCAGCCGGCGTGCTGGCGGACAGGCGTGTCCGCATCACGCGTGTCTGCGTGGAAAAGCTCGACATTTTCGACGATGCCGAATCGGTCGGGGTCGAGATCGAACGCCGCAACCCCGCCACCTGATGCAAAAACGGCCCGGGGCAGTGTGCTCCGGGCCGGGTCAGGTCAGTTGTCGTGGTCGTCCTTGTCGGTTTTTACGTCGATGTCGGCGCTGCTGATGTCGTCGTCATCGTCGTCATCAAGGCCCGCGTCGTCGGGCAGGACGGTGTCATCGTCATCCTCGGCGTCGGTGTCCAGATCGACATCGACGTCGTTTTCGAGCGCGTTGTCAGCCGTCTTGGGCTTGGATTCGGGGGCAGCTTCCACCGGGCGACGGACGCGGGGCAGTTCCACGGGCTGTTCAGCGCCGCATTTGGGGCAGACGGCCGGATTCTTGTTCAGATCGTAGAAACGGGCGCTGCAGGAGACACAGACACGTTTGGTGCCGAGGTTGGACTGAGCCATCTTGAACCTGTCGATCCTGTTTTGATTATGAATGAAGCCACGATATCCGGAAGTGGCAAAAGGCGCAGCCCCATGCCAGTTTGTAGGCGGAATGTCAAACACCGGGGCATGCGCCGGCAGGGCGATCATGCCGATCTGCGATTGACTTTGCCACCCGGAATACGGAATTGGATGGCGTATGAAAACCGATCATGTCCAATCTTCCGTCCGTGCGCTGACGGTCCATGCCCCGCGCGCGCCCCTTTCCGGTTCGGTCCAGGTTCCGGGTGACAAATCAATCAGCCACCGTTCGCTGATGTTCGCGGCCCTTGCACGTGGCACGACCCACATCACCGGCCTGCTGGAAGGCGAGGACGTGCTGCGCACCGCCGACGCCATGCGCGCGCTGGGGGCGGACATCACCCGCACGGGCGCGGGGAACTGGACGGTGCGGGGGTGCGGTCTGGACGGGCTGCACGAACCGGCGGACGTGCTGGACATGGGCAATTCGGGCACGGCGGCGCGGCTGCTGTCGGGCATTCTGGCCAGCCACGGCTTCACCTCCGTCATGACGGGCGATGCCAGCCTGCGTGGCCGCCCGATGAAGCGGGTGATGGACCCGCTGGCGGCGACGGGCGCCGTGTTCCTGTCGCGTCAGGGCGGGCGCCTGCCGCTGGCCATACAGGGAAATGCCAATCCGCCGCCGCTGTCCTACCGCCTGCCGGTTGCGTCAGCGCAGGTGAAGTCGGCCGTGCTGCTGGCGGGGCTGAATGCACAGGGCGAGACCCGGGTGGAAGAACCCGTGGCAACCCGTGACCATACCGAAAACATGCTGCGCCATTTCGGTGCGACCGTGCATGTCGAACCCATGGGGGCGGGTGGCCGGGTCATTACCGTGCAGGGCAGGCCCGAACTGGTCGCGCGTGATATCGTGGTGCCGGGCGATCCGTCATCGGCGGCCTTCGTGCTGGCGGCGGCCCTGCTGGTGCCGGGCTCGGCGGTCAGCGTGCGCGGCGTGGGACTGAACCCGCTACGGACCGGGCTGTTCACCTCGCTGAAGGAAATGGGCGCCGATCTGGTCATCAGCAACGAACGCGTGGAAGGGGGCGAACCCGTGGGCGACATCACCGCCACCGCAGGCGCCCTGCATGGCGTGGACGTACCCGCCACCCGCGCACCGTCCATGATTGACGAATACCCCATCCTTGCGGTGGTCGCGGCCCACGCCACGGGGCAGTCGCGCTTTCGCGGGCTGGAGGAACTGCGCGTGAAGGAAAGCGACCGCCTTGCCGCCACTGTCGCCCTGCTGGAAGCCAATGGCGTGAGGGTCGAGGTCGTGGGTGATGACATGATCGTGCATGGCACGGGGGGCGCGATCCCCGGTGGCGGACTGGTCCAGACGCGCATGGACCATCGCCTGGCCATGAGCGCGATCGTCATGGGCCTTGCGGCGCAAAAGCCGGTTTCCGTTGATGATACCGCGTTCATCGATACCAGTTTCCCCGGTTTCATCACGCTCATGAACAGCATCGGCGCCGGGCTTGCGGCATGACCCGGCGGCTGGTCATAGCGGTCGATGGCCCTGCGGCTGCGGGTAAGGGCACCCTTGCGAAGCGGCTGGCGCAGGCGCTGGACCTGCCATATCTCGATACGGGCCTGCTGTACCGCGCGACGGGACGGCGGATGATCGATGCGGGCCGTGACCCCGCACAGGGTGCGGCAGAGGAATTTGCCGCCAGTGTCGGGCTGGAGGACCTCAGCCGGACCGACCTGCGCGTGCCCGAGGTCGATCGCGCGGCCAGCCTTGTCGCGGCACAGCCCGCCGTGCGCCGCGTGCTGGTTGACGTGCAGCGCCGTTTTGCAGGCGAGCATGGTGCGGTGCTGGATGGCCGCGATATCGGGACCGTCATTTTCCCCGATGCTTCGGTCAAGCTGTTCATCACGGCTTCCCCGCGCACGCGGGCCACGCGGCGGTGGGAGCAGCTTGCGACCGATCCCGCCGCACCCGACCGCGAAGAGCAGATCACCCGCGTCGAGCGCGAAATCGCGGCGCGGGACCGGGCCGATTCAGAACGCGCCGTCGCCCCCCTGCGCGCGGCCGGGGACGCCGTGCGCATCGAGACCGACGGCCTGAGCGCGGATGACGTGCTGGCCGAAGCACTGCGGATCGTGGCGCGCATGACGCGCTAGGACGATTTTATGCGGGAACCCGGCCCCATATCGCGGGTTTTTATTGACATGCGCCGCCCATAGGGTGTCTGTGCTCAACGGTATATGCCCCACGCGCCCGCGTGGCGCGGGGTATGGCGTTTCAATATTGGCCGTCAGGCGCGCCGCGACCGTGTCGTGGCATATCCGCCGGGCAAGCCGTTCCCAATATGTCCCGCATGCGCGGGCATGCGGGGGCGCAGGATTGTCCCTGTCCACCCATGCGTGGCACAGGGGTACAGGATTTACGAGTAGCTCATGGCTTCAGCCACAACACAGCCCGTCGCCGACCATAAGGGTGGCGAGGACTTTGCCGCCCTTCTTGAGGAAACCCTTGGTCGCGACTCCGCGTTTGACGGTTCCGTTGTCACCGGTCGCGTCGTCCGCCTGACGGATGAATACGCGATCGTCGATGTCGGCCTGAAAAGCGAAGGGCGCGTCGCCCTGAAGGAATTCGGCCCGCCGGGTGTGACCCCCGATGTCAAGCCGGGTGACGTTATCGAACTGTTTGTCGAGCGGTACGAAGACCGTGACGGGTCCATCGTCCTGTCGCGTGAAAAGGCCCGCCGCGAGGAAGCCTGGTCGAACCTTGAAAAGGCGTTCGAGAACAACCAGCGCGTCAACGGCACCATCTATGGCCGCGTCAAGGGTGGCTTCACCGTTGACCTGGGCGGCGCGATGGCGTTCCTGCCCGGCAGCCAGGTGGACATCCGCCCCGTGCGCGACGTGACCCCGCTGATGGGTGTGCCCCAGCCGTTCCAGATCCTGAAGATGGATCGTGCGCGTGGCAACATCGTCGTGTCGCGTCGTGCGGTTCTGGAAGAGACCCGTGCGGAACAGCGCAGCGAGCTGATCCAGGGCCTGAAGGAAGGCATGATCCTTGATGGCGTGGTCAAGAACATCACCGATTACGGTGCGTTCGTGGACCTCGGCGGCGTCGATGGCCTGCTGCATGTGACCGATATCGCATGGAAGCGCATCAACCACCCGTCCGAAGCCCTGCAGATCGGCCAGCCGGTCCGCGTGCAGGTCATCCGCTTCAACCCCGACACGCAGCGTATCTCGCTGGGCATGAAGCAGCTTGAGGCTGACCCGTGGGAAAACGTGGCGATCAAGTACCCGCCGGGTGCCCGCTACACCGGTCGCGTCACGAACATCACCGACTACGGTGCATTCGTGGAGCTGGAGCCGGGCGTCGAGGGTCTGGTGCACGTGTCCGAAATGTCCTGGACGAAGAAGAACGTCCATCCGGGCAAGATCGTCGCCACTTCGCAGGAAGTCGACGTGATGGTTCTGGATGTGGACAGCGCGAAGCGTCGCATCTCGCTGGGCCTGAAGCAGGTGCAGCGCAACCCGTGGGAGCAGTTCGCCGAGGAACACAAGGTTGGTTCCGTGGTGGAAGGCGAGATCCGCAACATCACCGAATTCGGCCTGTTCATCGGCCTGTCCGCAGATATCGACGGCATGGTTCACATGTCCGACCTGTCCTGGGACGAGCCGGGCGAAGTCGCCATGAGCCACTACGAAAAGGGCCAGGTCGTGAAGGCCAAGGTGCTGGATGTGGACGTGGAGAAGGAACGTATCTCGCTGGGCATCAAGCAGCTGCAGGAAGACCCCGCTGCTGACACGCTGAGCAAGGTGCAGAAGGGCGCGATCGTGACCTGCATCGTCACCGCTGTTCAGTCGAACGGCATCGAGGTGAAGGTTGACGATGTCCTGACCGGCTTCATCCGCCGTGCGGAACTGGCCCGTGACAAGGCTGACCAGCGTCCGGAGCGTTTCGCCGTTGGTGAACGCGTCGATGCGAAGGTCGTGTCGGTTGACCGCGCAGCCCGCAAGCTGGCCCTGACCATCCGCGGCCGTGAGGTCGAGGAAGACAAGCAGGCCATCTCCGACTACGGTTCGTCCGATAGCGGGGCTTCGCTGGGTGACATTCTGGGTGCCGCGATCCGTCGTCGTAACGCCGAGAACTGATACCAGACGGAACTGTCTGGCCTGTTTGACGCAGGCCGGACGCCGTGCCGGAAAGGGGGAGGTGCAGCAATGCACCTCCCCCTTTTTTATGTCGTTCATGAACCGTCGGGGATCGGTCGTCAGCAGCGTCCTGCCAGCGCGCCCATACGGGTATAATATAGTTTTATATTTATTTCATTTGCCATTATGGCAAGCGGTTGTAATCCAGAAAATACTTTTCTACCTCTGATTGTATCTGAACATATTCAGGCAGGTTATGGATACCAGGTGGTTCCCCGGTAGTGTTGAAGCAAACGCGTGCATCCAGAATAAGAATGAGTAGCATAGCTGAGGCTATAGAAATGGAACAGAACGGAATATATTAGGAATATTATCCTTTATGATGAGCGATTTCCATAATTGTGGCATCAATATTGTCTGTTTTTTTTAAAGATATTGACAAAACAGAGAGGTCAATTAAACGGACAGGACATATTTCAGACGCCCCGCTGAAATGAGAAAAAATAAAAATCAATAATAAAACCAACAAATCTGATTTTATTAGTGAATGATCGATAATGGTAAATAAAAAATCAGTATACACAGGTCTTCTGGCGCTTGTGTTTGTCGTTTTCCTGCTTGTCTCCAGTCTGACGTATCTGCCAACCGACCGGCAGCTATTCGTCGCGATTGGGGGTGTCGTACTGTTTTTTATCGTGCGGCGGCATCATGAACGCTGGTCGCGCTGTTTCCTTATGTTCCTGTCCATTTTTGTCTCCACCCGGTATCTGGTGTGGCGTTTTACCTCGACGCTCGATTTTTCCGGTGTGTTGCAGACCATCATGGTACTGGTGCTGGCGCTGGGGGAAATCTATACGACCATCCGCGTCGGCCTGACCTATTTCCAGCTTGCGTGGCCGCTGCGGCGGACGGTCCATCCCCTGCCGGATGACACGTCGCGCTGGCCGGTGATCGATGTCTATGTCCCGACCTATAACGAGGACCTGTCCATTGTCCGCACTACGGTGCTGGGCTGCCTTGCGCTGGACTGGCCTGCAGACAGGCTGAATGTCTATATCCTTGATGACGGCAGGCGCGCCGCGTTCCGGGATTTCGCGCACCAGTCCGGTGCCGGCTACATCACCCGCATGCACAACAACCATGCGAAGGCCGGCAACCTGAACCATGCGCTGGAGATCACGACGGGTGACCTGATTGCCATTTTCGACTGTGATCACGTCCCGGTCCGCAGCTTCCTGAAAAAGACGATCGGGTGGATGGTGGCGGACCCGAACCTTGCGCTGCTGCAGACGCCCCATCATTTCTATTCGCCCGACCCGTTCCAGCGCAACATGAGCCGCGGGCGCGGAATCCCGCCCGAGACGAACCTGTTCTACGGACTGCTGCAGGACGGGAACGATTACTGGAACGCGACATTCTTCTGCGGGTCGTGCGCGGTGCTGCGGCGCAAGGCCATCATGTCGATCAACGGGTTCGCCACCGAAACGGTGACCGAGGACGCCCACACCGCCCTGCGCATGCAGCGTCAGGGGTGGGGCTCGGCCTATCTGCGTGAACCAATGGCGGCGGGGCTGGAGACGGAAACCCTGGGCATGCAGATCGGCCAGCGCATGCGCTGGGCGCGTGGCATGTTCCAGATGCTGCGTATCGACAATCCGCTGACCGGGCCGGGGCTGAAGCTGACACAGCGGATATGCTATTTCGCGGCCGCCACGCATTACCTGTTTTCGGTATCGCGCCTGCTGTTCCTGCTGGCGCCGCTGGGGTACCTGTTTCTGGGCGTGACCATGATCGCGGCGTCACCGTATGAACTGGCGGTCTATGCCCTGCCGCATCTGTTTCATACGACCATGACCATGTCGCGCCTGCAGGGACGGTGGCGTTATTCATTCTGGAGCGAGCTGTACGAAACCGTGCTGGCGCCTTTTCTGGTGCGCATGACCTTCATTACCCTGATCGCGCCGCACAAGGGCAAGTTCAACGTCACTGACAAGGGCGGCCTGCTGGAACACGGGTATTTCGACTGGCGTGCGGTCTATCCCAACATCATCATCGCCATGGCGCTTGTGACGGGGCTGGGCATGGGGGTGTGGTCGGCGTGCGTGCATTATCACGAAACGCTGGTGTTCCGCGCCATGGCCATGAACAGCCTGTGGATCCTGTTCAGCCTGACCATTGTCATGGGTTCGATCGCGGTGGCGCGGGAAACCCGGCAGCGGCGCACCTGTCACCGCGTGCAGGCGAAGCTGCCCGTGCATCTGGCTACCGATGACCACCAGCAGTTCGCCTGTCATACCCGTGACGTCTCCATGGGGGGGTGCTGTGTCAGCCTGCATGCAGCGGACCGGTTCCCGGTCGGGCATGGCGTGACCGTCAGCTGGACGCTGGCCGGTGGCCCCGCGGCCGTGCGCGCGGTTGTCATTGCGCGGACGGACAGCACCGTGCGCCTGAAATGGGCGATAGACGGGCTGGCGCAGGAAGAACAGGTGGTGGAACTGGTCTTCGGCCGGGACGACGCCTGGGCGCAATGGTCCGATTTCCCGCCCGACAACCCGGTACGCAGTTTTTATACCGTCCTGCTCAGCATCCTTGCGCTGTTCCGGCCATCCCCCCGGGATGGGGAAACGAAACAGGCCCCGGAAACCGGCCCGGTCGTTACGGATATGGAAAAGGAAGCCGTCCTGCCCAAGGAACGCCTGGTCATACAGCCGACCCGCCGCCCGCGCGGGGCGGCAGCCGGGATCATGGCGCTGTGCCTGATGCTGGCGACAGGCATGACGGCATGGGCGCAGGTTCCGGCAGCCCCCGCCGCCGTGCCAACGGGCGCGGGCACCCCTGTCGCGGACAGGGATGGGGATAATGCCGTTGCGGTGTTTGATGATGAACATATGACGCAGGCCGATGCAGCGCATGTGTCCCGGACACCGGTGACGGTCAGCCGGACCTTTACCCAGCTGGGCCAGTTCCAGCCGATGCTGCTGCGCGCCATGGCCCCGATATACGGGATGGACGCGGATGTAGGCCGGGACAAGATCATCCGCAGTGCGCGGCTCAGCCTGTCCGGCAGCGTCAGCCTGTCCCCGACGACAGGGCAGGCGGCGATTGCCGTCATGCTGAATGACCAGCCCGTGGGCGTCGTCTGCACGCAGGGCAATGGCCGGTTCGGGCCTGTGGACCTGCCGGTCAGCGCGCTGCTGTTCGATACGCGCAACCGCTTCAATTTCCGCCTGATCGCGCGACAGGGGGCGGGCGCCACCTTCCCGTCCGGTGCATGTGGTCCTGATGCGCAGCCGCCTGCGGATGGGGGCATGCCCATGAAGGCGACAGGGCTGCAGGTGGCCATTGATCCGGACTCCACGCTGTCGTTTACAACGGTCCAGCTCGTGCCGCACCGGCTGCTGTCTGCCCTGCCATACCCGTTGGTGGATCGTGGCATGGCGGGAACCGCCCCCGTGACATTCGTGCTGGCGCCTGCCGCCAGCACGCGGGTGCAGGCGGCGGGCGGCATGGTGGCCTCATGGCTGGGCATGAAACTGCATGACCGGCGTATTCACTTCGCGGTTGCGCCCGCACTGTCCGGGCCGGGCAATGCCATCGTGGTCGGGGTCGGGCTGCCGGGGCCGTGGGGAAACGCGCCCGCGGGACCGGTCGTGGCTGAAATCCCCAATCCGCATGACGTGTTCGGCACCGTGCTTGTGGTCAGTGGACGCACGGATACGGATGTGGCCACGGCGGCGCGCGCGCTGGTTCTGGGCGCGCCACAGCTCCAGATTGATGGTACGCACGCCGCAGCGCCCGACGTGACGCCCCCTGCGCGCAGGCCATATGACGCCCCGGGCCTTCTGCCGACGGATCATCCGGTGCGCCTTGGCGACCTGCTGCCCGATACGCAGCTGCATCGGGCAGGGCTTGACCCCATGGTGGTCGATATTCCGTTCGCCGTGCCGCCCGACCTGCATACATGGCGTTCGAAGCCCTTTATCGCGCGCCTGCGGGTCATGGCGCCCCCCGGCGCGCTGGTGGATCGCCAACATTCCGAGGTGGACGTCATGCTCAATGGCATGTTCCTCCATTCCTATCCGCTGGTTTCGTGGTCGTTCAATCCGTTCGGCAGGCATGACGGGCTGGTTGAACATGATGTGGAACTGCCGTCATGGGTGCTGAAGGAACAGAATGTCCTGTCGGTCTATTTTGATGTCCGCGCCCGGACCAGCGGGGGGCAGGGGCCTGCCGTCAGTGAGGTCGGGCTTGATCCGTCCTCGACAATCGACCTGTCGGCGTCGCGGCATCTGGCAGTCCTGCCCAGTGTGAAGCTGTTCGCCATGTCGGGCTTTCCGTTTTCGCGCATGGCGGATATGTCGCAGACGACCGTCCTGCTGCCGCCAGACCCGGCACCCGCAACGCAGGGCGCCTTTCTGGACCTTATGGGTTTCCTTGGCGCGGTGGACCAGTATCCGGTCACCGGCCTGCATGTCGATACGACGGACATGCACGCAGGGGGCGAACAGGCCGGGGACATGCTGGTCATCTCGCCCTTCGACCGGCTTGGCGCGGCGTCGCAGGCGCTGGCGCGGGCGGGTTACCGCACTGGCGGGACATGGAGCGTGAAGGCAGGGCAATGGATGCGCCATCTGGTCGGGATGGAGGCGGGCAACCCGCCGGGCAGCCTGGATGAGGGGGCGCTGATTGCCGCGCAGTCGCCATTCGCGCCGCATCACTCGGTCGTGGCGCTGCTGGGGGCGACGCCCGATGCGCTGTCGGCCATGGCGGGGGACCTGCGCGACCCGGCCCGGGGCGAACGCTTCCAGGGGGACATGGTGGTGCGGCACGGGGCGCGGCTGGATAATTACCGCACCGCCAGCGCCTATACGGAGGGGTACATGCCGGCATGGATGTGGCCCGACTGGTATCTGGGGGGACATCCGTTCCTGCTGTACCTGCTGGGTGTCATCGGCAGTGTCGCCGGTACGTCCTGCGCCATGTCCGTGCTGCGCGCGCGCAGCCGTAAGCGGGTTCTCAATGATGACCTGACCGGCAATCTGTAACAGAAAAATCGATCAATGCACCCTGACCCTTCCGTGCCGTACCGGCAGTTTCTTTCTTCTGGCACCAGCCTTGCAGCGGCGTGCAGGCGCGTCATGCTGGCGGGCGCGCTTGGCATGCTGGGGACGATGGGCGCGGCACGGGCCGCTGTGCCCCCATCGGTCAGCTATGCCGAGGGGATCGTCAACCAGCAGATCGAGGAAGGGTATTTCTGGATCAATCATAACGAGGACACGCACGCCCTGCATGCCCTGCAGCGTGCGCTGCAGATCCAGTCGGACAATATCGAGGCCCTGCTGATGCTGGGCGCGGTACAGGTGCATCAGGGCGATCCCGCCGCCGCGCGCCAGACCTTGCTCAGGCTTGAAAACGCGCATGGGTCCCCCGAACAGATTGCGGCCCTGCAGCAATGGATCGCGCAGCCGCCGGTTGACAGGGTGGCCCTTTCGCATGCCCGCGCCACGGCGGATGCCGGGCATGCCACGCAGGCGATGTTCCAGTATCGCGCCCTGTTTCCCCAGCCCCTGCTATCCCCCATGCTGGAGGTGGAATATGACCGCGTCCTGTCGGGGGCCCCATTGGGGTATGCCGACGCCGTGCGGCGGCTGAGAACCCTGCTGTCCATCGGGCCGCACGACATGGAAGCCCGCATCGCCCTGGATCAGTCGCTGGGATACCGGCCCGTTTCCCGGCCCGAAGCACTGGCCGACATGCGCGCGCTTGCGACATCGCCCGATACGTCGTCCATGATCCGTGATGAAGCGGTTCAGGTCTGGCGCCGGACGCTGGACTGGATGGGGGTAGACCCGCAGGCCGCGCCCTATTACCGGGCATGGCTGGATATTCACCCCGATGACACGGTGATCAGCCAGCGCATGCAGCAGATCGAGCGCATGCAGCGGGTCAATGCGGGGTTTACGGCGCTGGCGCATGACAATCTGGATCAGGCGGACGCTGCGTTCCAGGATTGTGTGGCGGAGCCATCCGTCCGTGCCGCCGCGACCGAGGGGCTGGGCCTTGTCGCGCAACGGCGCGGCGACATGACAAAGGCCCGGGCGCTGCTGACGCAGGCCGTGGCGCTGGATCCGGCCAATGTCGAAATCCACAGGGCGCTTGCGGCCCTTGACGCCCCGGAAAATGACCCCGCGCTGCCGCAGATGTGGCAACTGGTGTCGCATCACGAATATGACCGTGCATGGGCCCTGTTGTCAGAAATTGAAAAAAGGCACGGCCAGATCGCCGATACCGTTCAGGTCCGCGCCATCATACTGGAGGCGCGGCATGACTGGTCGGCCGCGAAAGTGGCCTGGACGGACCTGCTGCGCCTCTCGCCGGGCAACCCTTCGGCGGAAGCCGGGCTTGCTGGCATCCTGATCCGTGAAGGCAGGCTGGATGAAGCCGCCCGGCAGATCGACAGGCTGCGCGCCGTGCATTTCGCGCGCCTGCCCGTGCTGGAGGGCCTGCTGCTGCAGGCCCGCGCACAGGCGACAACCGACCCACGCCTGCGCGCGACCCTGCTGGAACAGGCATTGCGGCAGCTGCCGGATAACGGGTGGGACCACCTGCATCTGGCCCAGGCGCTGGTGGCGCTGGGCCAGACGGATCGCGCCCAGACGCTGATGCAGCATTTCTGTGACACCGCGCCCCGGCGCACGGATGCGCTTCAGGCCTGTTTCGCGTTTGCCATGCAGACACATGACATGTCCGGGGCCGCGGCGCTGCTGGCGCATATGCCGCCTGCCGCCATAACGCCCGACATGGCGCGTGGCGTGGCGCTGGTGACATTGTGGAAACGGCTTCAGGCGCTGCCCGCCAGTGATGCGCAGGCCGTGGCCATGCTGCAGGACATGCCGGTCGCCCCCGATCCCGACGGCATGCGCGGACAGATGGTGGTGGACGCCATGTTGCGTCGCCATGCGTCGAATGCGCAGGCCATTGCGGTGCTGGACCGGGCCATGGCGCAGGCGGGCGGTACGCTGGGGGTGGATCAGGCGCTGGCTTATGGCGGCACGTTCGTGCAACTGGGTGATCCCTCTGCCGCGCAGCGTGTCATGGACCGGCTGGATGCGGAAGGGCTGGACCTGACACCGCAGCAGCGTGACGCCCGCCAGCAGATACGCGAAAGCATTGTCGTTACCCGTGCGGACCAGTACGACGTGGCGGGCCGACCCGACCTGGCTGAAAAGGTCATTGATCCGCTACTGGCGCAGAACCCGGATTCCGTGGCGCTTCTGCTGGCGCGGGGACGGGTGGAAAATGTCCGTCACCATTCGCGGCAGGCGCTGGATTTCGACATGCGGGCCCTGCACCTGAAGCCGGATGACAGGGTGGTGCAGGCCACCGTCGCCCGCGACGCACTGGCCGTGGGACAGGATCATGTCGCGCGTGACATGGCCGCATCCCTTATGGATCATCACCCGAAATGGGGTGATACATGGGAAATCCAGGCGGAACTGGACGGCCATGCCGGGCGGGAACGGCGGCAGCTGGGTGACCTGCGCCATGCCCGCATGCTGGACTGCGCGACATCCGGCTCGCTGGAGGAACAGATGAATTCCGCCATGCGCCTTGACCCCGGCTGTGCAGAAGGACGCACGCGCGCACGTGACGAACGGCCCGATGCCAGCCTTCCCTTTATCGTCGGGTCCGGCGTGGCCATGCCCGAAACCTATACCTATGATCCACGACTGACACCGGTGCAGACACTGGACCGGCAGGCGGGCTACCTGTCCCGCGCCCTTGCGCCACAGGCGGATGGCAATGTCGAGATCCGCGACCGTTCCGGGCAGAGCGGGCTGGGCCACCTGACATCGATCAATATTCCGATGACGGCGACCATCCCGTTATCATCCACCCGGCAGACGGTGTCCTTTTCCATCATGCCCAGCGTGCTGCTGTCGGGTAACGCGCTGGCGCAGCCAGCCAATGCGCAGCAATATGGAACGGTGGCGGCAAATGGCGTGCGGCCCGGTTTCCATATGCCCGGCGCCGTTGGGGGTGTCGCAGTGGGGGTGCGCTACAAATATGACTGGATAACGGCGGATGTCGGCTCGACCCCGCTGGGCTTTACCACGTCAAACGTCGTGGGCGGGATCGAACTGGCCCCGCAACTGACGCGCAACCTGACCCTGCGCGTGACGGGGGAGCGGCGCGCCGTAATCGACAGCCTGCTGTCCTATGCCGGGGCGCGTGATCCGGGCACGGGACAGGTCTGGGGCGGCGTGACCCGCAACCGGGGGCATGGCCAGCTGGAATGGGGCACGCAGGCCTATAATGTCTATGCTGGCGGCGGCTATGCCGTCATGAAGGGAACCAATACGGTCGCCAACCATGAAGCGGAAGCCGGCGCGGGCGGATCGGCGCAGATATGGAAGGGGCGCGACACCCAGCACCTGCGGCTCGGGCTTGACCTGGTCTATTTCGGCTACAAGCGGAACACGTATTATTTCACGTGGGGACAGGGGGGATACTTCTCCCCCCGCGCCTTCATGGCGGCGCTGGTGCCGGTGACCTATGACGGACATTCCGGCCGGTGGTCATGGATGTTTAAGGGGGAAGCGGGCTACCAGCATTATACGCAGGACCCGACTGCGGTCTTCCCGTTGGGGGGGCGTGGCGTTCAGGGGCACCAGACCTATGCCGGGCTGTCGACCGGCGGTCTGGCGGGAAATGTACAGGCACGCATGATCTACCAGCTGACACCCGGATGGCGCATGGGGCTGGAGGGGGGATATTCCCGTTCCGGAAGCTGGGATGAAGTGCACGGGATCTTCATGATCCATTATGCCCCGTCCCATTAAGGCGTGTCTGAACGGTCTGCCTGCAACACGTCCTGCAGGTCTTCCGGACGTTTCTGGTGAAACCTTATTACTGTTTTCCGTCACCGCCGGGACGGGTGGCATACCCGCCTGCCAGGCAGGTCAGCGAAGGCCGTATTCCTGATAGGAAGCCTTGTCGGACAGGTGCATGATGTGACGGACAAAGTGTTTGTCCGTCATGTCTTTCAGTTCATCGTCCTTTACATAAAAATCGCCACACGATGTCCGTGCCTGCCGTGATGGTCTGATACCGAACATGGTCAGGATGTGTTTTACGGTCACACGAAAGATATGCCATTCGTTTTTTTGCGAAACATAGGAAATATAGAACCGGTGCGAACTGGATAACCACGAGCCAACGACTTCATCTTGCGTAGCGGGGATATCCATAACTGAAAAGTCCTTCTGAAATCGGTTTTATTCTGTCTTGAAATAAAATTTCAGTAAACTGTAACAAGAAACCATCTACGTCGAATTTGTCCTGTCTGGTTCATAACCTGAAGAACGGGGCAGGCCAACCCGCCCCGTTCATGTTTTTTTGGCCGGTTCGTGGCATTAAGGCGCGTCAGGCGGCCCCTTGATGATTTCAGCCAGGTCGGCGGGACGTATCCATTTGCGAAAGGCGTCGCGTATCGCGATGGCGTCCAGCGTGTAATAGGCCCGGGCCGCGATGTCGTTCTGGTCCAGTGGCAGGCCAAGATCACTGAAATGCAGGTAAGCCGCCGCAATGGTGTCCAGGCTGGCGGATTGCAGGGCCAGTCCGCGCAGCATGCCCGCGCGCGCCATGGCCAGTTCGTCTTCGCTGACGGGCTGTTCCTGCATGGCCGTTATGTCATGAATGGCGGCATTGCGCGCCGCCGCGACCTTGTCAGGGTCCGCGCCAAAGGAAATGCTGTAGGCGCTGCGGTGGCGTTTCCATGTCAGGTGGCTGCGCACGGTATAGACATAGCCGCTGCGTACCCGCAGGTCGCGATACAGGCGCGATGAAAAACCGGACCCAAGGATTTCATTGCCAAGGTTGAGCGCGAAATGGTCGGGATCGGCCACGTTCAGCGACAGGCTTTCAGGCAGCGAGACAGTGGCCTGCGTGCTGGACGGGTCGGGCACCTTCATCACACTGGTATGGCTGTCGGGCCGCGGGGGCAGGTCAACCACGGGCGTGGGGCCACTGGCCCGCCATGCGCCGAATGTGCGCAAGACCGCGCGGTAGGCGGCAGCGGGCGTAATATCGCCGGTAATGACGATGGTGGCCAGGTCCGGCCTGTAGGCCGCTTTCCAGAAGGCACGGCAGTCCGCCAGCGTCAGTTTCATCACCCCTTCCGGTCGTGCCTGCCGTAATGACGGGTCGCCCGCAGGGGATACTGCGCCCTGCATGGCGCGCTGGAACAGGTATTCGGGTGAATGCAGCAGGCCGGACAGGGATGCCGCCGTATTGCCCCGCACCACCTTGAACCCCTGTTCGGGCAGGGCGGGATGCAGTTCGTTTTCCGCCAGCAGGTCCAGGCCGCGGTCAAAATCGGGCGTCAGTACGTTCAGGCTGAAATCGGCCCCGGCGCTTTCGGTTGCGGCAATGTCGTCCAGCGCCTTCTGCAGTCCGACGCGGTCGTGCGTCGTGCTGCCATAGCGGAACAGTTCATCCGTAATATCGGCAATGCCTTCCTTGTCTGATGGTTCCTGCATGTCCTCATTCTGGCGGATGGTGCCGTACACGTTGATGGTATGGCTGACGGATGCCGGGCGCACGATCAGGTGCAGACCATTGGGCAGGGTGTACTGCGCTGGCTGGACCGATGCCTCGGGCGGACGCAGGGCCAGCAGGCTGTCATTGGCCCAGCGGGGCAGGGTAACAGGGTGATCTGGTGTGCTGGCAAAGGATTCCGCGCCGCCAAATCCCTTGTCCGCAACCGGGTGGCCGCCATCGCGCGGGGTCAGGATGGCGGTAATGGCCTGTTGCGGGTCCAGCACCTCACGCGCCAGGCGGTTGACATCTTCGGGTGTGACGGCGGCAAAGGCGGCAGCTTCGTCATCGGGCGATTGCAGGCCCATTATCGCCTGTGCTTCCGACCAGCTTTCCGCAAGGCCGGAAATGCTGTTTGCGGCAAAGCCCAGCTGCGCCAGTTCCTTGCGCCGGGCTGCATCGACCAGGTCTGACGGCACGCCGTTTTCACGCAAGCTACGCAGGATGTCGCGCATGCGGGCCTCCAGCGGGGCGGGGCTGGTCCCCTTGGGGAAGGCCGCGATTGCAATGCCGATGCCGGCATCCGCCTTGGTCACGAAATCGAAGCTCGACAGTAGCGCGCGTCCCTGCGGCACCAGATCGTATAATGCGCCACGCTGGCTGCACAGTACGTCGGACAGGATGCGTGCGGTGGCATAATCATGGCTGTTCTGGCCCGGCATGCGACTGGCGATGGCGACAAGGCCCACCGGGTAATCGGTCGGGAACTGCAGGGTCTGCGCATGAACGGGACCGGGGTGGATTTCCGGGCGGGCCGGCAGCCTGCGTGCGGGGATCGCGCCAAAGGTTTCGCGCACCATCGCCAGCGTGCGCGCGGCATCCACGTCACCCGCAATGACAAGGATGGCGTTGTTGGGCGCGTACCACTGCCGGTAGAAACGGCGCAGCAGGGCCGTATCTGTCCGGTCAAAGGACGGACGGCTGCCCAGCGCGTCATGTGCATAGGGCGTGCCGGCGAACAGGATGGACTGCAACCGCGCCAGATAGACATAGCCGGGGCTGGACAGATCGCGCGAGACTTCCTGCTCGATCGCGCCGCGTTCGTGTGCCCAGTCCTCGGCCGCAAGGGTCAGGCCATTCATGCGCAGGGCTTCGATACGCAGCAGGACATCAAGGTTGTCTGCAGGTGCGGTATAAAAGAACTGCGTTACGTTTTCCGTGGTGTCCGCATTATAATCGCCCCCCAGTCGCGCGCCGATGGCCGCCATCTGGTCCCGGTCCAGCCCCTTGCTGCCACGGAACATCATGTGTTCCAATGCATGCGCCGTGCCGGGAAAGCCCGCAGGCGCGGCGGCGGACCCCACCAGATAGTTGATTTCGGTGCTGACAACCGGGGCCAGCCGGTCCGGCACGATCACCACGCGCAGCCCGTTGGGCAGGGTGGCCTGCAACGGCGTTTCAGGCTGGGCAGGGGCGGAAGCGGACGATGCCGCGCGGGCCATGGGCGGTACCAGGCAACTGCCACATAACAGGAGGGAGAGGCATAATGTTTTGGAAAACAGGCGTGCTATCATATCCCCAGACTACGCTGCTTTGGTCATGGCGACCAGTTCACGCGGCCCCTGCCTGTCATAACCATCCCTTATAAGGATCGAACCATGTCCCATGTCTCGGTGGATAAGGCCCATATGCGCGAACGTATCCGTCAGGTCATGGATGCGGCCGTGGAGACGTCCCGTCTGGTCGGTGCCGTGGTCATGGTGGCGGTGGATGGAGAGGTCGTGGTGGCGGAAGCCGCGGGCCAGGCCGACCGGGAAAGCGGCCTGCCAATGCAGGTCGATACCCTGTTCCGCCTTGCATCCCTGACCAAGCCGGTGGTGACCGCCGTCGCCCTGGCCATGGCGGAGGAAGGGCTGCTGGACCTGCATGCCGCGGTTACGCGGTACCTGCCGCATTTCCGTCCCGCCCTGCCCGATGGGCGCGCGTGCGAAATCACGCTGCACCAGCTGCTGACTCATACCAGTGGCCTGAGCTATGGATTTTCGTTCCCGCGTGATGACAATCCTTATACCCGCGTGGGTGTATCCGACGGCATTGCGGAACCGGGACTGTCGCTGGCGGATAATCTGGCCCGGCTGGCGTCAACGCGGCTGATCTTCGCGCCGGGTCAGGGATGGGCCTATTCGCTGGGGCTGGATGTTATGGGCGGGGTGATTGAAAAGGCGTCCGGCCTGTCGCTGCCCGCGGCGGTGCGGCGGTATGTCGGCGCGCCGCTGGGGTGGCGGGACAGCGGTTTCATGCTGACGCCATTGCAGTCCCCTGCCGCCTGCTATGCTGATGCCCGACCGGTTCCCATCCGCATGGGGGTGGAATATGCCCTGTCGCGCCTGCTGCCCGGCGGCGGGGTGGGGGAAATCCGCTTCGCCCCCGACCGCATCCGCAATCCCGCGTCCTATCCATCCGGCGGCGCGGGCATGGTGGGGACGGCTGCGGAGTTTCTTGCATTCCTTGAAGCCGTGCGCATTGGTGGCGAAGGGATGCTGTCCCCCGCATCCGCCATGCTGTTTGGTCAGAACGCCATTGGCGATATTGATATGGGGCCACTGGCGCGGGGGCGGCGCTTCGGTTATGGGGCGGCGATCATAGCGGACCCGGCGGTGGCGCGCACGCCCCTCAGCCCCGGCAGTTTTACATGGGGGGGCGTGTACGGGCATCAATGGGTGGTGGATCGTGCGCGTGGCATGAGCATCGTCATGCTCAGCAATACCGCGGTGGCCGGAATGGCGGGGGTGTATCCCGATGCGGTGGTCGCCGCCGCCTGTGGCGCATGATGGAACGGCGGATGCGCCTGCGCCACGATCGATATGAGGATACTGGGAACTGTCATGTCATTTGGTAATCGCGTCAACCAGTTTGACGCCTGGCTGCTGGACCGGGTTTTCCAGCCTTTTGCCGATGCCCTGCCTGAACGCCTGACGGCCATGGAAATGGGCATGAGCTTTCAGGTCGGGTCCATCGTGCTGTCGGCCGCGTCCATTTCCGCCCTGCTGGTGCTGGAGGGCATGACGCTGGATAACCTGATCACAAACGTGCTCGGCTGGTTTTTCGAGGTGATCTTCTATATCGGCATCCACCGCATGCGCAGGCTGGTAAAACCGGGATACCAGAATCCGCTGCGCGTCATGCTGGCGGGCATGCGGCCCATTTCCATTCCGTTCGCGGCCTATGCCTTCTATCAGGCGGTTACGGCGGACCGGGCGTATGAACTGGCGCTGTGGTTCAATTCCCTGTCGCAGCTTGTATTTGTTGCCGGGATCTACCTGATTTCATGCAATGTGCCGCCGCCGGGGCACCGCGCGCGACAGACATCCTTCGGTCGTGGCCCGCTGCCCAATGAAATCGGCTGATCCCCACCCCCGGGCGTTGGTCAGGGACTGTAAGAAGCCTTTGGTGAAGCGTTTTTCAAAAAGCTTCGAAAAACGCTGCCTTTTTAAAAAAAGCGGCACCCGGAAACTTTTAATTTTTACCGGTGGATTGTTTTGAGATGCTCTCTCAGAAATCCACGCACCGTCCCTTGACTGTCCAGTCACCATAACGGGTCGGCTCTGGCCCCTTGGGGCCACCGACTTCATCTGCCTCGGCAGGCTGTTTCAGCAGCGCGGCTTCCTTGGCCGCTTCGTCCTGCGCCGTACCGGCGACAGGGGCGGGGGAGGGGGTGTTGTCCTTGCTCATGGCATCAGTTTCCGCCCAACGCCATGAAACTGGCAAGCCCAAAACGCCTTCACGGGCGCCGGGATAGCGCGTTATTGATGTTCGGACTGCGCAATGCGCTGCTGCACCGTCATGCGCCACGGTGCATTTGGCGGGGCCGCATCCAGCGCGCGGCGGTACAGATCCGCCGTCTCGGGCGAGATATGGCCGCCATCGGCCATCATCTGCGCTTCCGCCGCACGGGCGGCGACTTCGGGGTCGAAGCGCTGCTCTATGGCGCTGCGCCATGCCTGCGCCGCAGCGGCGTAATGGTCGCGCCCGGCTTCGGCCTGACCCAGCAGCACGTAGCCCTGAAACAGGCTGGGATCACCGGCCGGGATCTGTTTCAGCTGGTCGCGCAGGCGGTCGATGATCGCATCATTGCGGTGGTCTTCATGCTGTAGCGCCACAAGGCGCGGGGCCAGTGGCTGGGCCGGAAGCGACGGATGCCCGACCGTCAGATACAGTCCGATGGCGGCAACCGGCAGCGCGATCAGGGCTGCGGTAATGACCCCGGTGGACGCCCCCTGTCCCGCGACGAAGGCAGGCAGCATGTCCGTGCCCAGCAGGCGCCGCTGGATTTCCAGCCGCGCACTGTCATGTTCGGAGGGCGCGATCATGCCCTCGACCAGATCTCGCTCCAGTTCCGCAAGCTGCGCCTGATGCAGGACAAGCGCCGTTTCGCGTTCATCCCGCAACAGGGTCGTGCGGCGGAACGAGATCAGCGCGGGCAGCAGTGCGATCACGCCAAGCAGGCAGATACCAATCCAGATCATGTAACTCTCAGCGTGTTTCGGTCAGGTCGGACAGACGGCGGCGTTCCTCGTCCGTCAGGGGCGTGGGCGTTACCGTGCGGGGCCTGCGGAATGTCCACCACGCCACGCCAATGCCAATGCACAGGGCCAGCAGCGGCATGACCCACAGCAGCAGCGTGCCAACGGTCAGCGGTGGCCTGAGGCGAATGAAGTTGCCATAGCGGTTGACCATCCAGTCCATGATCTGCCGGTTGCTTTCGCCCCTGGCCACGTGTTCGCGCACGACGTGGCGCAGGTCACGGGCCAGGTCGGCGCTGCTGTCCTCGATCGACTCGTTCTGGCACACAAGGCAGCGCAACTGCGACCCGATGGCCTCGGCGCGCTGTTCCTGCGCCGGGTCGGGCAGCATTTCCGACGGGTCGTCCACCGCCATCGCCACAAACGGGGCAAACAGCAGGCAGGCCAGCAGGGCAATTACGCCATAACGGCGCAGGGAATGTGTTTTCATGGCTTCAGGCTGTCCGCCAGCGGCATGATCGTGCTGGTGATCATGGTTTCGGTAATGGGCGATGCCGTATGCCAGCGGATTACGCCGCCCGGGCCGATCAGGAAGGTTTCCGGCACGCCGGACACACCCCAGTCAATCGCAGCCAGCCCGTCACGGTCGGCAGCAATGCGGGCATAGGGATTACCCGCGCGCTGCACGAAGCCCAGCGCGTGTTCGGGCTTGTCCTTGTACGCAATGCCCCAGATCGGCAGCCGTTCCTTCAGCGCGTTCAGCACCGGCATTTCGGCAACACACGGAATGCACCATGACGCGAAATAGTTCACCAGCACCGGGGATTTCAGCGCACGCAGGTCCTGCGCGGAAAAGCCCTGTCCCGGCGCCTGGTCCGGCAGGGCGAAATCCGGCACCGGGCGGTTCAGCGCCGGGGCATGAATGTCATGCGGGTCGAAAGATCCCTTTGTCATGCCCGACAGCATGCGCCAGAACCCCACGCCCACCCCGCCAGCAACAACCAGCGGGGCCGCCATCAGCAGGCGGCGGCGGGTGGGGGAAGACGGCTGGCCGCTCATTGCGCCACCACCACATCAACGGTTTTCGCCCGGCGTGGCGCACCGACGCGCACGCGCCGGTCGGACAGCGACAGCGCCCCGCCAAAGGCCATGATCAGCCCGCCCAGCCACATCCACGGCGCCAGCGGGTTGTAATGCAGGCGCAGCACGTAGGTCGGGTTGGCGTCATCCCCATGCTTGTCGCCCAGCACGCCATAGATGTCAGCCATCAGATTGGTATGGATCGCGACTTCCGTGGTGGTCTGGTGCTGGCTGGCGAATGTGCGCTTGGAAGGATGCAGCGTCGTGATCAGGCGGCCGTTATGGCGGACCTCGATGGTCGCGACCAGCGCGCTGTAGTTCGGGCCTTCCGCCGGATGCACGTCGGTCAGCGTCCAGCTGTCACCGGCCAGCATCTCGCTCTCGCCCACATGCACTTCCACAATACGGTGGGCCGCCTGCGACATGCCGGCAATGCCCAGCACGACAATGCCAACGCCCGCATGGGCCAGCGCCGCGCCGAACACCGCGCGCGGCAGGCTGCGGGCGCGTTGCCAGCTCTGCGCCAGCGGCTGTCGGAACAGGCGCAGCCGCTCGGCAATATCGGCGATGCTGGAACAGATCACCCACACGGCGGTCGCGGTTGCCAGCACCGGCAGGATGTCACGCATGCGGAAGGTCGCGAAAACCAGCGCCACCAGCGCCACACAGGCCGCCCACCACAGGCGGCGCAGCACCGGCCACATCTGTGCCCGCTTCCACGGCACCATCGGGCCAAACCCCATGAACACCATAAGCGGTATGGCCAGCGGAATGGTGGTGGCGTCAAAGAACGGCTTGCCGACCGAAATCGTCTTGCCGAACAGCAGCGACATGAAGGGCGGGTACATCGTGCCCGTCAGCACCACCGCGCAGATCGAGCACAGCAGGATGTTGTTCAGGACCAGCAGTCCCTCACGCGATACGGGCGAAAACAGCCCCCCCGTGGTCAGTTGCGGCGCGCGGATGGCGAACAGCAGCAGCGATCCGCCAATGACAAGTGCGAGCAGGCCAAGGATGAACACGCCACGCGCGGGGTCATTGGCGAAGGCATGCACGGAATTGAGGATGCCCGACCGTACGAGGAACGTGCCGGACAGCGAGAACGAGAACGTGCCGATGGCCAGCAGCACGGTCCAGATCTTCAGCGCCTCGCGTTTTTCCACCACAATGGCGGAGTGAACCAGCGCCGTGCCCGTCAGCCACGGAATCAGCGAGGCGTTCTCCACCGGGTCCCAGAACCAGTACCCACCCCAGCCCAGCACGTAGTACGACCACCACGACCCCATGGCGATGCCGCAGGTCAGGAAGCACCATGCCGCCACCGCCCACGGCCGCACCCACCGGCCCCATGCCGCATCCACTCGCCCCTCGATCAGGGCGGCGATGGCGAATGCGAACGGCACGGCAAAGCCGACATAGCCGGTGTAGAGAATGGGCGGATGGAACGCGAGGCCGGGGTCCTGCAGCAGCGGGTTCATGCCCTGTCCATCCAGCGGCGCGGGCCATACGCGGGCGAACGGGTTGGACGTGGTCAGGCAGAACAGTTCAAAGCCCGCCGCAACCCCGCCCAGCACCGCGATCACGCGCGCCTGCAGGGCGGATGGCAGGTTGCGACCGAACAGCGCCACGGCGCCACCGCAGATCGACAGGATCATCGCCCACAGCAGGACCGATCCCTCATGGTTGCCCCATACGCCGGTGATCTTGTACAGCAGCGGCTTGCTGACCGCGCTGTTGGCGGCCACGTTCTGCACGGAAAAGTCATTGGTGATGGCCGCGTGGATCAGGCACGCAAAGGAAGTGATCAGGGCGATCATCTGCCCCACCGCCAGCGCAGGCGCCAGCGCCATCAGGCGCGCGTCACGCCGGTTGGCCCCGATCAGGGGCAGGATGGCCTGTCCGGCGGCCATGCAGCATGCCAGCGCCAGTGCAAAATTTCCAAGTTCCGGGTTCATTGCGGATGTCAGTTTCCGTCAGGTGTCGGGGTGGCCGGTTTTTTCGTGTCGGACGCCGTCATGGTGTTCCAGCTGGCCGCATCGGGGGCCTTGCCGAAACGGGGGTCCCACTTGCCGCTGCGGCGCAGTTCTTCGGCCACTTCCTTGGGCATGTAGGTCTCGTCATGCTTGGCCAGCACCTCGCTGGCGCGGAAGGTGCCGTCGGGGCTGACGGTGCCCACGGCAACCACGCTCTGCCCCTCGCGGAACAGGTCGGGCAGGATGCCTTCATACCGTACGGTCACGGCGGCCTGCCCGTCGGTTACGTCAAACAGGTTGACGGGTGAATCCTTCACCTTCTCGCGCCGCACGCTGCCGGCCACGACCATGCCGCCAAGGCGGATGGTGCGGTCAGCCGGCGGCGGCTTGGCATGGACCTGCGACGGGGCCATGAAAAAGACGATATTGGATGAAAAGGCGTTGAGGGTGAGGGCAGCAGCGGACCCAAGTCCGATCATGCATGCCACCACCAGCCACAGGCGTCGGCTTTTGCGGGTCATGACGGCTGGCGTGTCCGGGGCTGTTCAATGGCGGACAGGCGTCTGCGCGCCCTGCGCAGGCGGACGGCGGCGTTGACGGACAGTACCGTCGCAACGCCAAGCGTCAGGCCATAGGCGGCCAGGATATAGGGCAGGTGGGTCATACGGCGGCACTGTCAGGCTGGGGTGCGGGACTGGCGGACTGGCGGCCACGGCTGGCGGCCAGGATCGTGCGGATGCGGCTTTCCATGACCGATGCGCGCAGGCGGGCCAGCACGATCGCGCCAAACCCCAGCGTAAAGCCCAGCGTGGTCAGGCCCAGCGGCCACAGCATGGAGGTGGACATGGTCGGCGCCCCCGTAACCGTGATGCTGTCGGGCTGGTGCAGGGTATTCCACCACTGTACGCTGAACTTGATGATCGGCAGGTCAACCGCGCCCGCCAGCCCCAGTATGGCGGCGGCGCGGTAGCCACGCTGTGGTTCATCGAACGCACGGATCAGCGCGATATGGCCCAGATACAGGAAAAACAGCACCAGAACGGATGTCAGCCGGGCATCCCATACCCACCACGTGCCCCACATCGGCTTGCCCCACAGCGATCCGGTGGCAAGGCAGACCGCGGTGATGGCCGCACCCACCGGCCCGATTTCCACCGCAGCCAGGTCCGCCAGCGGGTGCCGCCAGACCAGTGACAGCAGCGAACACACCGCCAGCCCCATGTAACCGGACGAGGCCAGCCACGCGGTCGGCACATGCACGTACATAATGCGCACGCTGTCGCCCTGCTGCCAGTCGGCGGGGGAGAAGAACAGTCCCCATACGATTCCGGCGGCGGACAGCACCAGCGCGGGCCATGTCAGCCATGGCTGCAGCTTCGCCCCCATGCGCAGGAAACGGCCGGGATTGGCGTAACGGTGAAAAAGGTTACCGGTTCGTGCGGTAAGGCTCTGCGTTGCGTTCAAGGTTGATCCATCCGTGCCCGGGGCACCTGTCCCTGCGATGAAAACGGTCAAGAAATTCGTGCCATCCCCCCGGTGTGGGTGGGGGCTTGCGTTTTCCTGCTCTACACTATCGCGTTAAAAAAGACACGGCCAGTCCTGTCCCATCATGGTACGGTTGGCCCACAGGAGGAGAAAACATGCTGTTTGCGATCATTTGTACCGACAGGCCCGCCAGCCTTGAAACCCGCAAGGCAACGCGCGAACGCCACCTGGCGTATCTGGAACGGTGGAAGCGCCACATTGTTCATGGCGGCCCGCTGCTGGACGCGGAAAACCGCCCCTGTGGCAGCCTGCTGGTGGTGGACGTGGCCGACCGCGCCGCGGCGGAAGGATTCGCGGCGGAAGACCCGTATGCGAAGGTTGACCTGTTCGAGAGCGTGGTGATCCGTCCGTTCCGTTCAGTTTTTCGTGATGGGCTTCGGGTGGAGTAAAAAAACGGTCATGGCGTACTGGCTGATCAAGTCCGAGCCCGATGCCTTTTCATGGTCCGAGCAGGTGGAAAACGGCGTTGAACCGTGGACTGGCGTGCGCAACCATCAGGCGAAGAAAAACCTGGCGGCCATGAGGGTGGGCGACCGGGCGTTCTTCTATCACTCCAACGTGGGCCGGGAGATCGTGGGCGTGGTCGAGGTGGTGCGGGACGCCTATCCCGACCCCACGGCGGCGGATGGCAAATGGGTCTGTGTCGACGTGCGCGCCATCGGTCCCATGCCGCAACCGGTCACGCTGGCGGCGATGAAGGCCGACCCGGACCTTGCGGATCTGGCGTTGATCCGGCAGTCGCGGCTGTCCGTCGTGCCGGTTTCGGATGCGCACTGGCGCCACCTGTGCCGGATGGGTGGCTGGAACAGCTAGGCCCCATGCCACGTTTCATGGCTGTGGGCATGGTGATGCACGTTGCAAGAACGGCATCATGGTGCTGAAACGGTGGGAACTGCCGCATGGGTGTTGCGGGCGGTTGCCCGTGTCCGGCCATCATGGCCGGACTGGGCGCACCAGTCCGTAAGGTACGGAAGATCAGGCGAAGGGCATTGTAATGAGTGCAGGTTCCTCAAACGAACTGGCGCCGCTGACGCTGGACAGCGCGTGTATCACTGAACTCCAGCAGGCGCTGGAACGGGTCGAGTCAGGGCGCGGCGTGCTGGTGCGCCTTGCCGACCTCATGGGTGGGGCCGTGGGGCAGGCGGCCATGCTGGGCATGCGCACGCTGGGTCTGGCCCCGGCGCTGCAGGCGCGGCTGCAGGCCACGGCCGAAACCGCCATCCGCCGCGCCTTCGATCTGGCGGTTGTCGGCATGGACCGCCCCCGTGACGTATCCGCCGCCCCTGATGACGGGGCGGCCTGGCGTGACCCGGCCCTGAAGGCCGCCGTCACGGTATCGGGGGCTGTGGGTGGCTTTACCGGCCTGCCCGGGCTTATGGCGGATGTCAGTTTCACCACCCTGACCATCATGCGTGAAATCGCCCGCATCGCGCGCGAACAGGGTGAAGACCTGTCGCAGGAAGAGGCGCGCGCAGCCTGCCTGGAAGTGTTCGCGCTGCGTGCCTTTCCCTTTGGTGCGTCAAAAGGGCAGGGACAGGGCGAAGATAACGAACTGGGTTATTTCTCCGCCCGCGCCATGCTGCGTGGCCGTCCGGTCGTCATGCTGGTCAGTGAGGTCGCGACCCATTACGGGCTGGGCCTGTCACGTAAATTCGCGTTGCAGATGATGCCGGTGGCCGGTGCGCTGTGCGGGGCGTCGCTGAATGTCGCGTTCCTGTCGCATTACCGTGCGGTGGCGCAGGCGCATTTCACCATCCGTCGGCTGGAACGCGAATACGGACCCGAAGTCCGTCGCACCGCGATTGACCTGAAGACCCATGCGGCCGCGCAGATGCGCGAAAGCTGATTGATGGGAACAGGGGTTTTCCGGTGCCGTCTTTGTTTTGAAAAGGCGGCGCCGGAAACGTCTTCATGATCTGTCCGGCACGCCGGGCGCGGGTTTCGGGTGGGCGCGCAGTTCGATGATTGCGGCCACCAGCGCGAACAGCGCGTAAAACCCCAGCAGTGTATCCAGTACCCCGTGGTAACGGGGGACAAGATACTGCAGCAGCAGCGTGATCAGCGCGAATACGACAAAAACGCCGGGCAGTCCGATCATGATCCTGTCCCTTTCCGCTGTTGCATCGCCATCAGGCCCGGACCGGCGTCAGCGCATCGCGGCCATTCAGCACGGCGTCCACGTTGTCTACCGCCAGCATGCCCATGTCGGTGCGTGTTTCCACCGTCGCGCTGCCCACATGGGGGGTCAGGAAGACATTGGGCAGTTCAAGGAAGCGCGGGTCGGGATTGGGTTCGTTGCGGTAGACATCCAGCCCGGCGGCGGCAAGCTGGCCGCTGCGCAGGGCATCGATCAGCGCATCTTCATCCACCAGCGCCCCACGCGCCGCATTGATGAAAATCGCCCCGCGCGGCAGGCGTGACAGCAGGTCCGCATTGATCATGCCATCGGTCTCGGGGCTGGCGGGCATGTGCAGGCTCAGGATGTCGCAATGCGGCAGCATGTCGGTCACGGTGCTGAAATAGGTCGCCCCGGCTTCCTGGTCGGCAGGCAGGCGGCGGCGGTTGGAATACATCACGTTCATGTCGAAGCCGCGCGCACGCTTCGCCACGGCCCGGCCAATGCGGCCCATGCCGACAATGCCCAGCCGCTTGCCGCTTATGCGCGTGCCCAGCAGTTCGTCCATGGCCAGCGACCGGCCCCACCCCCTGCGCATCAGCGCGCCATATTCACTCGCCCGCCGTGCCGCCGCCAGCATCAGCAGGATGGCCATGTCCGCATTGCATTCGGTCAGCACGTCGGGCGTATTGGTCACCACGATGCCACGCGCATGCAGGGCGGGAATGTCCAGATGGTCCGTGCCGACGCTTACGGTAGCCACGACCTTCACGCTGTCGGGCAGCAGCAGCACGTCATCGCCACGCAGCGGCAGGCCGGTGGAAATCAGGATCGCCTGTGGCTGGAACGCACGTGCCGTATCCAGCAGTTCGCGCGTTGTCAGTTGACGTTCGGGCACGGCGGGTATGTTAAAATCCTGTTCAATGCGCTGCATGACCGTGCTGGTCTGGCGCTGGGTCAGTAACAGGCGGGGACGGGTATCGGACATATGGGGTGGTTTCTCCTGCCAAACGGGGGCATGCGATGGGACGTTATGCCCATGAAAGCATGCGGAAGGGTTATCCTAAGAACATGACGGGTCAAGAGACGGTTCCCATTACGCCGGAACTTATGCTGCGTGCCTACATGGCGGGGCTGTTTCCCATGGCGCCCGACGCCATGTCGGACGAACTGGAATGGTTCTGCCCCGAAATGCGTGGTGTCCTGCCGCTGGACGGATTTCATGTCAGCCGCAGGCTCATGCGCACGGTGCTGTCGGCGCGCTTTGCGGTGGTGGCAGATCAGGATTTCCCCGCCGTCATGGATGGCTGCGCGGAACCGGCGCCAGGGCGGGAGACGACATGGATCAGCCCACGCATCCGCAGCCTGTTCTGCCAGTTGCATGACATGGGCTACGCCCACAGCGTGGAGGTGCGCCATGACGGCAGGCTGGTCGGTGGCCTGTATGGGGTGGCGATCGGGGCGGCGTTCTTTGGTGAAAGCATGTTCAGCCGCATGCGTGATGCATCCAAGGTCGCGCTTGTCCACCTTGTCGCGCGCCTGCGGCTGGGGGGATACAGCGTTCTGGATACGCAGTTCGGCACCGATCATCTGGCCAGCTTTGGCGGGGTGGAAATCCCGGCGCGCGACTACATGCGCCAGCTTGGCCATGCGGTGCGCGAACAGGCGACATGGATTGGAAATGATCGCGTAACGGAACTGGAGGCCGCCATCCGTGCCCTGCGTTCGTGATGCGGAGCGGGCGGTTGACATGACCGGCCATGCAGGGTTCCGTCGTGGCAGATGAGCAAGGGGAAGCATGATGAAGCATGGAACGGCCCGCCCGCGATGGCAGTGGACAAGGGCGGGCGCGCTGCGGCTGGGCATGACGGCGGTGGCCATGGGGATTGCGTCCGGTCATGACATTCCCGCCGCACGGGCGGATGACCCGGCCAGCGTTCATCCCCCGCTGACCCCCACCCGGGACGTGCAGGTGGACTATAACGTGCAGCCCGACGGCGTGCCCGAACCCAAGGCCGTGCGCACATGGTTCGCCTATAACGGCGGCCTGATGCGAATCGACAGCCCGCAGGGCATGGGGGAGACGATCCTCAACCGCATGAGCCGCCAGGTCACGATCATCATCAACCCGCAGAAGGTGTACAGCCAGCTTGATGCCCGTTATGGCATCCGCAATCCCTTCCTGCTCGACCTGTCCATGACCTTCGTGCGCAAGGGCGCTTCCACCGTGGCCGGCGTGGCCTGCACGCAGTGGGATGTCACGACGGATCAGGGCAGCGCCACCGCCTGCGTGACCGATGATGGCGTGGTGCTGCAGGAAATCGGTGTGGATGGCGACGGGCTGAAAGGCAGGCTGGAGGCGACGAAGGTTGTGTACGGCCCCATCCCCGACAGCATGTTCCAGCCGCCGGAGGGGTACCGCAAGATCGACCCGCCGCCGCCGCCCGGCACGCCGCCTGCCCGCAAGGATGCGGACAGGAAGGGTGACTGACGCCGTTTGACCCAGTACGAGTTTTGCAAGGATTACATGAAGTGACACGATGTGCGCATGGCGGCCGCCGTATGGTAGTGGCGGCCTGTCTGCTGGTGGCGGGAATGGCGGGTGCAGGCCATGCCTCCGCCGCTGATCCCGATCCCCAGAGCCCCTATGTCACCCCGCAGGTTGATGTGGACGTGACCTACACCATCTATCCCCCCCATGACACGAGCGAGGTCATGAGCCAGCGCATGCGCTGGTCCGCCAGCCGCATGATGCAGCGCGTGGACCCGGCCAATGCCAGCACCTACATGATTACCGACTATCATGCCGGAACCCTGACGGTGGTGAATCCGGGCCAGAAGATAAAGACGGTCATCCCGGCGCCGGGCGCCGCCAACGTGCAGATGGGCCAGCGCGCGCAGGGCACGTGGCTGCGCACGGGTGTGTCCAGGGTTGCGGGAATACCCTGCGCCCTGTGGCAGACACAGGATACCGACCAGCGTTCAAGCGAGATCTGCTACACCGATGACGGCGTGATGATGGAAGTCATCCGTGACGGCAAGGTGATGGTCGAAGCATCATCGGTTGCGCGTACGCCACAGGATGAAAGCGTGTTCACCGTCCCGCCGGGGCTGAAGGAACTGCACGCGGCCCATCCCTGAACCGGGGACCGGCCCGGTACGCTTTATGGCACGAAAAGGGCAGCACCTGCCCGTAAATCGCCATCACGGTGCTGTTTACATGAGTCCGGCGGGAGGCTTCACCCCGCCAGATCAGGACCAGTAACGGGAACAGGTTGATGAAGAAGACAGGACGTATCGCAGCAGGGCTTCTGGTTCTTGCGGGGCTGGCGGTCGCCACCCCGCAGGCGCAGGCCCACGGGCGCGGTGGTGGCGATGCGTTTGTCGGCGGGCTGGTTGGCGGCCTTGTCGGCGGTGCCGTGGCGGGCGCCATGGTTGATGCCTACGGGCCGCCGCCCCCTCCGCCGCCGCCGATGTATTACCGTCCGGCGCCGCCCATGGCCTATTACGCACCGCCGCCTCCGCCGCCGCCCGTGGTGGTCTATGGCCCTTATGGCGGACCGGGTCGGCCGTATTACTGATCTAGCCGCCGGTCGCCGCCTGTAGCGTCAGGGTCGCAATGGCCTTGCGCACGGCGGCGACGTGGTTCGTGACCTTGACCTTGCGCCATGCCTGAACCAGATGCCCCGTGGCATCGACCAGGAAGGTCGCGCGTTCAATGCCCATGTATTTGCGGCCGTACATGGATTTTTCCACCCATACGCCATAGGCCTCGGTCACCGTGCCGTCAGTGTCGGACGCAAGCGGGAAGGTCAGGCCATGGTCGGCTGCGAATTTTTCAATCGCGGGCATGTCATCGCGTGAAACCCCGATGACGGTTACGCCGTCTTTATGCAGGTCCGCCAGCGCGGCCTGGAATTCACACGCTTCCTTCGTGCAGCCCGATGTATTGGCCTTGGGATAGAAATACAGGACGAACGGATGCCCCAGCAGTGCATGCAGGCTGACCGTGCGGCCGTGGCTTGCGGGCATGCTGAAATCGGGAACGGTGCTGCCGGGTTCGGGAAAGGGGGGTGTCGTGTTGCTCATGACCTGCCTCGCTGATCTGGCTGCATGCGTCGGCCCCGTTGGGGGGATGCATGCAGCCGTGGAATGGGGACGATCATGCACCGCCCCGTCGCGTTCGGGAACCGTCGCCATGCGTCCCGCGCGCTTATGTGTCCGCGGTGGGCGGAAGCAGCCGGTCGAATACCTCCCGCACATCGGCGGCCATGCGGTCCATGCGCGCAAGCAGTCTGTCCGCATCCGCCACGCGGAATTCACCCGTCAGGATTTCAAGGCTGGCGGCGGGGATGGTGTCAGGTATATCGCTGCCGCAAATGATGCGGATCAGTCCCTGCAACGCCCGCCAGAACAGGTCGGCGCGCCGCAGCAGGCGTGCACCGGCCGGGGCGATTTCCCCCCCATGCGCCAGCCGCAGCAGGGCCAGGCGGGTGGACTGGCTGCGGCTGGCGGGGTGCGTCGTCAGCAGTTGCAGCCCCTGGGCCACGAATTCCACATCCATAAGCCCGCCGCGACGGCGTTTGATGTCCCACGGGCTGGTGGCGGGGCGTTCACGGGCAAGGCGCTCGCGCATGTGGCGCACGTCATGAATGATCTGGTTGCGTTCCTGCGCTGTGCGGGCGCCGTGGCCCAGTGCCGTGGCAATGGCCGCGCGCAGTTCGCCATTCAGGCGCGGCGGTCCCGCCACGACGCGCGCACGGGTCAGGGCCATGCGTTCCCATGTCCATGCGGATTCCGCGTGATAGCGGCGGAAGGCGGACAGCGAGACGGCAACCGGCCCCTTGGACCCCGACGGACGCAGCCGCATGTCCACCTCGTACAATGGTCCCTCGCGCCCCGGCGCGGTCAGGGCCGCGACAAAGGCATGCGCCAGCCGGACATAATACGTGCCGGCCGCCAGCGGGCGGGGCGGCAGGCCATCGGCCGGTGTGGTGGCGGGGACGACGCTTTCCCCTGCATCGGCCGGGTGGTCGAACACCAGCATGAGGTCAAGGTCCGATCCCGGCATCATTTCACACGATCCCGCCTTGCCCAGTGCTACGACCGACATGGACCCGCCGGGCACCGTGCCGTGGCGACGCCGGTGTTCGGCACTGACCACGCGCAGCAGGCCACGTATCACCGTTTCCGCCATGGCCGTGCGGGCGCGGGCGGCGCGTTCCTCGCTCATGCGGTGTTCAAGGCGTGCGACCGACAGGCGGAATTCCTCGCCACAGACAAGGCCGCGCAGCACCGGCAGCACCTGTTCGGCCGACCGTGCGCCCGCGATATGCCGCCGCACCAGCGCCGTGGCGGTGCCCAGTGCGCCGGGACCGGCATCCATGTCCAGCAGCCCGTCCAGCGCGGAGGGCGTCTGCGCCAGATGGTCCGCCAGGAATGGCGCGCAGTCCAGCACCGTGACGATGCGGTGGATCAGCGCGGGATTGCGTTCCAGCAGCGACAGGAACTGCACCCCCGCCCACTGGCGTTCCAGCAGCGCGTCAAACCGTCGCAGCACGGTCAGCGGCTGCCGGCGGTTGCCTATTTCCGTCATGATGGCGGGCAGCAGCCGACGCAGCAGCTTGCGCGCCCGGTCCGAGCGCAGCGCGCGCAGGCGGTTGCCCTCCCACCGGTTCAGGATGACAAGGGCGTCGCTTATGTCAGCTGCGGGAAAGCCATGTTCGAGCAGCCGGTCGGCGGCATCGGCATCTTCGGGGGCGATGGTGATGTCCTGCGCATCATTTTCGGCAAACTGCAGGTCGAAGGTGCGGCGCGAACGCTGCATGACCGACAGCATGCCACAGGCCAGATCCCCCGCACCCGATGCCAGCATGAATGTGGCGAAGCGCGCGAATCCGTCACGTGTATCCGGCAGGGTATGGGTCTGGTGGTCCATGCGCATCTGCAGCCGGTGTTCGGCCTGTCGCAGCATGCGGTAATTGCGGGCCAGTATTGCGGACTGCTCACGTTCCAGCAGGCCCGCGCGGCGCAGCCTGCGCAATGCGCCCAGCGTCGTGGGGTCACGCAGTTCGGGCCGCCTGCCGCCCCATACCAGTTGCAGCGCCTGGGCCACAAATTCCACTTCCCGTATGCCGCCCTGTCCCAGCTTGACGTTCTGCCCCAGCAGCCAGCCCGTGGCTGCATCCGGATCGCGGATGAATTCGGGTGGCAGGCTGCCCAGGTTGGCATGTCCCGCGTTACGGTGGCGGTCGATCCGTGCTTTCATGTCATGCAGATCGTCAATCACCGCGAAATCCAGATGGCGGCGCCATACGAACGGATGAATGCTTTTGAGAAAACGGCGTCCCGCCGTGATGTCCCCCGCGACGGGCCGGGCCTTGGTCATGGCCGCGCGTTCCCATGTGCGGCCCATGCTTTCGTAATACTGGATGGCGGCGGGAAAGGACACGGCGGCAGGGGTGGCGGACGGGTCCGGGCGCAGCCGCAGGTCCATGCGGAAAACGTAACCATTTGCATCACGCGCTTCCATAAGCGTGACAAGATCGCTAGTCATGCGCACAAAGGTATGCCGCAGTTCCCCGTTGCCGGGGTGACGGTCCGGATCATACAGGATGATCAGGTCTATGTCCGAGGAGTAGTTCAGTTCCCGCGCGCCCAGCTTCCCCATTGCCAGAACCACGAAGCCGCTGCCCCGGCACGGGGTTTCGGGGTTACGCAGGCGCAGCCGCCCGGTGTCATGTGCATGCAGCAGCAGATGTCTGACCGCGGCCCCCAGTGCGTTCTCGGCCAGCTGGCTCAGCGCGAGGGTGACCTGTTCCAGCGTCCATGCGCCGCCGATATCGGCCAGCGCAATGGCCAGCGCCGCCTGTCGTTTGGCAATGCGCAATGCAGCCATGACCTCCGCGCGGGCGGTTTCGGGCGGCAGGGCCTCCAGGCCCGACAGGATGCGCCGCACGCACGCATCCGCTCCATCGCCCAGCAGGTTGGCAAAGGCCACCGTGTCGCGCAGCGCCAGGTCGGACAGGTAGGGACTGTTTCCCCCGATGGCATCCAGCAGCGGCCCCAGTCCGGGTATCGCCGCAATGTCGGGCAGCCCTGCGCGCGCGCAGGCATCCGTCAGGTTTTCACGCAGGATGCGGGCCGCACGCGTATCGGCCGCATGGGGCCATGTGCAGCCATGCCACGATGGATGCGGCACGAGGGGGGGCAGGGCAGGCTGGTCCATGGCGAACGGTCCGGTAAGGGGCTGAAAAGTCACGCAGCTTCGCGTGATGGCATAGCGTGGGCGGCATGACGGAAGCAGGTCAACCCTCTCCCGCCACGGACCCCGTGTCCAGTCCCGGCCGCGTGCGCCGCGCGGTGATGGCCGCTGGCCGCGTGGTGATCTGGCTGGTGCTGCTGTGCATTACGCTGCCTGCCGTGCTGCTGCTGGTACTGACGGTGCGGCTGTCTGCCGGGCCGCTGGATGTGACGCCGGTGGTCAGCCTGCTCATGCCGCTGCCGGTTGCCCACGGCCTGCGGCATCAGGACATCATCGGCTCCCTGTCCGCAGGGCATGTGCGCATGGGGTGGAACGCCGTGCATGAGGGGCTGCGCGCGCCCCTGGTCATATGGGTGGAGGACGTGCGGATCCAGCGTCGTGACGGGCAGGTTGCCGATACCCTGCGCCGGGGTCGGCTGACGCTGGACAGCCCGGCGCTGTTTCATGGCAGTGTGCGGATACTTGAACTCTCCGCCTCGCATGGGCGGCTGAAACTTGCGCGCAACAGCCAGGGGAAATTCGGCCTGGACCTTGGGCCGGACACACCATACCCCTCGACCAAACCCGAGGAACCGGCCCCAGTGGACCTGACGGCGCTGCGGCAGGCGGTCATATCCGACACCCATGTCAATTTTGCCGATCGCATGACCGGGCGCACATGGCGGCTGGGTGAAGCCGATGCCCGGCTGAAGGTCGTGACCGAGTCCGGGCAGAAGGGCATTACGGGTGATGTCCGCCTCGGGCTGGAGGGGAATGGCGAACGGCTGGTGGTGCATGGCACGGGCGATCGCGTCGGGCCGGGGCAGGTGAACTGGACCCTGCAGCTTGATCCGATCAGCCCCGCAGCCTTTGCGCCGGGACAGAAGGAAGTCGAACCGCTGGGCCTGCCGGTGGGGGGACAGCTGCAGGTCGCCTTCCGCAATGGCGGGCGGGACGTGCCTTTCCTCATGCCGCGTGATTTCACGCTGCACCTGAATGCGGGCAACGGAAAGGTCACGACACGCAAGGCCGGGCAGTTCCTTGTGGGCGAAGGGGAGGCCGACCTGGTGGGCGTGCTGGGACCGGGGCCGGGTAACGCGCCGTTTGATGGTCCGCTGCATGTCATGCTGAAGCGGCTGGAACTGCACCTGCGCGCGCCGGGCCATGCGGCCGATGATGGCAGCGGTCCCACGCTGGACGCCACGGCGGACCTGAAATCGGCATCCCTGCTGCATCCAAAGGCGGTGGCGCTGAATGTCGCGGCGCGCGCACGGTCACTGGATTTCGCGACGCTGGGTGATTTCTGGCCCCCCCGCGCCATGAAGGGTGCGCGGCGGTGGGTGACGCAGAACATTCCCGAAGGACACGTGCAGGAACTGCAGGTCAACATGGGGCTGTCCAGCCACAGGGACTGGGGCGGACTGGACCTCGTCTCGCTTGGGGGGACGATTGATGCTGACCATATGGAACTGCACTGGCTGCGTCCCATCCCGCCCATGCATGACATGGATGCCCATCTGACATTCGATGGCCCGGACGAAATCATGATCCGCTTCGGCCATGCCTATCAGCTGGTGGACCTTGCGAACCGCCATGTTGACGCCACCGGGACAGGCCGGATCGAGGTCGGACCCGGTTCCATGCGGATTACGGGCCTGAATGAAAAGGTGCAGGTGGGGGACATCAACGTCACCCTGCTGGGGAATGCGCGCGATGTGCTGGCGCTGCTGGCCGAACCGCGGCTGAACGTGCTGTCGCGCCATCCCATGTCCTTCACCCACCCCGAAGGGCGGGCCAATGTATCGCTGCATATCGCGCTGCCGCTGGATGCGCATGTGCGGCTGGACCAGATCGACCTGCGCAGCCATACCGACCTGGGGCAGGTCCATCTGGGCAATGTGGTGGTGGGGCGGCCGCTGGATAACGGCAACCTTGGGATCGACGCCACGATCAACGGCCTGCTGCTGCAGGGGACCGGGGTGCTGGCGGGTATTCCCTCAAGCGTGATCTATACCATGGATTTCCGCAGCGGGCCGATGGTTCATGCGGTGGAAAGCGCCAGCCTGCAGGGCCATGTCACGCCAGAAGGGGTGCGGCGCGCCGGTTTCGAGATGGGCGAGCATTTTTCGGGCAGCGCCCAGCTGGATGTGGATTACGACCGTTACGTGGGCGGCAGGGCGCAGGTGGATATCGACCTTGACCTTGACCGTGCGGCGCTGGCTATTCCCATCTGGTCCAAGAAGGTGGGGCAGGAGGCGAATGCCTCCGTCGAACTGGACCTTGACCATGGCCAGATTTCCAGCATCGAAAATATCCGCGCCGTTGGGCCTGACCTGCTGATCGATGGCCATGCCGAAACCGCATCCGGCGTCGCGCGCCGCCTGATCCTGCGTGGCTTCCATGTCGGGCGGTCCATGGGCAATGCGTCGGTGACGCTGCCGGTGCGCGACAGTGACCCGATCGGGGTAAATGTCGCGGCAAAGGTGCTGGACCTGTCGCCGCTGGTTTCCTTCCAGACCGCAGGCGATGATACCGCATCCGCCAAGGTGGCCAGCCAGCAGGGCGGCAGTGGCTACCATGTTCCCGAAATGGCCAGTGGCCGCGTCAAGGGGCCACCGGGGCGCAGGTGGGACCTGAATGTGGATGCCCGCACCCTGTATTACAGCCCGAAAGATACGCTGACGAACGTGCACAGCCATCTGGAAACCAATGGCGTGCGCCTGACACGCGGCGTCATGACGGTGGAAGGGCCGGTCGCTGCCGAGGCGCACCTGACCCCACAGGGCAATACGCGCGTGCTGGACGTGCATGTGGCCAGCCTTGGCACGCTGCTGCAGGACATGAAGGTGACCGATGAAATGCAGGGCGGCGTGACCGACATTACCGGCAGCTTTGACGACAGTGTCGCGACAGCTCCCTTCTCGGGCAAGGTGCATATGGGGCCGTTCGTGCTGCGCAACGTGCCGGCGGTCGTGCGTATGGCCAACAATGCCTCGATCTACGGCTGGCTGCGTGCGCCGCATGCGCCCAGCTTCCAGGTTGAACAGCTGGATGCGCCCGTCACGCTGGATGAAGGCAATATCCATATTGCCGACGGGCTGGTCAGCAATGCGTCCCTCGGGGCCACGGTATCAGGTGACGTGAACCTGGAGAAGAAGACGCTCAACCTTGATGGCACCATCATCCCCGCCTTTGCCGTGAACGCGGCGCCGGGACATCTGCCGGGGCTGCTGGGCTGGCTGTTCAGCCCGGAAAAGAATGGTGGCGTCGTGTCCGCCACCTATCAGGTCACGGGGCCGATGGATAACCCGGCGGTGCATGTGAACCCGTACGCCATGCTGCTGCCCGGCTTCCTGCGCAACCTCATGCATATTCACTGAGGGTGCGGGCGGCCTGTAAAACAGCAGGACGTTTTTTGGTGAAGCTTTTTCCAAACAACGTCTGAAGAATGCCACCTTTTTCTAAAAAGGCGGCACCCCGGACTTTTGTTTTCTAGTGGTCCTGCGTGATGCGGTCATGACCGGGCAGCACGAACAGCACGGTCAGCAGCGAACAGGCGATGCATCCGGTCACGTACCAGTAAAACAGCCCTTCATGCCCGATCTGCTTGAACCACAGGGCCACGTATTCCGCCGTGCCGCCAAAGATCGAGACGGTCAGCGCATAGGGCAGCGCCACCCCCAGCGCGCGGATGCGCGTGGGGAACAGTTCCGCCTTGACCACCGCGTTGATGGACGTATAGCCCGAAATCCCGATCAGGGCCGCCGTCACCAGGCCAAACGCCGCCAGTGGCGACTGCACGCACGACAGCGCCTGCATGAGCGGGACGGTCGCAAGACAGCCAATAACGCCAAAGGACAGCAGCAGCCGCCTGCGGCCCACCCGGTCCGACAATGCGCCAAAAGCGGGCTGGAGCATGGCGAACACAACCAGCGACGCGGTGGACACCAGCGTGGACTGTTCCCTGCTCAGCCCGGACGTGTTGACCAGGTATTTCTGCATGTAGATGGTGAACGTATAGAACGCGACCGTGCCCCCCAGCGTCAGGCCGCATACACCCAGTACCTCGCGCGGGTGGCGCAGCAGCACGCGCAGGCCGCCATGGGCCGCGGGGTCATGGCTGGCTGTATTGAACTGTTCGCTTTCCGCCATGCCACGCCGGAACCACAGGATGGACAGCGCCAGCAGCGCGCCGATGCAGAATGGAACGCGCCAGCCCCATGTCCCAAGCTGCGCGGGCGTGAGCAGGACAAACTGCAGGATCAGCAGCACCACAAGCGCCAGAAGCTGCCCCATGACCAGCGTGACGTACTGGAAACTGGCATAAAACCCGCGTTGCGCGGGCGGTGCGATTTCCGACAGGTACGTGGCGCTGGCCCCGTATTCGCCCCCCAGGCTCAGCCCCTGCAGCAGGCGCGCCAGCAACAGGACGCAGGGTGCCGCAATGCCAATGCGGTCATAGGTCGGGCAGGCGGCAATGGCCAGCGAGCCTGCGCACATGGCGACGATGGAAACGCTCAGCGCCGCGCGCCGTCCATGCCGGTCCGCCATGAGCCCCATGAGCCACCCGCCCACAGGCCGCATGAGGAAGCCGATGGCGAACACCGCCGCACTGCGCAGGAGTTCTGTCGTCTGGTTGCCCTTGGGAAAGAAATCATGGGCAAAATACATGGAAAATGCCGCATAGACGTACCAATCGTAATATTCGATCAGATTTCCGGACGAGCCCGCAATAATGCTTCGTATTCTCTGCGCGGTGGTCAGTGCGCCGGTCTGGATCGTGAAAACAGGCATGATGGGCAACCTATGGATGCAAAAGGAGCGTCAGGGGAAGGAAAGGTATATGCCGCGCGCGACCTAACGGGACGGGTGCTCGGGCAGGGCGGTCGTGCTGGCGATGATGGGGGTATCCGCATCTTCATCGCTGATGCGGCCCGACAGGGCGGCGGCCAGGCGGTCGGTATCCAGCGCACCTTCCCAGCGGGCCAGCACGATGGTGGCCACCGCGTTGCCGATGATGTTGGTCAGTGACCGGCATTCCGACATGAAACGGTCAATGCCCAGAATCAGTCCCATGCCCGCCACCGGCACGTCCGGCACTACCGCCAGCGTTGCGGCAAGGGTGACGAAGCCCGCCCCCGTGACGCCCGCGGCGCCCTTGGAACTGATCATGGCGACCAGCAGCAGGCTGATCTGCTGCCCCAGTCCCAGATGCACGTCCGTCGCCTGCGCAATGAACAGCGCCGACAGCGACATGTAGATGTTGGTGCCGTCAAGGTTGAAGGAATAGCCCATCGGCACCACCAGTCCCACGACGGAGGGCGCGCAGCCGGCGTTTTCCATCCGGGTCATGAGGCTGGGCAGCGCCGATTCAGACGAACTGGTGCCCAGCACGATCAGCAGTTCCTCACGCAGGTAGGCCAGCAGCGGCAGGATGCGGAAGCCGTTCCACCGCGCGACCGCCCCCAGCACCACCACCACGAACAGCGCGGACGTGGCATAGAACGTCGCCACCAGGAAGGCGAGGTGCAGCACGGACCCGATGCCAAACCGCCCGATGGTGAACGCCATGGCCCCCAGCGCGCCGATGGGGGCGGCATACATGACCAGCCGCACCACCCCGAACACCAGTTGTGTCAGCTGCTTGAGCAGCGTCAGGATGGCCTGTCCCTTCGCCCCCATGTGCGACAGGCTGACGCTGAACAGGATGGCGATCAGCAGCACCTGCAGGATATCACCGGACACAAAGGCGCTGACTACCGTGTCGGGAATGATGTTGAGCAGGAAGTCACTGAACGAATGGGCCTGCGCACGCGCGGTATAGGCCGCCACCGCATGGGTATCCAGCGTCGCGGGGTCGGCGTGGATATGCGCGCCGGGTTGCACGATGTTGGCCATGACCATGCCCACCACCAGCGCCAGGGAGGAAAAGGTGAGGAAATACACCATTGCCTTGCCCGCAAGCCGCCCCGCCTGTCCCAGATCGGACAGGCTGGCGACACCCGTCACCACCGTCAGGAAGATGACCGGCGGGATCACCATCTTGACCAGCCGGATGAATCCGTCGCCCAGCGGCTTCAGCGTCACGGCCGCATGCGGGCAGGCATAGCCCAGCACGATGCCCGCCACGACCGCGATGACAACCTGTGCATACAGGCTGCGAAACAGGGATCCGCGCCGCGCCGGTCGGGCTTGCGGGCAGGTCGGCGTTTCCTCGGGCATGGTGGATGGGTCCTCAAGAACGGTTCGGTTTCCGGCACCGCGAACGGGCGGGGTGAAGGCATGCCGGGGCACGCTAGTGGGTTTTGGCGCCATGCGAACCTGAAAATCAGGTGAAAGGCGGAACGTTACGGTTGCTGCATATCACGGTTGCCAGATATTCCAAAAAAACATGATGGCTTTACATCCCCGGCATTACAGGGCACGGACATGTTTTGTTCTATCTGATGGGAAATCATCAACCATGTCCGACATGTCCGGATCTGCGCTTTTATGGCTCGGGGTGGTGTTTGCCGCCGTCTCGTGCCTGGTGTCCCTGATCGTGCTGCGCCGTCTTTCGCTTATGGCGGGGCAGGGGGAAGCGGACCAGCTGGCGCGGCTGTGTGTGATGATGGAGCGTGAGACCGCGGCCCGCGTGGCTGAAAATGAAGCCCAGCGCGCCCGCATGGCGGACATCGAACGCGCGCTGTCAGCGCGGCTGGACCAGCGGCACCAGGAAATGACCGAAACCTTCAACCGCATCGCCCGCATGATGGGCCGCGACCTTGCGGACATGCGGGTGACGCAGTCCGAATCCCTGCGCGAAATGGCGGAAGAGGGCAGGCGGCAGAGCGATGAACTGCGCGCCGCCGTGAATGAACGCCTGCATCAGGCCGTTGAAAAACAGATGCAGACATCCTTCCAGCGCGTGCTGGAACAGATTGCTGCCATGCAGAAGGCCATGGGCGAGGTTTCGGCCATGACCGCGCAGGTGGGTGACCTCAAGCGCCTGTTTTCCAACGTCAAGACACGGGGCGGGTGGGGCGAGGCGCAGTTGCGCAGCATTCTGGACGATGTGCTGCCCGAAGGGGCGTATGAAACCAACCGCCGCCTGCGCGATGACAGCCGCGAGGTCGTGGAATTCGCCGTGCGCATGCCGGTGCGCGCCACCGTGCCGCCAGTGCTGGCCATTGATTCCAAATTCCCGACCGAAGCCTATGAGCGCCTTTTGCAGGCGGTGGAGGACTGCAACCCCGATGCCGAACGCGCCGCGCGTCGCGCGCTGGAAACCACCCTGCGTATCGAGGCCCGCAAGATCGCGACCAAATATATCGTGCCGCCCGTCACGGTTGAATTCGCCGTCCTGTACCTGCCCACCGACGGACTGTATGCCGAGGTGGCGCGGATTCCCGGCCTGCTGGACGAAATCGGCCGGACCTATCGCGTCATCGTGATGGGGCCGGGGCTGATGCCCGCCATGCTGCGGACCATTCACCTTGGTTACGTCACGCTGGCGCTGGAACGGCGCACCGATGACATCGCGCGCCTGCTGGGGGCCACGCGCCAGGAAATGCTGCGCATGGACGGGGTGCTGGAAAAACTGGCCCGGAATGCGTCGGCCATGTCATCCTCCATCGACGAAGCCCGCAGGCGCACGGGGCTTGTCACCCGCAGGCTGCGCGAACTGGATGTGGATACTCACGCCGCACCCGCCGGCGATGACGGCTTTCCCCTACCGCCCGCCATGGACGATGGCGGCGGCGCGCAGGCCGACATGGCGCCCACATGGTCGCGGGAAGGGGTCGGGGGCATGGGGCGTAGCTGAAAACGATTTTAATTGGCCGTGTTCCGGCCCGCGCTGCATAAAGGGGATCATGAGCGTTCCGTCCGAAACCCACCGTCCCGAAACCGTGCCCGTTCCCCCTACGGGCGGGGCCGCGCCGCGTGTCCTGCTGGTGGAGGATGACAGCAAGATCGCGCAGGAAGTGGTGGAGGAACTCGAAAGCCGCCAGTTCCATGTCCAGCATGAGGAGTCAGGCGCCGCCGGCCTGTCCATGGGACTGAACGCGCATTTCGATGTCATGATCGTGGACCGCATGCTGCCCGAACTGGACGGGCTGACGCTGATCGAGACCCTGCGCGAGCGCAAGGTCCATGTGCCGGTGCTGGTGCTGTCCGCCCTTTCCGCGGTGGATGACAGGGTCAGCGGGCTGAAGGCGGGGGGCGATGATTACCTGACCAAGCCCTTTGCAATGGAGGAATTGGCCGCGCGGGTGGAGGCGCTGCTGCGCCGGCCCGATACGTCGCGCCGTACCATGCTGCGTGTCGGCCCGCTGGAAATGGACCTGATCGAGCGCACGGTCACGCGCGATGGCGTGCTTATTGACCTGCTGCCACGTGAATTCCGGCTGCTGGAATACCTCATGCGCCGACCGGGGCAGGTGCTGACGCGTAACATGCTGCTGGAGGATGTGTGGAATTACCGCTTCATTCCCCAGACCAACCTGGTTGACGTGCATATCGGCAAGCTGCGCCGCAAGATCGATGAAAGCGGCAGGCCGCCCCTGATCCAGAGCATCCGCGGCGCGGGGTTCATGCTGCGTGATTCGTAACGAACTGTTCCGCACCGCCACCTTCCGCCTGACGCTGGCGGTGGTGGCGGCGATGATCGGTTCGGCGGCGTTGCAGTTCTTTTTCGGCTACAGCCAGGCCAACGTGTTCGAGGCCCGGCGTTCGGACATGCTGCTGCTGCGCGAGGCCAGCATCCTGCAGCGCGAAACCCCTGCCGAACTGGAACAGCAGGTGCGTGACCGCGCCACCGATGACCTGCGCATCATCATGAATGTCACGACGCTGTTTGATACGCAGCAGCATTATATCGTGGGTGACCTGCATACCTGGCCCACCGGGCTGGTGGCGGACGGGCATGTGCATGTCATCGGGCCGGAGGCGATGGGCGGCGGTTCCGCCACGGTGCTGCGCATGGTGGCGGTCAGCGTGCCGGGGGGACGGTACCTGGTGCTGGGGCGCAGCCGGCACATGCGCACCGAACTGCGGCTGATGATGCGGCATTCCATGCTGGTCTCGATCGTGCCGACCGTCCTGTTCGCGCTGGTCACGGGCATCATCCTCAGTCATCGCGCCCTGTCCCGCGTGAAGGACATGCATGAGGCCATCGACCGGATCATGGAAGGTGACCTGCATGAACGCCTGCCGGCGGGAAAGCAGAATGACGACCTCCAGCGCCTTGCGGGCAGCGTCAACCGTATGCTGGACCGGCTGGAGCAGCTGCTGGATGAAATACGCGACGTGGGCAACGACATCGCCCATGACCTGCGCACGCCCCTGGCGCGCGTGCGTGCCCGCCTTGACCGCGCGCTGAACGCCGATCATTCGGCGGCCGCGCTGCGCAATGTCATTTCCCGCACCATAGACGATCTGGACCAGTCCTTTTCCATCATCACCGCGCTGCTGCGCATTGGCGAGATCGAGAACGGGCGCAGGCGCGCGGGCTTCGGCACGGTGGACCTTGATGCGCTGGTGACTGATATCGTGGACCTGTATGAGCCCATTGCCGAAACCAAGGGCATCCGCCTGTCGCACGTGGCCGGTGACGGACCGATGCAGGTGCAGGGGGACCGGGACCTGCTGATCGAGGTGCTGGCCAATCTGGTGGACAATGCCATAAAGTTCACGCCTGAACGCGGGTGGGTGCAAATCCGCACCCGCATGAGCGGGGACTGCGCGCTGCTGCAGGTTGTCGATACCGGAATCGGCATCCCGGCGGGGGAACGCAAGGCCGTCATGGGGCGTTTCTACCGTTCGGACAAAAGCCGCCACATTCCCGGCAGCGGGCTTGGTCTCAGCCTGGTGTCGGCCATTCTGGCGCTGCATCACGCGCGGCTCGACATCATGCCGTCGCGCATGCATGACAGCCTGCCCGGCGCGACAATGAGCATCATTTTCCCGCCATCGAACGTGATCCAGACCGGAAACTAAATTGAAATTTCATTTGCCACCCGTCCTGCCCCCATTAACACCAGAAGGACAGACGGGGAGACGAGATATGTACGAACACCACCTGTCCGGGTCCGTGCGCGACACGGAATCCGTAACCGGCGGTCTGCCGACAGGGCGGATGGAAACAGGCCACGCATGAACGGTATCGTCGTTACCGCGCTCAAGCGGCCCTATACTTTCGTCGTCCTGTCCATCCTTATTGTCGTATTCGGTGTCCGTGGCCTGCTGCGCACGCCAACCGACGTTTTCCCCAGCATCAACATTCCCGTCGTTGCGATCTGCTGGACCTATACCGGCCTCATGCCCGAAGACATGTCGGGCCGCGTCGTCTATTATTACGAACGCGCGCTGACCGCGACGGTCAACAATATCGAACATATCGAAAGCCAGTCCTATTACGGGCGCGGCATCGTGAAGGTGTTCTTCCAGCCCGGCACCGATACCGCCGTGGCGCAGACGCAGATCACCTCCGTCTCCCAGACCGTTATCAAGCAGATGCCCGCAGGCATGACGCCGCCGCTGGTGCTGACCTACAATGCATCATCCGTACCGGTGCTGACGTTGCAGGTGTCATCCGATTCCATGACGGCGTCGCAGATCTATGACATGTCCTCCAACCTGATCCGGCCGGCGCTGGTTTCGGTGGCGGGGGCGGCCATTCCCAACCCGTATGGCGGCCAGCCGGGCAATATCATGGTCGACCTGGACCAGAGCAAGCTGCTGGCCCATGGCCTGTCCGCGACCGATATCGGCAACGCGCTGGGCAAGCAGAACATCGTGCTGCCCGCCGGTGACCAGCAGATCGGCGCATTCGACTGGATGGTCCAGACCAATGCCTCGCCCGAGGAAATAGACAGTTTCAACAACATGCCCATCAAGCAGGAAGGCAACGCCGTCGTCTACCTGCGCGACGTGGCGTGGGTGCATGCCGGTGGCCCGCCCCAGACCAACATGGTGCTGGTCAAGGGGCATCAGGCGGTGCTGATCGTCATCATGAAAAGTGGCGACGCCTCCACCCTGTCGGTGGTCAGCGGGATCAAGGCGCTGCTGCCGTCCATCGTGCGCACGCTGCCGCCGGGGGTGGATATTACCGTGCTGGGCGATGCCTCGACCTTCGTGAAGGAGGCGGTGCGTGACGTGGTGCAGGAAATGGGCACCGCCGCCCTGCTGACCAGCCTTGTGGTGCTTCTGTTCCTCGGATCGTGGCGATCGACGGTCATCATCGCCACATCCATCCCGCTGGCCATGCTGTGTTCGGTCATCGGGCTGGGCATGGCGGGGCAGACCATCAACGTCATGACGCTGGGCGGGCTTGCGCTTGCGGTCGGTATCCTGGTGGATGACGCGACTGTCATGATCGAGAACATCGATGCCCATCTGGAAATGGAAAAGGATCTGGAAACGGCCATCATCGATGCCGCCAACCAGATTGTTATCCCCACCTTTGTGTCCACATTATGTATCTGTATCGTGTGGATGCCGCTGTTCCAGCTGACGGGTGTCGCGGGCTGGCTGTTCATGCCAATGGCCGAAGCCATCATCTTCGCCATGATCGCGTCCTTCATCCTGTCGCGCAC
>NZ_BANF01000062.1 GCF_000964425.1 Komagataeibacter intermedius TF2 | reverse complement strand
AACGCGCAGGCCGTGACCATGGCCGTGATCGGCATTGGCTCGCGTCTTGGCATGACGGTCGTGACCGAAGGCGTGGAAACCGAACAGCAGTGGCGCCTGCTGGAAGAACTGCATTGTGATGTGATGCAGGGCTATCTGTTTGCGAAGCCCCTGCCACCGGCGGAACTGGAAAAATGGTTCCGTGAGCGGCAGGAACGGGGGTCGTTCCTTATTCCCACGAAGGTGTAATATGATGTGCCGTATGGTCTGGCACGGCCGCATGGGTGTATCATGCGGCGGGTCTGTCCCGTTGCCGGACTGATTCCATGACACATTCTGTTCAGTTTTTTATTTTAGGTTCCAGGCAGGAATATGGCATTGCAACACGATGATCGGCTGCGGGCACTGACACACCAGGATGCGGATTTCTGGGCCGACCTCGTTGATAGTGTCCTGATCGTCGCCATTACCGATAACAGGGGCGTCATCACCTATGTGAATGACCGTTTCTGTGAAATCAGCCAGTACTCGCGTGAGGAACTGATCGGTTCCACGCACCGTATCGTCAATTCAGGGTATCATGACGCGGATTTTTTCCGTGACCTGTATCGCACGATCCAGGCGGGGGAACTGTGGCAGGGCAATATCTGCAATCGCGCCAAGGACGGGTCGCTGTACTGGGTGGCGACCACCATCATCCCCAAGAAGGACAGGCAGGGCCAGATCCAGGGCTATGTCGCAAGCCGGTTCGAGATCACGGAACTTATGAATACCCGTGACCGGCTGTGTGAACTGGCGGAAACCGATACGCTGACCGGGCTGCTCAACCGTGGCGGCTTCAATACTGCCCTGGCCGATGAAATTGCACGCTGTCGCGAACCTGGCAGTACGTCGCACCCCGCGCTGGTCATGTTTGACCTCGACGGGTTCAAGCAGATCAACGATGTCCATGGCCATCATGCCGGTGACATCGTGCTGCGTGCCATTGCGTCACGCCTGATTGAACTGACCCACCCCGATGACCCCGTCAGCCGTCTGGGGGGGGATGAATTCGCGGTGATCCTGCACCGCACGCTGGAAGACGTGTCGCTGGAGCGGTACATGGACCGCCTGCAGGGCGTGCTGGAACGCCCCATCGACATCGAAACGGTGACCGTAAGCGTTGCGGGCAGCATTGGCGCGGTTCTGCTGGATGGCACCGACACGATGGAAGACGTGCAGAAAAACGCCGACATGGCGATGTACGCCGCCAAGCGCGCGGGGGGCAAGCAGTCGCAGATGTTCACCCGCAACCTGCGCGAACGCGCGCAGGCCCGTGTATCCATCCTGAGCGAGGCACGGTGCGGGGTCGAACGCAACCAGTTCGAGGTCTATTACCAGCCGATCCTGAACTGCCGCACGCGTGAAGTGGACCAGATCGAGGCGCTGCTGCGCTGGCAGCATCCCGAACGCGGGCTGCTGGCGGCAGAAGACTTTTCCGACGTGTTTACCGATGCCGGTCTGGCGCAGGCCATGGGGCCGCGCATGATCGAGGCCTTCCGTCGTGACGTATGCATGTGGAACGAGCAGGGCCAGCCCCCGCGCCAGCTTGCCATCAACCTGTCGCGCATGGATCTGATCCGCGATGATTACCAGCGTGAACTGGAGGAATCGCTCAGGCGTTTCAACATGTCCCCCGACAGCTTCGTGCTGGAAGTGACCGAGGCGATGCTGCATGGCCGCCGGGCGGACCAGGGGATCCGCAACCTGCGCGAACTGGCGCGGTCCGGCTTCCGCATTGCGCTGGATAATTTCGGCAAGGGGATTACCGTGCTGAACCACCTGCGTGAACTGCCGTTCTCGCAGGTCAAGATCGACCAGAGCATGGTCGCCACTATCGTGGGCAATCCCGATGCCTGCATGGTCCTGTCCAGCCTGATCGAAATGGGGCAGGGGTTCCAGATGGAGGTCACGGTCGAAGGTGTTGAAAACCGCGAACAGTTCGATCTGGTCATGCAGATGAAGCCGGAGCGGATACAGGGGTTCTATATCTCCTCGGCCCTGTCCTCGCAGGATATTCTCAAGCTGCCGACGCATTTTGAAGGAGCGGTCCGCGCATGACCGATGAACCCCGGACCATTGCCGCGCGGATCGGGGATGATCTGCCGCGCATCGACGTGATCGAACTGGCCAATACGCGACGCATCATGCACGCTGAACGCCATAATGACGGATCGCGCATGCCCATGTTCATCCCCACCGCGGCATGGGCGAAACTGCTGGAACTGCATTGTACCAGTGACGGCACGCCAGAACGCCCGCGTCTTGCCCCTTCACGCGTAATGGATGGGCTGGAACGCGCCCTGGGGCGTATCATGACGGAGGTGGCGCGCCATGACGCCACGGATGATGAACCACTGCGCCCGGCCTATGTCGTGACATCCGACCTGTTTGGCGCGGACGGTCCGGTGGATATCCGCATGGTGGTGGACCGGATGACCGGCGTTGCCTGCATGCTGGCGGGACCGCCTGCGGATATTGCGGCCCTCGGCCTGGATGATGCGTCGCAGGGCTGAAGGCCGGCGATTTGAAAACTGTCCGGAAAGACGTTTTTGGTGAAGCTTTTTCCAAAAAGCTTCGAAGAACGCCGCCTTTTTGGGAAAAAGGCGGCACCCGGAAACGTTTATTGCTGTTTGGCAATCGTCGTCTGCGGCGCGTGATAGTACTGCCGGTACCACTCCACGAATGCATTCACACCTGTCTGCACCGGTGTTGCGGGGCGGAAACCCGTCAGCGCCTGCAGTGCGGAACAGTCGGCCCATGTACGTGGCACGTCCCCGGGCTGCATGGGCATGTAATTGCGGATGCAGGGCTGGCCCAGCGCCTTTTCAATCGCCTCGATGAACGCCATCAGGCTGACGGGGTGGCTGTTGCCGATATTGATGACCCGGTAGGGGGCAACCGGGCTGGCGCCGGGATCACTTTCGCCCGGCCCGTGTGGCGGCTTGTGCGACAGCAGGCAGATTGCTTCCACCAGATCGTCGATATAGGTGAAATCGCGTTCCATATTGCCATTGTTGTAAACGTCGATCGGCTTGCCCGCCAATGTATTGGCCGTGAACTTGAACAACGCCATGTCCGGCCGGCCCCATGGGCCATAGACGGTGAAGAAGCGGAAGGCGGTTACCGGCAGCTTCCAGATATGGGAATAGGAATGTGCCAGTTCCTCCGTGGCTTTCTTGGTTGCGGCATACAGGCTGAGCGGATGGTCACAGCGCTGGGATTCCGAAAAGGGCACGTCCCTGCTTGCGCCATAAACGGATGAGGTCGAAGCGATCATAAGGTGCGCGGGCTGGCACCGCCGTGCCTGTTCCAGCACGTTATAGGTGCCGATCAGGTTGGCGCTGATATAGGTGCCGGGATTTTCGATGCTGTACCGCACGCCGGCCTGTGCCGCCAGGTGGACCACCAGTTCGGGATTGCACCGGGTAAAGGCGTTTTCCATGGCCTGCGCATCTTCCAGCATGAATTCGTTGCAGGTGAAGCGTTCGAATTCCCGCAGCATGGCATGGCGCTTCTGCTTCAGCCTGACATCGTAATAGCTGGTCATGCCATCAATGCCGGTCACGTCATGCCCATCGCGCAGCAGGCGGCGGGCAAGGTGAAAACCGATGAACCCGGCCGTGCCGGTAACAAGGATACGCATTCCGTACTCCCCCAAAATCCAGGCAGTCCGTTACAGCCTGCCCGGTTCACATTCCTACGTCATGCACCATGGTCTGCCGCCCCGTGATCGGCCTGCGGGCGATGCACCGGGAAAAGCGCATGATCTTCAGGCGGATAATGGGAACATGGGCCACGATACGACTAACGGTAAAAATGGATGGCAGCCCATTCAGGCAGATTTCGGGCCGGTGTGGCCCCGTCCTATGCCGGTATAGGAAAACCCGGATTTTTCCACATCAGCGGGATTGTAGACATTATGCAGGTCCACCAGCACCGGCGTGTGCATCAGGCCGCGCATACGCGGCAGGTCCAGCGCGCGGAAGGCGTCCCATTCGGTCACGACCGCTACGGCATCCGCCCCCGTGACCGTTTCGTACGCATCGGCGCAGAAGGTAATGCCATCCAGCACCTGCCGCGCCTGGTCCATGCCAACGGGGTCGAAGGCGCGTATGGTTGCACCCGCATCCTGCAGGGCGCGGGTAATGGCGATGGAGGGCGCATCGCGCATGTCATCGGTATTGGGCTTGAAGGTCAGGCCGAGCAGGGCAACCGTCCGCCCCCGCACATCCCCGCCCGTAGCCTGGATGATCTTGCGGCCCATGGCGCGCTTGCGCTGTTCATTCACATGGGCCACGGCTTCGATAATCCGGCCCGGCACGCCATAATCCTGCCCGGTCTTGATCAGGGCGCTGACATCCTTGGGGAAGCATGACCCGCCAAAGCCGGGACCAGCATGCAGGAATTTTGACCCGATACGATTATCCAGCCCCATGCCGCGCGCGACATCCTGCACATTGGCGCCCGCGCGTTCGCACAGATCGGCCATTTCGTTGATGAAGGTGATCTTGGTGGCGAGGAAGGCATTCGCCGCGTATTTCGTCAGTTCCGACGTGCGGCGGTCGGTAAACATGATGGGGGCCTGATTGAGGAACAGCGGACGGTAGATTTCCGCCATCACCTCACGCGCGCGCGGGTCGGTCGTGCCGATCACGATGCGGTCTGGGCGCTTGAAATCCCCGATGGCGGCCCCTTCACGAAGGAATTCGGGATTCGACGCCACAGCAAAATCGGCATCGGGCCGGACTTCGCGGATCAGGCGCTCAACCTCATCGCCCGTGCCCACGGGCACGGTGGACTTGGTAACGACCACGGTATAACCCCGCAATTCGGTCGCAATGGCGCGGGCGGCGTCGTACACATAGCGCAGGTCGGCATGTCCGTCCCCCCGGCGCGAGGGAGTGCCGACGGCAATGAAGACGGCATCCGCATCCTGCACGCCCCATGCCAGGTCCATGTCGAAATACAGGCGGTCCGCCGCCGCGTTGGTGGTGATCAGGTCCGCAAGGCCGGGTTCGTAAATGGGTACCCTGCCCTGGCGCAGGGCCTCCACCTTGCGCGGGTCGGTATCGATGCAGCGGACCTCGTGCCCGAAATCGGCAAAACAGGCGCCCGTGACCAGTCCGACATAGCCTGCCCCGATAACAGCAATTTTCATTCCAGTCCCTCCTTATCGGGAAACCCGCGCGTCCTCAGGCGCAACGGGTGCGCCTGCGCGGCAGATGCTCCGGCCCGGTTGATGTCATGGCGCGGAGTGCGAGAGGTTTTCCGCCGCATCCCTGTGTCCGTGTCCTTCGGTCAGGTCACAGACCGCCCCGTAAATATGGTACAATGAACTGGCGGGCATATGGTCCATGGGTGTTGTCCCGTCCGCATTAAGGCGGTCGATCCAGCCCCCGTTCAGGTGCGATGGAATGTAATGGGTAGCGAAATGCGCCAGTATTCCGGGCATTATGCCAGACGACACCGGTGCGGACTGGTTTGCGCCAAGGGAGCGGATCAGTTCCGTCTGGGGCCAGATGCGCGTGCCCCCATCCACCACCCGCCCGTCCTGTGTGACGGCATTGCGGATGACGAGTGGCATGATGCCGGTCGTATGGGCCAGCGCGGTCAGATGAAGCCTGCCGGCAACCTGTCTGATGGTCGCCGCGTCCCCGGGCGCGCACAGGCGCAGGTATTCATGCAGCAGCCATGACCATTCCAGCAGGTGGCCGGGTTCCGCCCGGTTCCTGCCTGCGGGATGAAGGGGCTGCCAGTCGGCGCTGAAATCTTCCAGCAGCAGTCCGCTGTCCGGATCGATGAAACGCGTGGTGGCCAATGTGACCAGTCGGGCCGCGCGGGCACGGTAATTTTCCTCCCCCGTGGCGTCATACAGGGCCAGCCATGCTTCCAGCAGGTGCATGTGCGGGTTCTGCCGCCGGATGGCGTCATGGGGTGGCACGGCATCCATGAATCCCGGTCCGGAAGTGTGGAAGATCGTCTCCAGTTCGGTCGCGGTACCCGCGGCATGCCGCTTTAATCCCGGGTCACCCGACAGCCGGTATGCCCAGGCATAGGCAAACAGGATGAACGCATGCGTATACAGGTCCCGCCGCCGGTCGGCAGGCCGTCCATCGGGGGCGAGGGAGAAAACCCAGCCCGCCGCGCCATCGGCACGATGGTAACGGCGTTCGACTTCCGCAAGGCAGCGCAGGGCCATGTCACCCGCAGGGCAGTCGCCACGCAGGGCGGCGCGGCAATAGGTCGCGATCTGGCGTGCCTGCACCATCAGGCGCAGGGCAGGCAGGGGCAGGGGGCGCGCGTTGAAATCAAGCCGTTCATGAAACAGGGCGCGCTGGCTGTCGAAACCATTTTCAGACCATAGCGGCAGCGCCTGCCGTACGGCCCATGACTGGAACCGGGCGGGCGTCACGCCGGGATATCAGTCTCGGCTCCGGGCTGGCCGCCCGCCTGTTTCACAAGCGAGGTGGTCGATCTGCCGGGCATGATGTCAACCAGCACGACGCGACCGCCATTGGCTTTTACAATGTCGCCCCCCACCACTTCATCCTCGCGGTAATCCGCGCCCTTTACGATGACATCGGGCAGGATCATGCGGATGGCCTCCCTGGGCGTATCCTGGTCAAACAGCACGACCAGATCGACATTGCGCAGCGCGCCGATCACGGTGGCCCGGGCGCGTTCATCCTGTATGGGGCGGCTTTCCCCCTTCAGGCGGCGGACGGAGCGATCGGTATTCAGCGCCACGATCAGCTTGTCCCCCTGTGCCGCCGCAGCCTGTATGAGCGAGATATGACCGGGATGCAGCAGGTCGAAGCACCCGTTGGTAAAGACAACCCGCGCGCCGTGATGCCGCCAGTCCCGCGCCATGGCAGCCGCCTGTTCCAGGGTGACGAGCTTGCCGGAATCCGGCATGTCGCGCATCAGCGCGTGGCTGAGTTCGGAACGCGATACGGTGGTCGTCCCCAGCTTGCCCACCGCCACGGCGGCAGCCGTGTTGGCAATGGTCACAGCCGTTTCCATGGACTGCCCCGCCGACAGGATGGCCGCCACGGTCGCCACCACGCAGTCTCCGGCGCCGGAGACATCGAATACCTCGGCCGCCCGGCTGCGCACATGGCTGACCGTTCCGTCATCCTGCCACAGGGTCATGCCTTCTTCCGAACGGGTGACCAGTATGCTGCCGCCGGACTGCGCGCCCGCCGCGCGGGCGGCTGCGGTGATCTGATCGTCCGTCCGTACCGGCAGGCCGGTTGCGCGCGCCAGTTCCTGCCGGTTGGGCGTGACCAGCGTCGCCCCGCGATAGGCGGCAAAGGACGTGCGCTTGGGATCAACGATGACGGGGATATTGCGCGCGCGTGCATGCGCGATGACGGCGTCCAGCACGCTGTCGTCCAGAACGCCCTTGCCATAATCCGAACAGATCAGGATATCCGCCCCGTCAATGGCCATATACGCCTGCTTCACCAGTTCGGCCTGTATGGCGGGTTCGGGGGGGTGTGTGTCCTCGTTATCAATCCGGACGATCTGCTGGCGTCCGCTCATGACCCGTGTCTTGGTTGTGGTCTGGCGATGGGCGTCGCGCACCAGTCCACGCGTATCGATCTGGTCCCAGCGTGCAAGGGTATGGGACAGTCGGGTGGCGTGTTCATCCACCCCCACCAGACCGACAAGACAGACGCGCGCCCCCAGCGCCGCCGCATTCGCTGCGACATTTGCCGCCCCGCCTGCCACGATATCAAGGTGTTCATGCACCAGAACAGGCACGGGCGCTTCGGGCGAAATCCGGTCGATCCGACCGGAAATGTAACGGTCCAGTATCACATCGCCCACAATGGCAATGGTGCCGAAATGCATGTTCTCAATCATGAGGAGCCTACCGTTCCCGTAACCGCCTGCGCTGCTTTAATATGGGAGCCGCGGAATTCACAAGAAGAAGCGGTTCCACCCGTTCCTGTACGGGTCGGGTCAGGCAGTCGTGACAGCATATTCAGGCCGGCGCACCGGGTCGAGGGGCCGCAGATGTCTTCATGCGCCACGCGTCAGAAATCCCGCAGGACATGGGTCGACATATGCCTGCATCCGTCGCTGGCTGCCGACAGGCACGCACGCCCTGTCCCGGAATTGCCGGAAGCAGAACCGGCAGACATTCTGATGGAAATGTAAGGGAAAATCATGGTGCTGCTGGACAGGATTGAACTGTCGACCTCTCCCTTACCAAGGGAGTGCTCTACCACTGAGCTACAGCAGCACTGTATGCGCGCTTCCTAACTTTTCCTGCACCGGCTGGCAACCCCCTTTTGTCGTGTTTCGGCAAATTGGGATCATCCAGCCGGGGGACAGGTAGGATCAGTCGTCGCGGTGGATGCGTTCCATGCGTTCGTGACGTTCCTGCGCCTCGATCGAAAGGGTCGCGATGGGGCGGGCTTCCAGCCGTTTCAGGCCAATGGGTTCGCCCGTTTCTTCACAGAAACCATAGGTCCCGGCCTCGATACGCAGCAGGGCCTGATTGATCTTGGAAATCAGCTTGCGCGCCCGGTCGCGTGTGCGCAGTTCCAGCGCGCGATCGGTCTCGACACTGGCGCGGTCGGTAATATCCGCTTCGTGAATGCCGCCTTCGGACAGGCTGGCAAGTGTTTCGTCCGCTTCCTTGAGGAGGTCCGCCCGCCATTTCAGTAGTTTGAGGCGAAAATATTCCACCTGCTGCGGATTCATGAATTCCTCATTATCCGAAGGGCGGTAATCGGGGGGCAATGTAATCATGATGACAGGTCCCTGCGCCGTGGTTCCGTATGGCGGCATATGCCCATCCAGTCGGGAACGGGGCGGCTTATACTAGCATGGCGCGTGCGCGCCAAGCCTTTAACGCCGGATTCAGGCGGGTTGGTGCGATGTAGCGGGAGCAGGGGTGCCAGCAGGCGTGCCAGCCGTGGTGGACGGTTGCGCGCCCTTTGCCTGCTTCGTACGCGGTGCCGGTTCGGGGTACGTGGTTTCCCAGCCCCCGCCCAGTGCGTTGTAAAGACGGACAAGATTGCCCGATATGGTGGCCGTGCTGGTGGTCAGGTCGGATTGCGCGCCCAGGTACTGGCGCTGGCTGTCCAGCACGTTCAGGTAGGTGACCATGCCGTGGCGGTACTGGTCCTGCGCCAGTTGCAGGGCATGGCGGCTGGCCTCCATGCGCTGGGTCAGGTTGTCGTGACGGAGCTGTTCATCGGTATAGGCGGTCAGCGCGTTGTCAATGTCATGCCATGCGCCCAGCACGGTCTGCTGGTAGGTGATGGCTGCTTCCTTCTGGGCGGCCTTGCGCAGTTCCAGCTGCCCGCGCAGGCGTCCGCCCTGGAATATGGGCAGGGTGATGGACGGCCCGACATTCCATGCCTTGGCGTTCCAGAACCCAAGGTCGCGGAAGGACAGGGATTCAAACCCGAACCCGGCATTGATCGTCACGCGCGGATAGAATTCGGCCACGGCCTCGCCCACCTGCGCGGTTGCCGCGTGCAGGTTGGCTTCGGCCCGGCGGATATCGGGGCGGCGGCGGGCCAGTTCGGACGGCACGCCCACCGGCACGCGCGGTGGCACGGGGGGAATGGCGGAAGCCGTCAGCAGTTCATCGGACAGGGCGCGCGGCGGTTCGCCCATCAGCAGGCTGAGCGCATTGACCTGCGCCACCAGCTGCTGCTCAAGCTGGGGCAGTTGCGCCAGCGTGTTTTCATACTGCACGCGGGCCTGTTCCACTTCCATGTCGCTGGCCAGCCCCTTGGTGTAGCGCTGCTGGTTCAGGTCCAGCATGGATCTGGCCACGTCGCGGTTTTCCATGACAATGCGCAGCTGTTCCTGCGTGTTGCGCAGGTCCATGTAATCACGCGCGACTTCGGACTGCCGTGAAATCAGCATGCCGCGTCGGGCTTCGTTCGTGGCCTGCGCCTGTGCTGCGGCGGCTTCGTACTGGCGGCGTACACGGCCCCACAGGTCCACTTCCCATGTGGCATCAATGCTGTCGCGCCACTGGTTGAACAGGGGGATCTTGGCCTGTCCGGGCGTCACGTCAGCCAGGGCAGGGGCTTCCTGAATGACGCCGGGATTGCTTTGTACATCCGTCACGATACGTTGCAGCATCTTGGTGCTGTACTGCTGGCGGGCATATGATCCGGTGGCGGACATGGCGGGGTAGCGTTCGGCGCCGGCAATGCGCAGCTCCGCGCGGCTTTGCGCCATGCGATAGGCATAGCGGCGGACATCGAGGTTGTCGGTGGCGACGCGCTGTTCCAGCTTCGTCAGTTCAGGATCGTGGAAGATGGTCCACCATGCGGTATCGGGATCATCCGGTGTGGTCTGGCTTGCAACCTGTGCAGGTGTGCCATTCGTGCCGGTTGTGGCGATATGCTTCGGGCCGCCGTACTCCTTGGGCGTCCACGGGGTTGGCTTGTGGAAGTTCGGGCCGACCGCGCACCCGGCGGTCATGACCGACAACCCAACCACCGCCGTGCGCCATGAAATTCCCCTACCCACCAACGCGGCCCCCTGTTGTCCCTGAAACAGTTAATATAAATCTGTATGACCTTGGCAGGGTTTTGCTACCATGCCATGAATTGACCGATCAGTTCGGTCAGTCCCCTAGCCTATCGGCTTTCCTCACGGGGTCAATCGAAAGTACGCACCGATAACGGGAGCAGGATGATTTCCATGGGTACCACGCCAGACCGGCCCGGTCAGATTCAGGCTGAAAGCTGCCCGCTTTCCGGTACGTCGGAGGCCAAGCGCCAGCAGATCCTGGCGGGTGCCGCGCGTGTCTTCGCCCGACAGGGATATGAAGGGGCCAGCATGTCGGGCATCGCGCGCGATGCCGGTGTGTCCAAGGGAACGCTGTATAATTATTTCGAAAACAAGGCCATGCTGTTCTCCGCCTTCGTGGAACAGTGCGCATGCGAGAAAATGCCCCTGCTGTTCAGCCGGATTGATGAAGGGGCGAACCTGACGGAATCGCTGGAACATCTGGCCGTGGCCATGATCCGGCTGCTGACATCGCCGCTGTCGCTCATGCTCAACCGCATCATCATTTCCGAAGCCGGGAATTTCCCCGACCTTGCCGAAACCTTCTGGAAGCATGGGCCGCAGAAGGCCATTGGCATCCTGTCCGCGTGGCTTATGCAGCATAACGATGCGGGCGTGCTGAACATTCCCGATCCGATTTTTGCGGCGGAGCAGTTCTATGGCCTGTGCCAGACACGGATCGTGGCGCGCGCACGGCTGCAATTGCCGGTCGACACGGATCAGGCGCATATCGAATTCATTGCCCGTTCCGCCGTGCGGACGTTCCTCAATGCCTATCTGCGTGATGCCCCGCGCCTGCCGCCGGTAGTGATGGACCGCACGGCATCCGGTACCGCTAAAAAATCATAAAAGTTTCCGGGTGCCGCCTTGTTTTTAAAAAGGCGGCATCCTTTCGAAGTTTTCTGAAAAAAGCTTCACCCAAAATTTCCTCCAGTTTTCAGGCCGTTTCACAGGAAAGCGCTTTCGGCTGTCCTGTATCGACGTGCTGACGAAATGGTCCGTGGCTCTGGTTGCCCTGTCCATAGGGCAGGGCCGCCATGTCCATGTTGCATAAAAACAACATTTTCCCAGCCCCGCGCAGACGCCTGCTTTTTGGGGTTGTTATGTTATATTGTACCAATATACGGCTGGGTCATCCGAAATCTCCTGACTGGATGCGAGCCCACCCTGACATGACGCGCTTATGGTTTTCCCGTCACCCGCTATCCCCCGCCATGCTGGCGGCCATGACCGTACTGACGCCGGTCTCCCCCCTTGTGGCGCAGACCACGACGGGCACGGATGTGCCCACGACCGATACGACCACCACGCAGGTGGCCGATACGGAGGTCACGCGCCGGTCTTCCGCGCCGGACGCCATGACGGTTACCGCCCGGCTGGACCGCGCGCGCATCCAGCTACAGCCTTCCACCGGGGCCACGGTGCATGCCTTCAGCCGCAAGGCGCTGGAAACCATTCCTGGTGGCGACAATGCCGGGCTGAACAGCGTGCTGCTTCAGGCCCCCGGCGTGGCGCAGGACAGTTACGGGCAGATCCATGTCCGTGGTGACCATAACGAAGTACAGTTCCGTCTGGATGGCGTGCAGCTACCCGAAGGCCTGAACGTGTTCGGCCAGACGCTGATGACCCGCTTTGCCGACAACCTGTCGCTGTCCACCGGCGCGTTGCCGGTGCAGTACGGCTTCCTGCAGGCGGCGGTGGTGGACATCACCACCAAGAACGGGGCCACCAACAAGGGTGGCAACGTGTCCATTTACGGCGGTGCGCGTGATTACTTCTTCCCCTCCGCGCAGTATGGGGGACAGCATGGCAGGTGGGATTACTTCTTTACCGCCGATTACGTGCATGATCGCGTGGGCATTGAAAACACCACGCCTTCGTTCAATGCGCCGCATGACCTGAGCAATCAGTACCATTTCCTTGGCCACCTGCGTTACACGGTGGATGAGAACACGCGGATCAGCCTGATCGCCGGTGTGTCCAACGCCGAGTACCAGCTGCCCAATATCGGCGGCCAGCCCATGTTTGGCGATGATTACAGCAGCCTGTTGCCCCAGGCGCCGGGCAGCGGCAACCTGAATGAACGCCAGAAGGAAATCACCGATTTCGGCATCCTGTCGCTACAGAAGGAAATCGGGGCGTTCAGCCTGCAGACATCGGTTTTCTCGCGCTATAGCAGCCTAGGCTACAGCCCCGACCCCAATATGGGCGACCTTGCGTATATGGGCATAAGCCAGCATGCCGAACGGTCTGTCATGTCCACCGGCACCCAGAGCGACGTGACATGGCGCGTGCGGCCTGACCACACCATCCGTTTCGGCTTTCAGGTCTTTGCCGAACGCAACATTACCAAGGCAGACGCCACGGTGTTCAATGATGCGGACCAGCAGGTCAGCATCCATACGGGCAATGGTCGCACGGGCGACATCTACGGCCTGTATGTGCAGGATGAATGGCGACCGCTTCATAACGTGACGGTCAATTACGGCCTGCGTTTTGATGGCGTGGGGGAATACACCAACGAACACCAGCTCAGTCCGCGCATCAATGTGGTGTGGCGCGCGTGGAAGGGAGCGTCGCTGCATGCCGGGTATTCACGCTACTTCACCCCGCCGCCGTTCGAGGTGGTGGGCGGGTCCGACCTGCAGCAGTTCGCCAGCACCTCGGCTGCGACCGATGTCAGCCGCAGCGATACGGTCAAGGCCGAGCGTGATCATTACTTCGATGCCGGGATCGAGCAGATCATCCTGCCGGGCTGGCGCGTGTCGTTCGATGCCTATTACAAGCTGGCCCATAACCTGATTGATGAAGGGCAGTTCGGTGCGCCCATCATCCTGTCAGGCTTCAATTACCGGCGCGGACAGGTCAATGGCTATGAATTTTCCACGTCCTATGACCACGGACCGCTGTCACTGTATGGCAATTTCGCCTGGTCGCGGGCGATTGGTAAGGATATTACCAGCGCGCAGTTCAACTTTGACAGTGATGACCTGAAATACATCAGCCAGCACTGGATTCATCTGGATCATGACCAGCGCTGGACGGCTTCGGCAGGTGGTTCTTACACCTTCTTCTATCGCAGCGGACATCCCACCCGCATCTCGGCCACCATGGTGTATGGCAGTGGCCTGCGGCAGGATTCGGATGTGCCCAATGGCGGCGTCATTCCACGATACGCAACGTTCAACATGTCACTTGTGCAGTCTTTCCGTGACCTGTTCCATTCCCGCTTCCTGCGCACCACGCAGCTGCGGCTGGATGTCACCAACCTGTTCGATCACCCCTACATGCTGCGCAGCGGCACGGGCGTTGGTGTGGGCGCGCCGCAATATGGCCTGCGCCGGACCATCCTGACCGGTATTTCGCAGTCATTCTGACCGGGTGTGCTAGGTTATCGCGGTACACAGCCGGGATGACCCATGTTATTTTCCATCCGTGTGGCCGACGAAGGTGATGCCTGCTCTCTTCCCGCCCTCGAACATTCGGCAGGACAGGCGTTCCGCGCGGTGCCGGAACTGGCATGGGTGGCGGATGATACGGGCATGACCGTTGACGCGCACCGTGCCTGTATCAAGACGCGTACCTGCTGGGTTGCTGTTGGGGAACAGGAACGGATTGCCGGTTTCCTCAGCGCGCAGCCCTGCGGGCATGACCTGCATATCCTTGAAATGTCGGTGGCCCGTGACCGGCAGGGCAGCGGGCTGGGCCGACGGCTGCTGGCGGCGGCATATGACGGGGCGCGTGCACGCGGGTTGACCGGACTTACATTGACTACCTTCCACGCCATCCCGTGGAATGCCCCGTTTTATGAAAAGGCGGGTTTTTACCAGCTACTTCCCGCTGCACTGGATGCGCGCCTTGCCGCCCTGTTGCAGGCAGAGGCGCGGGCTGGCTTTCCCGCCGGGTCACGCTGCGCGATGCGACAGGATGTGATGGGGACGCACGAGACGTAAGGCGTTTTCTGCCTGTTTCCGGGCATGAAAAAGGGCGACCCGTTGGGGCCGCCCTTTGTGCTGGATGTCAGGAATGGCGAAGGGGATCAGGAATTGATCCGTTCACCATGCAGGCTCATGTCCAGCCCTTCCATTTCCTCGTCGCGCGTGACGCGCAGGCCGATGGTCAGGTCAATCAGCTTGAGCAGGATATAGGTCAGCACCGCGCACCAGGCGATCGTGATGCCAACGGATTCCGCCTGCGCCACGAACTGCGAGAACGACCCGCTGACCCCCTCGGGGCTGGCATCGGTTGCCGAAAGCGGGCCATAGGCAAACACCCCGGTCAGCAGCGCGCCTACGATGCCACCAATGCCATGCACGCCAAAGGCGTCGAGACTGTCATCATACCCCATCATGTGCTTGAGGCCCGTCGCCCCCCAGAAGCAGATTACGCCAGCGGCCAGCCCGATCATCAGCGCGCCACCCGGCAGCACGAAACCTGCTGCAGGCGTAATGGCGACAAGACCGCCCACGGCACCGGAAATAATGCCCAGCACCGTCGGCTTGCCGGTCTTGATCCATTCCGCGCACATCCACGACACGCCAGCGGCGGCGGCGGCGATCTGGGTGGTGGCCATGGCCATGCCCGCACGCCCGTTCGCCCCCACGGCGGACCCGGCATTGAACCCGAACCAGCCCACCCACAGCAGGGATGCGCCGATGACGGCGTAGGTCAGGTTGTAGGGCGACAGGTCGTCTTCCCCATAACCCTTGCGCCGCCCGATCACGAGGGCCGCGACAAGGCCCGCGATCCCGGCATTGATATGCACGACGGTGCCACCGGCGAAGTCGATCGCGCCGATCTTGCTGGCGACCCATCCATCCGGTCCCCAGACCCAGTGGGCAACCGGCACGTACACGATCAGCGACCACAGGATGGTAAAGACACACAGCGCGCTGAACTTCATGCGTTCGGCAAATGCGCCGGTAATCAGGGCGGGCGTGATGATGGCGAACGTCATCTGGAACGTCATCCACACGCTTTCGGGAATGGTCATGGTCGTCGCGGCGGGGGTGCCCGCGGCCATGGTGAAGGCCACGTCGGACCCCTTGCTGATTCCCGCGCCAAGGCCGTTGAGCATCACGCGCGACAGGCCGCCGATGAACGCGTTGCCCGACGTGAATGTCAGGCTGTAGCCCAGCACCATCCACACCACCGTCATGATGCAGCAGATGCTGAACGACTGCATGAGGGTGGCCAGCACGTTCTTTTTGCGCACCATGCCCGCATAGAACAGGGCAAGGCCGGGCACGGTCATCATCAGCACAAGGCCCGTGCTGACCAGCATCCATGCCGTGTCACCCGTGTCGATCGCGGCGGGGGGCGCGTCGGCCGCCATGGCGGGCAGGCTGCCCATGCACAGCGCAACCGCCGCCGCCGCAGGCCCGAACTGGCGGGCGCTCTTGCCAATCTTTGTGATCACAGCGCGTTTTCTCCGGTTTCCTGTGTCCTGATGCGCATTGCCTGTTCAAGGTCGAGGACGAAAATCTTGCCGTCACCAATCTTGCCGGTGCACGAAGCGCTCTGGATCACCTCCACAACCTTCTCGCACTGTGCGTCCGCCACGGCGATCTCAAGCTTGATCTTGGGCAGGAACTGGATGTTGTATTCAGCGCCGCGATAGATTTCGGTCTGGCCCTTCTGGCGGCCATATCCCTTGACCTCGGTTGCGGTCAGGGCATCCACCCCGATGGAATGCAACCCCTCGCGCACCTCATCGAGCTTGAACGGCTTGATGACGGCAATGACGAATTTCATTTCGTTCCCTTCCTGCCTGGCCCCTGAAACATCGTTTCGCTGTCTCTGTTCCGTACAGGTAACCATATCCCGAAGCAATATGAACTTGCTAGCGCCTTTAGGCGCGGTTGTGCAGTGGTGGCGTGTTGCCATTATCTGCGCGTCGTGTTCCCGGTTTTCTGTTTGCGATGCAGATAAATATCCGTATTGGAAAGGTTTCGTAACGAAAGGCGCTTTTCCACTTCATGTCTGATCTTCCCGCCCGCGCGGTGTCGCGGCCTGTCCGGTCCCGGGGGCAGTGGTCTTTTTCCGCCCTGGTGCTGCCGGTATCCGGTGTCCTGGCATGGGGCGCGCAGGACCACGCGGCCCGTGCATCGGTCCCGAAGCCGGGACAGGGGACGGCGGAAAACATCCATGTGCATGCCGCCCCCGTGCCGCCGGTCGAGTATTTGCCGCAGGCCAGCCCCGTGGGGCAGCCCATCCGCATGCCGGCCGTGGCGCACCATCCGTCGGGCCACCAGTATGACTGGGGCGTGTTCAACCGTGACAATGGGGAAGCGGCGGGATTCGGTCCGGTCGGCCGCTATGGCGTGGCGCGCTGGGCGGAGGACTGGAGCACCCTGCGCAGCAGGGCGAAGCGCGACGACCCTTTCGATGTGCTGAAATACGTTCCCCTGACCCGAAGCGGGAGCGTGTGGATCAGTTTTTCGGGAGAGACACGGGCCCGCAACTGGTTCGAGAACCGTCCCGTGCTGGGGGCGGCGCATGTGACCGATTCCGGACGCTTTACCGTGCGCAACCTGTATGGGGCGGACCTGCATCTGGGCACGCATGTGCGGCTGTATGGCGAACTGATCAATGCCGATGCAGGTGGCTGGCGTCCGTACGGGTATGGCAGCACCTATCGCAAGCAGCTTGATGCGCAGCAGGCCTTTATCGAGGTGAAGGGCCATGTGGCGGGGGCAAAGGCGGGATTCATGTTCGGCCGTCAGGCCTTTCTCGATATGCCGGCCTATGTGCTGTACTATCGTATGTCTTCCTCCGTGCCGCTGGCGTGGAACGGGTTCCGGGCCTATGCCGCGTGGTCGCGGGTGCGGGTGGATGCGTGGGATTTCGTGGGGACCGACATTTCGCCACACGGCATGTTCCACGATACGGAGGATTACAGCACCCGCCTGTATGGCGTGGAAACCACATGGGCGCCGCCTGACTTCACCTTCATGGGGCAGGCGGGGTACTCGTTCCTCGACCTGTTCTATTTCGGCACTAAGGCGGGCGGAGGGATCAGTGGCGTATCCGCGCCGTCGTTCGCGGTGCAGCAGGGCATGGCCACGCGCAACAATTTCGGTGGCCGGTGGCATGGCATCGCGGGGCCGGTCGAATTCTCGATGGGGGGCATATGGCAGGGCGGCGCCTTTCGCGCCACGGGACCGGACAGCCTGCCCCGGCCGATCGATGCCTGGTCGTTCAGCAGCAATGCGGGCTACCGGATCGCGCATGACCGTTTCCATACCTTTGTCGGCATGCAGGCGGATGTATTTTCGGGTGGGGATGCGCGGCGCAATACGGTGGGAACATACAGCCAGCCCTTTAACCCGCAGCTGACCTATGTCGATGCCTCGCTGACCGTATCCGAATCGAACATGGTCGATATCGGGCCGGAGGTGCGCATGACGTTCTTCAGGTCGCTCAGTGTCATGGCGCGCTACCCGCTGTACTGGCGCTACAGCACGCAGGCCCCGGTCTCGCGGCCGGGCGCGTTGCAATATGCTTACCATTACAACGGGTCGTTCATCGGCATGGCCCCGCAGGCCACGCTGACATGGCAGATCGGGCCCCATCTTTCATGGGGGCAGACCCTTTCGCGTTTCATCACTTCCGCCTCGCTGAACCGCGCGGGGGGAAGCAGTGGCACCTATTACATGTCCAACCTGTCCTTTCGCTTCTGAAACCTGTCTTGCGTCCGGACCCTGATCCGGCATACCCCATGCAATCATGACCGCACCCGCTTCCTCCCCCGTTCCGCCTGCCGCTTCCACGCCCTGGCCGGTCATGGCCATGGCGGTCATCTGCACGGGTATCCTGTCCGGAATCGGGGGGACGGTGCTGTCGCTGCTTCTGCATGTGATCCAGCATGTCGCCTATGGCTACGGGCAGGCGGGGGGACCGCATAATTTCCTGCTTGGCGTCAGCGCGGCGCCGTACTGGCGGCGCATTGCGGCACTGTCGGCTGCCGGTGTGGTAGCTGGCGTAGGCTGGTGGGCGCTGGGGCGTTTTGGCAGGCCGCTGGTCAGCATTGCCGCAGCCGTGGGCAAGACGGGGCCGGGCAAGCCCATGCCGCCCCTGTCCACCGTGGCCCACCTGCTGCTGCAGATCGTGACCGTGGCCCTTGGCTCCCCGCTGGGGCGTGAGGTGGCGCCGCGTGAACTGGGGGCAGTGCTGGCCACCGGCACGGGCCGCCTGCTGGGACTGGCGGCGGAAGACAGGCGCATCATCATCGCCTGTGGTGCGGGGGCCGGCCTGTCAGCGGTGTATAATGTGCCGCTGGGTGGCGCGCTGTTCATACTGGAGGTCCTGCTGGGCAGCGTGGGACAGCGCACCGTGTTGTGCGCGGTGGCGGCGTCGGCTATCGGGGCATTCGTGCCGTGGGCGGTGCTGGGCAACGTGCACCAGTATGAAATCGGGCCGATGGCGGTGACCGCCCCCGTGGTGCTGTGGGCGATCTGTGCCGGTCCGGTCATTGGCGTTGGCGCGCATGTGGCCAGGCGGCTGATGGGTATCGTGCAGAACCGGGCGGCAAAGGGCCCGTCGCGCATTGGCTGGTGTCTGGTGGTGTTTCCCGTGCTGGGGGTGCTGACATGCCTTTACCCGCAGCTGCCGGGTAACGGGCGCGGACCGATGCAGCTGGCGCTGTCGGCGCGGCTGGGTATGGAACTGGCCGCCATCGTGCTGGTGCTCAAGGTCGTGGTGATCATGGGCGCGTTGCGCGCAGGGGCGGCGGGTGGCCTGCTGACACCCAGCCTGACCATGGGGGCGCTGCTGTCCACCGTTGTGGCGGGGGCCTGGAACATGGTCCTGCCGGCAGTGGATGAGGGAAGTGTCGCGTTGCTGGGGGGAATCGCCTTCCTTGGCACGTTCATGTCCATGCCGTTGACAGCCGTGGCGCTGGGGATCGAGTTCACGCATCTGGACCATGACATGTGGATTCCGGTTTTCCTGACATCCGCCGGGGCGCTGGTGGCCTTCCGGGTCAGTGCGCGGGTGGTCGGGCGCCCGGTTGTCCAGACACAGCCCTGTGCGCCGGGCAGCATGTCGGTCCGGTCCTGATCCCGGGAACAGCCAGATGATGAAACAGAATAAAAGTTTCTTATGATTGCCCGATATTTTCCGGGCCGCCCCGGAATGGAAAAAGGCGACACCGTTCCCGATGCCGCCTTTCCCTGAGGACAGTTGCCGTTTTCGGTTATGACAAACCGTCAGCGCCATTCATTCCACGCGACCCTGTCCCGATACAATGGGGAGCACACTCACGTTTCAATGACATCACGCCATCGTAACCCTTAGGTCTGTTTTTCCGCGAACGGGTCGAAATCGCCGTCGTTTTCGCGCACGCTCCACCACCCCCTGTTCCACTGTTCACAGGCGGGCAGGGTTTCGTCAAAGGGGTTTTCGATCAGCGGTTCGCCCCTGGCGGCGGCGGCCTTGCCCTGTTCAAAGGCGTCGGGCGGGGTCTGGTCGGTCATTGGTGGTTTTCCTGACTTGTCTCTGTCTGGTGATGCGTGACGCTTACACCATGTCTCCCGCGCGGGCAGCCCCATGCGGCGGAAGGGGGTAATGCGTCAGGTGCAGGTGTTCAGTCAGGCCGTCGTGCCATATGTCATCCCGCGGTCACGCAGCCACCGGCGGTAGGCGACCGACATGCGGTCCGCCATGGTGGGAATTTCCGCCCCCGCCGAAAGTGGCAGCCTGCGCGGGCGCTGGTTTTCCAGTATGATGCGGTCCTGCAGGAAGATGGTCTGCTGGAATTCAACCAGGTCAGCCTGTGGCGCGTCATCATCAAGCAGGAACATGACCGGATGCGCGCGCGAACATTCCTGCGTCATGGGCTGCACGAACAGCGCAATGACGTCAAAGCGTTCGGGCTGCGCGGGACAGGTCTTGTACAGCAGCGTCACGAACGGCCCCGCCACACGGTACAGATATTCGGTATCAATCCCGTCGGTGGCGGACAGGGCGGCCTGTGGCTGGAAGAAATGGCAGTCCGTGGCCCAGACCTCGTTGCCACCTTCACGTAGTTCAATGGCGTAGCGCGCGACTTCGGTATGCGGCTCGGCGCCAAGGATGTTGGTGTGGACGAAGGGAAAATGCGCCATGTCGAGGAAGTTCTCGACAATGCGCGGGGCCGAGGTCCGCACCGTGAACACCCCGCAGTCCACCAGCCTGCGGTCGGGCTCCAGTGCTTCGTCAATGGCGGGAATGTCGCCTGCGGGCGTGCCGGGACAGGTCCACAGGCAGCCGTGGCGGGCGCGGACGGGCAGGGTGCGCCTGTCCGCCACGTCGCAGGCGAAAGGATTGCCCTGCGCATCCTGACCGAAGGTGATGTGGCGATCGAGCAGCATGGTATCGGTCGGGGTGGTGCGTAGCTGTGACAGGGGACTGATCACGTACCAGTCGGACAGGATGGTTTCATCGACGGCGGTGATCTGTGTCATTGCCCTGTTCCTGTTTGCAGTATGCCATCGCGCGGGGTGTGATTGCCGTGACGGTGGCGTAATGTTAGCGCTCGGCATAATGGTGCGCCATAGTGGCGTGCAAAGGAAGATGCGCTGTCGCCCCCATGCGGTGGCAGTGTGCGGTCATCGGGACCGGCTGGAAAGGGAGCGGGAAACGTATGGAAAGATGGCAGCCGGTCAGTGTCCTGTCCAACATACGCCGTGGCGAGGTCGCGGGCGTGCGGATAGGGGGGCATGAAGTCGTGCTGTGGCGCGAGGACGCGCAGGCCGCGACCCTGCATGCGTGGGAAGACCGCTGCCCCCATCGCGGCATGCGGCTGAGCTTTGGCTTCGTGCGTGATGACGCGCTGGGCTGCCTGTACCATGGCTGGCAGTTCGGCGGTGCCGCGCGGTGCAGGCTGATCCCCGCCCACCCACGGGTGCGCGTGCCCGCCTCGATCAATGTGCGGGCCTATACCGTACGCGAACATGCGGGGCTGGCATGGGTCAGCATGGAAGGGGCGGAGGATTTTCCCCACCAGCAGGCGGGCTGGCCGGAACATGCGCAGCCGGTGCGTACCGTGCATGTGCATGCGTCGGTGGGGCAGGTGCGCCATGCGGTTGGCATTGCGCCCGACGGGGGCATGGCGTGGCATGGGCCGGTCGGTCTTGCGGTGCATGAACCGGTTGCGGGACAGGCCATGCTGCATGTGGTGCGGGTGGCGGACGGGCCGTCTGCCCTAGGGCTGTCACACTGGGCCGAACGGCTGCGTGACGCGGTGGAAGGCGGGGCGCAGATGGCCCCCGTCATGGCGGAACTGGCGGCGGGGATCGCGGCATGACCACTGGACTGACCCTGTATGACTGGACGCCGGATGTGCGCTGTTACGCCGTGCGTCTTGGTCTGTCGCTCATGGGTGTTGCGTATGATACGCGGGCGGCGGACATGGATCTGCCCACGTTCCAGCGCCCGGCGGGGCTGCGGCCGGGTGAACGGCCGCCGGTTCTGGTGGCGGGTAATGTGCGTATCACCCGTCCGGGCACCATCATGCAGTTTGCCGCCCGCCAGCCCGCGGTTGCGCGGGCGTGGCTGGACCCGGCGCATGAATGGGCGATCCTGGACTGGCTGGATTTCGGGACGGTGGCGCTTGATATGCTGGCGGCGGCGCGGGATCTGGCCTTTGGCGCCACGCTGCCGGTCCTGCCGCCCATGGGCGCGCTGGTGGCCGCCCTGCGCCGGATGGAAGACCACATGAGCGCGCGGGCAATGGCGGGTCATGACTGGTTCGCCGCCCCCGCCGCCAGCATTGCCGATGTGCTGCCGTTCGTGGTGTTTGCGCTGTCGGCGGACCTGGAGGTGGAACGCGATACCTGTCCCGCACTGCGGCGCTGGGCGCACCGCATGCGCGGGCTGCCGGGTTTTGTGGTCATGCCCGGGGTGCCGGACTATGCCTGACGCCGTACATCTTTGGATACATGACTGCATTTCCACGTTATGGAATACGGGACGCCGGTCCGGGCGCAGGCCTGCCGGCAGGGATTCACACCCGATAAGAAACTGAGGAAAGAACAACACATATGAACGTGAAGCTGTTTGCACCCCGTCGCATCGCGGCGGCACTGGCCATTACCATTACGGCAGGTGCCACCAGCCTGTGTGGGGTGTCACATTCCGCCATGGCGCAGGCCGCCCCGGTTATCGTGGGCAACCAGACGGCGACCGCAACCGTCGAAAGCGTGGACCACGAAGCGGGCATGGTGCTGCTGCGTGACAAGGCGGGCAACCTGGACACCGTGCGCGTGGATCCCGACGTGCGCGCCAAGCTGCCGACCCTGCATGCCGGTGACAAGATCGGCCTGCGTATCGTGCGCACCATCGACGCCGTCATCGCCCCGCCGGGTGCGCCGATGCCGGAATCAACCGAAAGTGCCGCAGGCACGCGCACCGGCCCGCACCCGCATGGCATGATGGTGTCCTTCAAGCGTGAACGCGTGAAGGTGACGGGCGTCGATACGACACGCAACCAGGTCGTGTTTGTCGATCCCGATGACATTACCCGCGTCGTGCTGGTGCGCCAGAAGCCGATGCAGGAATTCCTGAAAACCCTGAAGCCGGGTGACGAAGTGGACACGACGGTCATGGACGCGGTGTCGTTCTCGGTGCTCAGCCGGCTTCCGTCCTGACGGGCGCAAGCGGCGGACGGTGGGCGGCGGGATAATCCTCCGCCCATTGCAGCGGGCCGCGCTGGTCAAGGAAACCGGGAATATCCTGGATGATCCGCGCCGCCTGCTCCAGGCATGCCATGGCCTCGACCTGTGCCGGGGGGCGTAGCGTGATCGCGTCGGGCGGGCATAGCGCCGCCGCCGCCCGACGCAGCCCGGCCGCAGTCAGCAGCGGGTTGTGCGCCAGTTCGGAAAACGTATCCAGCGCATCGTAAATGGCGACCTGCTGCGCCCCGGTTATGTCGGAGCTTGTGGCCAGCAGGCGGATCCGCTCCACCAGCCGGCCCAGCGACAGGGTGGCAAGGGCTGCATCTATATATTCATGGATCATGGCAGGCCGGGCGAAGAAGGACAGCCGCATCGCCAGGCGCAGCACTTTCTGCAGTTGCAGGTTTTCCCACACCAGCCATTCCTTGCCCTGCCTGCGGCCTGACAGCGCCAGCCTGCGCAGGCTGCGCGTCAGCGATGTGACAAGGCGGGCGGCGTCCAGCCGGTGGTTGGGCGGCAGGATGACCCGAAACGACAGCACCAGCATGATGCAGCCCATAAGCAGCGCCATCCACCCGTTCAGCAGGCTGATGTCGTTGTAGTAATGGATCGGGTTACTGACCTGCAGCATCACGGTCGAGAATACGCCATAGCCAAATCCGCCAACCCCGAATTTCGGGTGGAACTGCAACCAGATCCCCGGTAGCAGCATGATGCACAGCGACAGCCACAGCAGCGGGTATCCATCAATCTGCGGCAGCAGGTAGGTATGGCATAACAGCCCCGCCGGAACCCCCAGCGCCGTACCCGTGGCCATAAGCCCCGCGGCACGCGACGCGGAGGGCAGGGTGGACAGCAGGCTGGCCGCCGCCACCACGTACAGCATCATGGTCGGTGCCGCCGTCCAGTGCAGGACGTACCAGATCAGGCACGCCGACATGGTGATCAGCATGCCGCGCGCGCCATTGCGCAACGCCGTCGGCCATTCCAGATAGGGCTGCAGCCGCAGCCTGCGCCCTGCACTGCCCCGGCGCGAAAGATCCTGCAACGCGGTTTCGATCTGGCCCAGCAGGTCCTGTATGTCATCAAGGAACAGCAGCGATTGCGGGGAATGCGTCTCACGCGCCTGCGTGATCATGAGGTCGCGCGTATGGCGGATGCGCGCGCAGCCCTCCATCCAGCTGGCTTCCAGTGTCCTGTCTGCCGTCCGGTCCATGAGGAACTGCAGCATGGACACGATTTCACCATGCACCGTGCGGTCCTGTTCGGTGTCGGATGCGGTGATGGTGTGGGGATGGTAGGACGCCACGATGCCCGACAGGCGCGCCAGTCCCGCGCGGATTTCCCGTTCACGCACGCTGATGTCGTAATTGTCGGTGGCCGCATATTCCACCGCGTCGGACAGGCGCCCGATCCGCGCCAGCATGGCCGCCCGGCTGTCGTGAAAATTGGTGGGCAGGGAACGGAACGTGCTGCCCGGCCCGGCATCCGGGTTCTGTGCGGGCACGTTGGTGTAGCCCTGGTGGAACGCCAGGATATAGCTGACCGTATCACGGAACAGGGCATGGATCTGCACGAACAGCGTGTCCGACCGGCGCGGGGACGTGACCATGAACACGGTTGCCGTCGTCACGATTCCCACCACCACGGCGGACAGCCGCGACATGGCGCTGAGGAAGATGCCGTCCGGGTCCCCGAATGCGGGGGCCGAGATGATGACGATGGTATAGCCCGTCAGCACGGCGGCATAGGCACGGAACAGCCGCAGGAAGGTGGCTGCCATGCACGCCAGCCCCACCGTGACCGACAGCCCCATGAAATACAGGACCGGGGACTGCACGAACACCGCCATCAGCCCCACGCTGATGGAAGCCCCGATAATGGTCCCGATCACACGCCACACGCTTTTGGAAACCAGCGCGCCCACCGTCGGGTTGGCTACGATCATGACGGTTGTGACCGAACTCATGGGGGACTGGAGCTGGAAGCTGAATGCCAGGAACAGCGCGATGGCAACCGACAGCAGCGCACGCGCGCTGAACGCCGCCGTAGTGCGGAGCGTAGCCCACCGGGCATCGTCGGAAAAATGGCGCGTAAGGCTGGAAAACATGACTGGGTGCCGACTCCCGGCTGCGGCGTGTGGGGCATCCTGATACCGCATGCCGCAGGAAGATAAAGGGCGGGAGCCCAATTTATTGTATGACAATTAATGCCATGTCAATTATATCTGTGCTGCATATCTGTGCCGCCGGGCAGCCATCGCATAATGGGTCATGATCCGCCCATGCGGGCATGCTATCGGGCAGGCAGAGGACTTCGGCGGGGTCTGACACCAGCAGGGGATGCGCATGGCTGACCGTTCACCATTACCTGATATAGAGGGCGCGGGCTTTCAGGACATGCGGATGACGTTCCTGACCATGCGGCTGGCCAATACGTGGCGGCTTGGTCTGGACCGTGCGCTGCGGCCCGAGGGCATGAGCATGGCGATGATGCGCCCGCTGGCGTACCTCATGATGCTGCCTGACCGTGTCAGCCAGCGCACGCTGGCCCATGCCATGAATACCGACAGTTCGGCGCTGGTGCGCGTGCTGGACCTGCTGGAGGAAGAAGGGCTGGTCGAACGCCATCCAGATCAGGAGGACCGGCGCGCCAAGAGCCTTGTGCTGACCCCGCGCGGCAGGCGTAAATGTGCGACCCTGCACCGGATCTGCGCGGCCATGGAGGCCCGGGTGCTGCAGGACGTGCCCGCCGACAGGGCGCGGGACATGATGGATGTCCTGTCGCACGTGCTGCGGCAGGCGGAGGGCGTTATGATGGAGCCTGTCGGCACGCCATGCGGCGAGAGCGGGTCCTGAAAGCCGGCCCGTACCAACCAGGAATCATAAGGAAGTTCTGGTGAAGCTTTTTTCAAAAGCTTCAGGGAATGCCACCTTTTTGGGAAAAGGCGGCACCCAGGAATTTTTATTATTATATATCAACAGTTTATTATAATAGAGTTCCTGCCTGACCTGTATCAGCCCTTCCTGTCCGGTCCTGCGGTCATAAACACCATGTCCGCCGTGGCAGGCTGATGCCACGATAGGGCACGCACCGGGAATGGAATTGGGAGGATAGGCGTCAATGTCGGTCGGAATGGCCCTGTTACTGGCTGTTGTGGCCATATGTGTTGTCGTTTTCCTGATTGAGCGGGTCAAGCTCAACCCGTTCCTTGCGCTGCTGATCGCGTCCATGCTGCTGGGCTTTGCCGCGGGCATGCCGGCGGCACGGGTCGTGGCTTCGTTTGAAAGCGGTTCGGGGCAGGTGCTGGGGCAGATTGCCTCGGTCATCGCACTGGGAACCATGCTGGGCAAGATGCTGGAAGTGTCGGGTGGCGCGGACCGGATCGCCATGACGGTGGTGTCGCTGGCGGGACCGCGACGGCTGGACTGGGCCATGATGCTGATCGGGCTGCTGGTCGGGCTGTCAGTTTTCTTTACCGTGGGCTTCGTCATTCTGGTCCCGCTGGCCTTTTCCATCGCGCGGCAGACTGGCCGGCCCATCCTGCACGTGGCGCTGCCGGTTACCGCCGCCCTGTCCGTGGTGCAGGGATATATGCCGCCCCATCCGGGCACCATGTTCGCGCTGGCGGCCTATCATGCCGATATCGGTCGCCTGATCTGGATGGGGGCTGTGGTCAGCGTGCCCGTCGCGATCGTGTCCGGTCCTGTCTATACCCGCTTCATCGTGCCCCGCCTGCCAGCCGACGCGGGGGCGGACGCAGCACATGCCCACGGGCATGATGCCCCCCGCACGCAGGCGGACCTGCCGGGATTTGGCATTACGCTGTTCACCATTCTGGCGCCCATGGTGCTGATGCTGGCGGGATCGGCCACGCGGTTCATGGGACCATCCACAGGTGGCTGGGCCGTGGTCCTGCGGTTTGTGGGGGATCCCAATGTGGGGCTGGCGCTGGCGGCGCTGCTGTCATTCTGGACGCTGGGGCTGCGGCGGGGGCTGACGCGTGAAAAAATCCTGGCCTGTTCCAATGAATGCCTTGGTCCGCTGGCCAGCCTGCTGCTGATGATTGGCGCGGGTGGTGGCTTTGGCGCGGAACTGATGGACAGCGGCATTTCCGATGCGATTGCAGGCGCTGCGGTGGACATGCACGTGCCGCTGCTGATCCTGGCATGGGGACTGGCGGCGGGCATGCGCGTGGCGGTGGGGTCCGCCACCGTCGCCATGAGCACGACCGCCGGAATTGTCGCCCCGATCATGGCGCATGGTCAGGGTGTGTCCCCCGAACTGCTGGTGCTGGCGACGGGGGCGGGGGCCGTCATGTTCGGCCCGATGAATGATTCGGGTTTCTGGCAGGTGCGCGATGCGCTGGGCCTTACGGTTCCGCAGACATTGCGCACATGGTCCGTGATCGAGACCCTGATTGGTGTGGTGGGTCTGGGGATGTGCCTGCTTCTGGAGTGGTGCGGTTTATAGGATGCGGCGGGACGCGCGGCATGCAGCATTATAAATAAAGCCACCCGTTCGATCGAATGGGTGACTTTATTATGTATGCATATTTCTATATTTTAATCGTGTTTCATAAATAGTTTAATATCGAGCCCTGTGCCGTTTTTTGAGATCGTGACTTTCGGATATAAATTGACATTTGTTGTTATATAGTCGTCAAAGTTGATAACGTAACATTTATTTGATACATGGAATACAAAACCTTCATTTGTATTAAAAATGGTTTTTTCTTCCTGATCGTATAGAAATTCGTTTAAAATATCCGATGCGTCCGGAACGTCTGCTCCGTCTTTGCTTATGGATATCTCATCAATAGATAATTTTTCTATATAAAATGTATGTTTATAATTTCCGAAGAAGGAATTGAGATTGTTTATTACCCCCATGGCAGGTGCTCCTTTATATGTTGAGGGGGAAATACAACAAATAACCCATTTGTAATTACAATTTATTTTAAATAAGACATATTCTGTATTTATTTATAATGCCAATGCTGAACAGGCTGATACCCGACATGAATCAGGGTTTGCGGGTTGGTTGGATGGTCATGATCCGGGAAAGGGGGCCAGATAGCATGACGGTTTCGTCCCTGCCGAAGTGCACAGCCAGACGGGACAGACGGAATCGACCGGGATTCGAATATCATCGAATCCGTCTCCGATCGCGATTTGGGGAACCCATGAAATGGGCAGCCTTACCCACTCGTTACCCTATGGGATCAGAGGAACGGTTTACGAACCTGGGCAATTTTCAGAATTTTGGAAAATCATGGGGTAAGGTGGTGCCGACACTCGGAATTGAACCGAGGGCCTACTGATTACGAATCAGTTGCTCTACCCCTGAGCTATGTCGGCAAACCTGTGGGGTCTGATAAACGATGGGCTGGCATGATGCAATATATCAAATGCGGCATTCCCCATTTTAATTTGGTCTATATGCTGTGCGCAGCATGAACACGTCTTCTTCTTCCCCGCATCTGCGTTGTGATGATGTGGAACCCGGTCCCATCCGTCATGTGCGCGTCATTGGCGGATTGTCGGAATGTCCCGGCTGCGGCCTGTACCAGCGCCTTCCGGATCTGGACCCGGGGGAACAGGCGTCGTGCGTGCGGTGCGGGCAGAAGCTGGCGCGCAGGCGGCGCACCGCGCCACTGGCGACGCCGCTGGCCTTCTGCATAAGTTCGGCCGCGTTCTATCTGGCGGCACTCGCATCGTCCCTCATGACGCTGGATGTGTATGGCAGGCAGCGCACCGTGGATCTGCTGACCGGACCGATGGAACTCATGCATGAAGGGTGGGGGGAGGCCGGTGTCCTTGTGGGCGCGGTCACGATCCTGGCCCCGGCGGTGGCGATCGGGTTCATGTTCGCCATCCTGATTGCCGCGTCATCGCGGCAGTTGCCGGACTGGGCGCCGCGAATCCTCGTCTGGTATGACAAGTTGCGGCCATGGTCGATGGTCGAGGTCTATATCCTTGGCATTTTCGTCGCCTATACCAAGCTGACCGACATGGCGCATGTCGATGTCGGGCCTGCCGTGTACCTGATCGGCGCGCTGATGCTGACCATGGCGGCCACGGATTCGACGCTGGATACCGAAATGATCTGGCGGCACCGCCGCATTGATTCCCTGACCCGCGCCGAAGGCGACCAGACGGTCGAGGTCGATTACGTGCATGTGGACGATATCGGCATGCCGCCGGAGGACCATCTGGTGGCATGCACGTCGTGCGGGCTGGTGGGGGAACTGGCGCATCCGGTCTCGAACCTGAGCTGTGTCGGAATCTGCCCGCGCTGCGAACACAGGGTATGGCGTCGCCTGCCACAGTCGCTGACGCGCACCACCGCCTTCCTGATCGCGGCCATCGTTTTCTATATTCCGGCCAACCTCTACCCGGTCATGACCTTCATGCGCATGGGCGGCGGCGGCGGGCATACTATTGTCGAAGGCGCGATCGAACTGTGGGTGGACGGCATGATTCCGCTGTCGCTGCTGGTGTTCTTTGCCTCGATCACCGTTCCGATGCTCAAGATCGCAAGCCTTGGCTGGATGGTCTGGCAGACATGGCATGGCGCGCGGGGGCATCTGGTGGCCCGGACCCGGCTGTTCCGCGTGGTGGATATGGTGGGCCGGTGGTCCATGATCGACGTGTTCATGATTTCGATTCTGGTCGCGGTCGTGCGTTTCAACGCCATGGCCAGCGTGACCGCCAATGCAGGCATGGTGGCCTTTGCCGCCGTCGTGGTGCTGACCCTGCTGGCGGCATGGAGCTTTGATCCCCGCATCATGTGGGATGCGGCAGGGCGCAATGGCCGGGTGGTTGATGGGCTGCCCCCGTCCGTCCTGCAGGCACAGGCGACACGCAGGCCCGGACCGGCGGCCCCTTCTTCATCTTCCCTTTCCCCGGTCGGTACCGGACCGGTCAGCATGGAGCCAGATCAGGCGTGAATGACGATTTCCTTTCCAATGACCCGCAGGGGAACGTGCCGCAGGCCCGTGCGCGGCGGTACCGTTTTTCCGTGGTCTGGCTGGTGCCGATTGTCGCCATCCTGATCGCGGGGTACCTGGGCTGGCGTGGCCTGACCGACCGGGGGCCGCTGATTGTCATAAGCTTCGACACGGCTGATGGCCTGACCAGTGGCCAGACCGAGGTCAAGAACAAGGCGGTGTCGCTGGGCACGGTTGATTCGATCCGGCTGAGCGATGACATGCATCATGTCGAGGTCGGTGTGCGCATGACGTCGTCCGCAAGCCGCATGCTGACCGATCACGCCCGTTTCTGGGTCGTGCGGCCACGCATCAACGGGGCCAGCGTGACCGGTCTGGAAACCGTCATGTCCGGCGCCTACATCGCCATGGACGCCGGGGAGCCGGGCGGGCGTTACACCACGCATTTCAAGGGACTGGAATCGCCGCCGGGCGTGCGGTCGGACCAGCCGGGGCATACCTATACCCTGATCACGCAGTCGCTTGGCTCGCTCGGGCAGGGGGCGCCGATCTTCTTCCGTGACGTGGTGGTGGGCGAAGTGCTGGGCTACACCATGCCCCCCGAAGGGCGCGGGCCGATCCGGGTGCAGATTTTCGTGCAGGCCCCGTATGACAGCTATCTGCGGACCACCACGCGCTTCTGGAACGTGTCCGGCGTGCAGGTGGGCCTTGGCCCGGGTGGGCTGAAGGTCAAGCTGCAGTCCCTGCAGGCGCTGCTGTCCGGTGGTGTCGCGTTTGACCCGCCCGATGCGCGGAACGAGAAAAATACCCTGCCCAGCACCGCCGGGGCCGATACCACCTTCCTGCTGTATGACAGCGCGGAGGAAGCCAACAGCGCGGGCTACCGTGAGCGCATTCCCCTCGTCACCTACCTGACCAGTTCGGTGTCCGGCCTGACCAAGGGGGGGCGCCTGACCATGTTCGGCATTCAGGTCGGCATGATTGATGACGTGAAGCTGGAAGTTGACCCCGCCACGGGCAAGGCGCATGTGCGCGTGGCCATGGAACTGCAGCCCGAACGCGTGCTGGATAACCAGCAGGTCCCGCCCGAAGCCATGGCCGGACTGCTGCGCACGCAGGTGGCGGCCGGACTGCGCGCATCCATACAGAGCACCAGCATGCTGACCGGCGAATCCGAAATCGCGCTGACATTCGTCAAGAACGCGAAGCCGGAACAGATCACGATGGAAGGGGACGCCATGGTCCTGCCGGGACAGGCGGGCGGCATGGCGGGCATCATGGATTCGCTGTCCATCATTGGCGACAAGATCGCCGCGATGCCGCTGACCCAGATGGGCGACAACCTGACCAGCCTGCTGGCCCATGCCGATGCACGGATCAACAGCCCCGATACGAAACAGGCGCTGACCGCGCTGCGTGGGTCGCTACAGAACCTGCAGGTCATATCGCGCGATGCCCGGACCGAAATGCCGCAACTGCTGACCGGCATGGACAGGACGCTGAAAAACGCGAACTCGGTCCTGTCCAGTTATGGCGGCGATACCGACTTCCAGCGCAACCTGCAGCAGATGATGCAGCAGCTTAACGACGCCGCGCGGTCGCTGCGCTTCCTGTCGGACTTCCTGACCCACCATCCCTCGGCACTGATTACGGGACGATAAGACCATGCAACGCCCCTTCTGGCATTTCACACATTCCGCACGGCGGACCATGGCCGCGACTGTTGCGATGGCGGGCGCGCTCACGCTGGGTGGGTGCGGGTCATCCGATCCTACGCTGTATTCGCTGGCCCCCGTGGCCAGTACGCAGTCCGTGGTCGCGGGCGCGCAGGTTCCTGCCGTGATCGAGGTCCGCACGCCGGGCGTCCCGTCCTCGCTGGACCGGCAGACCATCGTGGGCGTGCAGGATGATTACAGTGTCACGCCACTGGCTGGTGCGGCATGGAGCGAGCCACTGGCCCCCATGCTGGGCCATGTGCTGTCCACTGACCTGCAGCAGCGCCTGCCGGGCCGTACCGTCTTTGCCCAGAATGATGCGACCACCATACCGGCGCAGGGCGTGGTCGAGGTCGAGATCACCCGCTTCGCGCGCGATTCGGCGGGGCTGGTGCACCTTTCGGGCAACCTGTCGGTGCACAGGGTGGGGGATGCGGACCATGGCCTGTCCGTGCCGCTGGATCTGAGCGCGTCGCCAACCGGTACCGGCACGCGTGCCATGGTGGCGGCGCTGAGCCAGCTGACGGGACAGGTGGCGGACATGGCGGCCGAACGGCTGCAGGCATTGCCAGCGGCCCCGGTGACCCATCATTCCTGAATGAAGATTCACAGTTTCCGGACGCCGACTTTTTCAGAAAGGCGGCGTCCTCTGAAGCCTTTTGAAAACAGCTTCACCAGAAAATTTTGATGACCTGCAGTTGTCGCGGGCAATAAAAAAGGCGCCCGGAGGCGCCTTTGTCGTAAGCGGGAGGGAAGGTCAGACCTTCTCCACCTGATTGTATTCCAGATCCACCGGCGTGGACCGGCCGAAAATGGAGACGCTGACCTTCAGGCGGCCACGTTCCTCGTCCACTTCCTCGATCGTGCCGTTGAAGGAGGTGAAGGGACCATCGGCCACGCGGATCTGCTCGCCGATCTCGAACGTGACGGACGGACGGACGCGTTCCACGCCTTCCTGCGCCTGCTTCATGATCCGCTCGGCCTCGACCTTGGGAATGGGCGACGGACGGGTCTTGCTGCCCAGGAAGCCGGTGACCTTGGGCGTGTCCTTGACCAGGTGCCACGCCTCATCGGTCAGTTCCATGTTCACCAGCACGTAACCGGGAAAGAACTTGCGTTCCGAATTGACCTTCTGGCCACGACGCACTTCCGTCACTTCTTCCGATGGAACAAGGATTTCACCGAAATGGTCGGCCAGGCCCTTCTGGGCGGCCTGTTCCGTGATGTGCTGGGCTATCTTCTTCTCGAAGCCCGAATAGACGTGGATCACATACCACCGCTTGGCCATGGCTGAACTCAGCCTCCCAGTCCGAAGAGTTTCCGTACGGCAAGGCCGATCACCTCGTCGACGAGGAAAAAGAAAACCGACGCAAGACCGGCCATGGCCAGAACCGCACCCGTTGTCATCAGGGTGGCGCGTCGTGTTGGCCATGTGACCTTTCTGGCCTCGGCTCGGACGTCTTCAACAAATTTCGCGGGACTGACCGACACGAAATACCCTTCCTGCAACGCCACGGCGCACCAACCGGACTGCTCCAGCCAGTGCGGGGCCTAATAACCGGTGCGGGCCATTGTGGCCCGACCCATCGGGTGCCAGGCCGGAAGGGTAATGCCCGACCGGAAAATGGCAGGGGTGGAGGGTCTCGAACCCGCAACCTCCGGTTTTGGAGACCGGCGCTCTAGCCAATTGAGCTACACCCCTGCAAAGCCGCCTGCATAAACCCGAAACATCATGACGCGGCAGGCGCCGCGCCGTTTCGGATCATCCATGCGAACCCGGCACAGGAAGCGGAAAAAAGTATGACTCGCGTCGAAAGTCAAGGGGGCAGGGCATAAAAATGAAAGATTTACGTGTTTATCCCTGCCTGCGGGTTTATGGGCTTGCCACGCGACAGGCGAAAACGGTATAGGTTTCGCCAACCTTATGGGCGGGCGTAGCATAGTGGTAATGCAGTAGCCTTCCAAGCTTCTGAGGAGGGTTCGATTCCCTTCGCCCGCTCCATTTCCCCCCTGAAATAACCAGATATATTTTCAGACCAGTCGGCTGGAACCGCGCCCGTGCGTGCGGATTACGCTGTCGGCAAGGGGAGGGGTAGCTGATTATGACATCGACCGGTTCTTCCACCATTCATCCACGCATCGTGCTGGCCACGTGCTGTCTCAGCCTGCTTCTGGTCATGATGGACGTGACGGTCGTCAACGTCGTGCTGCCATCGATCCGGGCCGACATGCATGGCGGTTTTTCCACCCTGCAGTGGGTGGTGGACGCCTATACCCTCATGGTCGCCAGCCTCATGCTGCTGGTGGGGTCGCTGGCGGACCGGTTCGGGCGGCGGCGGATGTTCCTGATGGGGATCGGTCTGTTCTGCAGCGGGTCTGCCCTGTGCGCCATGGCCCGCAGCGTGGACATCCTGATCATGGCGCGCGCGGTGCAGGGCATTGGCGGGTCCATGCTCAACCCCGTGGCGCTGTCGATCCTGACCAATGTGTATGTGGAACCGCGAAGCCGGGCGCAGGCCATCGGCATATGGGGCGCGACATCAGGCGTGGCCCTTGCGCTGGGGCCAGTCGTGGGCGGCGTCCTGGTACACTGGGTGGGATGGCAGGCGGTGTTCTGGGTCAATGTGCCCATCGGCCTGATCGCGATCCTTCTGACGCTGCGTTTCATACCCGAATCCCGTGGGGGGCGGGCGCGCGGTATCGATGCGCCGGGGCAGCTGCTGGCCATCGTGGCGCTGGTCATGATTACGTCCGGGCTGATCGAGGCCCATAATTACGGCTGGGCGTCGCCCACCATTTCCGGATTCCTCGGTTTCGGCCTGCTGGCGGTCATGGGGTTCGTGATGGTGGAGCAGCGTGCGGCCACCCCGCTGATCGACCTGCGTTTTTTCCGGGCATGGCCCTTTTCCGGCGCGATCGTGACGGCGGTGCTGGCTTTTGCCATTTTCAGTGCGTTCCTGTTCCTCAACACCCTCTACCTTCAGGACGTGCGTGGCCTGCCCGCGCTGCAGGCCGGCCTGTGCACGCTGCCTTTCGCCTGTGGCAGCATGGTGTGCGCGCCGCTGTCGGGGCGGCTGACGGGCCGGTATGGGGCGCGGCTGCCGCTGCTGCTGTCCGCAGCCGGATTCGGGCTGAGCGCGCTGCTGCTGACGGGGCTGGCGGTGCATACGCCGCTGTGGTGGCTGCTGCTGTCCTACGGGCTGTGCGGGTGCGGGTTCGGGCTGTGTAACGCGCCCATTACCAATTCCGCCGTTTCGGGCATGCCGCGTTCGCAGGCGGGGGTGGCCGCGGCCATTGCCTCCAGCAGCCGTCAGGTGGGGGCGTTGCTTGGTATCGCACTGGGCGGGGCGCTGAGTGCGGGCAGCGTGCGCGCCGGTGGGGTGCAGTGGGACGAATTTCCCCAGGCCACGCATGTCGTCTGGTGGTGCATGGCCGTCGCGGCCGCCGGAATCGCCGGGCTGGGGCTGGTTTCAACCGGTGTCCGGGCCAGGCGGAGCGCGCGGCAGGTGGCGGCGTTGCTGGATTCATAAGTGCGCATTGTTGGTATGCGTTTTTCGCATATCAATGTCTGAATGATCCCGCCACCCGGACTGTGCCAGCCCGCAACAAAAACGCGCGTTTGCTGTTTCCGAAACGGTGTCGCGCATGTATGATCCCGCCAACCTGTAACGGGGCGTGCGCATGCGCGGGAAGCGGGCGGTGTTGGTGGTGTCGGACGATGCCGGCAGGCTGCCTGATCTGTTGCGTGTGCCTGCGCTGCGTGCTAGAGCCGCGCCAGCAGCGCACGGGGCCAAGGTTTCCGGGCAGGCGGCTTGTGTTTGAATCAAGATTCTGGATTGGAAAAGCGGACAGTGGATTCGGGTGGAACGACCTCAATACCGATCGCCTCCATTGCCAATGGCCTTCCCGGTCGTTATGCGACGGCGCTCTATGAGCTTGCGGCTGACCGCAGGCAGCTTGACCCTGTTCTGGAGCAGGCATCCAGCCTTGCCGGACTGATCGACGGCAATGCCGACCTGCGCACCGTGCTGACGGATCGCACGCTCGATATCCGCGACAGCCGCAAGGCGGTCGATGCCGTGCTGGAGGCTGAAGGCTTCAGCCCCCTTATGCGTGATTTTGTTGGCGTGGTGGCGAATAACCGCCGCTTCCCGCGCCTGCGTGAAATTCTTGCCGCGCTGGCGGCTATCGCTGCGGCCCGGCGCGGGGAAGTGGTGGCGGATGTCGTGTCCGCCCATCCCCTGACCGATCTGCAGCGTGTCCAGCTTCGCAGCCGCCTTGCCGAGGCCGGCTATTCCAAAGTCAATATCCAGGAGCGTGTTGACGCGGCCCTGCTGGGCGGTCTGGTCGTGCGCATTGGCGCCCGCCTGTATGATACCAGCCTCAGATCCCGCCTTACCCGCCTGCACCATGCCATGAAGGGAGCCGCGTGATGGAAATCCGCCCCTCCGAGATTTCGGATATCCTCAAGCAGCAGATCGCTACGTTCGACAAGGCCGTTGACGTTGCCGAGACAGGTACCATCCTGTCGGTGGGTGACGGCATTGCCCGTGTCTACGGCCTGCAGAATGTCGAAGCCGGCGAAATGCTGGACTTCCCCGCCAGCGGCCAGAAGGGCATGGCCCTGAACCTTGAAAATGACAACGTCGGTGTCGTCATTTTCGGTGACGATACCGCAATGCGCGAAGGCGACACCGTCGCCCGCACCGGCAAGGTGGTTGAAGTCCCGACCGGCAAGGCCCTGCTGGGTCGCGTGGTCGATGGCCTGGGCAACCCGATCGACGGCAAGGGCCCGCTGGTTGGCGAGGTGATCAACAAGCGCGCGGAAATCAAGGCGCCCGGCATCATGCCGCGCCAGTCCGTCAGTGAACCGATGCAGACCGGCATCAAGGCGATCGACGCGCTCGTGCCCATCGGGCGTGGCCAGCGTGAACTGATCATCGGTGATCGCCAGACCGGCAAGACCGCGATCCTGATCGACACCATCGTCAACCAGAAGAGCGTCAATGCCCTGGGTGACGACAAGAAGTCGCTGTACTGCATCTATGTCGCCATCGGGCAGAAGCGTTCGACGGTTGCGCAGCTGGTGCGCACGCTGGAGGAAACCGGCGCGATGGAATACTCCATCGTTGTGGCGGCCACCGCGTCCGACCCGGCCCCGATGCAGTATCTTGCACCGTATGCCGCCTGCTCCATGGGTGAATACTTCCGCGACAACGGCATGCATGCCCTGATCGTCTATGATGACCTGTCCAAGCAGGCCGTCGCATACCGTCAGATGTCCCTGCTGCTGCGTCGTCCGCCGGGACGTGAAGCCTATCCGGGTGACGTGTTCTACCTGCATTCCCGCCTGCTGGAACGCGCAGCGAAGATGTCCGACAAGTTCGGCGCCGGTTCGCTGACCGCCCTGCCGGTGATCGAAACGCAGGCCGGTGACGTGTCCGCCTACATCCCGACCAACGTGATTTCCATCACCGATGGTCAGGTCTTCCTTGAAACCGACCTGTTCTACCGTGGTATCCGCCCGGCCGTGAACGTTGGCGGTTCCGTGTCGCGTGTTGGTTCCGCAGCACAGATCAAGGCGATGAAGCAGGTTGCCGGCAAGATCAAGCTGGAACTGGCGCAGTATCGTGAAATGGCGGCGTTCTCGCAGTTCGCGTCCGATCTGGACCCGGCCACGCAGAAGCAGCTGGCCCGTGGCGCGCGTCTGGTCGAGCTGCTCAAGCAGCCCGAAACCTCGCCCCTGTCGGTTGAGGAGCAGGTGGTGGTCCTGTTCGCTGGCACCCGTGGCTATATCGATGCCGTGCCGGTCGATCAGGTGACGACCTATGAAAAGCGCCTGCTGGATGACGTCCGCACGTCGGGCAAGGACATTCTGGAATCGATCCGCACCCAGCGTCAGCTGACCAAGGATATCGAAAGCCGTCTGAATGATTTCCTGACGACGTTCGGCCGTCAGTTCGCCAACTGAGGAAGATCGGGCAACCATGGCTTCCCTGAAGGAACTGCGCGCACGGATCGGCAGCGTCAAATCGACGCGAAAGATCACCAGCGCAATGAAAATGGTGGCGGCGGCAAAGCTGCGTCGGGCTGAAACCCGCGCGGCGGCCGCTCGGCCCTATGCTGATGCAATGCGCCGCATGCTGGCCGAAGTGGCCCGCAGCGTGGCGGGCGAAGGCGGACAGCCTGCGCTGCTGACCGGAACGGGTCAGGACAAGGTGCATCTGCTGATCCCGATGTCCAGCGACCGTGGTCTGGCCGGTGCATTCAACTCCAACATCAACCGTACGACCCGAAATCTGGTGCTCAGGCTTCAGGCGGAAGGCAAGACCGTCAAGATCCTGCCGGTCGGGCGCAAGACGTACGAATTCCTGTCGCGTGACTTTGCCGATCTGATCATCGGCCACCGTCACCTGTCCGCAAGCAAGGAAATTCCCTTTTCCTCGGCTACGGAACTGGGAGAACAGATCACGTCGCTGCTGGAAAAGGGTGAATTTGACGTCTGCACGTTGGTGTACAACCGATTCCAGAATGTCATGACCCAGACGCCGACAGAAATGCAGATCGTGCCGCTGGCGCTGCCGGAAAACGACAATACGGAAAACGCCGACGTCGCAAGCTACGAGTTCGAGCCGGACGAGGCCACGATGCTGTCCAGCCTTCTGCCGCGCAACCTGCAGGTCCAGCTATATGCGACCATGCTGGAAACGGCGGCGGGTGAAAACGGCGCGCGGATGACCGCGATGGATAACGCGACCCGGAATGCCGGTAAGGCCATCGACCGTCTGACCCTGACCTACAACCGTACGCGTCAGACCAATATTACCAATGAACTGATCGAGATCATCTCGGGCGCCCAGGCTGTCTGAGGATCGATCTTCACGCTCACAGGAGCTGTCCCATGTCGGAAACCACAACTCAAGAGGCTCCTGTCTCCACGCAGGCGCAGAAAAGCAATGTCGTTGGTCGTGTGACGCAGGTCCGCGGCGCCGTTGTTGACGTTCAGTTCGAGGGTACGCTGCCGCATATCCTCGAGGCACTGCACGTTCAGCTGAACGGCCAGACCTTGGTGCTGGAAGTGGCGCAGGAAATCGGCGAACACGAAGTCCGCTGCATCGCCATGGATACCACTGATGGCCTGACCCGCGGTGCGGAAGTCGCCGCTACCGGCAGCCAGATCACCGTGCCGGTCGGCCCGGGTACGCTTGGCCGTATCCTGAACGTGATCGGCGATCCGATCGATGACCGTGGTCCGGTGAAGGCCGAAGGCCGCGCACCGATCCACCGTGCCGCCCCCGCGTTTGACGAGCAGGCCGCCGCAACCGAAATCCTGCCCACGGGCATCAAGGTTGTCGACCTGCTGTGCCCGTACCTGAAGGGTGGTAAGGTTGGCCTGTTCGGTGGTGCCGGCGTGGGCAAGACCGTCATCATTCAGGAACTGATCAACAACATCGCCAAGGCGCATGGCGGCGTGTCGGTCTTTGCCGGTGTTGGTGAACGTACCCGTGAAGGTAACGACCTGTATTACGAAATGCAGGATGCGGGCGTCATCAAGCTTGATGGCGATTCGACCGAAGGGTCCAAGGTGGCGCTGGTCTATGGCCAGATGAACGAGCCGCCGGGTGCGCGTGCCCGTGTCGCCCTGTCCGGTGTGACGGTTGCGGAATACTTCCGTGATGTCGAAGGCCAGGACGTGCTGTTCTTCGTCGATAACATCTTCCGTTTCACGCAGGCTGGCGCTGAAGTGTCTGCGCTGCTGGGCCGTATTCCGTCCGCCGTGGGGTACCAGCCCACGCTGGCGACCGAAATGGGCGCGCTGCAGGAACGCATCACCTCGACCAAGAAGGGGTCGATCACCTCGGTGCAGGCCGTTTACGTTCCCGCCGATGACCTGACCGATCCGGCGCCTGCCGCGACCTTCGCCCATCTTGACGCGACCACGGTGCTGAACCGTTCCATCGCGGAAATGGGTATCTACCCGGCTGTTGACCCGCTGGACTCCACGTCCCGTTCGCTTGACCCGAAGATCGTCGGTGACGAGCATTACCAGGTGGCGCGTGACGTGCAGCGTATCCTGCAGACCTACAAGTCCCTGCAGGACATCATCGCCATTCTGGGCATGGACGAACTGTCGGAAGACGACAAGCTGATCGTGGCGCGCGCGCGTCGTATCCAGCGCTTCCTGTCCCAGCCGTTCCATGTGGCCGAAGTGTTCACGGGTGCGCCGGGCAAGCTGGTTTCGCTGGAAGATACGGTGCGTTCGTTCAAGGCGATCGTGGCTGGCGAATATGACCACCTGCCCGAAGGTGCCTTCTACATGGTCGGTGCGATCGAGGAAGCGGTGGCCAAGGCCGAGAAAATGAAGGAATCGGCCTGAACCCCGACCCCCTGACGCAAGGAAGATAGACCATGTCCATTAAGGTCAAGATTGTCAGTCCGGAGAAGGTGCTGTTCGCGCATGACGCCGATATGGTTGTCATGCCGGGGTCCGAAGGTGACATCGCGGCAATGCCGGAACATGCGCCGCTTATGCTGACACTGCGCGGTGGCGTGGTTGATGTGTATGAAGGTGATGTGGTGATGCACCGCTTCTTCGTGGCGGGTGGGTTTGCCGATATTGCGCCAACCCACTGCACCATCCTTGCCGACCGGGCGTTGAAGGTGGAAGACGTGTCCGTTGACGATGCGGAAGCGCGTCTTGCCGCCCTGGAAAAATCCTATGAGGAAGCGGACAAGATGAACGTGCCCGCGCTTGATATCCTCATGGACAAGATCCAGTCGGCCCGTGCCGAGATCGAGGCCGGACAGTCCGCCATTCCGGCCATGTCCATCTAACGGGTTTTCCTGCCCTGTAGTCAGGGCCGGATTACAATGGACCTGCGAAAAAGCGCCCTTGCACGGGGCGCTTTTTTTTATGCCTGTCCGTCAGGAGCGGTCTGGAAGTATCTGCCGCATGGAATGACAAAAGTTTCCGGATGTCGCCTTCTTTCAAAAAGGCGACATTTTTCAAGGTATCGCAGGAAAGCGTCACCAGAAATACCTCCGGGATCTGCGGACTTTTCAGACAGTTTCTCAGCCGCGACCGCGATAGCCGGGCACGTCCTGCGCGGGAATCCACACGCCTTCGGGTGGGGCGCCGGTCTGCCAGAAAACGTCAATCGGCATGCCGCCGCGCGGATACCAGTACGCCCCGATCCGTAGCCAGACCGGTTTCAGCACGTCAACCAGCGTGGTTGCGATCTGCATGGAACACTGTTCATGGAACGCGCCATGATTGCGGAAGCTGGTCAGAAACAGCTTGAGCGATTTGCTTTCCACAATCCATTCATCGGGAATGTAGTCGATGACGATATGCGCGAAATCTGGCTGTCCGGTGACAGGGCAGAGCGATGTGAATTCCGGCGCGGTAAAGCGCACGACGTAATTGCGTCCGCGCTGGGGGGCGGGCACGCGTTCCAGCCTGGCTTCTTCCGGGCTGTTGGGCTGTTGGCTGTTCTGGCCCAGCTGGGTCAGGAACTGGCTGCCGTCATCGGTTGTGGGGCGGGTATTCATGGGGCGTCCGTCAATAACAGGAAAAGATGAGTGGCTGATGCCGGAAGGGGCAGGTCGCCGTCAACGGAAATACAGGGGGGCGGCATGCGGTTTTGCCCGCTTTCGCAATCGGGTGCAGGCATGATAACTGCACGGAATGGCACGTGTATCCCGACCCGAATTTCCCGCCCCTGTGCTGGTGACCACCACAGCGGAGCTTGAGGCTGTAACCGCGAGACTGCGGCATGAGCCATTTGTGACGATCGACACCGAATTCGTGCGCGAACGCACCTACTGGCCTGAGCTGTGTCTGGTGCAGCTGGCCGGGGAGAAAGACGTGGTCGTGATCGACACGACCGCCCCGGGGATCGACCTGACATCCCTGGGCGCGCTGCTGGATGACGCCAGCGTGGTCAAGGTCTTCCATGCCGCGCGGCAGGATCTGGAAATTTTCCTGCACCTGTTCGACCATCTGCCTGCCGCCCTGTTCGATACGCAGGTCGCGGCCATGGTGGCGGGATATGGCGATCAGGTTGGGTACGACAACCTTGTTTCCTCCCTGCTGGGTGTGCAGATAGACAAGTCGCACCGTTTTTCCGACTGGGCGGCGCGTCCGCTGTCTCCGGCCCAGATCGGGTATGCGGCGGCGGATGTTACGTATCTGCGGCTGGTTTATGAAAAGCTGCTGGTCCAGCTGGAACGTGAAGGGCGTCTGGACTGGGTCGCGGCGGAACTGGATATCCTGAACAATCCGACCACGTTCCGCCCTGACCCACTGACATTGTGGGAAAAGATGCGTCCGCGCACCAACAACCGCCGGATGCTGGGTATCCTGCGCGCGGTTGCCGCGTGGAGGGAGGGGGAGGCCCAGCGCGTCAACGTCCCGCGCCAGCGGCTGCTGAAGGACGAGAGCCTGATGGAAATCGCGGCAACAGCCCCTGCCACGATTGATGCGCTGGCCCGCGTGCGTGGTGTCTCGCGCGGTTTTGCCGAAGGACGCAGTGGCCAGGCCCTGCTGGAAACGGTGGCGCAGGCCGTTGCGGAACCCGAAGCGACCCTGCCGCGCTTACCAAAGGGGCGGGCGAAGGATGCGCAGCGTCCGTCACCTGCGCTGATCGCCCTGCTGAAGGTGCTGCTGGCCAGTTGCTGCGAAACGCATCGGGTCGCCCCCAAGCTGGTGGCGTCGTCCGAGGATCTGGACCGGTTCGCTCTGGATGATGCGGCGGATATTCCCGCCTTTCATGGCTGGCGGAACGAGGTGTTTGGCAAGCTGGCGCGTGAACTCAAGGCAGGTCGCCTGACCATGGGTGTCGCGGGTGGGAAGGTCAGGCTGATCCACGACTGACCCGGTTTGCGGCTCCGGCGCGGTTTTACCGGGGTTGCAAACAGGTTATGCGCAGAATCGTCCACAAGAATCTGTGCCCTGACAGTTGAGTCGGGCACGGTATGAGCCTAATTTCCCACCATTCCGCGTAAGGAGTGCAGAACGATGGCGATGGAATGGACCGAGGAGACGATCGCGCGCCTGCGTGATCTGTGGCAGCAGGGCTTGTCGACAGCAGAAATCGGGCGTCAGCTATCCGTGACCAAGAACGCGGTGGTTGGCAAGGCACACCGTCTGGGCCTGAAACCACGTCCATCGCCCATCCGGCGTGCGGCGAAGACGGCTTCCGCGCCGGCCGCGACCACAGCGGCATCCCCGGCGGCGGAACCCGCCGTTGAAAGCACGCCCACGACACCTGCGGCCGAGGCTGCGGCACCTGCCGTAACGCCTGCCGCGCCTCCGGCACTGCAAAAGGCGCCTGCAAAAGCGCAGACCGCCCCGACGCCTGCACCACAGCCCAAGCCTGCGGCCCCGGCAGCGGCGGAAACAGCTCCCGCGCCGCGCGCAACCCGCGCGACCAAGGCCGCCCTGCGTCCGGTCAGTGAACCCAGGCGTCGCAGCAGCCAGTCCTGCTGCTGGCCGCTGGGTGATCCGGGCACGCCGGGTTTCCACTTCTGTGGCGCTACCCCCCTGCCGGGCAAGCCGTACTGTGCGGAACATGCGCAGCTTGCCTATGTCAAATTGCGGGACCGCCGCGATAACGTCGCCTGACCATTCCCCACAGGGATTGCATTAAAAAACGCCAGGGCATTGCTGCCACTGGCGTTTTTTGTATCCGCCCGGGGTACGGGCGGATCGGGATGCTTATTCAGCAGCCGGACGCGGCGGCGTGGCCGGAGCTGCTGCCGGTGCCGCAGGGGTGGTGATCATTTCCAGCTGGCCAGTGACCTGACCGCCATCTTCCACCTTCAGGCGACGGCACTTGGCCTTGCCCAGCAGCCGACCGGTCGAACGGATGGTCAGGCTGCCGCGCACCGTCAGCGTACCATCGATCGTGCCAGCCAGTTCGGCGTCCTCAACCTCGACTTCGCCCTTGAACACGCCGCCCTGCGCGATCTGGAGCTCGGATGCGTTGATCAGGGAAGATTCAACCGTGCCTTCCACAACCAGCCGCTCGGCGTCCTGAATCGTACCCTGCACGCTGATGCCACGGCCCACCACCAGGGTGCGTCGGTCATTTTCCTTCTTGGCGACGGCGGCACCCGGCGCGCCGGGACGTGCCCCGCCGGGCGCGGGAGGGGCGTTGGGCGTAGGCGGGAAGGGGGGGCGGGCCATAGATGTCTTTTCCTTGCTTGCAGGTGTGGTTGAGGGAGAGGAGCCACCGCCTGTGGCTGGACGGCCCGGCTGTTGCGCGGGGGGCGTGGTCGGGGCGGGTGGCTGGGTTTCTGCTGGCTTGCGTCGTCTAAACAATATTACCCCGCTTGGTTATGCTGTATCGGGACGGGTTGCGCCCCGGAACCGGAAGATACGCTTTCGGCGGGCTGGTGTTGCAGGCCGCAGCCCCCCCTTAGCAACGGTTATACGCCCCCCCATCATGCCGACAAGAGGCGTTGAGGGGAACAGCGGTGCATAAAAAACATCATGCGTTGCGCTGCTTACCCACCAATGATAGCGATGGGCCGGACCATGCGGGAAAAAATGGGTTATTTCATGGCGTCCGGACGCTCTTTCCGCACATGTGACTGAATTGATGACGGGTAGTGGAACAGAAGATGGAAAATACGGGACAGGCGGCGGAATGCCGGTTTGATCTGCTGGGTATCGGCAATGCGATTGTCGATGTCCTGGCACCGGTGGACGCGGCCTTCCCGCAGAATAACGGCATGACGCCCGGCAGCATGACGCTGATCGACGCCGACCGCGCCAGGGCGCTGTATGCCCAGATCAGGCGTGAAAAGGAAATGGGCGGCGGGTCCGCCGCCAATACCTGCGTGGTGGCGTCCAACATGGGCGCGCGCGTGGCCTATCTGGGCAAGGTGGCGGCGGATGCGCCGGGACAGGCCTTTGCTGCCGACATGCAGGCGGCGGGCGTGTATTTCCCGTCTTCCCCGCTGCAGGGTGACGCGGGGGAAAACCATCCCACCGCGCGCTGCATCATTCTGGTCACGCCCGATGGCCAGCGCACCATGAACACCTATCTGGGCGCATGCGTCACCTTCAGCCCCGAAGACGTGCTGGTTGATGTCGTGCGTGCATCGAAGGTCATCTACATGGAAGGCTACCTGTTCGATCCGCCCGATGCGCAGGAAGCTTTCCGCACGGCCGCCCGCATTGCGCATGACGCCGGGCGCAAGGTCGCCCTGTCTCTGTCCGACCGGTTCTGCGTGGACCGTCACCGCCATGCCTTCCACGAACTGGTGCGCGGGCATATCGACATCCTGTTCGCCAACGAGGACGAGATCTGCGCCCTGTACCAGACCGATGATTTTGACGAGGCCGCACGCCTTGTCTCGGCCGAGACGCATTTCGCCGTCCTGACCCGGTCCGAACGGGGCAGCATCATTATTCAGGACCAGCAGCGCATTGTGATCGACAGCGTCCGCACGCAGGTGATCGATACCACGGGCGCGGGTGACGCCTATGCCGCGGGGTTCCTGGCGGGCTGGACATCGGACCGGACGCTGGCGGAATGCGGGCGTCTGGGCAGTGTCGCGGCGTCGGAAGTCATCTCGCATTACGGTGCGCGGCCGCTCATGAACATGCGTCAGGACATGGATTTCTGATCCACAGGGCGCGTTCTGCCGGGCGTGTGATGGGCGCGGGCACGAAGTTTCGCGTGCAATCCGCGCTTTTCCGCTTTATCTACGCACGCAGCAGCCACTCATTACGCCGCCGCACGCACGGGTGCCCCCCGCATGTGCCGCTGCGCCCCCTTATGGCGTCCGCCAAGGAAAGTCAGGTCAAGAGCACTTATGGATATCCGCAATATCGCCATTATCGCGCACGTCGATCATGGCAAGACCACACTGGTCGATCAGCTTCTGAAACAGTCCGGTTCCTTCCGTGACAACCAGCACGTTGCCGAACGTGCCATGGACAGCAACGACCTGGAGCGTGAGCGTGGCATCACGATCCTGGCCAAGTGCACGTCCGTCGTGTGGAAGGATACCCGCATCAACATCATCGACACCCCGGGCCATGCCGATTTCGGCGGCGAGGTGGAGCGTATCCTGAGCATGGTTGACGGCGCGGTCGTGCTGGTCGACTCCGCCGAGGGCGCGCTGCCGCAGACGAAGTTCGTGGTGGGCAAGGCGCTGGCGCGCGGCCTGAAGCCGATCGTGGTCGTCAACAAGATCGACCGTGGCGACGCCCGTCCCGATGAAGTCCATAACGAGATCTTTGACCTGTTCGCAGCCCTTGGCGCGAATGACGAACAGCTTGATTTCCCCATGCTGTACGCCTCGGGCCGTCAGGGCTGGGCGGATACGGAAATCGATGGCCCGCGCAAGGACCTGTCCCCGCTGTTCGACCTGATCCTGCGTCATGTGCCGCCGCCGCACGTGAAAAAGGATGCGCCGTTCGCGATGGTCGCCACCATCCTGGAAAACGACAACTTCCTTGGCCGCGTGCTGACCGGTCGTGTCGAGCAGGGCACGGCGAAGATGAACATGCCGGTGCATGTGCTGCGTCCCGATGGTTCGGTTGTGGAAACCGGCCGCCTGACCAAGCTGCTGTCCTTCCGTGGGCTTGACCGCGTGCCGGTGGAAGAAGTCGAAGCCGGTGACATCGTGGCCGTGGCCGGCCTGTCGGAAGCGACGATTCCCGAGACCATCGCGTCTCCGGAAGTCAAGGAACCGCTGCCCTCCACCCCGGTTGACCCGCCGACGCTGTCCATGACTTTCCGCCTCAATGACGGCCCGCTTGGTGGCCGTGAAGGCAAGAAGGTCACGTCGCGCCAGATCCGTGACCGCCTGTTCAAGGAAACGGAAGGCAACATCGCCATCCGCGTGTCCGAAAGCCCCGAGAGCGAGGCCTTCGAAGTCGCTGGTCGTGGCGAACTGCAGCTTGGCGTCCTGATCGAGCAGATGCGTCGCGAAGGATTCGAACTGACCATCGGTCGTCCCCGCGTGCTGTTCCGCACCAACGAGGAAACCGGCGAGCGCGAAGAGCCGTTCGAGGAAGTCCTGATTGACGTGGACGAGCCGTATTCGGGCGTCGTGGTTGAAAAGATGGCGCTGCGTAAGGGTATCATGCAGGACATGCAGCCGTCTGGCGGCGGCAAGGTGCGCCTGAGCTTCCTGATCCCGTCGCGCGGGCTGATCGGCTACCATGGCGAATTCCTGACCGATACGCGTGGGTCGGGCATCATGAACCGCCTGTTCCATGGGTACCAGCCCTATGTCGGCCCGATTGCCGGCCGTCGGAACGGTTCGCTGATTTCGTCCGAAGATGGCGCGACCACGCAGTATTCGCTGTTCTCGCTGCAGGATCGTGGCACCCTGTTCGTCGATGCGGGCGAAAAGGTCTATGTCGGCATGATCATTGGCGAGCATTCGCGTGAGAATGATCTGGAAGTAAATCCGATCCGTGAAAAGAAGCTGACCAACATCCGTGCCGCCGGCAAGGACGAGGCCCTGCTGCTGATCCCGCCGCGCAAGATGAACCTGGAGCAGGCCATCGCCTATATCGAGGATGATGAACTGGTCGAGGTCACCCCGTCCGCCGTGCGTATCCGCAAGCGCTACCTTGACCCGCATGAACGCAAGAAGCGCGAACGTTCCGGCGCGGTTGACTGATCTGCTGCCTGCCCGGTGTGGTGACTGTAATCTTTAGTTACGTTTCAGTTCTTGAGATTGCGGTCACCATGGGGCAAAAGTAAGACATTCCTAATAAATTTAAGAATTTTAATCCGAGACGATCCCCCTGCGACATGTTACAGCAAGAGGGTCGGCCCGGGTGTACCGATTCGTCGCCCGATAGACGCATTAGGATCAGAATTCCTGATTTGTTGGAGTATTTTTATATGATCGTTTCCCCCCGTCGCTTCCTGGCTGCCCTGTCCGCCGTTGCCGTCATGGGTGTCGCCGCCCCCGTCATGGCCCAGACGCCCGAACCGACCACCCCGGCCGTTTCCGCACCGGAACACGCACCTGACGCAGCTGAAGGTGCCGCTCCTGCCGAAGCTGGCGCCAAGAAGGCGAAGCATCACGGTAGCCACCATCACAGCGGCCGTCACCACGGTGCGAAGAAGGCGGAATCCACGGATGCGGCTCCGGCTGCTCCGGCGGCGCAGTAATCATTACTGCATTCTTGCCGGTATCCTCGTGATACTGGCAGGGATAGCCAAGAAAAAAGCCCGGTTTGATAACCGGGCTTTTTTTATGGTCAGCGTCCGGCAGGCTGGCGGACTGTTTTAAAAGTCTGCTGGTGAAACATCCTGTAAATCGACCGAAAGCTAAAAAACGTCGCCTTTTTGAAAAGGCGACGCCCCCAAACATTCTATCGTTTTTTCATCAATCTGTTATGTGAAGACCATGTCTCAGGTCGTGGTGTAACGGTCCAGGGACAGGTCCAGACAGGGGATTTCGGTGCGTTTGCCGCTCATCCGGTCGGACAGTACGCGGCCCGACCCGCAGGCCATGGTCCAGCCCAGCGTGCCGTGGCCGGTATTGAGCCACAGATTGGAAAAACGTCCCGCTGGGCCGATGACGGGCGTGCCGTCTGGCGTGCTGGGGCGCAGGCCGGTCCAGTATGCCCCCTGTGACAGGTCGCCGCTGGCGCCGAACAGTTCCGAAAAGGACAGTTCCAGCAGTTCCCGCCGGTCACGGCTCAGGCGCAGGTTGTAGCCGGCCAGTTCCGCCGTGCCGCCAATGCGGATCCGGTCGCCCAGACGGGTGATGGAGACCTTGTGGGTCGAGTCACATACGGTGGACAGGGGCGCGCGCGCCGCGTCGGTCACCGGCAGCGTCAGGGAATACCCCTTGGTGGGATAGACCGGCAGGCGCACGCCCAGCGGACGCAGCAGCAGCGGCGAATAGCTGCCCATGGACACGACATAGGCATCCGCCGTCATGCGGCCTGCGGATGTGCGGACGCCAAAGATATCCGTCGCCGAGGCATCAAGCGCCTCGATGGTGGTTTCATAATGGAAGGTGACGCCCAGTTCCTGTTCGGCCTTCTGCGCCAGGCGTTGGGTGAACATGTGGCAGTCGCCCGTTTCGTCACCTGGCAGGCGCAGGCCGCCCGTGAACAGGTGCCGGTTTTCCGACAGGCCGGGTTCGTTCCGGGCGATTTCATCCGGGCTGAGGAATTCGTGGGCAATGCCCGCCTGGTCCAGCAGGGCCATGTCGCGGGCGGCATGGTCGACCTGCTTCTGCGTGCGGAAAAGCTGGATCAGGCCACGCTGTCCATCATCATAGGTGATGCCGGTGTCCTTGCGCAGGGCATCAAGGCAGTCGCGGCTGTATTGTGCAATCCGCAGCATGCGTGACTTGTTGATGTCGTAATCATGCATGTTGCAGTTGGCCAGAAGCTGCTCGATCCAGCGCATCATGGCGAAGTCGATACGTGGGCGGACCACCATGGGCGCGTGGCGGCTGGCCATCCACCGCAGTACCTTCACCGGCAGGGCCGGTTCCGCCCAAGGTGAGGAAAACCCCGGTGAAATCTGTCCCGCATTGGCAAAGGAGGTTTCCATGGCCGCAGCGGGCTGGCGGTCAACGACCGTGACTTCATGCCCGGCCTTTGCCAGGTACCATGCCGTCGTCACGCCCACCACACCGGCGCCCAGAACGATCACTTTCACAGTTTCATCCTTACTTCCATCATCGACACACCGGGGATGCGCCACGACGCGGGAATGGTCAACCGTTTCTGTTATGACAGGACCGGATGGCTGGAATCAGCCTGCGGGCACACCCTTGCTGGTTGAATACTCGAAATGCAGCGCCGTGTCGGGGTGGACGATGGGATGGATGGCATGGGCGGCCATCGCCCCCTCGGTAAAGCCCTGCAGGATCAGCTTCAGCTTGCCGGGATAGGTTGCGACGTCGCCCACGGCGAAAATGCCGGGAAGGCTGCTTTCGCAGGTGGACGGGGTGACGGGAATGGTGCCGCGTATGGTGTCCAGCCCCCACTGTGCGATCGGGCCGAGATCGGTCGCCAGCCCGAAGAAGGGCAGCAGGTGATCGCACGCTACATGCCGCACCGTGCCGTCCAGTGTCGCAAGGTCCACGCCGGTCAGCTGCCCGTCCGCGCCATGCAGGCCATGCAGCTGGTAGCCGATGATCTTCTCGACTTCGCCGCGTGCCACGGCTTCGTCAAGCTGGCGCAGGCTTTCGGGGGCGGCACGGAAGCGGTCGCGCCGGTGGACCAGCTTCACGCTGCGCGCGACATCGCGCAGGGACAGCGCCCAGTCCACCGCGGAATCGCCACCGCCTGCGATCAGCACGTCCCTGTCCGCGAAATCGGCGCGGCGGCGGACAAAATACTGCACGCCACCCGTCTGCTCGAACGCGGCCAGACCGTCCAGCGGGGGACGGTTGGGACCAAACGCGCCCGCACCCGCAGCAATGATGACCGCATGCGCGGCGATGACATCCCCGCGGGATGTGCCCAGCCGGAAACCGCCGCGCGTGCCCTCCAGGCTTTCCACCCGGCGGCCCAGCAGGCGGGGCACGTCAAACGGGGCGATCTGGCGGTCGAGCGCATCAATCAGTGCGCCACCCTCGATCGCGGGGTGGGCGGGGATGTCATAAATCGGTTTTTCCGGATACAGCGCCGCGCACTGTCCGCCGATTTCATCCAGCGCATCGATGATGATGCAGCCAAGCTTGAGCATCCCGCATTCAAACGCGGCGAACAGGCCCGCGGGGCCTGCGCCGATAATGGCGACATCGGTGGTGTGGGTGGGGGAAGGCATGGTCATGTCAGGTTCTGGTGTTCCGCGGTCCGTGATCGGGTGTGTAGACATATGTTACGTACGGTTTTGCGTTGTTGTCGGCGCTGGCGCAAGCGCTTTGGTGCATCCTGTCCGTCGCCCCTTGTGCGTGGCCGCGATGGGGGGGCACAATCGGGTCATGACATATAATCGTGCAAAAGCAGGGGACGGGACCATCCATGCGTGAAATTTCCCTGCCCGATGCGCAGGCGACCGCGCGGCTTGGCCACGCGCTGGCCGGTATGCTGCGTGCGGGCGACTGCGTGCTGCTGGAGGGGGATCTGGGGGCGGGCAAGACCACGCTGGCGCGTGCGCTGCTGCGCGGCCTGTGCGGGGATGAGGACATGGAGGTGCCAAGCCCGTCCTACACGCTGGTGCAGGTCTATGACGCCCCCGTGGCCGAAGTCGCGCATTTTGACCTGTGGCGCCTCGACGGGCCGGAGGGCCTGCATGAACTGGGATGGGACGATGCACGCGAAGGCATCGTCGTGGTGGAATGGCCGCAGCGTCTGGGCGTGCTGAGCCCATCTGATGCATTGCGCATCACCCTTGCGCCAGATGCGGCGGGCGGGCGTATCGCCCGGCTGGAGGGATGGGATATGCGGCTGGCGCAATCAGCCGCTTTCGGGACAGGAGGGGCATAATGGGCGTGAACATGCCACGTACCGCCATGGTTTTCGCAGCGGGTATGGGACGGCGGATGCGGCCGCTGAGCGAATCGGTGCCCAAGCCGCTGCTGCGCGTGGCGGGACAGCCCATTCTTGATCACGTGCTGGACCGGCTGGAGGCCTGTGACGTGCAGCAGGTCGTGGTCAATGCCCACTGGCGGCCCGATGACATCCACGCAGCCCTTGCCGCGCGGCGTAAGGCAGGTCTTGGGCCGCTGACCATTGAACAGCCCGAACCCGCCCTGCTGGAAACCGGGGGCAGCGCGGCGGCCGCCCTGCGGGCGGGGCGGCTGGGGCCGGGGCCGTTCTTCCTGCTCAATGGCGATGCCATGTGGCTCAATGGTCCTGTGCCCGCATTGCGCCGGCTGGCGGCGGCGTTTGATCCCGATCGCATGGACGCCATGCTGCTGCTGGGCCCCATGACGCGTGCGGTGGGGGAAGTCGGGAACGGGGATTTCGCGGTGAACGCGCATGGCGTGCCCCGTCGCCCGCGTGCGGGGGAAATCACGCCCTATGTCTTTACGGGCGTGCAGATCGTCTCTCCCGCCCTGTTTGATGGCGCGCCGGAAGGCGGGTTCAGCATGAACAGGCTATGGGACCGCGCGATGGAGGCGGGCAGGCTGGGGGTGATCGTGCATGATTCGCTGTGGTTCCACCTGTCCCGTCCCGCCGATATAAATGCGGCGGAACGCGTGCTGCATTCCGCCCTGAACCCGGATTCGGATAACGATATATGACCGGACCCACGACCGCCTGCGTGCGGGGGCGGACGGCGGTCGTGCCGTCCCATGTGCCGTTTGTCGACCAGATCGCCGCCCGCTGGCTGGAACAGGCGGGCCATGATGCGCAGGCCTGCGGCAATGGCCTGATCCTGCTGCCCAGCCGTCGTGCCGCCCGTGCGTTGACCGAAGCCTTCGTCCGTCAGGTTGATGGCCGTCCCATCCTGCTGCCCCGCATTGCGCCCATTGCGGCGCTGGATGAGGCATCGCTGGCGCTGTCGGGGTGCAGTGCGCTGGACCTGCCGCCTGCGGTAGACCCCGTGCGGCGGCTGGCGACGCTGACGCTGCTGGTCATGCAGGCGGGCAGGGCGTTTGGCGATGTGCAGGGCGTGGACCAGGCATGGCCGCTGGCGCGCGCGCTGGCGGACCTGATGGATGAGGCGGAATGGGCGGAATGCGACCTGTGCGAACGCCTGCCCCATGCGGCGGAAGGTGACTTTGCCCAGCACTGGCACCAGACGCTGAAATTCCTGTCCATCGTGACCAGTGTGTGGCCCGCATGGCTGGCGGAACAGGGGGTGATGAACCCCGTCGCCCGCCAGACCGGCCTGCTGCACGCACAGGCCGCGCGGTGGATGGAGACGCCGCCACCAGCAGGGTACCCCATCTGGGCCGCCGGTTTTTCCGATGCCGTGCCCTCCACCATCGCCATGCTGCGCGCTGTCATGTCCCTGCCCGACGGATTGCTGGTGCTGCCCGGTGTGGACATGGATTGTGATGATGAAGTCTGGCAGCGCCTGCCGCCCGACCACCCGCAGGCCGGCACGGCGCATATGCTGGCCGAACTGGGCATTGAACGCACATGCATGGAACAGTGGGACACCCTGACCGATGGTGGCGAGGCCAGTAGCCCCGTCTCCCGCGCCAGCCTGCTGGCCCGCGCATTGCTGCCTGCCCATGCGCTGGAGCGCTGGCGTGCACCGGATGCGCCCGTGGCGGCCGATGGCCTGTCGGTCCTGCGCAGCGCCGACCAGCAGGAGGAAGCCGCCGCGATCGCCATGGTGCTGCGGCAGGTGCTGGAACAGCCGGGGCGGCGGGCGGCCCTTGTCACCCCCGACCGGGCGCTGGCCGGACGGGTGGCGACGGAACTGGTGCGCTGGGGCGTCATTGCCGATGACAGCGCGGGCGAAAGCCTGCTGACCGTGCCACAGACCGCCTTCCTGCGGCTGATCGTGCAGGCGGTGGATGGCGGCCTGTCGCCGGTGGCCCTTCTGTCCGTCATCAAGCACCCGCTGGCGGCGTGCGGGCTGTCGCCGGGCAACTGCCGCGCCAGTGCGCGACAGCTTGAACGCCTTGTCCTGCGTGGCCCGGCCCCGCCGCCGGGTATCGCGGGGCTGCGCCGTGCACTGGCGCGCGCGGCCGATGACCCGCATGGCGCGCTGGCCGACGCCCCGGATGCGCCAGAGGAAATAAACGCGTTCCTCACCCGTCTGGAAACCGCCTTTGGTCCGCTGCTGGCCCTGCCGGGCAGCACGCTGGTGCCGGTATCCGTCCTGCTGGCGGCACTGGTTGAAACCGCGCAGGCGCTGGCCGCGACCGATACCACGGATGGCGCGGACCGGCTGTGGGCAGGCGAGGAAGGCAACGCGCTGGGTCAGCATATGAGTGCGATGCTGGCGTGGTGCGATGTCCTGCCTGATGCCCGTCTGGGCGCGCTGGACGGGCTGCTGGCCTCGTCCCTTGCGGGCATGACGGTGCAGGGACGGCGCGCCGTGCGCGGGCGTGAGGGGACGGCGGTGCATCCGCGCGTGTTCATCTGGGGTCTGCTGGAGGCCCGGCTGCAGACGGCGGATACCATCGTGCTGGGTGGTCTGGTGGAAACCGTCTGGCCACCCGCGACCGATCCCGGCCCGTGGATGAGCCGCCCCATGCGCACGCGTGTCGGCCTGCCATCACCCGAATGGGCCATTGGTCAGGCCGCGCATGATTTCGTGTCCTGCGCCTGTGCCGCGCCCGATGTGGTGCTGTCGCTGGCGGCCCGGCGGCAGGGTGCGCCAACGGTGCCCGCGCGGTGGCTGGTGCGGCTGGATGCCTATCTGGCGGGACATGGCCACAGCCTGCCCGCGCACCCGGCGCTGCGCTGGCTGGACAGCCTTGACCGGCCGGACGGGGCGGCGGTGCCCGTTGCGCCGCCACGGCCGCGTCCGGCGGTGGGCCTGCGCCCGCGCAGCCTGTCGGTGACGGAAATCGAGACATGGATGCGCGACCCTTACGCCATTTACGCGCGGCGTATCCTCCGGCTGCGCCCGCTTGCGGATCTGGAGGAACTGGCCGATGCCGCCGATTACGGGCAGATCGTACATGCCGCGCTGGACCGGTGGTTCCGTGCCCATCCCGCTGACTGGCCCCATGATGGCGCTGCCCGCATGCGCGACGTCTTCGCCGATGTACTGCGCGAGGCAGCCCTGCGTCCCGCCCTTGCGGCATGGTGGGCGCCCCGGCTGGACCGCATTGCCACATGGTGCGCGCAGGCCGAGGAAACGCGCCGCGCCACCGGCGGCCCCCGTACCGTGCTGACGGAACTGGCAGGTAAGATGCGGCTGGAGGACCTGCCCGCTGGGCCGTTCACCCTGCGGGGGCGCGCGGACCGGATTGATCTGCATGGCGACGGCGGCCTGAGCCTGTTTGACTACAAGACCGGCACGCTGCCCACCCGGCGCAGCGTGATGGAAGGCTGGCAGTCGCAGCTGGTGCTGGAGGCGGCGATGATCGAATGTGGCGGGTTTCCACCCCCCGTCGCGGGTACGGTGGCGGAACTGGTGTACTGGCGCCTGACCGGCGGCCATGTTCCCGCACAGGTACTGGACGTGGCGCGTGGCGCGGAACTGGCGGAACTGATCGCGGGCTGCAGGAAGGGGCTGCGTGACCTGGTGACGGCCTATGACAATCCTGACCAGCCTTATCTGTCCCATCCCTTCCCCGGCGAAGAACCCCGTTTTGCCGATTACGCCCATCTGGCCCGCGTGGCGGAATGGAGTGCCGCGCGCGAGGAAAATGGCGGATGAACGAAGCCATGATGAAGGGTGACGGCATGGCGTCCGCCATCGACATCGCCAACCGTAGCCAGGCGGAGGCATCCGACCCGCAGGCATCGGTATTCGTTTCCGCCTCCGCCGGCAGTGGCAAGACAAAGCTGCTGATCGACCGGCTGCTGCGCCTCATGCTGCCGCGTGACGTGCCCGACCGTGATGGCGTCATGACGCGCGTGCCCGGCAGCGATCCCGCCCGTATCCTGTGCCTGACCTTTACCAAGGCGGCGGCGGCGGAAATGTCCATCCGCCTGCAGAACCGTCTGGGGCAGTGGGTCATGTTGCCCGATGCGGATCTGGACCGTGAGCTTGCGCGCCTGTCCGTGCCGACGGGGGAGGAAACCCGCCGCGTGGCGCGCGAACTGTTCGCCCGCGTGCTGGACCTTCCCGGTGGCATGCGCATTGGCACCATCCATGCCTTCTGCCAGTCGCTGCTGCGGCGTTTTCCGGTGGAAGCCGCGATCAGCCCGCATTTTACCCTGATCGAGGAAACCGATGCCCGCCTGGCCCAGCGCACGGCGGTGGAGGATGTGGTGGGGCAGGGTGGTCCCGCCGTCGCCATGCTGGCAGGACAGATCGGGGTGGGGGACTTTACCGCGCTGATTTCCCGGCTGCAGGCCCAGTCGCGTCGCATGCTGCCGGTGGCGCGCCGCTGGGTGATGGACCGGGGCGGGGTGGAATCGGCCCTCATGCGCCTGCTGGGCATAAGCGGGCGCAGCGTGGATGAGGTCTTGCGCAATGCCTGCGCCACGATCCCCGACGAGGATATTTTGCGTGACGGGCTACGTCGCGTGGCGCGGGAGGGATCGGCCAGCGTCCGGGCGCAGGCGGACACCATGCTGGCATGGCTGGGTCAGGACGTGGCCGCCCGCGCGGCGGACTGGTCTGCATGGCGGGGCGGCCTGCTGACGCAGAAGGGGGAGCCGCGAAAGCGTGGCGGCCTTAATCCCAGGATGGATACCGCCTGTCCCGGTCTGGCCGACCGTCTTGGCGCGGAAGCCGCGCGGGTTATCGGCATCGACCAGCAGTTGCGCGCCATTACGGTGTTTGAACTGACCTGTGCCCTGCTGTCCGTGGCCCAGCCGGTGCTGGAACGCTACGCCACGCGCAAGGACGCGCAGGGCATGGTTGATTATGATGACCTGATCGACCGCACGCTGCAGTTGCTGGATGATCCCGGCGCGGCATGGGTGCTGTACAAGCTGGATGGCGGGATCGACCACCTGCTGCTTGACGAGGTGCAGGACACATCACCCGACCAGTGGGCCATTGCCGGTGGCCTGACATCGGAATTCTTTGCCGGTGAAGGCACGCATGATGATGACGGCTGTCCGCGCACCATTTTTGCGGTGGGGGATTACAAGCAGTCGATCTATTCCTTTCAGGGGGCCGACCCGGAGGCCTTTCGCGCATGGCGGCAGCGGTTCCGCCGCAATGCCGCCGCCGCCCGGGCCATATGGCGCGAACCGGCGCTGACCGTTTCCTTCCGCTCCACCGCACCCGTGCTGAAACTGGTGGACAGCGTGTTCGCCAATCCCGCCGCCGCCCGGGGCGTGGTGGAACCGGACGGCACCATTCCAGCCCATGTCACCGCGCGACCGGGGCAGGGTGGATGCGTGGAAATATGGCCCCCCGTGCCGGTGGAACCTGATGAGACGGACATAAGCCCGTGGATGGCCCCCACCCACAATGCCGGGCAGTCCACGGCCCAGCAGCGTCTGGCCGATACATTGGCGGCCTGGATCGCCCGACAGCTGGGCACGCCGCCCGCACCCGGGGAAACGCCGCTGGCGCCCGGTGACGTGCTGATCCTCGTGCCCCGTCGCTCCGCCTTCGCACGTGCGTTGATCCGGGCGCTGAAAAGCAATGACGTGCCGGTGGCGACACTGGTGCGCACCGTGCTGACCGACCAGCTTGCGGTGCAGGACCTGATGGCGCTGTGCGCGGCGCTTCTGCTGCCGCAGGATGACCTGACGCTGGCCTGCGTGCTGACATCCCCCATCGGGGGGCTGGATGACGACTCGCTCATGCACCTGGCGACGGGGCGCGATGGGCAGCCGCTCTGGGCGGTGCTGCGGACGCGCCATGCAGAACGGCCCGACTGGACCGCCGCGTGGCATATCCTCGATACCCTGTTCCGGCAGGTTGATTACGCGACGCCGTACCAGCTTCTGGCCGAAGCCCTTGGCCCGCTGGGTGGCCGTGCCCGGCTTCTGGCCCGCCTTGGGCCGGAAGCGGTGGAGCCGGTTGACGAACTGCTGTCCGCAGCACTGCGGTTTGAGGAAACGCACGCCATTTCCCTGCAGGGGTTCCTGCACTGGCTGCATGCATCGGATGAAACCGTGCGGCATGAACCCGATGCATCGGCCAACATGGTGCGCGTCATGACGGCGCATGGGGCGAAGGGGCTGCAGGCGCGTCTTGTCATCCTGCCCGATACGATCGCAACGCCCCGTTCCGATACCAATATCCTGTGGGAAACCGATTCCGTGACGGGACTCGATATCCCGATATGGGTACCACGACGTGAACTGGCCACGGATGTGACAGCGTCCGTGCAGGAGAAGATACGCCGGGAAGCGGCGGAGGAATATAACCGCCTGCTGTATGTCGCCCTGACCCGGGCAAGCGACCGGCTGGTGATCTGCGGGTGGGAACCCCGGCGCGGCGTGCCCGATGGCTGCTGGTATGACCTGTGCCGGCAGGGGTTTGAAAGCGCAGGTGCCACCGCCCGTCCCTTCGACCTCGGCTGGGAAGGGGACAGCCTCGTGCTGGAGGAAGCGCGCACGGTCCCGCCCGCGCGGGCACCGCGCGCCGGTCAGGAACCGGTTGCGGTTGCGCCAGCGCATGACCTGCCCGCATGGATGGGCCATGCCCCGCTGTGGCGGCCCGTCATGCCGGTCACGGAAGGGCCGTTGGCCCGCCCGCTGGCCCCCAGTCGTCCCGATGATGTTGCCCTTGGCCCGCAGCCTGCCGTGCGGTCGCCGCTGGCATCCGCCAGCACCGTGCGCGACCGGGCCGACCCGGCGGGTCAGCGCGCCCGTGCCCTGCAACGCGGGCAACTTGTGCATGCCCTGCTGCAATATCTGCCGGATTGCCCGGAGGATGAACGGGCGGAACTTGCCTGGTCATGGCTGTCGCGCCCGGCGGCGGGACTGGACCCCGAACAGTGCGAAGAACTGGTGACGCAGGTCCTTGCGGTCATGGACATGCCCCGTCTTGCCACCCTGTTTGCCCCCGGCAGCCGGGCGGAGCAGCCACTGGCCGGTATCGTGGGCCAGCAGGTGATCGTGGGACAGGTGGACCGCATGGCGGTCGACGCGGATACGGTGACGGTGTGTGATTTCAAGACAAACCGCACCCCCCCGGCGGACGTTGACAGCACGCCAGTGCTGTACCTGCGGCAGATGGCGGCCTACCGTGCCCTGTTGCGTGGGGTCTATCCCGGCAGGCAGGTGGTGTGCGCCCTGGTCTGGACGGAGGGCGTGCGCGTTGACATCCTGCCTGCTACGTTACTGGACCGGTATGCGCCGGACCTGACAGGTGCGGGTCGGGCTACGACTTGACCCCATGCGTCGGCATGGCCATGTCAGCAGGACAGGGCGGCGGTTCTGGCCGCCATGAAGGAGTTTTGAGTGATGAGTGAAAACACGGTTGCGGTCAGCGATGACCAGTTCAAGACGAAGGTTCTGGACTCCAAGGAGCCGGTTCTGGTCGATTTCTGGGCGGAATGGTGCGGCCCGTGCAAGATGATCGCCCCGGCGCTGGATGAAATCGGGGCTGAATTCAAGGGCAGGATGACCGTCGCCAAGGTCAATATCGACGACAATCCCAACACGCCCAACAATTATGCCGTGCGCGGCATTCCGACGCTGATCCTGTTCAAGGACGGTGCACCGGTTGCCAGTAAGACCGGCGCCCTGCCCAAGAGCCAGCTCAAGGAATGGGTCAAGAGCAACCTCGGCTGATCTGCCCGGCTGTCAGGCGTGGCCCGTCACGATGCGCGGGCCACATCCGTCCATGTGGTGGGTATGGTCCCCGAATGGGCCAGGCCGGAGCGGAAACCGGGCGCGCATAGCGTGCGGAATTCCGCCTCGTGCTCATAGGTGGGCATGAGCTTTTGCAATAATTTGTTCTTTGCCGTGGCCGGGTGGAAATAGATTTCCGACAGGCCGTCCGGCAGGTGTGCTGCCAGAGCGGATACGCGGTCAGTCGTCATGTGGCCGCTCCACGCCAGCCCGAAACACCAGTCATTTGTGACCAGTCCCGCCTTGTGCGCCTGATGGCGCAGCAGGCCGGTCCAGCGGCGTAGCGCCGCATCCCCCAGCGTATCGGTATAGGTGCCGGCGGCATAAAGCGGTTCGGGCGGTTCCAGTGGCACGCGGATCGCGCGCAGGCCGTGGCGTAGCCCGCTTTCGATCATGTACCGCCCCACGGTGGGGTGCAGGTGCATGTGCTTGTGCGCATTTGCGTGGTCCAGTGCAAGGCCGGTCGCGGCAAAGGCACGGAACTGGGCCTCGATCTCGGCAGCCAGTTCCCGGCGCACGGCAGGGCGGAAGAAATATTCCACCCCCAGCTTCAGCTGGTCAGACGGGAACTGCCCGTCCTGCGGTACCAGCAGCGGGATATCGGCTGGCGGCAGGGTTGCCGGTCCCTCGATCGCGACCAGATGCAGCCCCACGCGCAGGTCCGGCAGTTTTTTTGCACGACGCACGGCGTCAGCCGCTGCAGGGCCGGATACCATAAGGCTGGCAGTCGACAGCAATCCGTCCCGGTGGGCGATCTCGATCGCCTCGTTTACTTCTTCGGACAGGCCGAAATCATCGGCGGATATGATGACGCGCTTCATGATGGGAAACCGGGTGGCATGACAAAAGAAATGCCGGAACCCGAAGGTCCCGGCATAGGGTAATCGCAGGCAGCCCGATCAGGCGGCGCGGCGTTCGCGCAGGAACTGGAAGAACTCCACCCCTTCGCGCAGGCGGCGCTTCATCATCTGCGGGCTGCGGACCATCTCGTTCACGATCGAGGCGATCTTGGGCGCACGGAAATAGAACTTCCGGTAGAATTCTTCCACGCTCTGGAAGATTTCCGTATGCGACAGGTGCGGGTAGTGCAGCGGTGCGATCTGCACGCCGTTATCGTCGATCAGTTCGGCGTTCTTTTCATCCAGCCAGCCGTTCTCGGTCGCCTGCTTGTGCAGGAACGTGCCGGGATATGGTGCTGCCAGCGAAACCTGCAGCGTGTGCGGGTTGATCTCGGTGGCGAACTTGATGGTTTCCTGAATGGTTTCCTTCGTTTCGCCCGGCAGGCCGAGGATGAAGGTGCCGTGGATCTTGATCCCCAGTTCGTGGCAGTTCTTGGTGAACTCACGCGCCGTCTCGACGCGCATGCCCTTCTTGATGTTGTGCAGGATCTGCTGGTTGCCGCTTTCGTAACCGACCAGCAGCAGGCGCAGGCCATTGGCCTTCAGCACTTCCAGCGTCTTGCGGGGCACATTGGCCTTTGCATTGCACGACCACGTCACACCCAGCTTGCCCAGTTCCCTGGCGATTGCTTCGGCGCGCGGCAGGTCATCGGTGAAGGTATCGTCGTCGAAGAAGAATTCCTTCACCTGCGGGAAATACTGCTTCGCCAGGCGGATTTCGGCGGCCACGTGCTCGGGGCTGCGGGTGCGGTAGTGATGGCCACCCACCGTCTGCGGCCACAGGCAGAAGGTGCAGCGCGACTTGCAGCCACGGCCGGTATAGATCGAGATGTACGGGTGCATCAGGTACCCGATGAAGTAATCCTCGATCTTCAGGTCACGCTTGTATACTTCGGTCACGAACGGCAGGCTGTCCATGTCCTCGATCATGGCGCGGTCGCGGTTATGGACGATCTTGCCATCCGCATCGCGCCAGGAGATGCCATCGACATCTTTCCAGTCGCGGCCTTCCGCCATTTCCTTGATGGTGAAGTCGAATTCGTTACGGGCCACGAAATCGACCGGCGGGGCGTTCAGCAGGCTTTCCTCGGGCTGCACGGCCACCTTGGCGCCGACCATGCCGATCTTCACCTTCGGGTTCGCGTCCTTCAGCATCTGGGCTACGCGCACATCGGATGCAAAGGACGGGGTGGAGGTGTGCATGACGACCAGATCACGGTTGCGCACGTCTTCCAGGATCGGCTCCATGCCCATGCGTGCGGGCGGCGCATCGATCAGGCGGCTGCCTTCGACCATGGCGGCAGGCTGCGCCAGCCACGTCGGATACCAGAACGACTTGATTTCCCGCTTGGCCTGATAGCGGGAACCGGCCCCACCGTCGAATCCGTCAAACGAAGGCGGCTGGAGAAACAGGGTTTTCATCATGCTACGCGTATCCTCGGGCTCTGGCGGGGAAGAGGGTTCCCTTATACCCGTTCTTATTGACTACAGGGTTGGAATTCTCAAGCAGTTCAGCCTGCTGGGGGCGGGTCAGTCACCGGGGGAAGCCGGTTGCGATCGTGGTGTCATGACCGAATGTGGTGTGACATGCATCGTCTGCCCGCGCCATGCAACCCGCGTGCCCGTGACACTGCCCACCATGATGGCGGCCGAAAGCCAGTCACGCAGCGGCAGGAGCAGTAACGGCAGCAGGCTGCGTTGCGCAAGCGTCCGGTCCAGGATGAAGGAACACACGGCCCGCCATCCCCATGCACCAAGAAAGAAGAACCATGTCCAGGCCGCGTGCGGTGCGACAAGCACGGTCACGGTGGCCCAGAACAGGGGCAGCTGGATGGCGGACGCGGCGTATCCCGCCGGTTCCAGCGTCTTGACGGTCCGGCCCCAGCGCAGTTCATGCGCCAGTACCTCGCGCATCGAGGTCTCGCCCACAGTGGTCCATGTCATGCACGCGGCAATGGCGATATCCTTGCCACGGTCGCGTACGTAGCGGCCCAGGATCGCATCATCGGCCACATGGGGCACCAGTGCTTCCAGTCCGCCAATTTCTTCCAGCATGGACCGCCGCAGCGCCATGGTCGCGCCCAGGCAGTCCTGCCGCCCGAGGTAGCGCGACAGCATGACGCCGGGCAGGAAATTGTGGTTGATCTGGCATGCGGCCAGCAGGCGCGGCACGGTGGGGGACGCCGGAAGCCCGGCATACAGCGTGGTGACCAGCCCGACATTGGACGGTACCAGCGCGCCCACCACATGCCGCAGGTAATCGGGGGCAACGTGAATATCCGAATCGGAAATGACCAGAACATCATGCTTCACGCGGGTCATGATGTTGATCAGGTTGCCGATCTTGCGGTTGACGCCGTGGAAGGTCGGGTCAACCACCAGTTCCATCTGCACATCCGGATGGCGTTCCATCAGGCGGTGTACGATCGGAATCGCCGCATCGTCTTCGGACTGTACGCCAAAGACGATCTGCATCTGCGGGTAATCCTGCGTGCAGAAACTTTCAAGCGCTTCCTCCAGCAGCGGTTCATCGCCGTGGAGGGGCTTGAGCACGGAGACCGGAGGCATGGGCACCGTCCGGTCCACGCGTTTTTCCTGCCATCGGAAACGCGAGACCAGAAAAGTGCCAAGCGCTGCCTGCATGCACCCGGCGGCCGCAACGGTTGCGGCCAGTCCGGCGGGTGAAACAAGAGCGTTGAAAACAGACATTATCTTTCCGGCAAGGTCCCGCGTATGGAGCAAGTTAGAAAACGGTGTCAGATGAGTGTAATATCACTCTTCCGAGAACGTTTTGATTTTTTTCTGTAGCAGATTCGTCAGTTTCTGCACATTGCCGCCCGACAGCGCAGAGCTGAAGTCGGCGCGCTGGGCGGCGACCTGGCTTATGTGGGCGTTCAGCAGCACATCAACGATCTGCCAGCCCTTCGGGCCGGAGCGCATGACGTAGTTGATTTCGGTCCCGCTCGGGTCATCGGACGACCCGATATGTGTTACAACAATACGGTCATTACCGGCGGGCGAAGGGGTTACGGTCGGGTCGATGGTGAAGCGGGCATCGCTGCCGGGCTTGAAGCTGGAAACATAGCGGGCGATGGTGAACTGCCGGAAGGTGGTCAGCAGGGTCTGCTTCTGGTCATCGCTCAGGCCAGCGTAACGCGGCCCGATGGAGGATGCGAGCACGGCCTCGATGTTGTAGGCGTGGTCAATCGCCGGGGCCAGCATCTGCGAACGCTGTTCGAACGAACCGCTGCCCTTGGCCTGCACGCGCTCCAGCGCTGCATACAGGCTCCTGATCGGCTCCTGCACCTGCGCATCGGATGCGCTGGCCGCATGGGCTGCATGAATGGGGAGGACGGCAGGGACGACCGGTGCCGCCATCAGTCCGGCGCACAGCGCCAGCGAGGTGGTTTTCAGGACATGTTTCATAATGTTCATGATTTCGGTCCGTTTGCTGTCTTTAGCAAGGGCTGCGTCATGCTGATTCCGACACCCAGCGCCTCAAGGGCGGTATTGGTGATGGCCGCGGCATCCAGCCCGGCCTCATGGTACTGGGCGGCCTGGGTGTTGTG
>NZ_BANF01000063.1 GCF_000964425.1 Komagataeibacter intermedius TF2 | reverse complement strand
CGGTCATCCACATCGCTGCCGCAGCAGACTGGATCAAGCCCTAACAGGCCCTAAACTCGGTGCATAACACCCTGTCTAAAAAGGGAGTTTCACGCGATCTTGAGCGAGAATCCGTTTGTCATGCGCCGATGTCTATATATATTTGTATATAGACAAACACAGCCGACAGCTCATCATCCTGATACATCGTCACGTGCCTGCGGGCCGATCCGGCCCCCATGCAGAGATGGAAAGGGCTGGCTGACAAAATAAATGGGAGGCCACTGTTCACCATGCTTTACCAGTCCATCAATCCGTACACGGAAGAAACGCTCAAGACATTCGACCTGCATTCGGATGCCCAACTTGCCGGTATCATTACACAAGCGGATACCACCTATAAAAAGAACTGGCGCAATAAAACCTATGCCCAGCGTGCTGTAATACTGCACAAGGCCGCTGAAATCATGCGGCATAACCGCGATGCATTCGCCACGCCAATTACCGTAGAAATGGGCAAGCTGTTCCGCGAGGCACAGGCTGAAGTAGACCTGAGCGCCGATATTCTTGATTACTATGCCGACAATGCCGAGAAATTCCTCGCCCCCGTCGACCTGAAGGTCGATGACGGCAAGGCCACGATCCTGAGCCAGCCCATTGGCATCGTCTTCTGTATCGAGCCGTGGAATTTTCCCTATTACCAGTTGGCTCGCGTGGCAGGTCCCAACCTCATGGCCGGTAACGTGCTGATCGTGAAGCATGCACCCGGCGTGCCGCAATGCGCGGTGATGTTTGAAGAACTGTTTGCCGATGCGGGCGCACCCGAAGGCACGTATTCAAACGTGTTCATTACCAACGAACAGTCGGCAACCGTCGTGGCTGACCCACGCGTGCGTGGTGTGGCGCTGACTGGTAGTGAACGCGCAGGCAAGGCCGTGGCAGCCGAAGCAGGCAGCGCGCTCAAGAAGAACACCATGGAACTCGGTGGCAGCGACGCCTTTATCGTGCTGGATGATGCCGACCTTGATGTTGCAATCAAATGGGCGGTCTGGGGGCGGATGAACAATACCGGGCAGTGCTGTGTCGCGGCCAAGCGGTTCATTGTTCATGAAAAGATTGCCGATGCCTTTACCACGCGCTTCAAGGCCGCACTTGAAAACCTGGTGGCGGGCGACCCGATGGATGAAAAGACCACGCTTGGCCCGCTATGCAGCGAAAGCGCGCTGAAACTGGTGCTGGGACAGATCGAAAACGCCGTGGCGCACGGTGCGCGTGTGGTGACCGGGGGCAAGCGTATTGAGCGTCCTGGCTATTTCCTGCAGGCGACCATCCTTGACAATATCAACAACGATAATCCGGCCTTCCATCAGGAATTCTTCGCGCCCGTGGCCATGATCTTCCGGGTGCCAGATGAACAGTCGGCCATCGAGCTTGCCAATGATTCCCCCTATGGCCTTGGCGGCTCCGTCATGACCACCGATATCGAACGCGGAAAGCGGGTCGCCAGTCAGATTGAAACGGGCATGGTCTTCATTAACCGCTCGACATGGACCGCACCCGGCCTACCGTTTGGTGGCGTGAAAAACTCCGGTTACGGCCGTGAACTGTCCTCGCTGGGTATTGAAGAGTTCATCAACAAGAAACTGGTGCATACACCAGCCTGAATATGGAATCCGGCCCGTCTGGCCGGATAGCCGAAAAGTCCGCTGTTCAGATCGGGACAGCGGACATCAAGGCTGCGGCGGGGCGCCCCTTCTGGCCTCGTCTTGTTGAGGAACAGGTAGCGGACAGAAAAGAGACGACCAGTCTAATTTTTATCTGGACACCCTGACTGATCATCCGTATATACACTCCCATGAAGATTGCAGAGAAACATCGCGCTGCCCGACAGCACATCCTGGAAGCGGCCCGGCCGCTGATCGGCCAGCGCGGTTTCTCGGCCGTCGGTCTGGCGCAGATACTGGATGTCGCGGGCATTCCCAAGGGATCGTTTTACCATTACTTCGAGTCCAAAGAAGCTTTTGGTGAGGCCCTGCTCCAGACTTATATCGACGACTATCTGATAAAAATGGATGACATCCTTGGTGACTGCAATACGAACGCAGCACAACGGATCACCCGTTACTGTCAGTTCTGGCGCGATACCCATATCGAAGGGCAGATCGGGAACAAATGCCTGATCGTAAAGCTGGCGGCTGAAGTATCGGACCTGTCCGAACGGATGCGCGCCATTCTCGATGTCGGCACCCGTACGGTCATCGACCGGATCAGTGCCGTCATCAGCACGGGACAGGAAGAGGGGTCCATTGGCAGCACACAGCCCGCGCTGATGCTGGCGGCGTCGCTGTACCAGCTCTGGCTGGGTTCGACGCTTATGGTGAAGATTACCCACAGTTCTCCGCCGTTTGATCATGCCTGGGCAGCAAGCAGGCGGCTACTGGAAATCTAGTTTCCGGAGCATGGCAGAGTGCCCTGTTCCACGATTTTAATAGACGACCGGTCTATTGTAGACGACCGGTCCAATAGGTATGAAAATGCAGAATTTCGAATTCTACAACCCCACTCGGGTCCTGTTTGGCAAAGGCATGATTGCACGCCTTGATGAACAGCTGTCACCTGAAGCCCGCGTGCTCGTTCTGTATGGTGGCTCCAGCGCGGAACGCAGCGGCACGCTGAATGAGGTGCGGGCGGCACTGGGCAAGCGGACCTTCCGTGAGTTTGGTGGCATTGAAGCCAACCCGACCTACGAAACCCTGATGAAAGCCGTGGCCATGGTGCGGGCAGAAAAGCTCGACTTCCTACTTGCAGTCGGTGGCGGATCGGTCATGGATGGCACCAAATTCGTTGCTGCCGCCGTGCCGTATGAAGGCGAGCCATGGGACATTCTGGTCAGCAAGGGAGAAGCGGCGAAGAAGGCACTGCCGCTGGGCACCGTTGTCACCCTGCCTGCGACCGGGTCCGAAATGAACTGCCTGAGCGTGATTTCACGTCAGTCCACGGGTGACAAGCTGCTGTTTTCCAACCCACTGGTCTATCCGCGCTTTTCCATGCTCGACCCCATGCGCACCATGAGCCTGCCCATGAAGCAGGTCATCAACGGTGTCGTGGACTCCTTCGTGCATGTGATGGAGCAGTACATGACCTATCCGGTCGACGGCATGGCGCAGGACCGCTTTTCCGAAGGACTGCTGTCCAGCCTGGTGGAAATCGGGCCGCGCATCGTCGCCACACCGGAAGATTATGACCTGCGCTCCAACCTCATGTGGGTTGCGACCCTGGCGCTGAATGGCCTGATTGGTGCGGGCGTGCCGCATGACTGGACCACGCACATGATCGGCCATGAAATCACGGCGAAATACCACATTGACCATGCCCGCACGCTGGCCATGGTGTTCCCTGCCCTGCTGAAGGTGCGCCGCACCGAAAAGCGCGCCAAGCTGCTGCAGTATGCCGCGCGGGTCTGGAACCTGACCGAAGGCACGGAAGACGAGCGGATCGACGCAGTTATCCGCAAGACCGAGGAATTTTTTGAAAACCTTGGCGTGCCGACCCGTCTGTCGGCCTACGACATCGGGGCTGATGGCATCAATGACCTGGTTCAGCAGCTTGAAGATCACGGCATGACCCATCTGGGTGAAAACGGTGATGTCACGCTGGATGTCAGCCGCCGGATACTCGAAGCCGCTGCCTGATTTCCACTGAAATACCACCGGGATACGGGCACACGTCGTATCCCGGGCATAACTGACTTTATTAAGGGACAGATATCCAAAATGGCTTACGCATCAACCAATCCCTATACCAACGAAGTTGTTGCAACCTTCGCGGATGCGACGGACGCGGAAGTACAGACGGCCCTGAGCGAAGCGCACGCTGCATTTGAAAGCTGGCGCGACACATCCTTTGCCGATCGGGCAAAGGTCATGAACGCGGCTGCCGCCATCCTGCGCCGTGACATTGATAAATACGCCCGTCTTGGTACGCTGGAAATGGGCAAGCTGTTCGAGGAATCAAAGAAGGAAGTCATTCTTTCTGCCGAGATCTTCGAATACTATGCAAATCATGCCGAAGAACTGCTGAAGCCGGAAATACTGCCGGTTGCCAACGCCGTGGAAGGCAGACCCGTCCTGGTTCACGAACCGCTGGGCATCGTGCTGGCGATCGAGCCGTGGAACTTCCCCTTCTATCAGGTCGTGCGCATTATCGCGCCGCAGCTTTCAGCCGGTAATGCCGTGCTGCTCAAGCATGCATCCAACCTGCCGCAGTGTGCCGCAGCTTTTGATACACTGATGGCGGAAGCGGGCCTGCCCAAGGGGCTGTTCCGCAACCTGTATGCGGCGCGCCCCCACACTGCCATGATCCTGAACGACCCGCGCGTATGTGGTGTTGCCCTGACGGGTTCGGAAGGGGCTGGCACCGTTATTGCCGGCATTGCGGGCAAGGCGCTGAAAAAGGCGACTATGGAACTGGGGGGCGCGGACGCCTTCATAGTGCTGGATGATGCCGATGTGGAAAAGGCAGCCCGCTGGGCGGTTATCGGTCGCCACTGGAATGCCGGTCAGGTCTGTGTTTCGGCCAAGCGCCTGATCGTGGTGGATGCGGTTTATGACCAGTTCCTTGCCCTTTACAAGGAAGGTGTTGCGGCCCTGAAGGCGGGCGACCCGATGGACCCGGCCACCACGCTTGCTCCCCTGTCGTCACAGGCAGCGGCAGACGACCTGCGCGATCAGGTCACGCGGGCGATGGATCTGGGCGCGAAGGTCGAGGTCATCGGGGCGCCGGTGCCGGAACAGGGCGCATTTTTCCAGCCGCTGCTCATGTCGGGGCTTGATGAAAAGAATGCAGCCCGTCACTGGGAATTCTTTGGTCCCGTTACCCAGATATACCGCGCAAAGGATGAAGCGGACGCCATCCGTATCGCCAATGATTCCCCTTACGGACTGGGTGGTTCCGTATTTACGAAGGACGAAGCACGCGGTGCACGGGTGGCCCGCGCCATCCGCACGGGCATGGTGTTCATCAACCATCCGCTGTCACCCAAGGCCGACCTGCCGTTCGGTGGCATCAAGAACTCGGGCTATGGCCGTGAACTGATCGGTCTTGGCATCAAGGAGTTCATCAACCACAAGCTGATCAACGTGGTGGATATCGACGCGGCATTCTGACGAAACAGGAGAGATCGGGCACAATGACGCGTGCCCGGTCGCCGCGCCTGCTTCCACCAGTCGTGCAGGCTGTCTCCCGAACAGCCAGGCTTGCCACCAATCTCCCGACAGGCCGCCGAAATACTCGGGTAATCCGATCGATGTTCGTCCAGAAGACGTACGGCGCGCTCATGGAACTCAGGCGAATAACGCGATGTCTTCTTCTCTACCATAGGGTTCATCCTCCGAGAGTTTTACTCTCCGGTAAACCCAGGGCAGTTTAGCCCATTGAGTGAGGATTTTCATGAGTTTTGCAGGCGAGCCAATGTTGAAGCGCCACCCGCATTCGGCGAAGAAGAGATGGAAGTCTTTGCGTGGTATTCCGTTGTATCGCCGCAGATGCCGCTTCGCCTGGCTCCATAAATTCTCAATGCCGTTGATATGGTTTCTACCCAAGGCAAGATGCCTGCTGTGATCAAGACGTTCGTGATGGAATTCCAAGACATCCAGCTTGTCGTAAGCATGCCAGGAATCGCTGTAAACGATTGAATCTGGCTGTACTTTCTTTCGAATGATCGACATCAGCGTCTGATGTCCGGCGTCGGGAATCATGATGGCATGGACACGGCCATGTCGTTTCAGCAGGCCAAAGACGGCCACTTTTCCGGCAGCACCCCTGCCTCGTTTTCCTTTGCGATGTCCACCGAAATAACTCTCATCGACTTCGATTTCACCAGAAACCGGCGCCTCATGAGCAATCTGTTCCGCAATGACCTCTCGCAATTTCCGGTAATACAGGGTCACTGTATTACGATTGACGCCTACGAGTTCGGCAGCACTCCGGGCAGGCGTGCCCGCAACGAAGTGCTCCAGAAGGCGTTTTTGGGTGCTGAGAGGCAGCCGACTGCGACGACGTGCTTTCATATGACATATCAAGCCTTTAGGCTTACCTATGCCAGCCCCTAATTTTTTCATAATTAAAGATATTTTTGCACCTTAATTAGGAGTATTCTCGTAATTGATGTATAAAATAGATGATTGATAGAATGGGGCTTTTATTCCTATTAATTAGACTTCCCGACAAAACTCCCAAAATGCGTCCGTTTCCGAGCTTTTCCACCACGTCTGCCTACCTGCCCCTCCCCTACTACCCATGTGAAGGCCGGGCGAGCCCGTCATGCTGAGCGATGTCCGGATCCTCGGTTCCAAACGGCAGGCGCAGGCGGCGCTGCACGCCCATGTCGACCCGCTGACACGGCAGCGCCTGGCCAAGACACAGGATATGGAACGCTGGCGGGAAAGCCTTTCGACCGCGCGCTTTACCCCGCCCCTGCCCCTGCTTCTGGCGGGGATCGAACGGCCGGACGGTACCTATTCCCCGGATACCCCTCTTGCGCAGGGCGTGCCATATGCCGCGGCGGCCCAGCAGATGGCTCAGGACCATATCGGCGATGCCCCATCGGGGTTTGAACTGGCTGTCGGACTGGAAATCGATGACGGCACGCCCCGCTTTCTGGCCTGGTTCCGGCCACTCCAGTCTGTAGGGTCCTGTCCCGAGACGTCAGACGCAGCGCCGCCTGCGCCCGTCGGCCAGCCGGCAGCTACCGTCGCGCAATGGTTTTCCGTCGTCTCGGCACAACCTGTACCCGAACATGATGGCCGCCTTGCCACCGCCCGTCAGGCGGCTGATGCCTATATGCACCGCAGCAAGGCCGGGAACACGCTACGCACCTATCGTGCCGCCGTACGGTCCTGGTGCCAGTGGGCTGCTGGCCATGCCCTGCCCGCCCTGCCCGCCCGCGGCGAAGATGTCGCCGCCTATCTGGCCGATATGGCGCTGCAGGGGCGCAGGACCAGCACCATCGACCTGCACCGTGCAGCCCTGCGCTACCTGCACCACCTGGCACAGATCGCCGTGCCGACTTCCCATCCGATGGTGACCGCAACCCTCGCCGGCATCCGTCGGGAAGCCAAGGAGGCTCTGCCCCGCCAGAAAACCGCGCTCACCTGGGACAGGCTGGTCCGGGTCGTCGATACCATCAGTCCACATGATCTGGTCGGCGCGCGGGACCGGGCCATTCTTCTGCTCGGTTTTGCCGGCGCGTTCCGACGCTCCGAACTGGCCGCACTGAAGGTGGACGACATCACGGTGGACGAGGATGGCAT
>NZ_BANF01000064.1 GCF_000964425.1 Komagataeibacter intermedius TF2 | reverse complement strand
GCCGCCGCCCTGTCCATAAGCCAGATGAGTTCGCCTTCTGTCGTGATGTGGCTGGCGGGTTCCGCCGGGTCCCCGGCGCGCACCCTGGCGAAGGCCTCGCGCTTGCCCGCGCCCGCCAGCATGAACACCACATGGCGGCTGGAATGAATGGCGGGATAGGTCAGCGTCAGGCGCGTATGCGGCGCGTCATCGGGCACGCAGCTCGAAACCCACAGCCTCCTTTCCTCCAGCACCGGCTGGCGCGGAAACAGCGACGCGGTATGCCCGTTATCGCCCAGACCCAGCATCACCACGTCAAACAGCGGGCGACCGGGTTGCAGCACCTTGCCGCCATATACCTTTTCCAGCTCCGCCTGGTATTTCGCCGCCGCCTGCGCCGGGTCGCCCGATGTCGGCATGGGGTGGACATTGGTGGGCGGCACCGGCACGTGGGCCAGCATTTCGGTCTCCACCATGTTGTAATTGCTGGCCGGATCGCTGTCGGGCACGAAGCGTTCATCGCCAAAGAAGAACTGCGTGTTCGTCCAGGGAAAACGTTCACGGTATGCCGCGGACGCCAGGATCTGGTACAGCCGCCTTGGCGTGGACCCACCTGAAAGCGCGATCACGAACGGACCGCCCTTTTTCGCCAGCGCCTGTTCCGTCAGCCATTCCGCCATATGCTGCGCAATGGCCTCGGCATCGGGCAGGACCACCATCCGGCCCGTTTTCACGTCATGTCCAGCGGTCATGTCATGCATCTCCCAGCACGTATTTCTCAATGCCATTGGCGAACCCTTCCTCCTCGCATGAGGTCGAGACATGGGTCGCCTGCTTCTGCACCTCGGGACTGGCCTGCCCCATGGCGATCGACATGCCGCTCCTGCGGAACATCAGCACGTCATTGGGCTGGTCGCCCAGTGTCACCATCTGGCTGGCGGGAATGCCCAGCAGGCGTTCGAGCGTCATCACCACGCCGCCCTTGTTGGCGTCCCTGTTGGTCACATCCACGTAGTACGGCTGCGACAGGGCGGCCGATGCCGTATCGCCCAGCGCCTGCTGCAGGTCATGTTCGAGGCGTTTCATGAGGTCGAGGTCATCGCTGACGCCGGTGATCTTGACCACCTGGTCCAGCTTCTCTTCCACATTGCCGACCACGGGCGGGAACTTCACCGTCCACTGTTCACGCGCGACATGCGGGGCTTCAGCGCTGGAGACGATCCAGTCATTGCCGTTATAGACCCACGGATCGGCCTTGTGATCGCGGATGATGCCGATCACCCTGCGCGCGGTATCGGCCGGCAGGGTGCGGGCCTCGATCACGGTGAAATCGGGCCTGACCATCATCCCGCCGTTGAAGCCCGCGATCGGTTCGGAAATCTTCAGCGGGTCAATGACCATCTTCATGCCCTTGGGCGGGCGGCCACTGGTAATCGTGAACAGGATGCCGCGTTCACGCAGGCGTTCGACAGCCCGGATGGCGCGTGGCGTCAGGATCTTGTCCTTCGTGACCAGCGTGCCGTCCACATCGGC
>NZ_BANF01000065.1 GCF_000964425.1 Komagataeibacter intermedius TF2 | reverse complement strand
CTGCGCGAAGGCATCGCCTACTGCGAAAGCGTGCGCGACTTCGTCTCCCGCGATCTTCTGCTCAAGATCCTGGTCAACGAGGAAGAACATGAGGACTTCCTCGATCGCCAGTTCGACCTGATCCGTCAGGTGGGCATCCAGCAGTACATCAAGCTGAATTCGGCCCCTGCCCCCGATCAGGACTGATCCCGCCCCGGTGGGCGCCACAGCTTCCCGTCGCCCCATGGGCGCGGGCGGCTGGCGGTGGCGCCGCCCCTTCCTGCCACGCAAGGATGTCGAGCAGTTCAAGGAACGCGTTTTCCATGAACGCGCAGGCGTGGCGCATGGACAGCCGGGTTGATGGCATGGCGGGTTATCCTGTCATCATGCGGCGATGCGCGACCGCTCGGGTCGCGCCCCTCCCCTTGCATATATTTCCTATAGTCCACCTGTCTGCACGGCCGCGGCGACGGCCCTGGGCCACATGACATGGGCGCTTCCCATATCCGCATCATGCCAGCGCATGGTGGCGAGGCTGCCCGCGCCCACGGGTTGCGGCGTGCCGGGAATGGCGGTGGCGGATGGCGGGCTGTTCCATTCGGTTTCGGCCTGCGATGTCCAGCGCAGGCGCTGCACGGGCGGGCTGCCACTCCCGCTGCCCCGGCGTGGCAGCCAGTAGCCGGCACCCGCCATGCAGGCGCCAAGCTGCGTGATGGCGGCGGCGAAGGGGGACAGGACATGATGGTGCGTGAAAACGGGACGCAGCGTGCGGCGTACCTCCGCCTCGCGCCCTTCCTGCGCTGCTGTAGCGGCAAGAAGGAAGCGGTTTTCCGTGCCCGTCAGGTGCGTGGCGCTGCAGATCGCGACATCCACCGGGGCATGCTGGTAGGTGCGCAGCCGTCCCAGCGCCATGCGGAAGGCATCGGCCACGGCGGCGAAATCGGCCCGGAAGCACGGCAGCGCAAGGCCGGGCATGGAGCCTGCGCCCTCGCCGCCACCACTGAGGCGGCGCACGCACCAGACCAGCAGGCGTTCGCTGCACGAAAGATCATTCATGAAAACTGTCGTGTCGGTCATCATCCGCTCGGGCCTTGGCAAAGCCCGCTCCCTAATGTGTCGGTGAGAGTCTGATAATGAGAAAGATTATCATTTGCAATTAAAATCGACGTGCGTGCCGTCTTATCCCTACTGGACCGCAGTGGTCTGTCTGGATTACGTTGCAGAACGATGAAAGAGCCGAATTCCCCCGATTCTCCCCTGGCGGATCTGTGCCGTCAGCGCGGCCTGAAGCTGACAGGCCAACGTCGGACGATTGCCTTCGTTCTGTCTGACAGTGATGACCACCCGGATGTGGAGGAACTGTACCGCCGCGCGGTAGAGGTCGATCCGCGCATTTCAATCGCGACGGTGTACCGCACCGTGCGTCTGTTCGAAGAAAACGGCATCCTGCAGCGCCGCGACTTCGGCGGGGGCCGCGCACGGTACGAAGTGGCGGATGGCGACCATGGCGACCATTATCACCTGATCGATGCCGATACCGGCAAGGTCATCGAATTCGAAAACGCCGAACTCGATGCCCTGCTCGATGGAATCGTGCGGCAGATGGGATATGACCTGGTGACGACCCGCCTGTCGGTTGTCGGGCGCAGGAAGGCGAAGCCGCGCTCACGCGGGTGATGTTTCCATGCCCTGACGTGTTGTGGTCAGGGCGTGGATTTCGGGGCCATCCATTGCGGATGGCGGCGTTCGATCCATTCCAGCATGCGCGCGGTCAGACTGCGCAGGACGGGTACGTCCTCCGCCAGCAGGATCAGGCCCAGTGGCAGCATCCACAGCCCCAGAACCGGCAGGAAGCTCAGCATCCCGCCTGCGATCAGCAGGCACCCCAGAATGGCCCGCAGCCATGTCCGGCCCGGCTGCAACAGCCAGCGCATGGCCTGTTCCCCCCGCGTGGGCAGGCGGCGCAGCAGCCGTTCCAGCCGTTGCCGGCGCAGCTGTTCAGGGTCCGTTTCTGACGGCGCGGGGCCGTCGGGCGGGGTAACTGTATCCATGATCATATGATGGTATGGCGGCCCCTGTCCCGCAACCCGTGCGCGGGAACGTGATGACGGGCAAGGAAACGGAAAAGGTCCGGATTTTGATATAGTTCAATGCCACCAGAACAATCCGCGCGCCAGTGTTCGGCATGATGCAGTCCCTTTCCCGTCCCGTGTGCCGCGTCCCCCGGCTGCGCGACACCCCCGGCCCGTGCGGCGGGGCGGCGGTTTGCGGCTGGACGATGCCCGTACCGGCCTGTAAGGGAATTTGTAGAATATGCGCTTTTTCATATCGTATTTCGGGAGCAGTCAATGCCCAGCATAAGCCCATTTGCCGGCAAGCCGGTCGATCCGGACCGTCTTGTCAATATCGATGCCCTGCTTGACGCCTATTATACCCGCAAGCCTGACCCCGCCATTGCGACGCAGCGCGTGGCGTTTGGTACGTCGGGGCATCGCGGGTCGTCGCTGACCACCAGCTTCAACGAAAACCATATCCTGTCGATCAGCCAGGCGATTGCCGATTACCGCAAGGGCGCGGGCATTACCGGGCCGCTGTTCATTGGCATTGACACCCATGCGCTGTCGCGCCCGGCGCTGAAATCCGCGCTGGAAGTATTTGCTGCAAACGGCGTGGATGTCCGTATTGACGCCCGTGACGGCTATACCCCCACACCGGTCATCTCGCACGCGATCCTGACCTATAACCGCGACCGCAGCAGCGACCTTGCCGATGGCGTGGTGATTACGCCGTCGCACAACCCGCCGGAAGATGGCGGCTACAAGTACAACCCCACCCATGGCGGCCCGGCGGATACCGATATCACCAAGGTGGTGGAAGGCGCCGCCAACGACTATATGGCCAGGAACATGGAAGGCGTGAAGCGCGTTCCGTTCGAGGACGCGCTGAAGGCCCCCACCACAAAACGCCATGATTACATCACGCCGTATGTGGATGACCTGGCGTCCGTGGTGGACATGGACATCATCCGTGAATCCGGCGTGTCCATCGGCATTGACCCGCTGGGCGGGGCGGCGGTGGATTACTGGCAGCCGATCATCGACAGATACGGCATCAACGCCACGATCGTCAGCAAGGAAGTGGACCCGACCTTCCGCTTCATGACCGCAGACTGGGACGGGCAGATCCGCATGGACTGTTCCTCCCCCTACGCCATGGCGCGTCTGGTGGGCATGAAGGACAAATTTGACATCGCCTTCGCCAATGATACCGATGCCGACCGCCACGGGATCGTGTCGGGCCGGTACGGGCTCATGAATCCCAATCACTATCTTGCTGTCGCGATTGAATATCTGTTCAACAACCGCGAAAACTGGAACGCCAGCGCGGGTGTGGGCAAGACGGTGGTCAGCAGCAGCATGATCGACCGCGTGGCAAAGGAAATCGGTCGCAAGCTGGTGGAAGTGCCGGTCGGGTTCAAGTGGTTTGTCGATGGCCTGTACCACGGCACGCTGGGCTTTGGCGGGGAAGAAAGTGCTGGTGCGTCCTTCCTGCGCCGTGCCGGCACGGTGTGGAGCACGGACAAGGACGGCATCATCCTTGGCCTGCTGGCCGCCGAGATCACGGCCCGTACCAAGCGCACACCCGGCGCTGCGTATGAGGACATGACCAAACGCCTTGGCACGCCGTACTATGCGCGTATCGACGCCCCGGCCGACCCGGAACAGAAGGCCATCCTGAAAACCCTCTCCCCCGAGCAGATCGGCATGACCGAACTGGCGGGTGAGCCGATCATCAGCACCCTGACCAATGCACCGGGCAACGGGGCCGCCATTGGCGGGCTGAAGGTTTCGGCAGAGAATGGCTGGTTTGCCGCCCGTCCCTCGGGCACGGAAAACGTCTATAAGATCTACGCCGAAAGCTTCAGGAGCGAAGCGCACCTCAAGACCATCCAGACCGAGGCACAGGATGCGATTTCCGCACTGTTCGCCAAGGCAGCCCAGAAAAAGGCCGGGTGATTTTATAATACGCTGCCCATGCGCCGCCATCGGGGCATGGGCCTGTGCCGCCGCCCATTAGGGACAGGCGGCATTTTTTTTAACATTGCTGCAAAAGCCTGCGTGCAGGATATGCCGCACGTTACGGAAACAATTTGGGTGCCCGTTTTTGAAAACGGAATACCCGAAACTTTTATTTTTTATCAAATCGTTGATCTGGAATGCCCCCTGATGCCGAAGCAGGTAGGACCGGCGGCCTGCGGCTGTGTCCCGCTGCCTGCCTGCGTGCCCTGACCACAGCCGTGTCCAGCGCGGACAGGAAGGTGGAACGGTCGGCGCGGGTAAAGCCACGGCTGCCCTGCATGATCGCGCCGGTATCGCGCAGGTCCGTCATCAGGTTGCGCATGGCCAGCGCCATGCCAATCGCATCCTGATCCAGTATCCGCCCGCGTGGTTCCAGCACGCAGGCCCCGTTTGCCACGCAGCGCGCGGCCAGCGGAATATCGGCGGAAATGACAATGTCATGGGTGGTGGCATGTTCGGCGATCCAGTCATCCGCCACATCCATGCCCTGTGTCACCACCACCCGTTCAATCAGTGGCGTGTCGGGCACCGCGATCATGCGGTTTGACACGACATAGGTATGCAGCCCGTAGCGCAGCGCCACGCGATAGGTCTCGTCCCGAACGGGACAGGCATCGGCATCAATGAAAATCCGGGTCAATGGATTGCTCCTTCGTGCCGGGCTGTGCAGGCCATGTGGCAGTACATGGCGTCGTGGTCGGGGTGGGGATACGCTGACATGCTCCTTTCCTATGCCCCGGACGACCGAGATGGCAAGTTCGCGGCAGGCGGTCTATGTTCCTTTTCCATAACGAAACAGATCCGGCTGTGCCGGAGGTAAGGAGTGTCCGATGTCGCCATGCCGTGGGCTGCTGTCCTGTCTGATGCTTGTGGCGGGTCTTGTATCCGGGGCCAGTCCACGACAGGCGGTGGCGGCAGGTTTTGACATTACGGTGCTTGGCGCGCGTGGCGGGCTGGAGGATGGTAATCTGAGCGCCTACATGATTCATCCCATAGGCGACCCTCGGGCAGTTCTGTGTGATGCAGGCACCGTGCTGCACGGATTGCAGGTGGCCGATCAGCGTGGGGCGCTGGATGATACCCGCATGCCTGCGGATGCGACGGAAACCCGGCCGGGGTTCGTCCTGCATCATGGCATTGCGGCCTACCTGATCAGTCATGCGCATCTGGACCATGTGGCCGGGCTGGTGCTGGTCTCGCCAGATGATAGCGCCAAGTCCATCTATGCCCTGCCCTCCGTCACCACGGTCCTTTCGCGCGACCTGTTCAACGGCGCGGTATGGCCCAATAACGGAGATATCGGGACCCCGCCACGGCTGGGGCTATACCATTATCAGGACCTTGCGGCGGGTCAGCCGGTTACGCTGGCGCATACGGGATTGCGGGTGACGGCCTTCCCGCTCAGTCACGGCAGTGTGGAATCAACAGCTTTCCTGCTTCAGTCCGGCAGTGATGCCATGCTCTATTTCGGGGATACGGGGGCGGATGCGGTTGAACATGGCACGCGGCTGCAGGCCATATGGCAGGCAGTGGCCCCGCTGGTCCGCGCGCACCGGCTGCGGGGTATCGTGATTGAATGTTCGTATGATGATACCCGTCCCGATAACCAGCTATGGGGGCATCTGTCCCCGCGGTGGCTTTTGCGGGAACTGACGGCGTTGCAGGATACCGCACATACCCCACTGCGCGGGATGCCGGTGCTGGTGGCGCATATCAAGCCGTCCCTGCGACGGGATGCGGACCCGCTTTCGGTCATCCCTGCTGAACTGCGGGAGGGGAACAGGGATCTCGGTGTGAATTTCATCGTGCCGGAACAGGGCATGCGGCTTCAGTGGCGCTGACGGGACGCGCATTCCATTCATGCCGGTCAGGGGAATGAACGATAGGATTGTGAAGGGAGAGTGATGCGTTTTTACTTCCGGTAGGTAAAGAAATGCGTCACTATTCCCTTCATACGCCAGAGGAGGAGGTCGTCATGCGTTACCTCATGGACCATGCCCGCGAAGGATTTGGTGTCGCGTTGTTACTGTGCATGCTGGCGGTTGAACGTTTTTTCCGAAAACAGGCGGTCCGTTAAGGGCTGCCCAGATATTACGGGATGCAGCGGATGGAATATCCTTCCTTCCAGTACCGCTACCGTTGCTGCGTGCACATGCATGACATGGCGGGTGTTACGCTGCTTGTCAGGCGCTGCCCTGTTTTTACACGCAACCGTGGGGCGGTCCGGCGGTTATCTCCCCTTGAAGGCCAGAATGGCTGGAGGGGAGAAAACCGATGCGAAACCTTGCGCGGATGATGATGGCGGTGGCTGTCCTTGGCTGTCTTGCCGGGTGTGACAAGCCAAAGCCTGCCGGTGGCGGGTCGGACGGTGGGGGCGGCCCCGGTGTCAGTACGCATGGAGGTACCGCGCCGCAGCAGTAAACCCGCATTTCAGGCAACGTGGGGCATCTGTCCCCGCGTGGCCTGTCAGAAGGGGTTCAGGAAACAGCCTGCTGATAAAATTAGGCGACCTTTCCCATGGCCTTGCTGAAATAAAGACGCAACCAGAACCATCCAGACGTGCCGAATTATGGCCGATCGGGTGCGAAAGCGTGCGGTCGCATGATCCATGTCTTTGCTGCGGGGGCATCCGTGCTGTATCAGCGCGGTCCCAGAAAGTGAGGACGATAATGGAAGCTGACATGACATGCCCCCAGTGCGGGTGCGAACACGTCTATCCCGACGGGAGCCTGTGGAACTGCCCCGAATGTGGATTTGAATGGAACCCCGAGGACGCCGGGACGCCCACGGATGGCGCGGTCGAGGTGCGTGACGCCAACGGTAACGTGCTGGCGGATGGCGACAGCGTGACCGTGATCAAGGACCTGAAGATCAAGGGGGCATCCTCGGTCATCAAGGGCGGGACGAAAGTGCGCGGCATCCGTCTGATTGATGCCATGGATGGACACAACATCGCCTGCAAGATCAGCGGTGTGGGGGCGATCAACCTGAAATCGGAATTCGTGAAGAAGGCCTGAACGGCCTTTCCTGCGGTATGGGCAGGGTCTGGCTGCGGCCTGACTCCTGCCCCCTTCCCCTGCCCGGTCAGCCTGCGGCCAGTCCTTCCAGCAGGCGGGCGACGGCCTCGGCGCCCGGATCGGGCACGTCGCGTACCTGTGCGCTGGGCACATAGGCGGCACGTCCGGCGCGGGCGCTGGCCATGGTGGTGGTGGAATTCGCGCCCTCGCGCGCGGCATGCGCCACATCGGGCAGGCCACCGCCGGTGGCAAGGACCTCCAGCGCGGGATACAGCGCGTCGATCATGGTGCGGTCGCCCGGTTTCGCGCCGCCGCATGCCATCATATGTTCCAGTCCGTCACGCAATGCCTGCCGCCATGGTTCCGGGCTGCGCCCGGCGGCGGAAAACATGATGGCGAACAGCACGCCACTCGATCCACCCGCATGCTGGGTCAGGATGTTGCTGATGGTGGTCATGAGGTGATGTGGGTCAGCCAGCGGCAGGCGGTCGAGTGCCGCCGTGATTTCCCGCGCCGCACCGGCGAAGGTGGAGCCAGCATCCCCATCCCCGATCCGGCCATCCAGCTCGTTCAGCGCCTTTTCATTAGCGACCAGCACCTGCGCCCCGCGTTCCAGAACACGTCGCAGCGCGGGATTGGGCGTGGCGGGATACGGGAAGGCATCAGGCATGGGCGGCATGGGTGCTATCGCAGGGCTGCCCAGCGGGGCGATGCCCGGCCATGCGCGCGGCTGGGCCGCGGCCTGCAGCGCCGTGGTGATGGCTTCGTCCAGTTCGATCAGCGTGATCGAAAAGCCGTTCATGTCCAGCGCGGTCATAAGCGGCGCCGGGCCAATGACGTGGGAAACCCGGCGTGCCAGCGGCGTGTGGCTGAAGGCTTCCAGCAGCAATGCCATCTCCACTTCCGGAACCGCGCCCAGATTGTTCAGCACCAGTGCGAAGCGGGTGTTGCGTACGGTCGTGGGCAGGCTGGCTTCCAGCGTGTCGGCGGCCGTGCGCATCAGGTCATCCGCGCGGGCCATGGCAATGCGCTGGGCGCCGGGTTCGCCATGAATGCCAAGACCCAGTTCGGCCTGATCGGCGGACAGGCGGCTGGCGCGATCGGGTTCGTAGGGATTGCAGTCCTCCAGCGCCAGACCGATAGTGCGCATCCGCCTGGCTGCGTCACGGACGAATTCCGCAACCCGGGTCAGCGGCCAGCCCTGCATCGCGCCATATCCCGCCAGCTTGTGCGCCAGAACCGTGCCCGCGACCCCGCGCGGCGTGGCAGAGTCCGGCAGGGCGATGTCGTCACCCACAATCACCATTTCCACCTGTTTGCCCAGCGCACGCGCGCGTTCCGCAGCCAGGCCGAAATTCAGCCGGTCCCCCGTATAGTTCTTGACCACCAGCAGGCAGCCTGCATCCCCCGTGGTGGCAAGGATGGCCGCCACGATCGCATCAACACATGGTGAGGCAAACAGCGCGCCGCAGACCGCAGCCGTCAGCATGCCGCGCCCGACAAACCCGGCATGGGCGGGTTCATGTCCGGACCCGCCGCCTGAAATGACCGAAACCTGGGTGCGGTCGGGTTCGCGCTGCATGACGACGCAGGTATCGGGATAGCCATCCAGCCGGCACAGGTGGCTGCCTGCGGCCGAGCGCAGGAACCCGTCCAGGGCTTCGGTGACAATGGTTTCGCGCGTGTTGAAAAACCGCTTCATCAGTATGCTTTCTCCCTCGGCGGGCCATGTCGGGCATGGCGGCAGGCGACTATGGCCGTTAATGCCACCCAAGCAAAACAACGGAATATGTCATTCGTGGGTTGCGCCAGATGCGGGCCACCCGTCAGGCCGGGCCTGCGCCGGGGGGAACGTGGTCGGGATCATCGGGGTGGTTGAGCTTGCGGTGCGGATCATCCAGTCCCGGCACGCGGCCATGATGGCCGAAATTGACCAGTCGCGCCTCCAGCAGGTGCAGCTTGCCCAGAAGGTTCATGCGAATGGCCATGACCGCAAGCGATGCCCCCGCGAAGGGACCGACCACATAGATCCACAACCCCGTCCACTGCCCCGCGAACAGCGCGGGCGCCAGCGTGCGCGCGAAATTGACGCTGTTGCCCGACAGCCACGCCGTAACCGGGTTCATGATCAGGAAAAACAGGCCGCCCGACCATGGTGTGATGAACTTCCATTTCGGGTGGGCCGCCAGCCAGTACAGCATGGCAATCAGGGCTGCAGTCACGAACATTTCCGACCACATCGCCCACCAGATCGAAATCCGGCCATATGGCACGGTCGCCCCGTAGCGCACGGCTACGGCCATGTTGCCCCACCATGCAATCATCCGGCCCGCCTCATACACTACTGCCGTGCCAAGGAAGGCGCCAATGACCTGCGCGATCATGTAGTTCAGCGCATCCACCCCCCCAATCCGTTTGGCCAGCGAGAACGCCAGCGTGACGGACGGGTTGATATGCGCTCCGCTGACCTTGCCAAACGGTGTCATGGCCGCCGCCGTACCCGACAGGCCGAAGCACAGCCCGCACAGTGCGGTCTGTATGTAGGGATGGTGCATGAGCGGCCATGAAAACGGGCTGCCGGGTGCAGTCAGCAGGATGACGGCGCTCAGGCCCAGGATCATGAGGATGGCGGTGGCGATCGCTTCGCAGAAATACAGCTTCCAGTGAAACGGGTTATGCGGGTGCGGGTCGCCTGCCAGCGGTCGGTCATGCACATGGATATGCAGATAGGGCAGATGCAGGTGCGGCAGGCGCATGGCCGGTGTCCTTGTTTATGCAACATGGGGCCGGCGGAAAAAGGCATGGGGGGAAGGGTCACCTTCCGCTGCGCGCCGGTGGTGGCGACGACCATAGCAGCCCCCGCACCTGACGGGTCCGGTTTTGGCACAATCCAGTCATGCCATCACGAATTCGAAATCGGGCTACACCGGTTCCTGCGGGATCGAGGCATCAAGGGCGGCCTGCAGTATGTAGGCCGCCGCCATCTGGTCCACCACTTCACCCCGGCGCTGCCGGGTCATGTCGGCTTCCGCAATCAGGAACCGGTTCACAGCGGACGACGACAGCCGTTCATCCCACATCGCAGCGGGCAGCCCTGTCATGTTCGACAGGTTGAGCGCCCAGTCCCGCGCCGCCTGTGCCGCTGGGCCAAAGCTGCCATCAAGCGACAGCGGCAGCCCGACCACCAGTCCCCCCACGTCCTGCGCACGCGCGATCCGGCTGATTTCAGCCGCGTTGAGCGACAGTTTCCCGCGTTTCAGCCCCATATGGGGGGATGCGAGCATAAGCCCTACATCCGACAGGGCGACGCCAATCGTCTTCTTTCCGGGGTCAAGGCCAAGCAGGCGCTGATGGGGGCGCAGGGCCGCGCGCAGATCGCGTATGTTGAACAGGGGCATGGTCGGGGGTATGTTCCTTCTCGGTCCTGCGCCGCAGGATATTCTTCCCCTGTTACGATGGAAAGTTATTGCTTCATGTCGCTTGATCCCGCGACCGTCCGCCGCATTGCCAGACTGGCACGGATTGGTATTGACGAGTCTGATCTTCCTGCCCTGCAAGGGGAGCTTAACGGGATCCTCGGCTGGGTCGAGCAGCTGAACGAGGTCGATGTCGAAGGGGTTACCCCCATGGTCGGCACGGGCCACGCAGCCCTGCGCACGCGTGACGACGTGGTGACCGACGGCAACTGCCGCGACGCCGTGCTGTCCAACGCGCCCGATGCCGTTGGCCCCTTCTATACCGTGCCCAAGGTTGTTGAATAAGATGAGCCTGACCGAACTGACGATTGCCGATGCGGCAGCAGGACTGCGCGCGCGCAAATTTAGCGCCGTGGAACTGGTGCGCGCGCATACGGACGCCATTACGGCGCTGAACCCGCGGCTGAATGCCTACATCACCCCCACGTCCGACGCGGCACTGCAGGCTGCGGCCTGCGCGGATGAGGCGCTGGCGAAGGGCGAGGCCAAGCCCCTGACCGGCATCCCGCTAGGGATCAAGGACCTGTTCTGCACCAGTGGCGTGCGGACCACGGCGGCCAGCAATATCCTGAAGAACTTCGTGCCGCCGTATGAAAGCACGGTGACAGCCAACCTGCTGCGTGATGGCGCGGTGTTTGTGGGTAAGACCAATCTGGACGAATTCGCCATGGGGTCGGCCAACATCACATCCGCCTTCGGCCCGGTGGAAAACCCGTGGAAGCGCAATGGCGATGCCGATACCAAACTGGTACCCGGCGGGTCGTCGGGCGGGTCCGCCGCCGCCGTGGCGGCGGGGCTTGCCATGGGGGCGACCGGCACCGATACGGGCGGGTCCATCCGCCAGCCTGCGGCCTATTGCGGCATTGTCGGGCTGAAGCCGACCTATGGCCGGTGCAGCCGGTTCGGCACCATTGCCTATGCCTCATCGCTGGATCAGGCTGGTCCAATGGCGCGCAGCGTGCGTGACTGCGCGATCATGCTGCAGTCCATGGCGGGGTTTGATGCACGTGACAGCACCAGCGTAAACTGCGACGTGCCGGATTATTCCGCAGCCGTCGGCCGTAGCCTGAAGGGGCTGAAGGTCGGCATTCCCGCCGAATACCGTGCCGAGGGCCTGTCCGCCGAGATCGAGGCGGCATGGCAGCAGGGCATCAACTGGCTGAAGGCGGCGGGCTGCGAGATTGTCGATGTCTCCCTGCCCCACACGAAATACGGTCTGGCCACCTATTATATCGTGGCTCCTGCCGAATGTTCGTCCAACCTTGCCCGTTATGACGGCCTGCGCTTTGGCGAACGCGTGCCCGGCGCGACACTGGACGCCATGTACGAAGCTACCCGCCGCGCGGGCTTTGGTCCCGAAGTGCGCCGCCGTATCATGATGGGGACGTATGTGCTTTCAGCAGGCTACTACGACGCCTATTACCTGAAGGCGCAGAAGGTCCGCAGCCTGATCCGCCGCGACTTTACCGAAAGTTTCCAGAAGGTTGACGTATTGCTGACCCCCACGGCGCCGACGCCCGCGTTCGCGCAGGGGGAAAAGACGGATGATCCGGTCCAGATGTACCTGAACGATATTTTCACCGTGCCGGCGTCAATGGCTGGCATGCCCGCCATGTCCGTGCCGGTTGGGCTGGGCGCTACCGGCCTGCCGCTTGGCCTGCAGCTGATCGGTCGTCCGTTTGATGAGGAAACCCTGCTTGCCGCAGGAAGCGCGCTGGAAAGTGCTGCGGGCTTTACCCACCGGCCTGCCATCCGTGCGGAGGGCGCGAAATGAGCTATACACTCGAAGGCAAGACCGGCACGTGGGAAATCGTGGTGGGTCTGGAAGTCCACGCGCAGGTCATCAGCCACTCCAAGCTGTTTTCCGGTGCCTCCGCATCCTACGGTGGGGAACCCAATACCCATGTCAGTCTTGTTGACGCGGGTTTTCCCGGCATGCTGCCGGTCCTGAACCAGGAATGCGTGGCGCAGGCCATCCGCACAGGTCTGGGTCTGCGCGCGCGCATCAATCTGGAAAGCCGGTTTGACCGCAAGAACTATTTCTATGCCGATCTGCCGACTGGCTACCAGATCAGCCAGTTCACCCACCCCATCGTGGGTGAAGGCACGGTCGAGATCGAACTGGGTGATGGCACGGTACGCCATATCGGCATCACGCGCCTGCATATGGAACAGGATGCGGGCAAGTCCATGCATGATCAGGACCCGACGCGGTCCTTCATTGACCTGAACCGTGCCGGCGTTGCCCTGATGGAAATCGTCAGCGAGCCCGACATCCGCAGTCCGGAGGAAGCAGGCGCCTACCTGCGCAAGCTGCGCCAGATCCTGCGTTATCTTGGCACATGCGACGGGAATATGGAGGAAGGCTCCATGCGTGCCGACGTGAACGTGTCGGTGCGCAGGGCGGGCGAGCCGTTCCGTACGCGCTGCGAGATCAAGAACGTCAACTCCATCCGCTATGTCATGCATGCGATCGAGGTCGAGGCCACGCGCCAGATCGAGGTATGGGAAGGTGGTGGCGAGGTTGATCAGGAAACCCGCCTGTTCGATCCGTCACGCAACGAAACCCGTTCGCTGCGCAGCAAGGAAGACGCGCACGACTACCGCTACTTCCCCGACCCCGACCTGCTGCCGCTGGTAGTGGAGCAGGCATGGGTGGATGAACTGGAGCGTGCCCTGCCCGAACTGCCAGATGACAAGCGTGACCGCTTCATCAAACAGTATGGTATTCCCCGCTACGACGCCAGCGTGCTGGTGGCGGAGCAGGCCATTGCCGATTACTATGAAGAAGTGGCCAGGGGCCGCGATGCCCGCCTGGCCGCCAACTGGGTCACGGGTGACCTGTTTGGCGCGCTGAACCGCACGGGTCGCAGCATTCAGGACAGTCCGATTTCAGCGCAGGCGCTGGGTGGTATGCTGGACCTCATGGCTGACAAGACAATCAATGGCAAGATTGCCAAGGAAGTCTTTGAAGACATGCTGGAAACCGGTGACAGTGCCGCCGACATCGTGGAGCGCAAGGGTCTGAAGCAGGTTACCGATACCGGCGCGATTGACGCGGCCGTGGCCGACGTGCTGGCGCGCAATGCGGACAAGGTGGAAGAATACCGCGGCGGCAAGGATCGGCTGTTCGGATTTTTCGTGGGTCAGGTGATGAAAGCCATGGCTGGCAAGGCCAATCCGGCCATTGTGAATGAAGCCCTGAAAAAAGTTCTGTAAAAACGGGCTTTAGCGCATTTTGGGGCTTTGCAGGGTTGCGGCAACACGCTAAAAGCAGCCCTGCAAACGCCGTGTTACTTATAATGCGCGCTCTTCGGCGGAGGGGTGGCCGAGTGGCTGAAGGCGGCGGTTTGCTAAACCGTTATACGATGTCAAGTCGTATCGAGGGTTCGAATCCCTTCCCCTCCGCCAATTCTCCTTCTCAGACAATATGAAATAGCGTCAAAAAGATTGGTTTTTAGCCAGTTCTGGCGCATTCTTCATCTCGAAAGTTCCTGTTTTGTCTCATTCTGTCCTGCCAGAAAGCGGGTATGGAGCGGGTATGGGAAACAGGCACAGCGGGTATGGAGATTGCGATGCTTACCGACGCAAAAATCCGCTCGGCCAGGCCGGCCGACAGGGCCTGGCGGTCGGCAGACACGGGCGGACTGTTCGTGCATATTACCCCGGCGGGAAAGAAGATCTGGCGGCTCCGTTACAAATTCGAAAAGCGGGAGAAACTGCTCACGCTCGGACATTATCCTGCTGTCTCGCTGGCTGAAGCGCGTGCCGGGCGGGAGGAAGCCCGGCGTATTCTTCGTGAAGGCCGTGACCCTTCGGTGCAGGCGAAGATCGTGCGTCTTGCCGCGCGTGTGAACACGGCAACGACTTTTGAAGCTGTCGCACGCGAATGGTACGAACAGCGCAAGGTCCTGTGGGCCACGCGTCATGCGTTTGACGTGATCCGCAGTCTGGAGCGGGATATCTTTCCCAAACTCGGTCATTTTCCTGTCAGCGATATCACCCCTCCCCTCGTCCTTGCCGTGCTGAGGCAGATCGAGGACCGCGGGGCAATCGAGACGGCCCATCGCATCCGTCAGCGCATGAGTGATGTCTTCGTGCATACAATCGCGTCCGGTTGCGGTTCTTCGGACCCTGCTGCCGTTGTGGCTCCTGCGCTTCGTCCCGTCATACGAGGTCGGCAGCCTGCCATTACGGATCTGGACGGCGTCCGCAGGCTCATTCACAGGACAGAAGCCGAAGAGGCGCATCCTGTGACCCTTCTGGCATTGCGACTGCTCTATCTGACGGCTGTCAGGCCAGGCGAATTACGGTCTGCACAGTGGGCTGACTTTGAAGGGCTCGACGGATCAACGCCCCTATGGAGTATTCCGGCGGAGCGGATGAAGATGAAGCGTGATCATCTGGTGCCGCTTTCCCGTCAGGCTGTTGCGACCCTTGAGGCGCTCCGGCCATTCAGCGGTCGTTGGCCGCATCTGTTTCCCAATACGCTCCGGCCCAGACAGGTCATGAGTGAAAATGCACTGGGTTATCTGCTTAACCGTGCGGGTTTTCATCACTGTCACGTGCCGCACGGCTTTCGGGCATCGTTTTCGACCATCATGAATGAGCGTTTCAGAAGTGACCGGCAGGTCATCGATGTGATGCTGGCCCATTCGCTCAAGGATAAAGTAGAGGGAGCATACAATCGGGCGATCTATCTGGACCGGCGGCGTGAACTTGCACAGGTCTGGGCTGACCTGGTCAGTGACGGCCAGGCCAGCCTTGAGGAACTGATTGCGACCAGACGCCGGTCAGGTATCTGATGTTCCGGCGGTATTGATCCAGTCCTCGATAATGCCGGAATGCCAGCGGATCGTGCCGCTGGACAGTTTGCGTGGTCTGGGGAAAGTTCCTTTACTGATATGCCGGTAAATGGTCGCCCGGCTCAGTCCGGTTCTTTCAGTAACTTCGCGCAGACGTAGAAGTCTGCTGTCAGGCCGATATTCCGTTGCGTCCATGTTCAGGTCCTCCATGTCCTGTCTGTTCAGATCAATATTTTTGCTGTTCCTGATGTCTGCATGATCTCCAGGTATGAGAGGTGGTGCCGGGCGGTTTCCGGGTCGTCCAGAAGTGTTTCCGACCGCCTCTGTAGCGGTTACGGAACGGAACTGATTAAGACGGCAGGAAGTCGTGCAGTTGCAACCGATCAGGCAGGCCATAGGGAAAGCGGATAGAAAGACTTGCAGGCGGCAGTCTGCGCAGACTACAGCCCCTTCCCGGAAGCCTGTCCGGTTCCGGTCTGAAAAACGGTGTCCCGATCCGGGTTCCCGGATTGTCATGACGAACTCCCTGACGGGTACAGGTGTGCCTCTCTCCCCTCTTCTCATCCCGTCATGAACTCTCGCGCAGCCCTCTGACTCTATTCTGTAACTTTACTACATTCATGACATGAAAACTGATCAATTCCATTCAGAAAATGGGGGTGTTTTATCCCGGGCATTACAGAAGGATCGGTTCACGGACCGATGCGGATGTCGGATACGTCTACCGTATCGGGTACCTGCTGGACCGCAGGCAGGGTTGATGGTGCGGCTGTCTGACGGGATGAACTTTGTGCGTGCCTGGGAAAGTCCGGCGGCGTGCAGTCTTTCGGCAGGCCGTGCTTGCTGGTCTGATCTTCCATGAAGGGACCGCCCTCATCCATGCCGGGTCCCATACCCGTTGGCACCGGGCCGGGCATTCCGTTTGCACCTGTCATGCCGCCCATAGGGAACCCACCCATCACGCCGCGCCCGCTACCGACGCCAAAGCCGGTGGATATGCTGCCATGAAGGCTGCCGTTGCGTGGCGGTGGGGCACGCCAGCATTTATCCGTATCGTCCGGCGGTCGGTAACAGCCTGACTGGGCCAGCAGAAGGACAGGCAGAAAGAACGTGATGGCACGTCCTGTAGTAAGGTCGGGCATGGACAGCAGTGGCATCTCACCTGTTGGGAGCCGAATCTTAACCTGATGCCCGGCCGTGTTCCCGTCACGAAATGTAAACCTGCTGCTTACCGGTCCTCAACCATCTTCCTGTCTTTCTTGTGTTCCCAAAGTTATTGCCAATAAGCAACATAATGCATGGAATTATACAATAAATACTACGATTAAATTCCAAATAATACATATCATGAAATATATTTATTATAATCTCATAAAAATCAGAATGTTGCACAAAAAACCAAAAATAATTTTTATATTATTTATATAATATAAATTAATATCGATATATATAAAATATAACTGGAAACGTAACCGTTCATATGTTTGTTCAGGAACGGAAATGTAGACCGGAATGTTCTGTTTATATTTGTATTTCATAATGGTCGTAGTCCAGTGTTTTTTTTGGAAAATCGATATGATGAGCTTTCAAGCGGATTTGTGTGTGATGCAAACTTAGGATGTGGACATCATGACAACGGGGCCGTATGGCCAGCATTACGTGCAGGACGAAACGCCATCCCTCTGATCTGACCGATGAGCATGGGAGCGCATAGCCCTCTGATGCCGCCTGCGCACCGGCGTGGCCGAAAGCGGGCAACCGATTTTCGCAAGGTCATCAATTCTTTAATGAAACGGAAGAATGCTAAAAAATGGATGGGCAGAGACATCTGCTTGCGGGAAGACGTGACATCCCTGCCCATTCCAGAAAATACGGCCAGTCAGAGGCTGCTGCATAACCGCACTTTCAGACGCAGCTAAGCACCACCAAGAACCAATGAAAGATTTTTTTTGTAACCAATGTAATTATCTCCGTTACAATAATAATGCGTCATGGTATTAATGATCATGGGAAAGTTCCGGAAAATGGCTACCTGGACCGGATCCTGCCGAAGAATGTAGCGCGCGGCATCGTGTACATTAAACGGCGGTAAATTTTAATTTTATTGTCGATTTTTGTCATTTTTGAAATAAAAATTCCACCAGATTTTTATTTACTGGTCTGTAATGGCGTCCTGATTATACTTCGCGGCATCGAAAGAATGCGAATGTAGCGGCGCGGAGCAGCAGGTTGATGACGGGGCAGTCAGGCCATGATCTTCCGGACGGGCAGGGAACAGATGTTACCCCTGTCGGAAAAGGACAGAATTTCGTCCTTGTGGTGGAAGATGACATGGATATCCGTAACCTGCTGACACGTTTCCTGTCACAGCAGGGTTATGAGGTCGGGTCCGCCATGACGGCAGCCGAGGTGGGTGCTGTCCTTGCCGTGCGTAAGCCTGACCTTGTCCTGCTCGATCTCATGCTACCGCGCGAAAGCGGCCATGACATCTGTCGCCTGATCCGTGGGCACGGCGCCACCCCCATCATTATGGTTACGGCACTTGCGGATGTCCGTGAGCGAATTGCGGGCCTTGACCTGGGCGCGGACGACTACGTCAGCAAACCCTTCGATCTGGGTGAACTTGCAGCCCGTATCCGGGCCGTGCTGCGCCGCCCGCCCGGGGATCTTGCACCCGTCGCGCCCGCCCAGCAACCGGGTTACCGGTTTGGGAACTGGACCTTTATCCCGGAAAAACGTGCGCTTTACAGCGCCGAGGGCGTACGCATGACCCTGACCGGCGCGGAAACAGACCTGCTGCTGCTGCTGTGGAACCACGTGGGAAAACTGATGAGCAGGCAGCAGATCATCGAACTGCTCTATCACGCGCCGGGAGCGGTTGAGGAACGCGCCATTGACCTGCTTGTCAGCCGCCTGCGCCGCAAGCTTGCCCATGGTGGCCGGCAGCTTGAGATGCTCCGCACTGTCCGTGGGGACGGTTATGTATTCGACCCTGGCACCGGATTACCCGACGCAGGGGCCGCCAACTGATGAAGGACCGCTTTTCCCTGCTGCCGCGAACCGTTTACGGGCAGATGGTCGCAATCGTGGTGTCCAGCATGATGGTCACCATTTTTGTTGTTGCCTTCCTGGTGTTCGTGTTGCGTCCGGCCGTGCCGCCCCTGCCTGAAGGGCCATGGCCAAACGCACTGGCCTTTGAAACCGCGATTGATGCGTTACGTGCAAGCCCGCCTGCAATGCGGGAAACCATTGCGCAGGGTATGTCGACGCCGGACGTATCGTTGCGCACCACCGCTCCCTTTCCATGTGCGTTTATTCCAACCGAACATTTTTCAATCCTGCTGCGCCGTATTCTCCAGGCGCAGGCGGGCAACAGGGATGCCGTCATCAACGTATCGACCTGCGCTGCGGATTCCAGCGGCATGACGTCCACCCATATCGACATGCCGCGTGAAGGGATTTTCATTACCGCGCATAACGGGATCAACCATCACCTGCCCCAGCTCATGCGCGCGACGCTGCCGCTGATCGTGTCATTCCTGTCCCTGCTGGCCATAATGGGTAGCCTGTCGCTATGGAGCCTGTGGCGTATCAATCGCCCGCTGAAGATACTGGCGAACAAGGCCGAAACCTTCGGTTATGACATCACGCCCGAACCCCTGACCGAACAGGGGCCGGCGGAACTGCGCCGTGTTGCCCGCGCCTTCAACCGTATGCAGGCCCGCATTGCTGCTGCCGCCGAGGAGCGGACCCGCATGCTGATGGCCATTGGCCACGACCTGCGCACGCCGCTCACCCGGCTGTCCATGCGCATCGAGATGGGCGGCGCCGATGCTTCCCCCGCGGCCCTGCGCAACGACCTGTGGCTCATGAACCGGATGCTGAACGGAGCACTGTCATTCCTGAAAGGCCAGGGCGACACGGAACCGGCGGAACGGGTCGATATCGGTGCGCTGGTGGAAAGTGTCTGCGCGGAATTCGAGGCGACCGGCCGCAATGTGATCTATCAGGGTGACCTGGGCCTGACCTGTCTGTGCCAGCCTGTCGCCGTGGCGCGCATGGTCAACAATCTGATCGACAATGCCTGTAAATTCGGCAGTGAGGTGCGCGTCGATACACGGCGGAGCGGTCATGACGCCATTATCGAAGTGGCCGATAACGGTCCAGGCATTCCATCTGAGATGCACGATGTCGTCCTGCTTCCCTTCGCCCGGCTGGACCCGGCCCGCAGTTCGGATGGCGGGCTGGGACTGGGCCTGTCGATCATCCATGACATCGTGCAGCGCCATCATGGCAGCATGACCTTCCATTCCAGCCAGCCGCACGGATTGCTGGTGCGCGTTGCCCTGCCGCTTGACCAGCACACGGCGGTGCTGATGCGCGGCAATGCGCACACAGCCCATTGATACCCAGGTTCCCCGCCACGCCAGTACAGAGACGGACCTTAGAAGAATGCAGCCTGTTCACGATTTTCCTTTCTCCGTGTCCACGTGCGGCGGGCTTTCCTGCCATGTGACGCGGGATATCGTTTCAACGCGTAAGAACACGACACGGGTCAAGTATCACGGCCTGCGTCGCGCTACCCTGCTGACAGCGCTGTTTCTGGCTGGCCTGCATCCGCTGTGCGGCGCGAAGGCGGCCACGAAAACGGTGGATGCGGGCATTCCGGTCTCCGTTGCGACCATAAAGGCTGGCGATATGCCGGTTGTGCTGAGCGAACTGGGTACGGTCATTCCTGTCACCAATGTCACGGTACAGACCCGTGTGGACGGCTATCTGACGCAGGTGCTCTTTACCGAAGGACAGGAAGTGCATGAAGGCGACCTGCTGGCGGTCATCGACCCCCGCCCCTACGAAGCCGAACTGAAGCAGTATTCCGGACAACTCGCGGCCGATCAGGCCCAGCTTGATGAAGCGCGGATGGATAACATCCGGTACCAGAAGCTGCTCAGACGCGACAGTATCGATACCCAGACGGCACAGGACCAGCAGTACAAGGTCAAGCAGCTTGAAGGCACGGTGGAGGCCGATCAGGGGCTTGTCGATACTTACAGGCTGGACGTTGAATACTGCCATATCACCGCACCCGTCAGTGGCCGTGTCGGTATCCGTGCGGTGGACCGGGGCAATTACATTACCGCGGCACAGTCCGGCGGGCTTGCGGTCCTGACGCAGATGCAGCCGATCTCGGTCATCTTCACCCTGCCACAGGACAAGCTGGGCATGGTGTGGAAACGGCTGCGTACGACCAGAACCCTACCGGTCGAGGCATGGGACAGCACGGACACCACGAAGCTGACCGATGGCGCGGTCAGCAGTCTGGACAGCCAGATCGATACCGCGACCGGCACGGTCCGGCTGCGTGCCCTGTTCCCCAATAAGGACGAAGACCTGTTCCCCAACCAGTTCGTCAATGCCCACCTGCTGGTGGATACCGAGCACGATGTGCTGCTTGCCCCCACCAGCGCCATCCAGTCCGGCCCCAACGGCTCTTTCGTGTATGTCGTACAGTCCGATGGCACCGTGGCCGTGCGTCTGGTCAAAACCGGCGTGAGCCAGGGGGATACGGTCGTTGTGTCCTCTGGCCTGAAGGCGGATGAACAGGTGGTGACATCGGGCATCGACCGCCTGCATGCCGGTGCGAAGGTTACCATTCCCGCCACCACCAGCACGACGCAGGGGGGACAATGAATCCCTCCCGTCTTTTCATAAAGCGGCCCGTCGCCACCACGTTGCTCATGTTCGCGCTGCTGCTGGCGGGACTGATCGGCTACCGCTTCCTGCCCATTTCGGCCCTGCCGGAAGTGGATTATCCCACCATTGTGGTCCGTACCTTCTACCCCGGCGCCAGTGCGGATGTGATGATGACATCCGTCACCGCACCACTGGAAGGGCAGATGGGCGAAATGGCCGGGCTGGACCAGATGACATCCCAGTCCTCGGCCGGGGCATCCGTCATCACGCTGCGCTTCGGGCTGACCACGTCGCTGGACGTGGCCGAGCAGGAGGTGCAGGAAGCGATCAACGCCGCCAATTCCCTGCTGCCCAGCGCCCTGCCCGCGCCCCCCATCTATTCCAAGGTCAATCCGGCCGATACGCCCATCATGATCCTGGGGGTAACGTCCACCACCCTGCCCCTGCCCGAAGTGCAGGATTACGTGACGACACGCCTGCAGCAGAAGATCAGCGAGATTTCGGGCGTGGGTGAAGTCTCGCTGTCGGGCGGGAACAAGAAGGCCTACCGCGTCCGTGTCAATGTGCCCAAAGCGACCGCGCTGGGCATCGATATGGATACGCTGCGCACCACGATCGGCAACGTGAATGTCAATTCCCCCACCGGCAGCTTCAACGGCAAAAAGCTGAACCGCACCATCCATATCGACAGCCAGATTTCCAGCACCGACCAGCTGCTCAATCAGGTTGTCGGCTGGTCCGACACCAGTCAGGGCCCGGTCCGTCTGCGTGATATCGCAACGGTGGTGGAAGGGGCGGAAGACACCCAGCTTGCCGGATGGTCGAACCAGACCCCGGCCATCATCCTGAACATCCGCCGCCAGCCTTCGGCCAACATCATCAACACCGTCAACGCCATCAAGGCAACCCTGCCGTCACTGCAGCAGGACATGCCCGGCGGCGTCACCATCACGCCACTGACCGACCGGACCACCACGATCCGCGCTTCCGTGGCGGATGTGGAATTCGAACTGGGTCTGGCCCTGGCGCTGGTGGTGGGCGTGATCTTCGTGTTCCTGCATGATCCGTCGGCCACCGTCATCCCGGCGCTGTCCGTGCCGCTGTCCATTATCGGCACGCTGGCGGTGATGGACATGATGGGGTTCTCGCTCGACAATCTCTCGCTCATGTCGCTCACCATCTCCACCGGCTTCGTGGTGGATGATGCGATTGTCATGATCGAGAACATCGCCCGCTATATCGAGATGGGCCGCGACCGGATGACTGCGGCGCTGGAGGGCGCGGGCGAGATCGGCTTTACCATCGTCTCGCTGACCATCTCGCTCATCGCCGTGCTGATCCCGCTGCTGTTCATGGGCGATGTGATCGGGCGGCTGTTTTATGAATTCGCGGTGACACTGGCGGTGACCATCATCCTGTCCGCCGTGGTCTCTCTCACGCTGGTGCCGATGATGTGCGCCCGTCTGCTCAAGGACAGGGCCCATGCCGTAACCAGGCCGCGCTGGGCACAGGCGACCGACCGGCTGATCGTCTCGGTGATCGATGCCTATGACCGGGGGCTGACGCGGGTACTGCGCCACCAGCGTGCCACCCTTGTCCTGTTCGTGGCGACGCTGGCGCTGACCGGCCTGCTTGTCGTTGTCATTCCCAAGGGGCTGTTCCCGGAGCAGGATACCGGGGTCATCCAGGGCGTGTCGGTCATGGATGCCTCCATCTCGTTCGATGCGATGCGCGACCTGCAGCAGCAGCTGGGGGCGGCGATTGCGAAGGATGCGGACGTGGTCAGCCTGTCCTCCTATATCGGTGTGGATGGGGACAACACCACGCTCAACCGGGGGCGTTTTGAAATCAACCTGACGCCACATGACAGACGCAGCCTGTCGGCAGCAAAGGTGGCGCAGCGTATCCAGCGCGAGACAGCCGCCATAGCCGGGACCCAGCTTTACCTCCAGCCGGTGCAGGACCTGACCCTGAACACCAACGTATCCGCCACCCAGTACCAGTTCCTTGTGGCGGATTCCGACACGAACCGCCTTGCCATATGGGTGCCGCGCCTGACTGACGCGCTGCGCAGGGAACCGGCGCTGGCCGATGTAACATCCGACCTGCAGGCGCAGGGGCTGGCGGCCAATGTCACGCTGGACCGGGCCACGGGGGCACGTTTTTCCATCACGCCGGAAACGGTGGACAACCTGCTGTATGATTCCTTTGGCCAGCGCCAGATTTCCACCATTTACACCCAGTCCAACCAGTATCGTGTGATCCTTGAGGCCGACCCGGCCCTCCAGACCACGCCCGAGGCGCTGGACAGGCTGTACCTGGCCGCAAGCGGCAGCGGGGCCACCAGCACCTCTGGCCCGACCCGTGACCCGTCATCCGGCCTTGTACCGATGAGCACGGTAACACGCATGTCGGCATCCACCGCGCCGCTGCTGATTACCCATGTGGCGCAGTTTCCGGCATCGACCATCTCGTTCAATGTCGCACCGGGCTATTCGCTGGGGGCCGCGACCGATGCGATCGAACGGGTGGAAAAATCGCTGCACCTGCCCGCCACCATGCAGACATCCTTTCAGGGCACGGCCGCCGTGTTTGCGGGCAGCATGAGCAACGAGGCCTGGCTGATACTGGCGGCCGTTGTTGCGGTCTATATCGTGCTGGGTGTGCTGTATGAAAGCTTCATCCACCCGCTGACCATCCTGTCCACCCTGCCCTCGGCCGCCATTGGCGCGCTGCTGGTGCTGTGGGTATCGGGGTCCGGGCTGGACGTGATGGGCGTGATCGGGATCGTGCTGCTGATCGGCATCGTGAAGAAAAACGCCATCATGATGATCGACTTCGCGCTGGAGGCGGAACGGCTGGAAGGCATGGATTCCGTGCAGTCCATAACGCGTGCGGCCCGGCTGCGCTTCCGCCCGATCCTGATGACCACGCTGGCCGCCATGCTGGGCGCCATTCCCATGGTGATCGGCACCGGGACCGGGTCGGAACTGCGCCGCCCGCTGGGTTATGCCATTGTCGGTGGTCTTGCCGTAAGCCAGTTGCTGACCCTGTTCACCACGCCGGTCATCTACCTGTTCATGGAGCGGGTGCGCCTGCGCTTTGCCGCCTTCCGCGCCCGCCATGCGTCCGCGCCCCCTGCGCCTTCAGGGGAGGCACGCTGACATGTCGATCGTCGCCCTGTGCATAAAGCGCCCGATCGGCACCACGCTTATCGTGATCGGCATGATGATTGCCGGCGCCATCGGCTACTGGCTGCTGCCCGTATCCGACCTGCCCAATGTCGATCTGCCGGTCATTCAGGTGCAGGCCCAGCAGGCCGGTGGCACGCCGGAACAGATTGCCAGCACCATTGCCGAACCGCTGGAGCGGCATCTGGGCACGATTGCCGGGCTGAGCGAGATGACCTCGCAGTCCGTGACGGGGCAGGTCAGCATTGCCCTGCAGTTCGATACCTCCCGTGACATCAACAGCGCCGCGCGTGACGTGCAGGCGGCCATCGTGGCAGCCCGCGCGGACCTGCCCGCTACCCTGCGGCAGAACCCGACCTATGTCGAGGCCAACACTGCCGGCATGCCGGTCATGGTGCTTGCCCTTACATCGGAAACCCGAACGCCCGCGCAGGTCTATGATGTGGCGACCAATGTGCTTGAACAGCATCTCTCCCAGATCAGTGGCGTGGGGCAGCTCATGCTGGGTGGGGCGGCGCTGCCTGCCGTGCGGGTGGAACTCAACCCCCTCGCCCTGTTCAAATACGGCATCGGGTTCGAGGATATCCGTGCCGCCCTGTCATCAGCCAATGCCAATACGCCCAAGGGATTCCTCAATCGTGGAAAGCAGCGCCTGATCCTGCAGACCAACGATCAGGTTCATGGCGCAAAGGACCTCAAGGGCCTGATCGTGGCCTATCGCAGCATGCGTCCGGTGCGGCTGGAGGACGTGGCGCAGGTGACTGACGGGGTGGAAAATGTTGAGAATGGCGGCTTCTTCAACCGCAAGCCCGCCGTTCTGGCCATTGTCTTTCCCCGTGCGGGGGCGAATGTGGTCCAGACCATCAACCAGATCAGGGCGCAGTTTCCGACCCTGAAGGCCGCCTTGCCCGCTGATGTGGAACTGCATGTCGGCATGGACCGCTCCGCCACCATCCAGGCGGCCCTGACCGATACCAAGAGCACGCTGGTGCTATCGGTCCTGCTGGTGGTTGGCGTGGTGCTGGTGTTCCTGCGTTCGCCACGCACGACCATCGTGCCGGCCCTGGTCATTCCCGCATCGCTGGTCACGACGTTTGGCGTGATGAAGCTCCTGAACTATTCGCTCGACAGCCTTTCCCTCATGGCACTGACCATTGCGACGGGCTTTGTGGTGGATGATGCCATTGTGGTGATCGAGAATATCAGCCGCCACATGGAACAGGGGGCGAGCCGCGCCGATGCGGTGCTGCAGGGTGCGCAGGAAGTGGCCTTTACCGTGCTGTCGGTCTCCATCTCGCTGGTGGCGGTGTTCCTGCCCATTCTCATGCTGGGGGGGCTGATGGGCAGCCTGCTGCATGAGTTCGCCGTGACCATTTCGGTCATGGTGCTCGTCTCCATGGTGCTGTCGCTTACGCTTACGCCCATGATGTGCGCACGTATCCTGCCATCGGGGGAAGCGCGGGCCGACCGGCCGCCAACCTTCTGGTCACGCCTGTCAGCGCGGATGGAACGGGCCTTTGCTTACGTGGAAAACGCCTATGGCCGGTCACTGGGGGCGGCCCTGCGCCATCGCAGGCTGGTGCTGCTTTCGCTGCCCGTAACCATCGGGGTAATGGGCCTGCTGTTCGTAATCATGCCCAAAGGTCTGTTCCCGACCGAGGATACCGGCATGATGATGGCGCATCTCGTTGCCGATCAGGCCACTTCCTTCGATGAGATGCTGGCGAAAGTCGATCAGGTGGAAAAGAACATTCTGGAGAACGGACAGGTCTCTGGCGTGACCGGTTTTGTTGGTGGCCGCAATTCCAGCAACCAGGCCAACATCTTCATTGACCTGATCGACAAGGCGCAGCGCAAGACCACCATCAGCCAGACACTGGCCGATCTGACCCACCGCACGCATGATCTTGTGGGCGGGCAGTTCATCGCCATGCTGCCCAGCCTGCTGCCCTCGGGCGGGCGGCAGGCCAACGGGGCCTATCAGTACACATTGCAAAGCGATGACGCGGCGACGCTGTACCACTGGATTCCCCGCCTGCAGGCGGCATTGCAGAAGCATGCGGAACTGCGGGATGTCTCATCGGATGTGCAGCAGGGCGGGCTTTCCACCAATGTCATGATCAACCGTGACGTATCGGGGCGGACGAACCTGACCCCGCAGCTGATCTCCAACACGATCTATGATGCCTTTGGCCAGCGTGCGGCTTCGGTCATCTACAACCCGCTGAACCAGTACCGGGTGGTGATGAACGTGCTGCCGAAATACTGGGACAATGCCGACACCCTGCAACAGGTATGGGTCAGCACATCGGGCGGGACCGCCAGCGGCAGCACGCAGAGCAATACGATCAAGGTGACATCGTCTTCCACTACGTCCACCACCTCATCCTCGCTCAGCAGCCAGTCCTTTGCCAACCAGATCCAGAACAGTCTTGCGGGCGGCAGCGGGGCTTCCAGCGGGTCGGCCGTCTCCTCCACGGCGGAAACGATGGTCCCGCTTTCTGTCGTGTCCGGCATGCAGTCCGCGACCATGCCGCTGAGTGTGAACCATCAGGGGCAGTCGCTGGCGGCCACGCTGTCGTTCAACCTGGCGTCCGGTGCTTCCATGTCCGATGCCACACGGATCATCAACGAGGAGATTGTCCGGCTGCAGGTACCGGCGAGCGTGCACGGGCATTTTGCCGGCACCGCCGCCCAGTTCCAGAGTTCCGCCAGTAACGAACCTCTCCTGATCGTGGCGGCACTGGGTGCTGTCTATCTGGTGCTGGGCATCCTGTATGAAAGCTATGTCCATCCGCTGACCATTCTCTCCACCCTGCCCTCGGCCGGTGTGGGGGCGCTGCTGGCGCTGTACCTGCTGGGGCAGGAGTTCGACCTGATCGCGCTGATCGGGCTGATCCTGCTGATCGGGATCGTGAAGAAGAACGCCATCATGCTGGTGGACTTCGCCATTACCGAGGAACGCAACCACAACCGCCCGGCTCAGGACGCCATTCATACCGCCTGCCTGCTGCGCTTCCGCCCGATCATGATGACAACCATTGCCGCCGCCATGGGGGCACTCCCGCTGGTGGTGGGTAACGGGTACGGGGCCGAACTGCGCCGCCCGCTGGGTATTGCGATCATGGGGGGGCTGCTGTTCAGCCAGGTGCTGACGCTGTACACCACGCCGGTCGTGTACCTGTATCTCGACCGTCTGGGCCAGTGGGGTCGCCGCCGCCTTCCTGCCATTTTCCATGCCATAGCGCGCGCCGTGCGCCCTGCCCGTTCCTCGTGAGCGTGATGACGTATCAGGACAGTTCCATGCCGTATCCTTCTTCTCTTTCCGCCCGTTTTCGCATGGCCCTGCGCGGCACGACGGTACTGCTGGCGGCGGTCACGCTGTCGGGCTGCCTTATGGTCGGCCCGCGCTACAAACACCCGGCGCCCATCATTTCTGCCCGGTTCAAGGAACTGCAGCCCGCCCCCGGCTGGACGGTCAGCCAGCCGGATATGGCGGCAATACCAAAGGGTAAATGGTGGCTGGTCTATAATGACCCGACGCTGAACGCGCTGGAGGATCAGGTCGCACTGTCCAACCAGAACCTGAAGGAATACGAAGCCCAGTACCGCAAGGCGCGGGCGACGGTGAATGCGGTAAAGGCCAGCCTCTATCCAACGCTTTCGGGTGATCTCAGCTTTGCGCGCAACAGTCAGGGCAGCACGGCCACGTCCACCAGTGGTACCACCTACAGCACCGGCTCCACGCGCAATACCTATGCTGCCGAACTGAGTGCCGACTGGGATCTGGACCTGTGGGGCAAGATCCGCCGCCAGATACAGGAACAGGTCACGGCCACGCAGGCGAGTGCCGCCGATATTGCCAATGCGCGCCTGTCTTACCAGTCACAGCTGGCGCAGGATTATTTTTCACTACGTTATGAGGAATCCCTCAGGCTGCTGCTGGACCAGTCGGCAGATCTCTACGCGCATAACCTTGCGATCATCCGCAACCAGCATGAAGGTGGCACCCTGAATGCTGGCGACGAACTGCAGGCCGAAACCGAGCTGGACCAGACCCGCGCCAGTGCGACCGCAACGGATGTGGCGCGGTCGGAATATGAACACGCCATTGCGGTGCTGATTGGCCGGGCGCCCGCCGACCTGACCATAGCCCGCGCGGCCATGCCTGCAGCCATTCCGGCCGTGCCGGTCGACCTGCCCGCGACACTGCTGCAGCGCCGCCCTGACATTGCCGCCGCCGAACGCGCGATGGAAGAATATAATGCGGAAATAGGCGCCGCCATCGCTGCCTTCTATCCCGATGTCACCCTGTCCGCCGCCTATGGCTATAGTGGCAATCCCGTCCAGTCGCTGATCCAGGTTGCCAACCGGATCTGGTCGCTGGGGGCTGCGGGAAGCGAGACCCTGTTTGAAGGCGGTGCCCGGACGGCAGCGGTGCAGGAGGCCAATGCCGATTACGACAACGCGGTCGCCACCTATCGCCAGACAGTGCTGACCGCCCTGCAGGATACGGAAGACCAGCTTTCCAGCCTGCGTATCCTTGAACATCAGGCCAGCCAGCAGAATGCCGCCGTGCGTGCGGCGGTGAAGGCCGTTGACGTGTCGATGAACGAATACCGTTTTGGCACCGCCATTTATACAACCGTGATTACAACCCAGCAGACCGCGCTGGGGGATCAGGAAACCGCGTTGCAGATCCAGGAAAACCGCCTGCTGGCCAGCGTGAAGCTGATTGCCGACCTTGGTGGCGGATGGGATGTATCACAACTGCCCAGCAAGAATTCCCTTCAGCGTGATAACCCGCTCGTCCCCTCCTTCCTTGAAAAACATGCGCGGGAATAAGACAGGCACTGTGATTACAGGTTATGATTTATATAATATTTTTATATAGTTAAAATAATATGCACAGATCATATCTGTCCCTGACCGAAGAACAACCCAAAGAGCGATGTATGATAATACGCGTTCCGCATGGCTTGAATACAGCATTTACCTGCCGAAATATTTTCTGGCGGAAGGGGGCGAGAACCGGACCTACCCTCTTGTTCTGGCCGTTACGCATTCGGGTACCAGCCCCGATGGCACCTGCGCCCAGACGCTGACCGAACAGTGCATCGCCAGTATCTGGAGCCTGCCCGAAGAGCAGGACCGGCATGAATGCGTGGTCATTACCCCACGCTACGAGCGCACGACCATGAACGATTACTGGGAACATACATCGGACGTGGAGAATACCTACCGGCTGGTTGAATTCCTGCTCGGCAACACATGGAATTATGGCAATCCCAATCGGTCGGATCGCTCTGACAAGGTGCTGAAGATTGACCCCAAACGGGTTTACTGCACCGGCATGGTCCATGGGGGCCATGACATCGGTGTGGCTGATGGCCAGACATCCCGAAACCTTTGCTGCGGGGCTGATCATCGCGGGCCAGCAGCGCCCGGCCAATGTCATCTCCCTTGCCAGACAGAAAATCCTGATCATTACCGGTTCGGAAGACGACAAGGCGACGCCATGGAATGAGAAATGCGTGCCGGTATGGAAAAAGGCCGGTGGCACGGTCGTGCGCCCGAAGGAACAGCTTGACCCTGCCCTCATCTTTCCTGTCGATCGTCAGCAGAAGCTGACGGATCAGGTCAACGGCTATCTTTCATAAGGACGCCAATGTCACTTTCCTGACGTTTGACGGGGTTGATCATATGGGGTCGGCGCGTAAGTTTTTTTATATCAAGGCTGCAAGGGACTGGCTGTTCAGGCAGTCAAAGGCGTAAGCCTGCCCGCACGGCCTTGTTCGGACCCATGGTGGTAAAATGATCACCATGGGTCACCGGCCACATGAGCTGCCCTATCGTTTTAGCCCTGACCCGCAATATCCTGAACGACATCAAAGCCCTCGAATACCGGGGGGGCAATCGTCAGGCTCCCGCCCTTCCCTGCCTGGGCATGGGCCTTGCGGAACTGTTCGGACTGCGTCCACGCGGCAAATGCGTCACGGGAGGCCCATACGGTATGGGAGGCATAAAGGACGTGGTCCTCATGCACCGGTCCGCGCAGGAACTGGAAACTGACAAAACCGGGCACGGTTGTGAGCAGCACGTCGCGGTCCAGCCAGCGCTGTTCAAATTCCGCAACGCAGTCGGGTTTTACGCGGAAGCGGTTCATGGCGATATACATGGGTCTTTTTCCTTATGGAGTATTTCATGCGGCAGGATGAAGGGACGGCCTGTTGCGCCATGCAGGTGAACGCATCCCGCCGTCAGGCCGAAAACGGTGCAGGCCAGATCCTGTGTCAGGACGGACCCTGGTGGTCCCTGCGCATGCACTGCCCCCTGCCGGATCACGACCAGATGGTCGGCGCAGGCGGCGGCCCAGTTCAGGTCATGCAATATGATCGCCACGCCACCGCCCTGGTCCGCATGCCGGCGCGCCAGTTGCAGGACAAGCGCCTGATGGGCCGGGTCCTGGGCGGAAATCGGTTCATCAAGCAGGAGGAAACCGGGGGCGGTTCCGCACGCCATGGCAACCTCAAGCTGCATCAGCACACGGGCAAGATGGGCACGCTGGCGTTCACCGCCAGACAGGGTCATCATCTGTCGCCCGGCAAAGCGTTCCAGCCCGACCTGCCGCACCAGCGCATCGGCCAGGGCAGCCTGCCGGGCCATATCAGGACCATGGGCTGCCATCCCTGCCCCCATCATGACCATCTGGCGCACCAGAAACTGTCCTGCCCCTTCGCTTTCCTGCGTCAGCATGGCGCGGTGGGCGGCAAGATACCGGGGTGACATGGCCGCGATCGGTCTGCCATCCAGTAGTACGTCTCCCCCTGTTGGGGGGCACAGCCCACTGGCAAGGTGCAGCAGGGAACTCTTGCCCGCGCCATTGGGGCCGATGATCGCCGTGACCTGTCCCCTGCGCAGGGACAGGGTCATGTCACGCAGGATTTCGCGGCCACCCTGCCGCCATGTTGCGTGCCGTAATTCCAGACCCATCAGGCGATACCCGTGCGGTGGCTGCGTGCCAGCAGCCAGACAAAAGCCGGCGTGCCCAGCAGCGCGGTCACGATGCCGACCGGTATTTCCGCCGGGCTGGCCAGCGTGCGGGCCATCATGTCGGCGCCGGTCAGCAGCGTGGCGCCCAGAACGGCGCTGGCGGGCAGCACGATCCTGTGGTCCGGCCCCACCATAAGCCGCACCAGATGCGGCACGACCACCCCCACAAAGCCGATTGCCCCCACCAGCGATACGCTCGGCCCCGTGGCGCAGGCCACCGCCAGCATCGACAGGCTTTTGATCCTCTCAACCGGATAGCCCATCAGATGGGCATTCCGTTCATTGAGCAGCATGGCGTTCAGTGGTGTTGCCAGATAGGCCGCAAGGCCACCGGCCACCAGCAGGAACGGCACCAGCAGGCCAACACCGCGCCACGTCGCACCCGAAAAACTGCCCATTGTCCAGAATGTCAGGTCACGCAGCGCCGTGTCATTGGCCCGGAAGATCAGGATGCCGGTCAGCGCGCCGGAGAACGCCCCGAAGGCCACGCCAGCCAGCAGCATGGCGGTAATGGATGTCACGCCCCCACGCGTGGCAAAAAGATAGAGCAGCCCCATGCCTGCAAAACTGCCCGCAATGCCCGCGCATGGCACTGTCCACATACCCAGTGCCGCCGTCCATTGCCACGTGCCGCCCAGTACGATGATGCACGCGGTCGCAAGTGCTGCGGCAGAGGAGACCCCCGCCAGCCCCGGATCAGCCAGCGGGTTGCGGAACAGCCCCTGCATGATCGTACCGGCCACCGCCAGCGCCGCCCCGGTCAGGCAGGCCATGACGATGCGCGGGCCGCGAATATCCCTGAGCACCAGTCGGGTCATCTGTCCTTCCGCCCCGGCGGGGTGCCACAGGTCGCGCAGGTGCACTGTCGTGGCCCCCATATCAAGGGCCAGCAGCATGGTCAGTACCAGCAGGATCGACAGCAGGCCGAACAGCCAGGGTGCGCGCGATCTTTCGCGCATCATGCGGGCGTGCCCAGGCGACGGGCCAGTTCCAGCGCCGCGTCGGGCGTGCGGGGGCCAAAGCCCAGCAGGCGTTCGCCTTCCATGGCGATGATGGCCTGATTTCTGCCTGCCGGGGTCAACTGGAAACCCGCATTGCCAAGCAGGGCCGCGCGGACCTGCGGGGCATCCTGCGCCATGGTCAGGACCGCATCGGGCTGCAGGCCGATCAGGGCTTCCTGATCGAGTATCCTGTAGCCTTCAAACGTTGCGGGATTGGTGCCACCGGCAAGGCGGATCACGGCATCCGCCGCCGTACCCGTGCCCGCCACCATCGGGCGGTTGTTGCTCATGCGCATGATGAACAGCACCCGCCCTGTTGCGGGATGTGTCGCGCGCCACTGCGCCAGTATGTCAAAACGCTGCGATATGTCGGCACAAAGCCGGTCCCCCGCCGCTTCCGCCTGCAGCAATCCGGCCAGGAAGCGCGTGCGGGCTACAATGGCAGTCTCGGATGGTGTGGCATCAACAAACACGACCGGCACGTCGGACGCCATCAACTGCGCCAGAACCGGCGGTGGTCCGCAATCATTCATGGCCAGGATCAGGTCAGGCCGGAGCGAGAGAATGCCTTCGGCGGACAGGGCGCGCATGTAGCCCACGGATTTCTTCTCGCGCAGGGCCTGTTCGGGCCATGTGGAGGTAATATCGACTGCGATAATACGTGAATCCGCACCCAGTGCGTAAAGTGTTTCGGTAATGGTGCCGCCGATACTGGCAATCCGCCTTGCGGGGCCGATTTTTACCTGCCGCCCCCGGCAATCGGTGACCATGCCATCCCCGGCACCCCAACCGGTGCGTGGCACGGCCATCAGCCCGCCCGCCAGCAGGCAGGAAAACAGTCGCCGCCCCATTTCCATCCGGCCGGGGCTTACTGGTTTATCCGCCATCAGAACTCGATCCTTGCGGTTACCTTGAAGGAGCGGCCGGGCTGCGTGTAATACCGCTCCGAAAGGGAACTGGATGACTGGCCATAGGGCAGCGAGGCGGCGTTGTAATAAGCCTTGTCAAAGATGTTGTACATCCCTGCCTGTATGCGCAGCGGGCGGTAGAATGTCGGGCTGTACCAGCCCGTCAGGTCAAAAATGACGTAACCGGGCGTTTTCCACTGGTTCTGTAACGATCCCGTGGTGGTCAGGTATTTGGCGTCATCACGCGATGTGGCGAATGTGCCCGACAGGTCGGTGCCCCAGTTATCCCTCTTGTAGCCAAAGCCGATGATCCCGCGGAAGGGTGCGACCGAACTGAGGTGGAAGTTCATGTCGGTATCGCGCCCATCGGCATAGGCAAACGAACCCCATGCGTGCCAGTGCCGGTCAAACGCCCAGTTTACACTTGCCTCCACGCCATAGATGCGCACATGCGCCAGGTTGGTGTAGCCATAACACAGGTAATACCCCGAGCAGCCACTGACCCCTTCCATGTCTATGAAGTTGTTGTAGTGGTTATCATAGAACGAAATATTGGCCCCACGTTCGGAATTTCCGTATTTCATACCCACTTCCCATCCCCTGCTGCTTTCAGGCTTGAGGTTGGGGTTGCCGCTGACCTGATAGAATGGCGGGGTGCTGTAGTTCAGGTATTCTTCCGTGGCCGATGGCGCGCGGTAGGCTTCGGAATACTGTCCATACAGGGTCAGGTCATGGGCTACGCGCGCTTCCACCAGCACCTTGGGTGAGAAGTGCGAGCCATGGGCACCGTGTGGCAGGCCACTATAGCCCGCATTCGCCATGTAGGATGTAGTATTGTGCGGGTCACGCTGGAAATAATCGAAGCGGAAGCCCGGCGTGATATGGAACCACTCATTGCGGCCGATGCCAATGCGGTCCTGAACGATGGCCCCCATATCCGTGCCATGAACCTTGGGCATATCGGAGAAATTGTCATGCAGGTAGGGGCTGGAGACCGCCTGCTGGCCGGTCTGGGTCTGGTAGGTATCGGTCAGGAAGACTTCGCCGCCATAGGTGATCTTGTGGTGCAGCGGGCCGGTAAAGATGTTGTTTGTGGCTGACCCGGTAACACCATAGGACTGCACGGGCAGGCTCAGATGTTCATGGGTATAGGTCGAGGCGTTGGCGGAATCCCGGTTGGTGATGTCGGTATCGGTCTTTATGCTCTGCCAGTAGGCTAGGAAATGCGCCTCGCTGAACAGGGCCGTCGGGCTGTCGGCCTGATAGTCGTAATTGGCCGATACGCGGGAGCGCTGGTTTTCGCTGCGGGTATAGTAGCGGTCGGTTGCCGTGGTTTCGGAAGTTTTGGTTTCCTCGTTATAATTGCGGTCATACCATTCCCCCGTCAGGCCGATTCTGTGGCCGCCGGCAAAATAATGCCGGACCTTGCCCAGAAAATTGCCGACCTGATAGGAAGCAGGATCTTTCATTGTCCGGGTCCGGCCATAGCCGCCTATGTCACCACGGTTGCCGGTTTCGCTGCCATTCTGGTAGCCGCCCTGCAACAGGAACACAGTGTTCTTGTAACGCGCCGCAAAAGCCTGGTTGAGCAGCGCGGCCTCGCTTGCGCCATTATAGGTCAGCTTGGTCAGGCCGCCGAAGTTTTTACCGGGCTTGAGGATGTCTTCAGGGTCCAGCGTGCGCAGGGCAATCACGCCGCCCAGTGACCCGGTGCCGAAAAAACTTGAATCCGCACTTTTGACCACGTCAATCGCCCCCAGCGAATTGAAGTCGAAGTCCCCTACCCCGCCCTGCGCGGTATTGAAGCTGCCGGCATAGGCGCCATCGTTCGCCCATGGCATGCGCACGCCGTCAATCGTCGTCAGGATCCGGTTCTGGTCCAGACCACGGATATTGATGCTGGAATTTCCATTACTGTAATTTACAGCGGCATCCACACGCCGCGAGTAATCTTCCAGACTGTCAATCTGCCGGTCACGGAAGGTTTTGTAGGTTGTGGTGGTGGTCAGGACCGCCGGTTTGCCCACTTCGCTATGATCCTTGTCAGGATCGAATTTCATCAGGTCAATGATGTCCCTGCTGCCCTGCACCTTGACGGGGGAAAGCCTGATGGGGGCTTCGGGTGACAGGGAAACCTGGGCCGGGGCAGAGGCCTGTTTTCCGGCCGTTTTGGGCGATGGGGCCGTTTGCGTTGCCAGTGGTGCGGCGAATGCGGGGGACAGCCAGAGACAGGCCAGGGCCGTGGTGGCCAGCATGCGGTAACGGCACGCTGGCCGTTGCACGAGGGGGGTCTTGTTCATCATTCACCAACGATAATGAGAATCATTAGCATAACGATACCCATATGGACCGGGCCGCAGCAAGGAATTTGTTGCGCCTGATTCTTAGTTGCATTATTCGTAAAAAGTGCCAGATTACTGCGGCCGGTTCATATCAAGGACAAGAATCAGGCCCCTATCTGTTAAGTATAAAATTGTAACAGGAAGAAAACATGGCCCTGCTGAATGATGGAAACGCCCATACACCCCTGTCATCCCATGTGCGTGAAGCGACCCACCAGATTCACGATGATCTCAATCGCACCGTCATGTCCCGTGGCATGTTCACGGATGCCGCAGGCTATCGGGACTTTGTGCTGATGCAGTATCGTTTCCACCGGGATCTCGACCCGCTTTACAATAATGACCAGCTTGCAGGCATTGTGCCGGACCTTGCGGCAAGAAACCGGTTCCAGCAGGTCAGCGCCGATATGCAGGATCTGGGTATCGCCTTTCCCGCCCCGGGCACATCTGTGGAGATTACCGACCCCTCCACCGCCATGGGGTGGCTGTACGTGGCCGAAGGGTCCAAACTTGGTGCGAACATCCTGATCAGGCTTGTCGATAAAATGGGATATGGCGCCCGTTTTGGTGCACGCCATCTGGCGGCGGACCCGATGGGGCGCGGGGCCTCGTGGACGGCATTTCGCAATGCGATTGATTGTGCGGGACTTGATCCTGAACGCTGTGTCCATGGCGTAAGGGAGAGTTACGCCCGTATAAAAAGCTGTATTCCCGCACCGGGAAATGAGATCGGATCTATTATGCTTTCCCCATGATTTCACATGTGCACGTAGGCCTGCGTTCTGATCATCCTTGCCGGATTACAGTCCCATGTGGGCCGTGCACAAAAGAACTGCCCCGGGTTTACTGAAAAGCGAAACTCTCGGAGAAATGAGCCTGGACCAGAGCAGAAGATAACATTGCGTCATTGGCCTGAGTTCCGTGATTTGGCTGTGCGCCGGTTCAGTCAGCGATCATAATAACGATTTTTTCGACATAATTTCCGGTCACGAGATGGCGATGGCCAGACGTCTCGTGTCTCCGGGCAAAGAAAAACGTATTGTCGATGTCGGATTTCAGGCCACATGCTGTTCTTGCACGCACAAGTTCCTCAAGCATCGGCCCTCCACTTACAGCAATAAAAATAACTGATTGTACTGCTGCCTTTGCGAGGGAAATAATTGATTTTCAGACTGTCACTGCTCAGGAAATCGACAACACAATCTCCCCACCCGAGCGAATGGGATTGAAAAATTGGTTGATCGTAGTCGATTTACTCACGTCAACGACCTGATATATTATAAAAAACGTCATAAATATTTGATTAAAACAGGAAATGTAGCTGTTGATTAGCTAGGCCCCGTCGTTAGTGACGTTAAAATACTATTCTTTTGATTTCACAATAGAAATCAGACGGAAAAAATTTCGAGATTTCAGGATCTATCGGGAATGGTAATCCCGAATTGAGTATATCAACCCCGAACATAGAAGCGAATATTACATCGAAAAAACTTCCACTGGAGATGTTCTTCTTTCCACTCTCTTCGGGAAGCATCCCCAGCCTGACATGGGGAATAGATGACGTAACCATTCATGGGCCACGGAGACGTTCATACATTGCTCCCGCAAACGACCATCGCGATCAGAGCAAGGCGTTATACCCGGAGCGGCTTATCGTCATAGTTACAGGATATCTCTTCCGAAACAAAAAAGGCCCGGCAATATGCCGGACCTTCTACTGGAGGGAGGGGATCAGTTGGAACTGCTGCTGTTCTGGTTCCAGCCGCCACCATTGCGGTCATCGCCACGACTACCGCCGTACTCACCCCGGTTGCCATTCTGGCTGTCGCCATCACGGTTGCCGCGCTCGCCAGGGTCATTGTTCTGGTCGCCGCGATTTTTACCACTGCGATCACCATGTTCGCCACCGGGACCGCCATTCTGGTGATCGCCGCCCTGCTCTCCATGATTGCCGTGGCCGCCATGCTTCCGACCGTGATGGCCATGACCACCGTGGCCACGATGCTCGCCCTGCCC
>NZ_BANF01000066.1 GCF_000964425.1 Komagataeibacter intermedius TF2 | reverse complement strand
ATGACTTAGGTGTGTCAGAGTTCCTTGTAGACCGGCTTGTAGAGCAGCCCCTCGATCCAGGCGCGGATATTTTCCGGACGCTCGACGGTGGCCTGTCCACTATCGAAGATATGCTCCGCAACCCGCGTGGCGGTCGTCACTTCGGTCTCCAGGATGTTGGCTTGGAGCGGGAACAGCATGCCATGCTCGCGTGCGCTCGGCCCCACCTGATCCGCTGTCGCGGCGGCGGCGGTGATGAACATATCGTCCGTGATCCGCGCGGGACGGGTCGCGTAAACGGCGAGGCCGATTGCCGGAAAGATATAGAAATTGTTGGCCTGTCCCGGGTGGTAGCTCTTTCCCTGATATTCGAAGTCCGGAAATTGGACTCCAGCGGCGTATAATGCTTTGCCTTTTGTCCAGGTATAGGCCTGCTCGGCCGTACATTCCGCCTTGTTCGTCGGATTGGAGAGCGGGAAGATCACCGGCCGCTCGTTCAGTTTTGCCATCTCGCGGACCACCTCCTCGGTGAATGCGCCGCCGATGGTGCTGACGCCGATCAGAATGGTCGGCTTGAAGGTTCTGACGACCTCGAGAAGATCTTTCGTCGGTTTCGCCTCGTGCGCGAACGGCTTCTGCCACTCGTTGAGATCGGTCCGGCTGGTCTCGATCAGACCGTTGACATCGATCAGTACGATACGCTCACGCGCTTCGGCCTCGCCCAGACCCGCTTCGACCATCGCCGAGACAATCATACTTGCGATACCGATCCCGGCTGAGCCTGCGCCCAGAAAAAGGACGCGCTGATCGGCGAAAGTCTCGTTCTTGATCTGCAGTGCCGTGGTCAGGCCTGCTACCGCGATCGCTGCGGTTCCCTGAATATCGTCATTGTAGCACAGGACCTTGTCGCGATAGCGGGCGAGAAGCCGCATCGCATCGGTACCTTTCCAGTCCTCGAAATGAATGCAGACACCGGGAAACACGTCTGTAGCGGCTTCGATAAATGCCTCTGAGATCAAATCCACCTCCGCTTCGTCTGGCGGGAGCTCGCGCAGACCAAGATAAAGCGGATCGGCCCGGAGCGCCGCGTTCGTGGTGCCTATGTCCAGTAGCACAGGCAGCAGCGCCTCGGGCGGCACCCCCGCGCAGGCGGTGTAGAGCTGGAGCTTGCCAATGGGAATGCCCATGCCGTTAGCGCCGATATCGCCAAGACCGAGAATACGGCCGCCGGTGGACACACAGATGAACCGAACGTCTTTTACCGGCCAGTTGCGCAGAATTTTTTTGAAGCGACCTTTCATGTCGCGCGTGAGATACATGCCCGCGCTGCCGCGATAGATATGTCCGTATGCCAGACAGGCATCAGCCACGGTCGGATCATAGACAATCGGCACAAACCGCGCGGGGTCGGACATCAGCGTGTGGTAGAATAGCGTCTCGTTCCTGGCCGCCAGGCTCATGAGATAGATGTAGCGTTCGAGATCATTCGGCTTTGCGGCGAGTTGCGTCTGAACCCTCTCCAGTTGCCGGTCGATGTTTTCCACAGTCGGAGGAAGCAGACCTTCAAGGCCGAGCGATTGACGCTCAGTCATTGTAAAGGCGGTTTCCTTGTTGCGGGCGGGGTTGTTGAGGATTTCCTGTCCCCGGATCGTGCTGGC
>NZ_BANF01000067.1 GCF_000964425.1 Komagataeibacter intermedius TF2 | reverse complement strand
GCTTATCAAGCCCACAAAACTGTCCGAACGGACGGGGCCACCTCAAAATATACATAAAATTATTATTTGATATCGAAATATATATATATCAATCTTGAAAGGTACCCAAAATTTTGATATATAAAACTGCATCATACATGTGAATTGATGCAGAAAAGAACATTGATATGAGCTACGACATAACAGGCATAGCAGAGCGATTGCAAGCAGCGCGCAAAACCAAGGGGTTAAGCCAACGCGAGTTGAGCGAGTTGGCTGGGGTGCCTCAAGCGCAGATTTCCCGGATCGAAGCAGGAACTGTCGACCTACGCCTCTCAAGCTTGGCCGCGCTCGCTCATGCCCTTGATCTGGAGCTTGCTCTTGTTCCACGCAAGGCTGTGGCCGTCGTGCGTTCCCTAAGCCGCGATGCGATCAGCTCCAACCGCAAAGACGTCGTTGCAATCCAAAAGGAGATGCAGCGAATCAGTGAGACAATGCGCGGCATCCAAATGAGCATGCCAGACCTCGAAGGACTTCAGCGACTTCAGAAGTCTATCTCCGACTTGCACCGGTTCCGAGTATCGATGCTCGACCTCGAGGAAATGAAAAAACTGCGTCACATAATTGAGCAGATCGGTCGTCCAGGAAAAGAGATGGTCTCACTCAATGAAAGCCTCAAAATAATGCGAACGATCCGCAACAAGGCTTCACATGATCCGCTACCCGATAGCGGAGATACCCTATCACGTCCGGCCTACTCTCTTGATGAGGAGGACGATGATGCTTGATGTTTCCTTCCTGACCGTCAAACTCCATGGCAAACCGATCGGGACACTCACGCATCTTGGCGATGAACGATCTATATTTACGTTCAATGACGCCTATATTGGTAACGCGGACAGAGAAACGCTCGGTTTGTCCTTCAAAGACCAGTATGGGGAGTTGCGGAACGACTTCAGGCCGATCAAGGTGAAGCTCATGCCGTTCTTCTCGAACCTGCTTCCTGAAGGTCGTCTCCGCAGCTATCTGGCAGAAAAGGCGGGCGTCAATGAGATGCGTGAGTTCTTCCTGATCCAAGCCCTCGGCCGCGACCTGCCCGGGGCTGTGACGGTCGAGGTCGCTGAAGATGAAGCACGGCCTTTGTTTGATGATCTCGATGATCAAGTCGAGGTTAAGGGCTCAAACACCCATGAAAACGCGCTCCGGTTTTCGCTTGCTGGGGTTCAGTTGAAATTTTCAGCCGTCATCGACGCTGCCGGTGGCCTGACCATTCCAGCAAGCGGGATCGGGGGCGACTGGATCGTCAAGCTTCCCTCAAGAGAGTATCATGGCATCCCTGAAAACGAATTCTCGATGATGACGCTTGCTCGCATGGTTGGCATCAATGTCCCACCTATCGGCTTGGTAAACATTAGTGGTATCAACAACTTGCCTGATGGCATCGACCAGCTTGGAGATAAGGCTTTTATTATCGAGCGCTTTGATCGTCGCGAAGATGGCACATCCATCCATATCGAGGACTTTGCTCAGGTCTATGGGGTCTATTCCGAAGATAAGTACAAAAAGGCAAGCAACCGCAGCATCGCGGCGGTGATCGCGGCTGAGTCCGATCATAACGATGTTGCCGAGTTCATCCGTCGCCTGACTTTCAATACCCTCATCGGCAACGGGGATATGCATCTGAAAAATTGGTCACTCATCTACCCCGACCAGCGGACCGCCAAGCTCTCTCCTGCCTATGACTTCGTATCGACGATTCCCTACATTCCGGGCGATCAGTCGGCCTTGAATTTCAGTCGTACGCGACGGTTTGATCAATTCACGAAAGAGGAGCTTCTTCACCTCGCCGGCAAGGCCGCGCTGCCGAGAAAGCTGGTCCTCGACACGGCACGTGAAACTGTCGGTCTCTTCATGGATCGATGGTCATCCGAGAAGGCGCATCTTCCGATGTCCCGTCATATAGTCAAGGTCATCGATAACCATCTAAAGACTCTGCCTATCATAGGCGAGGCGACCAGCTAAGAAACGAAGCAGAATGAATATTGCCGCTGGATCCGGAGATAAGACTTTCAAGCAATGATGTCCGCTTTGCGAAACACAGTCCAGCACTCCGCATGACCAATGTGTAGGCGTAAGCGAACATCGCGAAGATGAATTATCCTCCTGACACAACATTCAATGAAAATTCCGGGCCTTCACAAGGATATTTTCGACAGACCTGTCCTGATCAAGGTTGGAGAGAGCCTGCAGCGACCGATTCCCCACATCGGCCAGCAGGTGGGAGAGATCCACAATCTCACGCGCCACCAGATGCACCACCTCCCCTTCCTTCTGCAACCGTCCGACAACCCCCAGCATCTGGCCTGAGAGGACCACACGATGAAAGCGCTCGAACATATCGGGCCAGATAATCACGTTGATCGCCGCCGTTTCGTCCTCCAGCGTCATGAACACCACGCCCTCGGCCGAACCGGGCCGCTGGCGGACCAGCACCAGTCCAGCCACCGACAGGCTGCTCCTGTCCCGCGCCTCCAGGGCCTGCCGGCACGTCACCATCCCGCGCTCGCTAAGATCATCGCGCAGGAACGCCACGGGATGATCTCGCAGGGTCAGGCCGGTGCGATTGTAATCGCGTGCGACTTCGGCCCCGTCCCGCATGGGCTGGAGCAGCACATCAGGTTCTTCCGCTTCACGCACGATGGCGGCTGCGGCAAACAGCGGCAGGGGTTCGTCACGTAGTGCTTTGATCGCCCAAAGCGCCTCGCGCCGGACCAGACCCAGTCCCGGCCGGAAGGCGTCCGCCTCGGCCAGATGGGTCAGGGTCGCCCCCTTCACCCCTGCCCTACGCCACAAATCGTCGACCGAGGCAAAGGGGCGGTTGCCCCGCGCGGCTACGATCCGGGCGGCATCCTCATTGGCCAGCCCTTTCACTAGGTTCATACCCAGACGGACGGCAAACAGCCCGTCATTCCGCTCCGGGCCTTCGAGCGTGCTGTCCCAGCGCGAGGCGTTGATGCAGATCGGCCGGATCTCGACCCCGTGCTCGCGGGCGTCGCGCACAAGTTGGGCCGGGGCGTAGAAGCCCATGGGCTGGCTGTTCAGGAGTGCTGCCAGAAACACATCCGGATGGGTGCATTTCATCCACGATGACGAATAGGCCAGAATGGCGAAGCTGGCCGCATGGCTTTCGGGAAAGCCGTAACTGCCAAACCCCTCAAGCTGCTGGAAGATGCGCTCGGCAAAGGTCGCGGGATAACCCCGCGCCGTCATGCCCTCGATCAGGCGCGTGCGGAAGCGCGAGACCGTTCCGGTATTCTTGAACGTCGCCATGGCCCGGCGCAGTTGGTCGGCCTCGGATGCCGAAAACCCGGCACAGACCATGGCCACCTGCATCACCTGTTCCTGAAACAGCGGAATGCCCAGCGTCTTCCTGAGCACCTTTTCGAGTTCCGGCGTCGGGTAGATTTCTTTCTCCTGCCCGGCCCGCCGGCGCAGATAGGGATGCACCATGTCGCCCTTATGTGGACGGCCTTTACGATGCAAGAGGTCACATTGATTGC
>NZ_BANF01000068.1 GCF_000964425.1 Komagataeibacter intermedius TF2 | reverse complement strand
GGCTGCACCATCCGACGCGACCGGGACCTCGGCACGCTGGCCAGCGGCGGCACGGTTTATGGCCCCGTGCGCCAGCACCCGGGTCTGGTGCGCCGCGCGCTCTGCCACCGATGGCGTGGCCGTGTCCTCACATCCCCCGAACAATGGGTCCTGCCCGCCGGCGCATTCGGCGAGAGCGCCGGGCCGGTCTGACCCGCCTCATCTTCCAGCAGGGAGAAACCCGATGTTAGCGCCTTTCCAGATCCGGAAATTCCTCGACCTGAGCA
>NZ_BANF01000069.1 GCF_000964425.1 Komagataeibacter intermedius TF2 | reverse complement strand
TTTTCAACCAGCACATTTGGGGAGATTACAACCAGCACTCACAGATGTTTTCCAGAAGCGGTTCCGCCTGGGTGATATCTGCGTCCTGTCCCGGTGTGATGCCGAGTTCCACCGGATTGCCCAGAGCGTCGCAGATGGCATGGATCTTTGTAGTCAACCCGCCTCGTGATCGTCCGATGGCCTGATCCGTGCCCCTTTTTTGAGAGCTCCGGCACTATGCTGATGCGCCCGGACAATTGTGCTGTCGATCATCATGTATTCGTTGTCGTGATCAGCGGCCAGATAACGAAATATCCGTTCGATGACACCGCTTTCACACCAGCGGCGCAGACGCCGGTGCACGTTTTTCCAGTCCCCGAAACGGGCAGGAAGGTCGCGCCATGGAATGCCCGCGCGATAGCGATACAGTACCGCCTCCACGAACAGACGGTTGTTCGCCGCAGTGCCGCCGACATAACCCTCACGACCGGGGAGAAGATCCTTTATCCGCTCCCACTGGTCATCGCGTAAACCATAGCGCCGCATCCCTCTGTCTCCCCCAAAACTGGGAAAACAGTCAGCACACGCAGCCATAAAGTACAACCCACACGTGCCACATTCAGGGCTTAACTGACGACACGCCGTAAAATAGATGCTTCGAAGGTCAGGGTTATGCCGCATGGCAACCAGAGTAGGCATGTACAGAGCGTTTCTGACATGAATCCGACCAACCCGAATAAAGCTTTTACCCTGCCACTTTCCTCACTGCCTGGTCTGCGAGCCCAACAACCTGTCCATTTCCCAGTGTTCCCAGTTCGGGAATATCGACCCTGCCCCCTGAAATGCCCTCGATTTGAAGTAAGGTCTGTCCATAAGAGACAGACGATGAAGAAAGCACGTTTCACACAGGAGCGGATCATCGGGATCCTGAAGGAGCATCAGGTGGGCGCGACGGCTGCGGATCTGTGCCGCAGGCACGGGATCAGCGACGCGACCTTCTACACCTGGCGGTCGAAATACGGCGGCATGGAAGTGTCGGAAGCGCGTCGGCTGACGGCTCTTGAAGAAGAGAACGCGAAGCTGAAGCGGCTCCTGGCGGAGAGCGTAATGGACGTCTCGACGCTGAAGGCCTGCTGGCAAAAAACTCGTGACGCCCGGTTTGCGGCGGGACGCCGTGGCCTGCGCGATCCGGGAGAAAGACTATTCGCAGCGACGGGCCTGCCGGCTTATTGGTATGGATCCGAAGACCTGGCGCTATGCGTCACGCCGCTCGGATGATGCCACAGTGCGGGGGCGGCTGCGTGAACAGGCTGCAGAGCGACGACGATTTGGCTATCGGCGCCTGCAGATCCTGCTCGACAGGGAGGGGCTGGTGATGAACCACAAGAAGCTGTTCCGGCTGTATCGCGAGGAAGGGCTGTCAGTCCGTAAGCATGGCGGCCGTAAACGGGCGATGGGCACGCGCTCGCCGATGATGCTGCCCGACGGGCCAAACCAGCGATGGAGCCTGGACTTCGTCTCGGACGCGCTGAACAACGGACGACGCTTCCGTGTGCTGACAGTGGTGGACGACTACACGCGAGAGTGCCTGGCGCTGGTAGCGGATACGTCGCTGTCAGGCGAACGGCTCGGCCGCGAACTCGACCGGATCGGGGAACAGCGCGGCTTTCCCATGATGATCGTCCGTGACAACCGCACCGAGATGACCTCGAACGCGATCGAGGCCTGGCAGGAAAAACGGTCGGTGCTGTGGCACTACATCGCACCAGGCAATCCGCAGCAGAACGGGTTCATCGAGAGCTTCAACCGCCGGTTCCGTGACGAATGCCTCAACGAGCACCTGTTCCGCAACCTCGCCCACGCCCGTTCGGTCATCAAGGGCTTGCGGCCTGACCACAATGCCGTCAGGCCCCACACCAGCCTCGGGGGCATGACCCCAGAGGCTTTCGCTCAACACACCGACAAGGCATACAGCAACCCACAGACCCTAACTTAAAACTGAGGGCACGCTCGGGGTAGGGTCACTTCAGGCCCAGATGATCCCGATAGCGGCGAAAGCAGGCCGCGCCACATTCCAGCCGCATCAGGGCGCCTTCGGCGATGGCCGGGGCACGACGCGAATCTTCCGCGATGAGCGGGCTGATAACCTCTGCATTCCATGTTGCGGAATGGCGCACATCCAGCACGGCATGCAGGTCGAAATAATGCCGGTCATCGGGCTGCACGCCCAATCGTTTCAGCCCTGCCGCGACCATGGCCGCCCTACCCGGCGCGGTCAGTTCGATCACGCCCAACGCGCCGACCGCGTGAAACGCCAGATGCCGGCGGCAGGCCAGACCGGACATGGTGTTGGCTAGGGCCAGCGACTGCCACACCGTCGTCTCCGATTGGGACCGCAGCCCGAGGGCATGGACCAAATGCGCCAGCATCGGACCGTGCATGCCGGCTTCCCGGCCATGACCCATTTCGTCCCAGTAATTGCGCGCCAATTCCAACTTGGGGCGCGTTGGCATACGGACCTGGACCAGTGCCGTCAGGTCCTCGAAACCCGCTTCCCCTGCGGCTTCCTGTTCAAGGAACCAGCACATGGCCTCACGGGATGCATCATGCGCCAGCCAGGGGAAAAGGCTGTCGTGCTGGCCGGGACCGGTCTGTTCCAGTTCCTCGAACCATGCGAGGAAAGCCGCGGGCTCCCGGGGAGCCTGGGCGGCGATCGGTGCGACCTGTTCGCGCAGGGAGCGCAGAAAACCCGCTTCCTCCGCCAGCAGACGGGGCAGATCCAGTCCCGCCGCACCGTCCTCCTCGGGCAGGCACGGCGTCAGCCTTAGACGATTGAGCCCGGCCAGTGCCAGATGGAGTTCCCGCTGCGCCCGGTCGCTACTCTTGCCCGTCAGGATATTGTTCATTGACACCATTCCTCTCCTGCTATCGCCGTGTCACGGTCAGGCAGATCACCGCGATCCGCTCCGCCGTGGATAGCGGACCATTCTCCAGCTCCTCACCAAAGACATCCGGATCGAGCTCAGTGGCCGCCCACGTAAACTCCCGGCCATCCAGCAGGGCCACCACATCGCGCAGGAAGGGATTGTCCCCATTGATGATTGCGGTCCCGGTATAGAGCAGCAACGTCCCGCCGGGCGTCAGCCGCTCCATGGCCGTTCTGACAATCGCCAGTGACAGGCCCGCCCCCAGCCTGCCGCCGCCATCTCGGTACAGTCTGCAACCGGGATCGGGCAGATAGGGTGGGTTGGAGATGATCAGGTCGAATGCACCCGAAAGCCCCGACAGGAGATCGCCCTGCCACGCCATGATGCCGCCGACGCCGGCAAGACCAACGTTGATCCGCGCCAGCCGCAATGCGTCGGGGTTGATATCGACCATCACCACTTCGGTTGACGGGCAGACCTGTGCAATCATGATCGCGCCAAGTCCCGTGCCGCAGCCAATGTCCACTGCCCGCACGGGCGGCGGGGCGGAGCGCAGGTGGGCCGCCAGCACCGCGCCGAACCGGTAGCTGTCGGGGCCGAAGAACACCGCATCCGCCGCCACGGTGGGAAAGGCGGAATGGAAGAACCCGTTGCCCCCCAGCGTGGAGAACCGGAACCGGCTGCGCCAGGCCCCGTTATCAGCGACAAGCATCCCTGCTTCCGTCGCCTGCGCAAAGAGGGACACGGGCAGCGCATCACGCCGGAAGGGCCGGCTCCAGCCAAAGATATCGACGGGGTTCGCCGCCCACCCATTACCCGGTCGCGCGTTGACGCGGCGCTGGGTCTCTGGCGTGGGGCAGACAAACCTGTAGCCTGATCGCAACAGCGTGATCCCCACCTGTTGCATTGCGTGATCCCGAACTGCCGCGGGGAAGATAGGATTGTCCATGATGAAGCCCCAACGCAGCACGAATTACGCCTGTTCCCACCATGCTGGCAACGCCTGCAGCTTTGGTGCGATGGAACGGCTTCCGAAGCCGGTATTGTGTATACCCCTTGTCCTGCAGTGGCTATGGCTGGGGCTACGCTATCGCAGCCTGACGCTGCCATCGGTGGTCAATCCGGCGATCGAGACCGGGGGACTGGCAGGCGAATCAAAAGCAGCCTGCCTGGCCCGGATCGGTCAGGCGCATGCGCCATGGGTCGCCCGTACCGTCCTCGTCTCCCCCGCTGACATCCCGGCGGCAGCGTCCATGGCGCGGACACTGGGCTACCCGCTGGTTGCCAAGCCCGATATCGGCTGGTGCGGCCATGGCGTGCGACGGATCGATGTCGTAGATGGGCTGACGGCCTACATCGCGGCCTTCCCCCCCGACGCCAGCTTCCTCTTGCAGGAATTCGTGCCCGGCCCCTTTGAGGCCGGACTGTTCTACAGCCGTGGCCCGACCGAAGCCCATGGCCGCCTTATCGGTCTCGCCATCCGGCATTCCCCACAGGTCACGGGCGACGGCGTGCGTTCCATCGCGGCCCTGATGGCCGCCGACCCACGGCTGTGCTCGCGGATCGGGCATTACCGGCGCGCCCTTTCCACCAGAGGGATTGACCATGTTCCGATGCGTGGCGAATGCGTCATCCTTGGCACGGTCGCGTCCCTGCGGGTGGGCGGCCGCTATGAGGATGCCATGCGGCTCAATACCCCTGCCCTTGAAGACCGTGTCGATGCCATAGCCCGCTCCATGCACGGCTTCCATTTCGGTCGCCTGGACGTACGTTTTGGCAGCGAGGCGGCCCTGCAACGCGGAGAGTTCCGGATTATCGAAATCAACGGCGCCGGATCCGAAGCCATCCAGTTCTGGGACCCGACGATGCGCCTGCGGGATGCCTATCGTGGCGTGTTCGCCAAGCAGGCGGCCCTGTTCGCGCTGGCGGCCCGGATGCGGGCCGATGGCGCGGTCCCGATCAGCGCAATGGCGCTGGCCACGGCATGGTGGCGGCAACTCAGGCTGATGCGGCGCTATCCTTCGTCCAATTAGTTCATATGTGCAGCCCGGATCATGATCTGGAAACAGGCTCCGCATCTGTATGACCCTGATCGGCGCTGTCATGCCATGATACGTGGTTCCACCGCCTCACCCCTTCTGCAATCGGGGAAGCAGGCGTTCCAGTCGCAGCCTCCCCCGGCTGTCCGTCAGCCGCCAGGCTGCCAGGTAGGCCGCGGCTGTCGCGCCGATCAGGTTGCCACTGACGATAAGTGACATCAGCAGGACCTGGTACCTTGAGGCTGCCAAGGGGTTCATCCCCGCCAGGATCTGCCCTGTCATGATTCCGGGCATGGTAATGATCCCGGCGGCCGCCATCTGGTTCAGCGTCGGCAGCAGGGCCGTCCGGATGGCCTGGCGAATCAGGCCGTTCATTGCCTGCGCGCGGGTCGCGCCGAGAATGATCCGCGCCTCGATGGCCTGCCGTTCGCGCGTGATGGCGGACAGGAGTGTATTCATCGACAGGCTTGTTGCATTCATGACATTGCCCAGCAGCAGGCCCGTCAGGGGAATGGCCGTGCGGGCCACATACCACGGGTGGGGCTGGAGGCCGGTCAACAGCCCGATCAGCACCACGATGACCGTCCCTGTTACCGTGGAGGCACCCGCGATCCCGAAATGCCACCACAGACCAAGGCGGACCTGCTGGCGTGACCCGGCTTCCCGGGCGGCGGCGGTGAACATGAAGGCCAGCAGCCCGATGGTCAGCCACACGGAGGCATGACCAAACACGAACAAAAGCACACTGCCGACAAGCGCAAGCTGTACCGCCATGCGCACGGCGGAAACCAGCAGCACCCGCTGCAACCCCAGCGACAGCAGGAACGACAGCGCGCTGCCGATGGCGATCAGGGCAGCGGCCACCAGCATGTCCCCGGTCGTCAGCACTATGGGTGTCATGGCGCGATTTCTTCCATGTGTCCCCGTGCCATCCGGAACCGCGTCCCGGCCATGCGCCCCGCCTGCCCCATGTCGTGCGAGACCAGGACAATGGCCGTCCCCTGCGCCCTTGCCTCCTGAAGAACGGCTTCAACCCTGTCCGTCGTGGCGGCATCCAGCGCCGAACAGGGTTCATCAAGCAGCAGGACACGGGGATGCAGCAGCAGGGCGCGGATCAGGGACAGCCGCTGGCGTTCCCCCGTGGACAGGCGTGACAGCGGCGAGCGCAGGCAGTCTTCCCGCAGGCCAAGGCGCGCGACCAGCGCGCGCACCGCGTCCGTATCCACCATGTGGTCCAGCACGATATCGGACCACCACGCAGGTTCCGCCGGGACATATTGCACCAGGCGGCGCCACTGCGCCGCAGGCATGCCCGAGCAGGCCTGTCCATCGATGCGTGCATCGCCTTCATGCGGGTCAAGATCCGCGATCATGCGCAGCAGTACCGACTTCCCGCTGCCTGATGACCCGGTGATCGCCACGCACGCCCCCGCCGGGACAGTGAATGCAAACGGGCCACCATGGACGCTGCGCAAGGCCAGTACCTCCAGCGCCACAGGCCTGGCCTGATCTGTCGCTACAGTCATCCATCCTCCTGAACAGCCATCCCTGCCCGTTCGCGCGAAGACATCAGCCACGTTGCGTCCAGTCCCGGGCCTTTTCCCATATCTGAATTTCTCGATATGAGGAAATATTATATCCTCGCCGGACATGGCGACCGGCATCGCGCCGGTGTGCATGGCCCGGGCTACGGTCCATTTATGGACAGGTCCCGGCGACAGGACGGCCTGCCCCCGCGCCAGCCCGATGAAACCGGCCAACGCTGTAGGCGTTGGGAACCCTGCCTGTTTGCCCATAATCGGATATTACCATGATGCTGGATCGCCGTTCCTTTCTGGCATTGTCCGGACGAACGACGCCGGCGGCCATGATCCCGCGCCGGGGCCGTGGCGCTGGCCCCGTCATGGGTGGAAAAGCGGACCATACGCTGCGGATCGCCACGGGACAGGTCGAACTTGCCCCCGGGCGCATCATTTCAACCACGCTTTATAATGGCCAGTTTCCCGGCCCCCTGCTGCGGCTTGAGGAAAGCAGGCTCAGCGTGATCGACATCTTCAATGATACCGATACGCCGGAACTGGTGCATTGGCATGGCCGGGGGCGATCTCAACCGTGGTACCTATACCGGGCAGGTCGGGCTGGTCTATATCGAGCCGAAGGATAATCCTGGCGCCCATGACCGCGAGATATTCCTTGTGCTGAAGGAATTCGCGCCATTCTTCAGCCGTGGCGGCGACATGGCGGTGGGTGCGCTTGCGGGCGACCCGGTAGCCGAACTCCAGCGGCTGGGAAAGGGCGCCGACGCGGTCGCCACGCAAGGGACGAAGGGGTTCGAGGTCGGCTACAGGTCATTCACGATCAACGGCCCATTCAATAAGGTGGCGTATAAGCTGGTGCTGCCGGATAGGGCGCCGTCGGGTAAGCAGGCACGACCGGCACGACCGGTACAGGCATCGCCACGCCTGTAGTGGCAGCAACCACGCCCGCGATCAGTCCGGTTACCGCCGCCACAAGCAGGTACTGCGCTCCGGACTGCATCCAGTAATAGCCTGATGGCGGTGCCCACAGGCCATGGTAGCGCCGCCAGTCACGGCCCCGCCACTGCCACGACGGTCATGACCGCCATGCCCCCATGGCGGATCCGCACGGGCCGTCGCACTGGTCAGGATCAGGCAGGCTGACAGGATGGCGGCCGGAAATCGATCTATCATGGTGCCTCCATCGGCAAGCAGGGTAAGGAACACAGGCTCTCATGGCTTATGCATGAACGTACGCCCCCCCCCCGCGCCAGGACAGGGATTGACATTATTTTATATATCCACAATCAAAGATATATGGATATGGAATCGGCCCTTGCCGCGCTCAGCGCCCTGTCCCAGTCCACGCGGCTGGCTATCTTCCGCCTGCTTGTGCGCCATGAACCGGACGGCCTGCCCGCCGGAGATGTCGCTCGCCATCTTGATATGCCGCAGAACACGATCTCGACCCACCTCGCGATCCTGACACGTGCCGGCCTGCTGAGCGCGCAACGCCACAGTCGGCAGATCGTCTATCGCGCCTGTCTTTCTCGCCTGCAGGACCTGATGCTCTTCCTCGTCAGGGACTGCTGTGCGGGCAGTCCCGAACTCTGTGCGCCCCTGATCGCGACCCTGTCCTCCTGCTGTCCGTCCCCCGAATCCTGCTCATGACCATCACGATCTATCACAACCCGGCCTGCGGCACGTCGCGCAATGTGCTGGCACTGATCCGCAACAGCGGCGAGGAGCCTCGCATTATCGAGTATCTGAAAACGCCTCCCAATCGTGCGGAACTGGTCGATCTGATTGCCCTTATGGGCGTTCCGGTGCGCTCGGTCCTGCGGGAAAAGGACACGCCCTTTCACGAACTTGGCCTCGATAATCCGGCCCTGAGCGATGACGCGCTGATCGATGCCATAATCGCACACCCAATCTTGATGAACCGACCGATCGTCGTCACCCCGCTCGGCGTTGCGCTCTGCCGTCCGTCCGAGACGGTTCTGGACATCCTGCCCAACCCACAGCAGGGCGCATTCGTCAAAGCGGACAACGAGAAAACCGTCGATGAATCCGGAAAGCGGATCGTCTGATGCTGGCGCTTCTGATTTTCGTTGTCACGCTGGTTTTTGTCATCTGGCAGCCTCGGGGGCTGGGCATCGGCTGGAGCGCAATGGCAGGTGCCGCCGTGGCTCTGGCGGCTGGTGTGATCCACTGGCACGACATTCCGGTCATCTGGCACATCGTCTGGGACGCGACCTTCACCTTTATCGCGCTGATCGTTATCTCGCTGTTGCTGGACGAGGCCGGGTTCTTCCATTGGGCCGCCCTGCACGCGGTGCGTTGGGGCAAAGGGCGAGGCCAGACGCTATTCCCGCTGATCGTGGTGCTGGGAGCGGCCATTGCAGCGGTTTTCGCCAATGACGGCGCGGCCCTGCTGCTCACGCCCATTGTCATCGCCATCCTCACTCAGCTCCGCCTGAGCCATACTGCAGCCCTGGCCTTCATCATAGCGACCGGCTTCGTCGCGGACACCACCAGCCTGCCGCTGGTCATCTCCAATCTGGTGAACATCGTCAGCGCCAATTTCTTTGGCATTGCGTTCGATCGCTATGCCACGATCATGGTCCCTGTCGATCTGGTAGCACTTGGTGCAACGCTGGCCGTCTTGTGGCTGTGGTACCGGCGGCAGGTGCCTGCGACCTATCCCGTCGCCGAACTGCCCGCACCTGCCACGGCCATTCGTGACCCTCATGTATTCCGGGCGGCATTTCCGCTGCTAGCCCTGGTTCTGGCGGCCTATTTCCTGACCGCGCCGTTTCATATCCCGGTCTGTGTCGTAGCCTGCCTGGCTGCTGCAATCCTGCTGCTCGTCGCCGGATATGGCCGGGTGATCTCTGTTCGCAAGGTGCTGCGGGGTGCTCCGTGGCAGATCGTGATCTTCTCCCTAGGCATGTATCTGGTGGTCTATGGGCTGCGCAATGCCGGGCTGACCGACTATCTTGCGACCGCACTGGTCTGGCTCGGTCATCAAGGGACGTTCACGGCCACCATCGGCACCGGCTTTCTAGCGGCTGTTCTGTCGTCCATCATGAACAATATGCCGAGTGTGCTGGTCGGGGCGCTGGCGATCCAGCAGGCTCACGACATCACGCCGCTGACACGCGACCTGATGATCTATGCCAACGTCATCGGCTGCGACCTCGGGCCGAAATTCACGCCCATTGGTAGTCTCGCAACACTGCTGTGGCTGCATGTGCTGGCATCCAAGAATCATCGGGTCACGTGGGGGCAATACATGAAGGTCGGGCTGGCCATCACCCCGCCGGTCCTGCTGGCCACGCTCATCGCGCTGGCCCTGTGGCTGCCCCGGGTCAGCCACCCGTAACGCATGAAGGGAACCGCTCCATGACCGCACCTGACCTGCCCGCCCTGCATCCGGAATATCTCGAACGGGTTGACCTCGCGCGGCTTGAGCCACACCCACGGGTTGACCATCCGCCCCGCATCCTGCTGCTCTATGGCTCGCTGCGACCACGCTCGTTCAGCCGCCTGCTGGTGCTGGAGGCGGAGCGCATCCTGAAAGCCCTCGGCGCGGAAACGCGGATATTCGACCCGACCGGCCTGCCGGTGGCGGATTCCGTACCTGCCACCCATCCGAAGGTGCAGGAACTGCGCGCACTCTCGCTCTGGTCGGAAGGCCAGGTCTGGTGCAGCCCCGAACGGCACGGTAACATAACCGCTGTGTTCAAAAACCAGATCGACTGGTTGCCACTGTCCGAAGGCTCGATCCGTCCGACGCAGGGCCGCACGCTGGCGGTGATGCAGGTCTCAGGCGGATCGCAAAGCTTCAATTCCGTCAATGCCCTGCGGGTTCTGGGCCGATGGATGCGGATGTTCTCCATCCCCAACCAGTCCAGCGTGCCGATGGCCTATACGCAATTCGGTGATGATGACCGGATGAAGCCCTCCCCGCTCTATGACCGCATGGTGGATGTCATGGAGGAACTGATGAAGTTCACATGGCTGCTGCGGGACCGGGCCGATTACCTCGTTGATCGCTATAGCGAGCGCAGGCAGGACCATCGCCCGCCTGAAGCGCGGTGAGGCCGGGACGGGACGGGACGGAACCGTTCAACGTGGTGATTGCGGATGGCGGCCATGCTGCGGGGCCGTAAGCCTGCTACGCTCCAGCCAACGCCAAAGCGGCAACACTTCAGGCTTACCGTATCCGTGATCCTGTGATCTGGATTAATAAACCCCAATCTTCGTGCGACCATCTTGTCGCTTTATCAAAGCTCTTGTAAAAACAAAAAGAAATACTTTGTCATGAACATAGCGTTATGGAATATTTCCAATTGAAAACCTCCATAAACAGTAAAATCCGTCACGATCCACAAGAAACTACCAAGGTTCTTGTGGTCAACACCCTCCTGACGTGAAGACAAACACCGTGTCCTGATTTCGCATATAGCGATCTTCCTATACCGCCTTGATGTGCCTGGGCATCATAGCCTGCTCATGCCGTTGGCCACGGTCGTTCGAGATTACCAGGATAAAAGCAATAGTGGCGGTCACCGATATTGTACCGGCCCACCTGACCGACACCACTACGAAAGGGGTTCACCCCATGTTACCCTTACAGTCGAGTTGCGCCCTGCCTGAGGCTGCCACGTCTCGAAATGGACGGGAAGGCATCTGTCTTGATCATGACCAGTCCTTGCAGCAATGGATCCTTGCATGATGACCGAAACCTGCAAGGTCCTGATGATCTTCCCGCTTTTCAACGCCAATTCATTCTGGAACTACAAGGAAGCCTGCGATCTTGCGGGCGCACGCTATCCGGCGGCCCCCCTTGGCCTGGTCACGGTCGCAGCCCTCCTGCCCCGGGACTGGGAAGTCCGGTTGGTCAACCGCAATACCGAAGACCTTGTGGATGCCGATTACGACTGGGCCGACATGGTCATGACCGGCGGCATGCTGCCGCAGCGCAATGATGCGCTGCACATCATCGAGACCTGCCGCGCGCGCGGCAAGCCGGTGGTGGTGGGTGGCCCCGACGTGACCTCTAGCCCATCGCTTTACAGCGCCGCCAATTTTCAGGTACTGGGCGAGGCCGAGGAAATCATGGATGATTTCGTCGCGGCCTGGCGCAGCGGTGCGCGGCAGGGCGTGTTTGAAGCACCAATGGGCAAGACGGATGTTACAAAAAGTCCGTTGCCGCGCTTTGATCTGCTCAAGCTTGACCAGTACCTACATGTTGGCATCCAGTTCTCGCGTGGGTGTCCGTTCAGTTGCGAGTTCTGCGACATCATTGAACTCTATGGCCGAGTGCCGCGCACCAAGACCAATGCGCAGGTCATGGCCGAACTCGATGCCCTGTACGCGCTTGGCTATCGCGGACATGTGGATTTTGTCGATGACAACCTGATTGGCAACAAGAAGGCGCTCAAGAAATTCCT
>NZ_BANF01000070.1 GCF_000964425.1 Komagataeibacter intermedius TF2 | reverse complement strand
TCCCACCAGCCCTTGCCATCGTGATTGACAATAATGGCCTCACTATCACGGCGAAATTTCAGGTTACGTGCGGAACGCTGCGCGGTGGCCTGCCGATCCAGCCGGAACCCGGCTTTCTCCAGAACAACGGCGCAGTTTACAGCATTGCGAAGCTCATCAAGTTCTCTTTGCTGTGCTTCCGGGGAAGATGTGTAAGCCATGAGAGACACTCCTTCACGAACAGCATGGGTTGTGTTTCAGACCGCTCCGGTATTTACGGTGAGTATTTGAGATGATCGTGCGGAAACATCCGACAACCTCTGTATGGTTCGTCGAGATATTGCGTCCTGATATTCCGCGTTGAGGGTTTTTATTCTGCGTAACCTGCAAAAGAATACAGGATGCACGAATGGCTGCAGTTTACGCGCGGCAGAAAACGGCATGTGCCCGCGCCACTGCGCGCGCATTACCGGGACCATGGATGAGCGGGCACTCACGACGCCAGATACTCCCTGTGGAGTATCTGGCCTGCGCCCACATCATGCGACTGATAAAAAAATAAGGTTCACGAGCCCGTATAAAGGTCGATAGAGAAACAGGAGAGACACAGTTCATCCCCGATGTGGACGGACGACCGGCGTTCCGGTGTCGGCCGATAGACTTTCCCGATCGCCCATGCCATCAGGTCGGACAGGCCTCACAAGTATTCATGACGGGAACTGGCGCAGCAGAAACCGCACTTTCTTTTCCCTGAACAGGCACAATGCTCCGGGTCATTGACGACCCGGAACATCGCGCGGCCTAAAACGGGATTTCGTCATCCACTTCCTGCGCGTTGGAAGTTGCGGCAGGAACGGGGCGCTGTGCAGCGCTCCGCGAGGGACGCTCTTCATCAAAACG
>NZ_BANF01000071.1 GCF_000964425.1 Komagataeibacter intermedius TF2 | reverse complement strand
CCGGCGGGGCCGGCGGGCGCGCCCACGCGGGGCCGGGCCGACGTACTGCCGACGGGGCGCAACCTGTACGCCATGGACCCGCGCGCCATTCCCACCCGGTCCGCCATGGTGCTGGCGCAGCGCACGGCGGAAGTGCTGCTGGAAGGGCACCTGCAGGATCAGGGCGAGCCGCTGTGCAGTCTGGTCATTGACCTGTGGGGATCGGCCAGCCTGCGCACGGGGGGCGAGGACCTTGCCCTTGCGCTGCTGCTGATGGGGGTGCGCCCGGTATGGGATGACGCATCAGGACGGGTCACGGGGATCGAGGTCATCCCGATGGCGGAACTCGACCGTCCGCGCGTGGATGTGACGCTGCGCCTGTCGGGCCTGTTCCGTGATGCCTTTCCGGGGCAGATCGCCCTGTTTGAACAGGCGGTGCAGGCCGTGGCCGCACGTGGTTTCGAGGCCCCCGGCCTCAACCCGCTGGCGGCACAGGCGGCGGGGCTGGACGGGGCGGCGCTGCAGGCCGCGACCGCACGCATGTTTGGCGCGGCGCCGGGCAGTTACGGCACGGGGATGGAAGACCCGCTGGCGCGTGGCACATGGTCAACGCGTGACGATCTGGGACAGGCATGGCTGGATGGGTCGGCATGGACCTATGGCGGCAACCGCGAGGGACAGCGCCAGCCCGACGCGCTGGCCGCGCGCATGGCGGGGGCGGCGGTCGTGCTGCATGTGCAGGACAGTGCCGAAACCGACATTCTGGAAAGCGCGGACATGGCCACTCATGAAGGCGGCATGGCCGCGGCGGCCAGCATGCTGGGCAATACACCGCGCCTGCTGCATGGCGATACCTCCCGCCCCGATGCGCCGCGCCTGCGGGCCACGGCGCAGGAAGTGGCCCGGATCACGCGCGGACGGCTGACCAACCCGGCGTGGCTGGCGGGCATGCGCCGCCATGGCTACCGGGGCGCTGCGGACATCGCACGCGGGGTAGAGGCCCTGCATGGTTTCGCCGCAACCATGCCCGCGCGTTTCGACCGGCAGTTTGACCTGACCTTCCGCGCCGTGCTGGACGACCCGGACATGGATGCCTTCCTGCGCCACGCCAATCCCGACGCGCATGCCGCCATCCGCCGCCTGCTGGCCGATGCGCTGCGCCGCGACCTGTGGCGGCCGCGCAGCAATTCCGCGGCCATGCTGCTGGATGATACACGGCCATGACCACGCCACCCGCCATACGCGGCTGGTGTCCCGGCCTGCACACCCCCATGGAAGCCGCCGATGGCTGGCTGGCCCGCGTGCGCCCGCCACTGGGCCGCCTGTCCGGGACACAGGCGCGACAGATCGCCCGCGCCGCCACCATGCATGGCAATGGCCTGATCGAACTGACCAGCCGGGGCAACCTGCAACTGCGTGGCCTGACGCCACACAGCGCCCGCGCCTTTGCCCGCGACATGCACGCGGCAGGACTGGCCAGCAGCGATGCCGCGACCGAGGCACGGCGCAGCCTGCTGCTGTCGCCACTGGCCGGGATCGACCCGGATGCGGCACCCGATGCGCCACAGGTGATCCGGGCGCTGGATGCCGCCCTTGCCGGAGCCGATACGCTGTGTGGGCTACCCGCCAAATTCGTGGTGGGCGTGGAATGTGGAGGATATATCCCGACAGGGACGCTGCGCGCGGATATTGTCGCCCGCGCCACGAATGGCGGGTGGCTGGTGGTCTGTGGTGATCGCGCGCTGGCCTGCGCTGGACATGACGTTCCACCCGTTGCTGTCGCGCTGGCGCATGCGCTGGCGGCAGCATCCCCCGCCGCACGGCCCCTGCGTGATCCCATGCTGGGCCGGGCCGCCTTTGCCCGCATCGGGCGACAGAATACTATGGCCGCCCCACCCGCGACCCGGCACAGCCCCCGGCCTGCAGGACCCCTGCCCGGTCACGCCATGGGCGCCGTGCTGCCGCCCGGTCCCGTTACCGCCCGCATGTTCGAAGACATTGCGCAATGGTGCGATGACCACGGAAATGGCCATATGCGCGTGGCCCCGTGGCGCGCGATCGTGCTGGAACAGTGCGCGGTGTCCCCTGCCCTGCCTGGCCTGATCACGCACGCGGATGACCCACGCCTGCGCATATGGGCGTGCATCGGCACACGTGGCTGCGCGTGTGCTGCGCGCGACGTGATTGCGGACGCGCAGGTACTGGCCCCCGACCTGCCGCCGGGTGTCAGCCTGCATGTATCAGGCTGCGTCAAGGGATGCGCCCACCCCGCTCCTGCCGACATCACGCTGGTGGCGGGACCGGACGGGTATGGCCTGTGCCCGCATGGCCGGGCGGACAATACGCCTGTGGACATCGGGCTTTCACTGGCACAGATACATCCGATCGTGCGGGGCTGGTCCCGGCACCCCACCAATCCCACCCCACGCAACGGGAGAACTGAACCGGCATGACCCCGCAGACGGAACCGTACGACTATATTCATGACGGGGCGGCGATTTATGCCCGTTCCTTTGCCATCATCCGCGCCGAAGCCGACCTGAGCGGGCTGACCAAGGCCGAAGCCCGCGTGGTCGTGCGCATCATCCACGCCTGCGGCATGGTGGATGTGGTGAAATCCATCCGCATGTCCCCCGATTTCGTAAGCAGTGCGCGCGCGGCCCTGCTGGCGGGCCGGCCCATCCTGTGTGATGCGAACATGGTCGCCCATGGCGTGACCCGCGCGCGCCTGCCTGCCGACAACGCGGTCATCTGCACACTGCGCGACCCGCGCACGCCCGTGATTGCAAAGGAAATCGGCAATACCCGCTCGGCCGCGGCGATGGACCTGTGGGGCGACCGGCTGGATGGCGCGGTGGTGGCCATCGGCAACGCGCCGACCGCGCTGTTCCACCTGCTGGAAATGATTCGCGCGGGCGCGCCCCGGCCGGCGGCGGTCATTGGCATGCCGGTCGGTTTTGTCGGGGCGGCGGAATCCAAGGACGCGCTGGCGGAATTTGGCGACCTGCCGTTCATTATCGTGCGCGGACGTCTGGGGGGCAGCGCCATGGCGGCGGCCACCGTCAACGCGCTGGCGAGTGAAGCGGAATGAACGCCAGCGCCGCGACAGGCCGCCTGTCCATCCTTGGCATGGGGCCGGGTGATCCGGAACTGATGACCCTGAAGGCCGCGCGCATGCTGCGCGAAAGCCCGGTGGTGGCATGGTTCTGCCGTCATGACCGGCCCGGCCATGCCCGCCAGATCGCCGGCGACATGCTGCCCGCACAGGCCGAGACCCTGCGCTTCGCCTATCCCTTCACCACGGAAATCCCGGTCAGCGACCCGGCCTATCTGGTGCGCATGGCGACATTTTACGATGACTGTGCCGGACAGATCGCAACCCGCCTGCAGAACGGACAGGACGTGGCGCTGCTGTGTGAAGGGGACCCGTTCCTGTTCGGGTCGGCCATGTATGTGTTCGACCGCCTGCAGGACCGTTTTGCCTGCACCGTGGTGCCCGGCATTACCGCCATGGCGGGATGCTGGTCGGCCGCGCGGCAGCCGATGGTGCATGGGGATGACGTGCTGTGCGTCATTCCCGGCACGCTGGATGAAGCGGCGCTGACCGCAGCACTGGAACGCGCGGATGCCGCCGTCATCATGAAGCTGGGCCGCAATCTTGAAAAGGTGCGGACCGCGCTGCGCCATGCGGGGCGCGAGGACCGCGCGATCTATGTCGAACGCGCGACCCAGCCGCAGCAGCGCTGGATGAGGCTTGCGGACATGACGGGACCGGCCCCCTATTTCTCCATCATCCTTGTCCCCGGGCGGGAGGACGCGCGATGACGCAGGCGGCAGGGCGCATCTTCATCGTGGGGCTTGGCCCCGGCGCGCCGGAACAGCAGACCCCGCAGGCCGGTCATGCACTGGCGCAGGCAACCGACCTGATCGGCTACGCACCCTATGTCGCCCGGGTCAAATCCGGGCCGGAGGTCGTGCGCCACGCATCCGACAACCGCGTGGAACTGGACCGCGCGCGCCATGCCATTGAACTTGCACTGGCGGGCCGGACCGTGGCGGTCGTATCCGGCGGGGATGCAGGCGTATTCGGCATGGCCAGCGCCGTGTTCGAAGCCATCGATCACGGCCCCGCCGCATGGCGGGGGGTGGATGTCACGGTCGTACCCGGCGTCTCAGCCGTGCTGGCCGCAGCCGCCCGGCTGGGTGCGCCGCTGGGGGGGGATTTCTGTGTCATTTCCCTGTCGGACAACCTCAAGCCGCGCGAGGTGGTGCACCGCAGGCTGGCCGCCGCCGCGGGCGCGGGGCTGGTCATTGCGCTGTACAATCCACGTTCAAAGGCCCGGCCCGACCAGCTGGGCGAAGCGCTGGACCTGCTGCGCACCATTTTGCCCGGCGATGTGCCGGTCGCCTTCGCCCGCGCCATAGGCCGCCCGGATGAACGCGTGATCCTGACCGATATCGCCCATGCCGACCCCGAACAGGTGGACATGAGCACGCTGGTGCTGATCGGCTGCCCGCTGACCCATGTGATTGACCGCGCGGATGGCGGGAAATGGCTCTATACCTCCCGCCGGGTGGATGAGACGTGCGCATAAAGGCACTCCAGCCATGCCATGGCGCCCCCCGCATCGGCCACGGTGGGGGCCGGGGCCACAGGCGGGCGATCGACCATGATGACCGGCAGGCCCAGTACGCGCGCGGCCTCCAGCTTGGCAGATGTTGCCGTGCCGCCGGAATTCTTGGTGATGATCACATCAATGCGTTCAGTGCGCAGCAGCGCGTCCTCGGCCGCGACATCAAAGGGGCCGCGTGCCTGCAGCACCCGCGCGCCGGGCGGCAGCAGGGCGGCATCGGGCCGGTCCACACTGCGCAGCAGCCAGTCATGCGCGCCCGCATGGTGGAAGGGCAGCAGGTCCTTGCGTCCCACCGTCAGCAGCACGCGACGCGGCGTGGCACCCAGTGCACGGGCAGCAGCCGGCATATCTGCCACCCGTATCCAGCGATCCCCCGCCACCGGCGTCCAGCCGGGGCGTTCCACGCGCAGCAGCGCGACACCCGCCTGTGCGCAGGCCTGCACGGCATTGGCGCTCATGCGCACGGCAAAGGGGTGGGTCGCGTCAATGACCGCCTCGATCCGGTGCGCCACCAGCCAGTCCCGCAGGCCGTCCACCCCGCCGAACCCGCCAATCCTGACCGCAAGCCGTGGCAGGACGGGCGCGCGCGTGGCCCCGGCGAGGGAGACCGTGACACCAAACCGCGTCCCCGCCTGTTCCAGCAGGCCATACAGCGCGCGGGCCTCCGTCGTGCCGCCAAGAACCAGAACCCGCATCTTTCCCCTCCTGCCTGCAACGGGGCATGCGCATGACCACCCCGTGGCTGCATGTTATCGGCATTGGCGAAGAGGGTGTCGAGGGGCTGCCCCCGGCCCTGCGCACGCTGATCGCGGGCGCGGACCTGGTGGTGGGTGGCGCGCGTCATCTGGCCCTTGCGGCGACGGTGACAACCGGGCGCACGCTGTCCTGGCCGCACCCCTTTGCCGATGGCATCGACCGGTTGCTGGCCCATCGCGGGCAGGCCGTATGTGTGCTGGCATCTGGCGATCCGTTCCTGTTCGGGGTGGGCAGCACGCTGCGCCGCCACGTGCCGATGGGTGAAATGCGGTGTTATCCCGCGCCATCTTCCGTGGCGCTGGCGTGCAACCTGCTGGGCTGGGCGGAACAGGATGTGAATGTCCTGTCCCTGTGCGGTCGCCCGATGGAAGCCGTGGCCCCTGCCCTGCAGCCCGGTGCGCGGCTGGTGGTACTGTCAGCGGATGAAGAAACGCCTGTCCGGTTCGCGCGCTGGCTGCACGAACGCGGCTTCGGGCCGTCCACCATGCATGTGCTGGGCGCGCTGGGCGGGGTGGGACAGGCGCACCACACCGCAACGGTCGCGGACATGGCGGCGGATACGCCCCGCCCGCCCCGGCTGAACCTGATGGCGCTGGACATCGTGGCGACGCGTGATGCGCTGGTCATCCCGCTGGCCTGCGGGCTGCCTGATGACATGTTCGCCCATGACGGGCAGATCACCAAGCGCGAGATCCGGGCCGCGACCCTGTCCGCCCTTGCCCCACGGCGGGGCGAGGTGCTGTGGGACATTGGCGGCGGATCGGGGTCGATCAGCATTGAATGGATGCTTCGCCACCCGGCCAACCGGGCCGTCGCCATTGAAAAATCGGCTGACCGCCGTGCCCGCATCGCCCATAACGCCCTGAACCTTGGCGTGCCCGCGCTGCGTATCGTGGCGGGGGAAGCGCCTGCCATCCTGCCCACGCTGGCAGCCGATGGCCTGCCGCCACCTGATGCCATTTTCATTGGTGGCGGCGTAAGCCGTCCCGGTATGCTGGATGCGGCGTGGCGCGCGCTGCGGCCGGGCGGGCGGCTGGTCGCCAATGCCGTGACACTGGAAAGCGAGGCAGCGGTCATCGCCGCCCATGCCCGCCGGGGCGGCACGCTGACGCGCATGCAGGTGGAACGGCTGGAAGCCATCGGGCGCTTCCACGGGTTCCGTCCCGGCATGACCGTGACCAGCTACGCCGTCACCCGCACACAGGACGTACCCGCATGATCGTCGCGGGACTTGGCCTGCGCAGCGGCTGCGCGGCAGGAGTGATCCTTGACCTGCTGCAGGTGGCCCATGAACGCTGTGGCAGGCGGGCGGACCTTGTCGCCGTGCCCGCCTTCCGCTACCGCGAGGCCGGGCTGCAGGCAGCACTCGCCCGGCTGGGCCTGACGCTGCGCGCGGTGACACCGGACGAGCTGGCGGCGGCTCAGCCGCGCTGCCTGACCCGATCCGCCCGCGCGCTGGCGGCACTGGGTGTCGCGTCGGTGGCGGAAGGCTGCGCGCTGGCGGCGGCGGGGCCTTATTCACGACTGATCGTGCCGCGCCTGACCGGCACCCACGCAACATGTGCCATGGCACAGGGAGAGGATGCATGACCGTACACTTCATTGGCGCAGGCCCGGGTGCTGCCGACCTGCTGACCCTGCGCGGGCGCGACCTGCTGGCGGCATGCCCGGTCTGCCTGTACGCAGGTTCCATCGTGCCAGCCGAAATGCTGGAACACTGCCCGTCGGATGCCCGGCTGGTGGATACCGCCCCGCTGACGCTGGATCTGATCGAAGCGGAATATGTAAAGGCCCATGCGGCGGGACAGGATGTGGCGCGTCTGCATTCGGGCGACCTGTCTGTCTATAGCGCCGTGGCCGAACAGATCCGTCGTCTGGATCGCCATGGCATTCCGTGGACCATGACGCCGGGCGTGCCGGCCTTCGCCGCTGCCGCCTCCGTTCTGGGGCGCGAACTGACGGTGCCCGAAGTCGCGCAGAGCGTGGTGCTGACGCGTGTCAGCGGGCGGGCATCGGCCATGCCGGAACGTGAAAAACTGGCCGCCTTCGGCGCGACAGGGGCAACGCTTGCGATCCATCTGGCCATTCATGTGCTGGACCGGATCGTGGCCGACCTGACGCCGTTTTATGGCGCGGACTGTCCCGTGGCCATCGTGGCGCGGGCGACATGGCCCGACCAGCTGGTGCTGCGCGGCACGTTGGGGGATATCTGTGCAAAGCTGGCGGAAAATCCCATCGAACGCACGGCGCTGGTGCTGGTGGGGCGGGCGCTGGGTACGCACGACTTCCGGGAAAGCGCGTTGTACAACGCCGATTATCATCGGCGCTTCCGGTCCTGAGTCACTGCGCCATATGGTAGCGGGATCAAAAAATAAAAAATTTTGGGTGCCGCCTTATATTCAAATGGCGGTGTTCCCTGATGCTTTTATTCAGGGTCTGTTGGGAATCATCTTGAATTAATGATTGCGCCAACGAGATAGATCATGGCTTCG
>NZ_BANF01000072.1 GCF_000964425.1 Komagataeibacter intermedius TF2 | reverse complement strand
GCTTCCCCTGGAGGGCGCGCTGGTGCCTGAAGGGGGGGGAGGGGTTGTATCCATGCGGTCGGTTTTCTGCCTGTTGTCGGACGGATGTCCTGTCTCTGTAGGACCGGGTCATGCGGGATGGGACAAGGTTACTGATTTGCCCAGTTGCAGTATTAACACGGCGGCGGAACTGTCTAAGTTAGGGAATGTAACATTGTCTGCGCGGTGGGAAAGAGGGAAACTGACGAACGTTTCAATATCGTTTCTTTCCGGTGTTTTCAATGCGTTCATGCCCGCTTACGGTGGCTCCGGCATTGGCGGAAAGTCGCAGCAGGATCGGCAGTGCCAGTGATGCGACCAGCGCGCACGCCATGAATGTCAGGCTGTAATCCTGGCCCTGCCATTTTACGGGCAGTACCGCGCGGCATGCGGCCAGCATCCCGGCGGCGAGGCATATGCCCATTGTCAGCATGACCTGCTGGCAGGTGGAGTACAGGCTGGTTGCCGTTCCCATGCGCGGCTTTGGCATGTCGGCGTATGCGATGGTGTTGTAACCGGTGTAAAGCAGCGTCTGCCCCATCCCGTTCATGGCCAGCAGCGCCAGCAGCCCCCCCATGGGCATGCCCGGCCGGAACCCGGCCAGCAGCAGGCAGACCACCGGCAGCACAAGGCTGGCCGCGCACATCACGGCGCGGAAGCCCCGGCCACGGTAAATGCGTGGCGCCGCGAACCGCATGACCAGCGCGCCAGCCGGGGCGATGAAGGTGATCAGCCCGCTCTGGGCGGCGCTGGCGCCAAAGCGTGTCTGTAGCAGCGATGGCAGGAGGAAGATGATCCCGGCGGTGGCAATGCGGGTCAGTCCCCCCGCAAGGACCGAAATGCGGAAGGTCGCCACCCGCAGCAGCGACAGGTCCAGCACCGGATGCGCCATCCCCCGCGCATGGCGCAGGTAGGCAACTGCACATAGCGGGGCCAGCAACAGCAGCCCGAAGGATACAACGGGCGGAAAGCCCGGATGGGTCAGCATTTCCATGCCGAAGATCAGCCCCGCCAGCCCGGTCGCGGACAGGATGTTGCCCCGCAGGTCAAAGGGGGGTGGACGGATCGCGCGGATCTGGGGAATGAACCGCCCCGTCAGCACGATGGCCAGCAGGCCGAGGGGAATGTTGATATAGAAGATCCACCGCCACGACAGCCATGACGTCAGCACGCCCCCCAGCACCGGCCCGGCCATGGGGCCGATGGTGGCGGGCAGCATGACCCACGCCATGGCGACCAGCAGTTCCGACTTGGGCACGTTCTGCAGGATCACCAGACGGCCAACCGGGACCATCATGGCGCCGCCCGCGCCCTGCACCAGTCGCGCCAGCGCCAGCACCAGAAGGTCGGGCGCCCATCCGCACAGCAGCGAACCGGACAGGAACAGCACGATGGCGCAGCGCAGCGTGGTCCGGCTGCCGAAACGTTCGGCCACATGACCCGATGCCGGGATCAGGGCGGCAAGCCCCAGCATGTAGACCGTCAGCGCGATGCTGGTCTGGGGAATGTCGACATGGAAATCCCCTGCCATGGCGGGCAGCGCCGTGGTCAGGGCCGTACCGTCAATCTGTTCCATCATCATCAGGCTGGCGACGATCAGCGCCATGATCCGCTTGCGCGCGGTGGAGGGTGGCTCCATGCGGGGGGAAGGTGGGGGCAATGTGGGGGAAGCGGTCGTCAAGGGGGGCATGATCATGCATGATATAGGCGGTACGGAACCGTAAGCGCCATCGTGGCGTTACAGGCCTGCGCTACACATCAGCGATATAACGGAGTACGAATCATGTCGGAAGACAAGGCAACGCCAATCGAGAACAAGGCCGAAGGCATCATGGACGAAGGTGTGGGCCGCCTGAAGGATGCTGCTGGTGGCCTGACGGGCAACATGGGCATGCAGGCGGAAGGCAAGGTGGACCAGCTTGCGGGCATGGCGCGTCAGGAATTCGCGGACCTGTATGAAGAAGGCGAGGGCAAGGTCGAACGCGCGGTGACGTTCGTACGCGAACGTCCGCTGTTTTCGCTGGGGATCGCAGCCGCGCTGGGCACCATTGTCGGGCTGATTTTCATGCCCCGTCGCAAGGGCTGAGCCGGGTCGAGTCGTTTTTTTTTCATTTTAAGGGACTCGATGAGTCCACAGCATCTTGCGCAACCCTGCATAAAAATGGTTTCCATCCTTCCAGAACGGAAATTCGATGCGAATCGGGCCGACAGGGCTCGATTCGCATACGGTCAGGAAGGAATGGATGCCCGATTACGCGCTTGAAAACGCCCATGGGGGACGGGTCGCCGGTGTGGATGAGGTAGGTCGCGGCCCGTTGGCCGGGCCTGTTGTCGCCGCGGCGGTCATGTTCCTTTCCGGCGTGCCGGGCGTGCTTGCGGACAGGCTGGATGATTCAAAGAAGCTGAAGCCGGCAGTCAGGCAGCAGCTTTACGATGTGCTGCACACCACGCCCGGTATCCTGATCGGGGTGGGTGCCGCATCCGTTTCCGAAATCGAACGGTATAATATCCTGCGCGCGTCATGGGTCGCCATGCAGCGTGCGGTCGGCCGCCTGCCGCAATCCCCTGAACTGGTTCTGGTTGATGGAAACGCCGCACCTGATTTCGGGTGTCCGGCGCGATGCGTCGTGGGGGGGGATGCGATCAGCCTGTCCATCTCGGCGGCCTCCGTCGTGGCCAAGGTCATCCGGGACCGGCTGATGACCCGACTGGCGCAGCGCTGGCCCGGCTATGGCTGGGAGCGTAACGCAGGCTACGGCACCCCCATTCACCGTGCGGCCCTGATGGCGGATGGCATAAGCCCCCACCATCGCGCGGCATTCGGCACGGTGCGCCGGATCATGCAGGCGTCGGTTTCCCCTTCTTTACCCCCAGAGCGCGGAGCAGCCATCATGCTGAACAATTCATGAGCGGTGCAGTTATGATGGAATTGCCCCTGGACCAGGTGCTGCGGGGCGACTGTGTCGAGATGATGCAGACCCTGCCCGCAGGGTCGATCGACTGTGTCTTCGCGGACCCGCCTTACAACCTGCAGCTGAAGGGCGAACTGCGTCGGCCCGATGACAGCGTGGTCGATGGGGTGGATGACGACTGGGACAAATTCAGTGACCTGAAGGCCTATGATGAATTTACCCGCGCGTGGCTGACCGAAGCGCGGCGCGTGCTGCGCAAGGATGGCACGATATGGGTGATCGGGTCGTACCATAACATTTTCCGTATCGGCGCAATCCTGCAGGATCTGGGGTTCTGGATCCTCAATGACGTGATCTGGCGCAAGTCCAACCCCATGCCCAATTTTCGCGGGCGTCGTTTCACCAATGCGCATGAGACGCTGATCTGGGCGGCAAGGGGACCGGACAGCCGCTATCGCTTCAACTATCAGGCGATGAAGGCGCTGAATGATGACGTCCAGATGCGCTCCGACTGGTACCTGCCACTGTGCACCGGCGGTGAACGGCTGCGCAACGAGCATGGCCTGAAGCTGCACCCCACCCAGAAGCCTGAAAGCCTGCTGCATCGCGTGCTGGTGGCCTCGACCAACGTTGATGATGTGGTGCTGGACCCCTTTACGGGCACCGGCACCACTACCGCCATGGCGCGCAGGCTGCGGCGGCGCTTTATCGGCATTGAACGCCATCCCGATTATGCCGAGGCCGCAATCGGCCGCGCCCGCCGGGAAAAGCCCGTGCCGCTGGACAGCGTGCTGACCACGCCCGCCCGCCGTGAAAGCCCGCGCGTGCCCTTTGGCCTGCTGGTGGAACGGGGCATGGTGCCTGCGGGCACCGTGCTCATGGACCGGCAGAAGCGGGTACGCGCCACCGTATCGCCCGATGGCACGCTGGTCAGTGGACGGCACCGGGGGTCGATCCATAAAATGGGCGCGCTGCTGACCAACGCGCCATCATGCAACGGCTGGACTTTCTGGTATTTCGAGCGCGAGGGTGAACTGACCCAGCTTGATGTGCTGCGCGGTGAAATCCGGGCGGAGCAGGCAGCCGTCGCCTCCTGACCGATGGCGGCGGGGCAGGACAAACCATTCAGGGAAGCGGCAGCATGAACCGGCGTCCCGATCTTGCCGGGCCACATGCCCTGTCCGCGATGGAATGGAACGCGGGCCGCCATTCCGCCCTGCAGACGGATGATTACCTGTTCAGCCAGCTTATCCCCTATATCGGGAACAAGCGTAAACTGCTGGGACTGATCGCGCAGGCGATCGCGGCCACGGGAGAAGATCCCGGCCAGGCCGATTTCGTGGACCTGTTTGCCGGGACCGGCGTCGTGTCGCGCCTGGCCAAGCGGCTGGGTTTTCGCGTGATGACCAATGACTGGGAACCGTATAGCGAGGTCCTGAACCGCTGCCATGTGGCCACGTCCGCCCCGCCCCGGTTTGCAGGGGGACGCGATTATGCGCAGGTCATGGCCGAACTGAACGCCCTGCCGCCGCTGGAAGGCTGGGTGACGCGGCACCTGTGCCCCGATGACGACGTGCAGTATGATACGGCACGTGACCGGATGTTCTATATGCGCAAGAACGGCATGCGTATTGACGCCATCCGCGAACGGATCGCGCAGTGGGAACATGACGGCCTGCTTGATGCCGGGCAGAAGGCGTGCCTGCTTGCGCCGTTACTGTACAGCGCCAGTTACAACAGCAATACCAGCGGCCTGTTCAAGGGGTTCCACCGGGGCTGGGGCGGGCGCACCGGCACGGCGCTGTACAGGATCGCGGCTGACCTGTACCTGCGTCCGGCCTGTTTTATCGATAACGGGCGTGACAACCAGGTCATGCGCATGGACGCGCATGACCTGGCCACGCATCTGCACACGCAGGTGGGGCAGGCTGCGATTACGTATGTGGACCCGCCCTACAACCAGCATCCTTATGGCGCGAATTACCATGTGCTGAATACGATCGCCCTGTGGGACCAGCCGGACCTTGCCCCCAAGATCACGGGGCGGGATAAATCGGCAATCCGGCAGGACTGGCGGACAGAGCGCCGCAGCCCCTACAATCACCGCAGGCAGGCGCTGGTGGCCTATCGTGGCCTGTTATCCGCGCTGGATACGCGCTGGATCGCCACCAGTTACAGCACCGATGGCTTCATTCCGCTGGATGATATGGTGCGCGCCAACTGTGAACGGGGGGATGTCCGGGTTTTTACCCGTGGCTACAAACGCTATCGCGTCAGTCGCCAGCGGTATTCGGCACGTCCCATGACCGTCGAATTCATCCTGCTGACCAATACCCGGCGGCGCAGGACATGTGATCCGGACGGGATCGTGCAGGAAATCATGACCGTGGAAGCCAGCCTGAATTCGCCGGGCGGAGACTGAAGACGTTTTTTAAGGACGGCCTGCGCCCGGAATGAGTTTTGGGGAGGTGGCCTGAAACGTCTGCCCGGAACACATCCGGCAATAACAGGACCGGTGCCGGGGGCGCCTTTTTGAAACAAGACGGCACCCGGAAAGTTTTATTCTTTTTTATCAGCCGTGTATTTCAGCCAATCCCTTAGCTGCCGCCAAAGCCGAGAAACCCGATGGACGGGTCGGCATGGCCACCGGATGCATCATACCGCCGGTCGGCGCTGGCGGTGGTGGATGCATGGTGCGGCATGGTCAGCGGCGGGGTGTCATCCTCGCCTTCCGCAAGGTTGTTGGATGCGAAATGCGGATCGGAATCCGAGAAGGTGCGCATGGACAGCAGCAGGAAGGTGATGTCGTTACGGTTCAGGTCGATCGCCATGTCCAGCGGTGTCTGCCCCAGCACGTTATGGCCCGTCATGTCCGCGCCCCGGTTCAGGGCTTCCTTCGCCGCGCCAAGGCTGCCACGGTTGATGGCGTCAAACAGCGCGTCGGTCGGATTCATGTCGGCGCTGGCGTGACCGTGTTCTTCTTCGCTGGATTCCGCACCGGGCAGGGCGGCAGGCGGGGCCGCAGCCTTGGCCGCACGGCGGGCTTCAGCCTTTTTCGCGGCTTCGGCGGCTTCGCCCTCGGCTTCCGCTTCGTCGGCATCCTGCGCATGGGCCATGTGGATGGGCATGCATACGGAAGGGACGCCTGCGAACAGGGCTGCGACAAGAAGATAAATACCGGATCTGGAAATCATGTCCTGTCCCGAGAGTGAGCGTTCGTCCGGGCGTGCGAAACTGCCATATGCCACCCGACCGTTCTGGTGATTACCGCAAAATGGCGGCGGATGCGATGCCTAATCATCTTTCTGTCAGGAACGGCTTTCCCGCCACCATGCCATAAGCAGCATGACCAGCACGAACAGCCCCACCGTCCAGGCAGGCAGCATGGACGTAGCCTGCTGTCCCGATACGCTGTGCGCGTTGCGCGCGGGGAAGGCAAACCGGTCCGCGGTCGAGGTCACCCGTCCGTCTTCCATGACGACCTGCGGCAGGGATGGCGCCTGCGGGTTATCGCCCAGCCAGTGCACGCCCCCCCCGGTCGCCGCCGCCATGGGGGCCAGCAGGGACGCCGTTGCCCGCAGGTCGGCAAACTCGACCGGGTCTTCGGCGCGCGGGGCGGCAAAGGCCTCATGCCCCGCATCGTCACGCACGGTCCATATCCCTTCCTGCCGCGCGGGCAGGCGCGCACGGGTCAGCCCCGTATTGCCAGCGGGTTCCAGCGTTATGGACTGCGTGGTGCCATCGGGGGCGATGACATGGACAACCGGCGGCGGCCCGGCAGTGACCGAACGGCGGGTAATGGTCATCTGGCCTGCCGATATTTCGGCCTCAAGCTGGTTTTCCTCCAGCTCCGGCTCTTTCATCAGCCAGTGTGAAATGCGCCGCAGCAGTTCGGACTGCGGGCCCCCGCCGCCTTCGCCATGCGACCACAGCCACGCCTGATCCGACAGCAGGAAGGCCACGCGTCCCTTGCCCGCGTGGTCAAGAACCAGCAGGGGCTGCTGGTCCGGGCCGGTCATCAGCACTTCGCCGCCCGCCGTATCCGTATGCAGGCTGCGATACCATGGCCCCCATCCCGGCTGGCCGCCCGCATGGTCGGGCGCGCCCGGCAGGCCGGACGTCACGGGATGGCGCATGCCGGTTTCCGTAAGGTCGGGCCGGAACCGGCGCACGGTCATGCCGTCGGTGGATGACACGTGGGCTGGCAGGATGTCCGATAGCGGCGTGTCCTGCAGGGAACCGGAGGTCAGGAATTCCGGCCCCCCGATCAGCAGCAGCCCGCCGCCCGCGCGGATGTGGTTGACGATATTGCGCAGGTAGGCTTCGGGCAGGATGCCCCGGTTTTCGAACCCGTCCAGGATGATGAGGTCGAACTGGTCGATTTTCTGCTGGAACAGTTCATTCACCGGAAAGGCGATCAGGGCCAGGTCCGACAGCGGCGTGCCGTCATCGCGGTCGGGCGGGCGCAGGATGGTGAAGTGGACCAGATCAACCGACGGGTCGGCCTTCAGCAGCCGCCTCCAGACCCGCTCGCCCTGGTTTGGGGTGCCCGATACCAGCAGCACGCGCAGCCGGTCGCGCACGCCGTTGATGCGGATGACATCGTGATTGTTGCGTGTCGAAACCTCGCCGGGCAGTTCTGGCGCCGACAGGCCCACCAGCATCTCGCCCGGATGGGTGACCGGCAGGGTGATGTCCTGTGGCTGCCCGATCTGCACGGGACGGGAGAAAGTCGTGCCATCCCCCTGCGTCAGGGTCAGCTGGGTGGTGGCGCCGGGGGCGGGATGCGCGCCCTGGTCATCAATCTCGACACGGATGGTCACGTCCTTGCCGACAATGGCGAAGGGCGGGGCCTGCAGCACGCGCAGGTGGCGATCCGTTTCCTCCCCCCTGCCGGTCAGCAGGACATGCAGCGGTAGCAGCGTGCGGTGGCCATGCCCGTCATCGGGGTCGAGCATGTCGGGCACGCCTGCGGGAATGTCATGGTCTTCCCCATCGGTCACCAGCACCGCACCCGCAAGGCGCGAGGGCGGAATATCCGCAGCCGCCTGCTGCAATGCGCCAAACAGCCGCGTGCCGCCATGCCGGGCTTCGCGCAGGGTCACGATGCGCGGCACAAGCCCCGGCACGCGGTTCATCTCCGCCTGCAGGCGTTCGGCCGTGTTACGTGCCATCCCGTCGCGGTTGCGTTCGGACATGGATGCCGACTGGTCCACCACGATCAGCGCGGTTTCAGGCAGCGGGTGCCATGTTTCGGTAATGCGCTGCGGGTTGCACAGCCACGCGATGATGCCCAGCGCCGCCAGCAGCCGCCACACGCTGCCGCGCACCCGCCGCACAAGCCCGATGACCGCGAGTGCGATCATCGTGGCCAGCAGGATGTCGATGCACCATGGCGGCACCTGCGGGCTGAATGCCATCATGTGACGTGACAGGTCGGGCATGCCCATCATTCCCCCAGCCGTTTCAGCAGGGCGGGCACATGAACCTGATCCGCCTTGTAATTGCCAGTCAGCGCGTAAATCACGGCATTGACCCCGAACCGGTAGGCCACCACGCGCTGTTCCGCGCCATCGGGCACGGGGGCGTACGGTGTGTTGCCGCCATCATCCACTGCCCATGCATGCGCCCAGTCATTGCTGCCGATGATGACGGGGCTGACGCCATCATTCGTGCTGTCGCCTTCCTGCGCCACCCATACCGGCATGCCGTCATAACGACCGGGAAAGTCATGCAGGAGGTAGAACGTGCGTGACAGCACATGATGGGTATCCAGCCGGGTCAGGGGGGGAATATCCAGCCCCGCCGTCATGCGCCGCAACGCCGCCGCCGTACCGGGGGCGGACCCGGTATAGCCGGTGGCGGTGTCGGGCGCCGTGGCGGGATCCTGTCCCTGCGTGTCGATCATCAGGATGCCGCCATGGCGCATGTAGGTGTTCAGCGCCGCCGTGCGCGCGGGCGTGGTGGTGGCGTCCGCCGTCACGGGCCAGTAGATGAGTGGATAGTACGACAGGTCATCATGTTCCGGCACGACGCCATCAGGATGGCCCAGCACGGCGGAGGTCCGGGCATTGACGTAATCCGACAGTCCCTGCAGCCCTTCTTTCGAGACATCATCGATATCCGCATGCCCGGTCACGATATAGGCCAGCCGGGTTTCCAGCGCCGCGCGGGGGACGTCGGGGGGAATGTCCTCCGCCGCATGGGCGGGATCATGCAGTGTGCAGGCCAGCAGCAGCATCGCCACGGTTGCCCGGCGGCCCCATTTGCGCCCGCGCTGCATCACGCTTGCCACCCCGTCCACGATCAGCAGCAGTGCAGCCAGGGCCATGAGCACCGGCCCGATGGCAAGGTCGGGCACCTGACCGCGCAGGTCGGATGCCATGCCGATGGCGGCCTGTGGCGCAAGCAGAGCCGGATCATCGCCCGGATTGAGCGCGCGGCGGCTGTTGCGTGGTCCATACAGTCCAGGCGGGTGTTCCGGGGACGGGGCAGTATGGCCAAAGGCATCGGCCCGCAGGGCCTGCGCGCCCGCTGGCGGCGTGACCAGCGCGCCATCGCCATCCAGCGTCATGTAGGGGGCCAGCAGGGTACGGCCCGCCGGTGTCTCGATGCCCGAGGCTTCATCAATCAGGTGCTGCAGCATGCTGACGAACAGCCCCGACAGCGGCAGGTTGGACCATTCCGCCGTGCTGGTGACATGAAACAGCACGACCTGTCCGGCGCCAAGGGCGGCGTGTGTGACCAGTGGCGTGCCATCGGTCAGCCGCGCCCAGCTATGGCTGTCCAGATCGGTGGAGGGCTGCGCCAGGACCTGCCGCGACACCGTGACATCGCCGGGGATGTCAAGGTCATGGAACGGGGAGGATGCGGGGAAGGGGGCAAGGTGTTCTGGCCTGCTCCATGACATGGTGCCGCCCAGCACCCGCTCGCCCCCCATCAGCTGGACAGGCAGCAGCGTGTCCGCAGGCCTGGGGTTGGGGTCGGTATTATTATCCCCGGACTGGACCAGCAGGGGGCCGGCAAAACGGATCAGTGTGCCGCCACTGCGCACCCATGCATCAACTTTCCTGCGGCTGTCCGGGCTGCCCAGCGTGCCATCGGGCGCGATGATGACCGAAAGCGGACGGGCCAGCAGCGTATCCAGGTCCCCTTCGCGCAGTTCGGCGGTGGGTTGCAGCGCACGGCGCAGGTAGAACAGGCTGCCCATGAGCGGCGTGTCGGATGACGTGCTGGCGATCAGCCCCACGGGGCGCTGGCGTTCGCGTTCATCCAGCAGGCGTATCCCCCCCGGCCCGTTCACGCCATCCAGCGACAGGTGATCGACCTTGCCGCGCAGTTCGGCTGGCAGGTCGGGTGTGGCGTCCACATGGTCCTGTCCGGCGGGCAGTGTCACGGGCACAAGGCCCAGCGTGCCGCCCACGGCGGTTTCAAGCCGCAGCTGCCATGTGCGCGGCTGGGGACGTGGCACGGCGCGGATGCGGGTGGCAAGGCTGCTTTCGCCCTGGCCGGGCGGCGCTAGCAGGGTAATGTCCGAACCGGGCAGGTACATGTCCCGCACCGGCCCGATTCTGGCCAGTGCCGCGCCAAACGCGGCATCCGCCGGGGTGGCCAGTCCGTCAGCAATGTAGATGACCGGCCCGTGCCAGCCCTGCTGCGCCAGTTGTGCCAGCGCCTGCGTGGCGGCGGCCCGGTCCACCGGCCATGCACGGGGCAGGAGTGGGTCAAGCATGCCGCGCAGCACCTGTGCCGGCTGCATGGGCTGGACCGTGACGGGGTCCAGTGCGTCATTGCGCGCCGTCAGCAGCAGGCGCGCGCCATGCCCGGTGCGCGACAGGTGGTCCAGCAGCCCGTCCAGCGCGTGGAGGCGCTGCGGCCATGTACCCGCTGCGGCCCAGCCGTTATCCAGCACGATCAGGCAGTCGGCATCGGCAATGCCCGCCTGCCCGCGCGGAAAGACGGGCTGCGCCAGCCCCAGCACCAGCAGCCCCACGGCGGCGCAGCGCAGAAGCAGCCGCCAGAGCGGGGCGGAGGTCGCGTCCGGCGGCGGCGCACTGAGTGCACGCAGCAGGGCCATGGGGGGAAAGGACTGCACGCGCGGCGCGGGAGGCAGGGCATGCAGCAGCCACCACACCACCGGCAGCGCCAGCAGGCCCATCAGCATCCATGGCGCGAGCAGCATCATGGCCTGTTCCCCATGCCAGGCAGGGCATGCAGCGCCAGCAGGGCCTGTTCGGGTGGCTGGTCCGTCAGATGCGGCACGGGCGGGCTGCCCGCTGCCTGACACACCGTGCGCAACTGATCCTGATGGCGCGTCCAGACTGCACTGTACTCGTGGCGCAGCGTGGCGTCGCCATTCAGCAGCACGGTCGTCTCATCCTCCAGCCCGGTAAAGCGTGTATGGCCTTCATACGGAAGGGTGGTCTCCGCCGGGTCGATTATTTCGACCAGCGTGCAGGCCGCCTGCCGCGCGGTCGCCGCGCGCAGGAAGGCCGACAGTTGTGGCACGGGATAAAGCCCGTCGCCAAACAGCAGTACCCGGCTGCGTGCGGGAATGGCGGCGGGCAGGGGCAGGCCGGGTTCATCCACTGTCGTGCGCAGGGCGGCGATCAATGCATGCGCCATCCGTTCCAGCGCCTGTCGGCCCCGCAGGCGCAGCGGCTGCGCGCCGGTCGTGCCCAGCAGGCGGATGTCCTCCCCCTGCCGCAGCAGCATGGCGGCGCAGGCCAGCGCCAGCAGGAAGGCGCGTTCCGCCTTCAGCGGCAGGCTGTCAGCGGACCGCCAGCGCATGGATGCACTGTTATCGCACCAGATGCATATGGTGTGGGGGGTCTGGGCTTCATGTTCGCGCACGAAGGCCCGATCCCCGCGCGCCGACTGCCGCCAGTCGATATGGGTCGCGGCCTCGCCCGGTGTGGCGGGGCGGTACTGCCAGAATTCCTCCCCCACACCCGCCTTGCGCCGGGGGTGGGGGCCACCACCCGCATTCTGCGCGATCCGTCGTGCCGCCACGATCAGGGCGGGCAGGCGGCTGGCAAGTGAATCCGCCAGCGCCGTGGCCGCAACCGGGTGGCGTGGCAGGAAGGGACTGCCACCACCCGCTGGCCCCGACGGGGATACCGCCCGTTCAGGCCCCGGTCGGGTCCGGCCGGACAGCCGCGTGAGAAAGGACAGGGGAGACCGCAACGTCAGCCAATCCGTCCGACCAGTGTGTCGATCAGCGTGGGCAGGCGGACATTTTCCGCGCGTGCGGTAAAGGACAGCGCCATGCGGTGGGCAAGGATGGGGTGGGCCAGTGCGGCCACGTCCTCGATGGTGGGGGACAGGCGGCCATCCAGCAGGGCGCGCGCACGGGTCGCCAGCATCAGCGCCTGTGCCGCGCGCGGGCCGGGACCCCATGCCACGGCTTCGCGTATGGTCGGGTCATCGGTCGTTTCCGGCCGGGCTGCGCGGACAAGCCGCACGATCGCATCCACCACCTGTTCGCCCACCGGCAGCGCGCGCACCAGGTCCTGCGCCGCCAGCACGTCGCTCGCCGCCAGTACGGGCCGGGCCGTGGCGGTGGTGGTGCCGGTGGTGGCCAGCAGCATGGCGCGTTCGGCGCCGGCATCGGGGAAATCCAGCGTCACCTGCATGAGGAAACGGTCAAGCTGTGCCTCGGGCAGGGGGTAGGTGCCTTCCTGCTCGATCGGGTTCTGGGTGGCCAGAACATGGAAGGGGCGGGGCAGCAGGTGGTTGGTGCCCGCAATGGCCACCTCGTGTTCCTGCATGGCCTGCAGCAGGGCGGACTGGGTGCGGGGGCTGGCGCGGTTGATTTCATCGGCCATCAGCAACTGGCAGAAGACCGGCCCCGCCACGAAGCGGAAGCTGCGGCGGCCGCTGTCGTCCTCATCCAGTATCTCGCTGCCCAGAATGTCCGATGGCATGAGGTCGGGCGTAAACTGCACGCGCCGCGCATCCATGCCCATGACGTGACCCAGCGTTGTGACCAGCAGCGTCTTGCCCAGTCCCGGCGCACCCACCAGCAGCGCGTGACCACCCGACAGGATGGCGGTCAGCACAAGGTCGATCACCCGGTCCTGCCCCAGTATGACACGGCCGATTTCCGCGCGTGCGTCACGCAGGCGGCCGCCCATGCGTTCGGCCTGGGCTGCGATCTGTTCGCCCGTGGGGGCGGAGGGGGATGTCATGCCCGCCTGCGGCGCCGCATGGAGGGGGGAGGTATCATCCATGGTCATCATTCCAACAGTCTGACAGGTCCGGGGGTTTCATCAAGCCGGTGTTGATCCCTATATCAAGTCCAGCAGCTTCCATAGTGTCGGGTTAACGCAATTGATGGACGATTTCGAGACAGGTGAGACCATGCCCTCCCTTTCCATGGGGCGGACGGCGGGCACATGCGGCGCGCTGCCGTTCCTGATCCGGCGGGACGGGACATGGCTGTACCGTGGCTCCCCCATTCGCCGCAAGACGATGGTCTGCCTGTTCGCATCCACCCTGCGGCGTGATGCGCAGGGTGGCTACCGCCTGCAGACCCCGGTCGAGCGGGGCACGATCGAGGTGGAGGACGCGCCCTTCGTCGCCACCCATCTGGAATGGCATGGCTGCGGGCGGGGGCAGGTGCTGTCATTCCGCACCAATGTGGACCAGGTGATCTGCGCGGGACCGGACCACCCGATTCGCTGTGCATGGGACGTGCCGTGCGAGGGCTGCGGCACGGGGCCGGTGCCCTACCTGCATGTGCGCGACGGGGATGGCGCGCTGCCGATCGAAGCCAGGATCGCGCGGCCCGTCTATTACGAACTGGCGGCGCTGGCGGTGGAGGGCAACTGCCGTGGCGTGCCATGCCTGGGGGTATGGAGCCAGCATGCGTTTTTCCCCCTGTCCGTCATGCCGGATGAGACCTGCCCATGACGGGCACCAGCCTGCTTGATGGCCTGCGGCGGGACATGCCCGACATGGCAGGGCACCTTGCGCGGATATGGGGTATCCTGCCCGATGCGCGGCTGGTGGGCGGCGCAGTGCGCGACCTGCTGTGCGGGCGCGGGGTGTCGGATATCGACCTTGCCACCCCGCACGCGCCCGACGCGGTCATGGCGCGGCTGAAGCCGGCGGGGATACGGGTGGTGCCTACGGGCCTGTCGCATGGCACGGTCACCGCCGTGCTGGACGGTCATCCCTTCGAGATCACGACCCTGCGCCGCGATGAGGAAACCGATGGCCGCCACGCCACCGTGGCCTGGACCCATGACTGGCGCGAGGACGCGGCCCGGCGGGATTTCACCATAAACGCCATGTCGTGCGACAGCGCGGGCGTCGTGCATGACTATTTTGGCGGGCAGGCCGATCTTGCGGCAGGGCGTATCCGCTTCGTGGGGGACGCCCGGCTGCGCATTACGGAAGATGCGCTGCGTATCCTGCGTTTTTTCCGGTTTCAGGCCCGTTATGGCGGTGCCGCGCCCGACCGGGAGGCCATTGCGGCCATCACCGCCCTGTCCGGCATGATCGACCGCCTGTCGGTGGAGCGGGTGTGGTCGGAACTGCGCCGTATCCTGATCGGGCCGCATGTGGCGCGTACGCTGGCCCAGATGCATGATAGCGGCGTGCTGGGCCATGTCCTGCCCGAAGGCTACGACATCGACCGCCTTGCATGCCTGCTGTCGTGTGGCGCGCCAGCGGATGCGGTGCTGCGCCTTGCCGCCCTGGTATCGGGCGATGTGCGGGAGGTGGCGCGGCGGCTGAAGCTGTCGCGTGCCGACACCACGGCGCTGGCGCAGACACGTGCGGACCCCGTGCCCCTGCCGGACATGGGGGACGACGTGCTGGCGCCCATGCTGGCCGATCATGCGCTACGTGACCTGCTGTGGCGCACATGGCTGCGTCAGGCCGACCTTGCCGGACACCGGGACACGGCATGGGACGCCCTGCGCGCCCGGCTGGATGGTATGGAAAAACCGGTCTTTCCGCTGGCCGGGCGTGATATCATGGCCACCGGGCGGGCATCAGGGGCCATGGTGGGCCGTGTGCTGGCGCAGGTGCGGCAGTGGTGGCTGGAAAATGGCTGCACCGCAGGCCATGCGGACTGTGTGGCGCGCATGAACGCGGTATTGCGGGACAGTCCGACTGGCGCGACATAATTTGTAACCATGTGTCGCGGCCCTTTGTTTTGGGTCGTCATGCGGTTATAGCCCGATTGATGAACGCGATTAAACCGCCCACGCCCGACAGGCAGGCCGCACCCACGGATATGGTGTCGTCACGCAGCCTGATGCGGCGGCTGTGGCATGATGAACTGGCCTGCCACAAGCTGCGTATCCTGGGTGTCATGGTGCTGACCGCGCTCATGGCCATTTTCAGTGCGCTGTACCCGCTGGTCATCCAGCGCGCGCTGGACATGTTTGCCGATCATGACCCGCGTATCCTGTATCAGGTGCCGCTGCTGGTGGTGGTGATCACGGTGGCGAAGGCCATATCGCAGTACGGGCAGTCGATCGCGGTGCAGTCGCTGGTGCTGCTGGTCATACGCGGCCTGCAGCAGCGCATGTTCCACCATCTGGTCCATGCCGACATCTCCCGCATCGAAACCGAGGCCCCGGCCCAGATCGCCGCCCGCTTCACCACCGACGCCGTCGCGATTCGTGAGGCGATGATCCGCGCCACCAATGCCCTGGGCGACGCCGTGACGGTGGTGGGGCTGATTGCGTCCATGCTGTACATGGACTGGGAACTCAGCCTGATCGCCGCTGTGCTGTATCCCATCGCGGCCATGCCGGTGCGCAGGCTGGGCAAGCGCCTGCGACGGGAGTCGGGCGGCGTGCACGAACAGGTGGGCGAGACGAGCGCGATGCTGACCGAAAGTTTCAGCCAGTCGCGCACGATCCGCGTCTATCGGCTGGAAGGGGCGGAAGAACGCCGGGCGGCGCATGTGCTGGACGGGTTGCATGCGGGCCTGCTGCGCATTGCCCGTGGCCGTGCGCGCGTGGACCCGATGCTGGAGGTACTGGGCGGGATCGCGGTGGCGGCCGTGCTGGGCTTTGCCGGGTGGCGCGCGACGCAGGGCGGCGCCACGCTGGGGGATTTTTCGGGGTTTGTCGCCGCCCTGCTGCTGGCGGCACGGCCATTGCGCGCGCTGGGCACGCTCAATATCGCGTTGCAGGAGGGGCTTGGCGGCCTGCAGCGCGTGTTTGACGTGATTGACGAACCGGTGGCCGTGGCGCAGGCGCCCGATGCGATCGACCTGCCGCCGGGCGGGGGCGATCTGCGATTTGAACAGGTGACGTTCCGTTACCCCGATGGCCGCATGGGGCTGGAGGGGCTGGATTTCGTGGCAAGTCCCGGCCTGACCGTGGCGCTTGTCGGTCCGTCGGGGGCAGGAAAATCCACCGCCCTGTCGCTGATCCCGCGCCTGCATGACGTATCGGGCGGGCGCATTACGCTGGATGGCGTGGACCTGCGCCGTCTGGTCCTGTCGCAACTGCGCGACGCCATTGCCTATGTCAGCCAGGACACGCTGCTGTTTGATCTGTCGGTCATGGACAACATTCGCATGGGCAACCCGCAGGCAAGTGATGAGCAGGTGCGCACCGCCGCCCGCGCGGCGGCGGCGGATGAATTTATTCAGGCCCTGCCACGCGGATATGACACGGTGGTCGGTCCCGGTGGGCAGCGCCTGTCGGGCGGGCAGCGGCAGCGCGTGGCGCTGGCGCGCGCGCTGCTGCGCAATCCGCGCGTGCTGCTGCTGGATGAAGCGACCAGCGCGCTGGACAGCGAAAGCGAAGCCATTGTCCAGAACGCCCTGACGCACCTGCGCCACGGGCGCACGACCATTGTGGTGGCCCACCGGCTGTCCACCGTCCGGTCAGCCGATCTTGTCGTGGTCATGGCGCAGGGCCGCGCGGTGGAATGTGGCACGCATGATGCGCTGATGGATGAAGATGGCCTGTATGCCCGCATGGTGCGCAATCAGGCCTTTACACTGTAAACTGCGCTGAATGTGCGTCTGGGCCGGTGATGGCGGTTGAAGTGTTGCAAGCTTCGTGCCATGGATTGACCGACCCGTTCGGTCAATGCGTGGATGACAGGATCAGGGGCTGCAATCAAAGTGATGATGAGGGAAGCAGATGGCCGCGGACGAAGGCAAGGCACCTGAAGACGGACAGACCGCACAGGACAAAGGGCACGAACAGGAAAAGGCTTCCCCCCGGCGCAAGGTAATCCTGATCGGCGTTCTGGTGGTGGTGGCCGTTCTGGCCGGGCTGTACTGGTTCCTGCACCGCAATGAAGTCGAGACGGATGACGCCTTTACCGCCGGTCGCGCCGTGGCGGTGGCGCCCCATGTATCGGGTTACGTGACCGAACTGCTGGTGAACGATAACCAGTTCGTGCACCAGGGCGATGTCATTGCCCGCATTGATGACCGCAACTGGCGCGCCCAGCGCGATCAGGCGGCGGCGGCCGTGGATATTGCGCGTGCGCAGGTCCGCAACTACAGCCTGCTGGCCGAAGTGGCGAAAAAGAATTTCCCCGGCCACCTGATGGTGGCGCAGGGCCAGCTGGTGGAAGCGCAGGCCCAGCAGTTTCGTGCGGAAACCGATTATCGCCGCCAGCATGGCGTAACCCGCGAGGCGACATCGCAGCAGAATATCGATTACGCCACTGCGGCCCTCAATGCCGCGAAGGCGAAGGTGCTGGAGGCACAGGGCAACCTTGAAACCGCCCTGCCGGTCATTCCCAATATTTCCAGCACCGAAGCCCGCGTGACCGAACAGCAGGCCCAGCTTGCGCAGGCGGAAGCCAAGCTGCGTGAGGCGGAACTGAATGTGGAATGGACATGGATCCGCGCCCCGCATGACGGCTGGATTTCACAGCGTAACATCGAACGCGGCACCTATGTTACGGCGGGCCAGACCGTGGTGTCGGTTGTCGAACCCGAAATATGGGTCGTGGCGAACTACAAGGAAACACAGCTGACCCACATGCGCCCTGGCCAGAAGGTGGATATTGCGGTCGATGCCTATCCGTTCCTGAAGCTGAAAGGGCATGTTGATTCGCTGCAGCTGGGCACGGGGGCGACCTTCAGCGCCTTCCCGCCGGAAAATGCCACGGGCAACTATGTGAAGATCGTGCAGCGCGTGCCGGTCAAGATCCTGATTGACGACGGGCTGCGACAGGACCTGCCGCTGTCGATCGGCCTGTCGGTTGAACCGACGGTCCACACGGAATGAGCGCGCAGGCAGCATCCACCGGGGCAGCCGATGGCACGAACTGGAAACCGAAACACAATCCATGGCTGATCGCCGTGGTTGTGACGGTGGCCGCATTCATGGAAATCCTGGACACCACCATCGTCAACGTGGCGCTGCCGCATATCGCGGGGAATCTTTCATCCACGTATGACGATGCGACATGGACGCTGACATCCTATCTGGTGGCGAACGGGATCGTGCTGACGATTTCGGGCTGGCTGGGCAAGCTGTTCGGACGCAGGCACTATTTCCTGATCTGTATTTCCATGTTCTCTCTGTCGTCGTTCCTGTGCGGCATTTCCACCAGCCTGCCCGAACTGATCCTGTTCCGGCTGATGCAGGGGTTCTTCGGGGGCGGGCTGCAACCCAACCAGCAGTCCATCATCCTTGACACGTTCCCGCCCGACAAACGCGCCGCCGCCTTCGGCCTGACCGCCATCGCCACCGTCGTGGCGCCGGTGCTTGGTCCGTCGCTGGGGGGGTGGATCACCGATAACTATTCCTGGCGGTGGGTGTTCTTCATCAACGTGCCGGTGGGCATGCTGGCCACCATCGCGGTGTCGATCATGGTCGAGGACCCGCCATGGGCGCGCAAGCAGAAGGCGCCGCTGGATTTCGTGGGCATCGGTCTGATCACCATTGGCTTCGGCTGCCTGGAAGTGGCGGTTGACCGTGGCGAGGATGAGGACTGGTTCGGTTCGCGCATGATCGTCATCATGGCCATCCTTGCCTTCCTTGGCATTGGCGGCGCGGTTGTCTGGCTGTTGCGGGCGAAAAATCCGGCGGTGGACCTGCGGGTGTTCAAGGACCGCAATTTCGCGGTGGGCACAGGGCTTATGGGCGCGGTGGGGGCGCTGCTGTATTCCTCGGCCATTATCGTGCCGCAGTTTTCGCAGCAGATCATGGGTTATACCGCCACCCTGTCCGGCCTGATCCTGTCGCCCGGCGGCATGGTGGTGATCGTGCTGATCCCGCTGGTGGGGATCGGGATGAAATATATCCAGCTGCGCTACATCATCGCGTTCGGCTTCTTCCTCATGGGGGTTTCCATGCTGTGGTCGGCGCAACTGGTGCCTGATCTGGATTTCCGCCATCTGGTCCTGTTCCGCATGAGCCAGACCGGAACGATGGCCTTTCTGTTCGTCCCGATTTCCACCATTACCTACGCCACGCTTCCACGCGAACTGAATGCCGATGGGTCGGCCCTGTTCAGCATGGCGCGTAACGTTCTGGGGTCACTGAGTATTTCGGGGGCCACGGCGCTGGTGACCGAACTGCGTCAGGCGCACCAGAACCAGATGGTCCACTGGATGACGCCCTATCACCAGCCGTTCAACGAATATCTGGCCCATGGCCGCGCGGTGGCCGTCATGCGCGGCTATGCGCAGGGAGCGCTGAATAATGTGGCCATGGGGCGGCTGTACAAGGAATTCCAGCGTCAGGTCGCCATCCTTGCCTATAACGAGGTCTTCATGATCCTTGGCATCGGCTGCATGCTTGTCGTGCCTTTCTGCTTTCTCATGTCGCCGCTCAAGGGCGGGGACAAGTAAACTGAACCGCTCCGGGACTGGTGGGGACCATTTCTTCCGGGAAGAGCGGCTGTTCAGCACATATGCTGAACAGATGGGGCAAAAAGACTGCGGCCCATGCCGTTACGGTGTCACCACCGATCAGTAACCCGGCATCCGTCAGGGTAACCGTGTCGGCATGCAAAGTGCAGGCGAACCTATTTTTGGGTGTCGACTGACAATCCCGATCCTGCCAGTCCCCTGACGGTGGTCATGCGTCCAGTGAACAGCTGTGGACGCGGCACCGGATCGGGGATGACCGTTATGGCATCCAGAATGGCCGTCGCTGCAATGCGCGCCGATGCGGGGTCGCGAGCGTGCAGGATGCAGAGCGGCTGCCCGGTTTCGATCCGGTCGCCGACATGAGCCATATCACTCAGCCCGACACCATGATCGATCCGATCATCAGGCAGCATGCGCCCCGCGCCCAGTCCGACCATCGCCATACCTACGGCAAAGGCATCGACGACCGCCACGTAACCCGAGACTGGCGCGACCACTGCCAGACGCTCCGGCGCAAGGGGCCACAATATATCGGGATATCCTTCCACGCGGCCTCCCATGGCGCCAATCATGCGCCAGAACCGGGCAAGCGCACTTCCGTCCGCCAGCCTGAGTGCGAGCATTTTCCGTGCGTCCGCCGTGTCTGTTACAATGCCGGCCATCAGAAGAACCTCGATCGAAAGTCCCATCACCAGTTCCTCAAGGCGCGGGTCGCGGGCACCCCCCGAGAGGAAGCGGAGAACCTCGTGCAACTGCGGGTAGCTGCCCACGGCGCTCCCCATAACTTCGTTCAGTTGCACGATCGGTACGACCATCGGTAGCGCCGCCAGTTCGGCGGTTTCGATCAGGCTTGCCGCTAATGTTGCGGCTTCCCCTGCATCGGCCATGAAAGCAGCCGATCCATAGTTCACACTCATGACCAGCCCCGATGCACCCGAAGCCAGTTTCTTCGAGAGGATCGAGGATGTAATCAGGGCGACGCTCTCCACCGTCGCGGTTACGTCACGGACACGATAGATCGCGGCGTCAGCAGGGGCGATATCCGGCCCCGGCCCGATAATCGCCGTGCCTGCCTCCATCACGGCGTGGCGCAGTTCGTCGGGTGAAAGCGCAATGGCCGCGCCCGTCGCCTCGATCAGATCAACTTCACCGCCAGTGTGCCCAAGGCCGCGTGCCGTGATCATCGGCATGTGGACACCGCAGGCCGCAACCAGAGGCGCAAGGATCAGGCTGACCTTCTCGTCTCCGGTGCCCCCCGAGGAATGCTTTTCGATCAGGCATCTGGAGGGAAGGCCGGTCGCGGACCAGTCGATCACCGTGCCGCTGTCGCGCATGGCAAGGGTTAGGGCCGCAGTTTCGGCAGCATTCATGCCGTGCTGATAGACCGCCATGGTGAAGGCGCCGATCTGCCCTTCCGAGACGCGACCAGTGCTGATTCCGGTGATGAATTCCGCAATGTCTGCATCTGTCAGCCGGCCGCCGTCACGCTTGATCCGCAGGATCCCTGCGGGAGACAGACTCATTCCCGCCCCGGGGCGCTGTTCCGCCCCGGCCAGGGCGGCGCATCGATCAGGTCAGGACCGGGGGGCGGGCCCGTCTCGGTTTCGGGCCTGCCTGTCCATGCCTGTGTATTGTTCGCAGTGATCATCTGGGTGAGTGACTCCTGTTGTTTGCGCGGCACATTCCTGCAGAAGGCTTCCTGATCGGGTTTCGTGGCTTGCCTGTGCCTGTCGGGGCTGTCACGCGGTCCTGAATTCGGTGAAGGCGTCGATCCAGCGTGGCTACTGAGTGGGGGAGGGCAGCCGGGTGTCGGGCCGTTATCGACGCCGTGGGAAGGATACAGCCACGACTCATTTCGATTGAGCAATAAGAAATTCACGATAATTCCCAACAGGCCCTGATAAGGAACAGTAAAGGAGCTGGGGGCCGTCTTTTTCAAAAAAGCGACGTTTCCTGAAGCTTTAAACGCCCTTATGCTTATCTGATGTTTGCTGGGGAGGTTTTTCAGACAGCCTCTTATCGATTCTTTGAGGACAGCAGGGGGCCGTATCCATGTCAGGTATTATCAGGGTCGTCTGTGCGGCGGTCATCGTGCGCGAGCGCCTGCTGGTCGTGCGCAAGCGCGGCACGACCGCCTTCATGCTGCCCGGTGGCAAGCCCGATGTGGGGGAACGCCCCGAACAGGCACTGATGCGTGAAATACGTGAGGAACTGGGCTGCGCGCTGACGCCGGGGGCGGAACTGGCTGGTGATTTTACCGACGTGGCGGCCAATGAACCCGGCTTTACCGTGCAGGCCCGCATCTGGACCGGGCAGTTGCACGGCACGCCGGATGCTGCGGCCGAAATTGCGGAACTGCGCTGGATCGGGGCAGGGGACATGGCCAGGCTGGACCTTGCTCCCCTGTTGCGGGGCAAAACCATGACCGCCCTCGTGCGGGCGGGGCTTATGCCTCAGGCGGCAATGGCGTAAGGGGCGAAATACGTCGCAAGCTGCGTGTAGATGTCTTTCTTGATGCCGACATTCAGCAGCGGCAACCGGTCCAGCGGAACCCATTTCCACATATCGAATTCCGCAGGCAGGTGCGTATCCAGCCTGATATCGGAATCCTGACCCAAAAAGCGCAGGGCAAACCACTTCTGCGTCTGGCCGCGGTAACGGCCACCCAGCGCCTTGCCAATCAGGTGCGCGGGCAGGTCGTAGCTGAGCCATTCGGGATAGGTGCCAATGATTTCGGCGGTATTGGTGCCGATTTCCTCATGCAGTTCGCGCAGGACCGCGGTCTGTGGGTCTTCCCCTTCATCAATGCCGCCCTGCGGGCACTGCCACACGCCCTGATCCGGGGGGCCGCCCGCGCCATCCATGTCGGTGCGGCGCGCGACAAGCACCTTGCCCTGTCGGTTGAACAGCAGCGCCCCCACATTGGGACGGTAGGGCAGGTCGGTCATGGCGGGCGGCTTCCGGCTGGATCAGGGATGGGCAGGTGTGGCGGGCGCAGGGGCGGCAGGCGGTGTCGCGGGGCTTTCCTTTTCTGCCGGGGCAGATGGGGTGGCGGGCGTTGTCGGTGTCGCCGGCGTGCCCGCGGGGGCAGCAGGGGCTGCGGCCTTGGGCGGGACGGATGCGGACGGCACGGCGGTTGCCTGCGTCCTGTCGTCATGGATTGGCGGTTCAGCCGGGACCGGCAGGCCCGCCATGGAACGGACAACCCGCAGCCCTTCCTGAAGCTGGAAATCGGTCGAAGGCTTTGTCGGGTCGAATGTGGGCCAGTTGGCTGGCGGCTGCGCCGGGATGGACCTGGCTATGGCGGGCAGGTCGGTGCGCGAGGGCGGCTGCGCGGTATTGCCGCCACGGTTCTTGATGATGTGCGCCAGATCCGCTTCGTGGATGCTGTAGCCCGCGTCGTCATGCGCTTCGCGCACGGGGATGTCGGGTATGATGCCCAGCCCCTGGATGGAGCGGCCCGACGGCGTGTAGTACCGCGCCGTGGTCAGGCGGATCGCACCTTCGCCGGGAATGGGCAGGATCGTCTGCACCGATCCCTTGCCAAAGGTCTTTTCACCCAGCAGCACGGCGCGCTGGTGGTCCTGCAGCGCGCCAGCCACGATTTCACTGGCCGAGGCCGAGCCGCCGTTGATCAGCACCACAATCGGCAGGCCATTGGTAATGTCGGTGTTATGGGCATCCCAGCGCTGGCTGTCCTGCGGGTGACGCGCACGGGTGGAGACGATTTCCCCACTGCGGACAAAGTCGGACCCCACGTCGATGGCCTGCGTCAGCAGTCCGCCCGGATCGGACCGCAGGTCAATGACCAGACCGGCCATCTTGTTATGTGTCTGGGCCTGCAGCTTCTTGTACGCGGCCAGCAGGCCGGACTGCGTTTCCTCGTTGAACTGCGCGATTCGGATATAACCGACAGTGTCATACAGCGCGGACTTGATGACCTGCAGCGGGATGATGGCGCGGGTCAGCGTGACGATGATGGGCTTGGGCGCCTTTTCACGGATCAGCGTCAGCGTGATGCGGGTATCGGGCTTGCCGCGCATCTGGGTTACGACCTGATCCAGCGGCTGACCGTCGATATTCTTGCCGTCGATCGCGACAATGAAGTCACCGGGCTTGATGCCCGCGCGGGCGGCGGGCGTGTCGTCAATGGGGGAGACCACGCGCACATGCCCGTCCTCACCCTGTACTTCCAGCCCCAGGCCGCCAAACGATCCCTTGGTCTGGACCTGCAGGTCGGAAAACTGCTTTTCCGTCATGTAGGAACTGTGCGGGTCCAGCCCGCTGAGCATTCCGTTAAGTGAATTGGTGATCAGGTCGCGGGTCGAGACGGGCTCGACATAATTGGCCTTCACTTTTTCCAGTACGTAGCCGAACAGGAACATGAGCTGTTCGATCTCATGGGGGGAATTGTCATCCTTCGCGACAGCATCCGCCGCATGGGCCATGGGGGCGATATGGTCCCATCCGCTGGCTGAATAACGTGCGATCTGCGGGGCTGCCGCGATCCCTGCAAGAAAGGCGCAACCGATCAGCAAGCCATTACGGAACTTCATGCGTCGTTGTCTCCTGGATGCCCGCCATCATGATCTGGCTGGCCTGCATGTACTCTTCGTGTTGCGTTGTAACGTGATCTTGCCCGTTCGTCACGGGCGGGCAGCATATACCGAACCTGCATGGGGATAAAACCGTCTCGCACCGAAATCACAGATAGGGGGCCGGATTGACGGTGCTGCCCCCGTGGCGCAGCTGCACGAACAGGGTGGGCCGGCTGCCACCGCCGTTCCATTGCGGCATCTGTCCCACTGCTGCGCCATGGCTGACCTGCTGGCCCGCCGCTACCGCGATTTCCCCCAGCCCCGCCAGGACGAAGCGGTAATGCTTGCCGCAATCAAGGATCATCATCTGACCATAGGTGCGGAACGCGCCCGCGAAATCAATACGGCCCGTGCAGGGCGCGCGCACGGTCGCGCGTGATGGCGGCGCATAGGTAATGCCGGTAGCCGGGCCGCTTTCAGTGGGGTGGCCCCATGCCGTCAGCACCGTGCCCGCCACGGGCGCGCCCGCGCTGGCGCTGGTGGCGGGCGTAATGCCGGGGCCTGCGCCCGTGGCCATTTCATGCGCCTGCCTGCGGGCGGCGGCGGCGGCCTGCATGTTGTGGGCGCGTTCGGCAGCGCGGGCGGCTTCTTCCAGGTTTTTTTCCGCCTGTTCTTCCGTCGCCTCGATCCGGGCGATGGCGTCCTGCACGCTGGACGCCCGGCGGGCCGCATCCTCGACGGCCTGCGCCGCGCTGGCGGCGGCGGCGTTGGAACGCTGCTGCGCCTCCAGCGCCGCATGGGCCGCGCGATTGACCGTGTCGCGCTGGCTTTCGCGTTCGCTGACGACCTGACGCATCTGCTGCTGCTGCTGGGCCAGTTCGCTGTCCAGTTGCGTAAGGCGGGTGCGGCGGTCATGGATGGCGCGTGTCTGGTTGGCGATATCCCCCATCATGCCATGCACCACCAGCAGCCCGGTGACCGCGCGATCGGCAGGCAGGGGCACGGCCAGAAGCGTGTCGGCGGGGTAAAGCGACAGGCGTTCCGCCAGTGGCAGCAGGGGCGACAGGCGCGCGACCTCGCGGGCAAGCTGCTGGCGCAGGACACCCTGTTCGGTGTGCAGGTCGGTAATGCGGCTGTCCAGATCGGCGGCCTGCTGTTCGGTGCGCTGCAGGCGGGCGGTGGCGTCGACCGTGGCGGCGGACAGGCTGGCGGCCTTCTGCGCATCCTGACGGGCCTGTTCGCGGGCTTCGAGTTCCACCCTGCGGCGTTCTTCCAGGTCGCGCGCCTGCTGCTGCTGGCGCGCGATCAGGTTTTCACGTGCGTTCCGCGCGGCTTCCAGCTGCTGGCGTATGCGCTGTTCGCGCGCGGTGGGCACATGGGTGGTGGTATGGGCGGGTGTTGTCCCGGCAGGCGTATGAAGCGTGGATGCGCCCCATGCAGCTGTCGCCATGCAGCAGGCCAGAACGGCCCCGCAGGCGACCCGGCCACGCCAGCGGGCCGTCAGGATCAGGCCGGATGTCAGGATGGCGTGGCCCCATCCAGCAGGGACCGGCCGGTCATGGCCGCAGGCTGGGGCAGGCCCATAAGCTGCAGCAGCGTGGGGGCAAGGTCGGCCAGGCGCCCGTCATGCAGTGTCGTCCCCTTCACCCCGGTCAGGACGACCGGCACCACATTGAGCGTATGGGCCGTGTGCGGGCCATTGGTTTCGGGGTCGAACATGGTTTCGGCATTGCCGTGATCCGCCGTGACCAGCAGCGCGCCGCCCGCGTGGTGTATGGCATCCGCAATGCGGCCCAGCCCGTGGTCCACGGCCTCGACCGCCTTGATCGCGGCCGACAGCACGCCGGTATGGCCCACCATGTCGGCATTGGCGAAGTTCAGCACGATCAGGTCGTATTTGCCGCTTTTTATGGCCTCCACCGCGCGGTCGGTCAGTTCCGGCGCGGACATTTCGGGCTGCAGGTCATAGGTCGCGACCTTGGGGGAGGGGACCATCACCCGGTCCTCGCCAGGCAGTTCGCCTTCGCGTCCACCATTGAGGAAATAGGTGACGTGGGGGTATTTTTCGGTCTCGGCCATGCGGATCTGCTTCAGGCCGGCGGCCGACACCACATCGCCCAGCAGGTCATGCAGTTCCTGCGGCGGGAACAGCACGGTTATCAGTTCCGCCAGCCGGTCGCTGTAGCGCGTCATGCCGGTCACGGCGGCAAGGTTGACCAGCCTGGTGCGCCGGAAGCCCTCGAAATTCGGTTCCAGCAGGGCATCGAGCAGCTGCCGGATGCGATCGGCGCGGAAATTGAAGCTGAGCACGCCATCCCCGTCGCGCATGCCGCCATATTCCCCGATGACGGTAGGGACCACGAATTCATCCGTGATGCCCGCTTCATAGGCGCGGTCCAGTACCTCCAGCGCGTCGCCCGCATGCGGGCCTGCGCCCGCGACAATGGCGTTGTAGGTTTTTTCCACCCGGTCCCAGCGGCGGTCACGGTCCATGGCGTAATACCGGCCGGACACGGTGCCGATACGCACGCCATCGGGCAGGGCGGACAGCACCTGGCTGACATAGCCATGCCCGGACTGGGGGGCCGTGTCCCGACCATCGGTAAAGATATGGAATGTCACGGGCACGCCAGCTTCGCGTACGATGCGGGCAAGGGCTATGGCATGGTCCTGATGGGCATGGACCCCGCCGGGGGAGACAAGACCGAGCAGGTGGCAGGTACCACCGCTTTTTTTCAGCGCGGCAATGAAATCCTGCATGACCGCGCCACGCGCGACCGACCCGTTGGCAAGGCCCGTGGAAATGCGCGGCAGTTCCTGCATCACCACCCGGCCCGCGCCGATATTCAGGTGACCGACCTCGGAATTGCCCATCTGCCCTTGCGGCAGGCCGACATCCTCCCCACAGGTCTTGAGGAAGGCATGCGGCCCCGCCTGCCACAGCCGGTCGAATGCGGGGGTATGGGCGGACCGGACGGCGTTGTCCGCCGGGTCCTCGCGCCAGCCAAAGCCATCAAGGATGGCCAGCATGACGGGACGGGGTGCCTTGTGTGCGCGTGCCTGGTCGTTCATGGGTTATTGTCTCCCTGTCTTATTTTGGGTGGTATGATGCCCTAAAAAAAGCGGGCGTGAAATGCCTGTCTGCCGGAGGAAGGAAATCGTCATGACCGATACCGCCAACACCAATGGGGCGCAGTGTGGCTGCCTGACCCCCGAACAGCTGCGCATCCTGCGCGAACACGGGACCGAGCGCCCCGGTTCCAGTCCGCTGAACAGTGAAAAGCGTGCCGGGGAATATCGTTGCGCCGGCTGCGGGACGCCACTGTTCCGTTCCGGCGCGAAATACGAAAGCGGAAGTGGATGGCCCTCGTTTTTCGAGGCGATTCCGGGGGGCGTGGGCACCACGACCGACACCAGCCACGGCATGACCCGGACGGAAGTGCACTGCGCCCACTGCCACGGCCATCTGGGCCATGTGTTCCCCGACGGGCCGCCGCCGACCGGTCTGCGCTATTGCATGAACGGACTGGCATTGACTTTCGTCCCGCGTGATGGCGCTACCTTATCACGGAAATGAAATGGCATTGAAGGAACAGATATGACCCAGGCCCCCGCCACGCATGATGATGATGTGATTGTCGTCAGCCACCCGCTGGTACAGCACAAGCTGACACTCATGCGCGAACGCCAGACCTCGACGGGTGAATTCCGGAACCTTGCGCGCGAACTCAGCCTGCTGATCGGGTATGAGGCCATGCGGGACCTGCCGCTGGAACCCGTGGAAATCGATACCCCCATGGAACGCATGCAGGCATGGCGGCTTGCGGGCAAGAAGCTGTGCCTGATTTCCATCCTGCGGGCGGGAAACGGGATCCTGGACGGGCTGCTGGATCTGGTGCCTTCGGCGCGGATTGGCCATGTCGGGCTGTACCGTGACCCCGAAACGCTGGAACCGGTCGAATATTACCTGAAGCTGCCCGATGATGTCGGCAACCGCATCTGCCTGGTGGTCGATCCCATGCTGGCGACGGGGCACAGCGCCGTTGCCGCAATCGACCGGCTGAAGCAGGCGGGCTGCGCGCGCATGGTCTTCGTCTGCCTGCTGGCATCCCCCGAAGGGATCGCGTGCCTGCGCAAGGCCCACCCGGATGTGCGCATCGTTACCTGCGCCATTGACCGGGGGCTGGATGAACATGGTTATATCCGTCCTGGCCTTGGGGATGCGGGCGACCGCCTGTTCGGTACCAAATAACAGAAGTTTTTTGGTAAAACGTTTAATTATCTGTCAAATTTAAAAAACCTGCGGGGTATATGCCCCGCAGGTTTTTCATGTCGTGGCATTGCCTGACCCTGATGGTTCAGGCGCGGCGCACGATATAGGTCTTGGCCAGTTCCGCTTCCAGCGCGCGGGCATGGTCGGGATCACGGGCCTCGATCATGACCTCAAGCTCGGCGGCCTGCACGCTGGGCGTTGTGAACAGGCGCTGGTGCGAGACCTCGATGATGTTGCCGCCTTCATCGCTGATCTTGCGCGAAATATCGGCCAGCACGCCGGGGCGGTCAGGTATTTCCATTTTCAGGCACAGAAGCCGCCCGTCACGCAGCAGCGAACGCAGCAGCGTATTGGCCAGGATGCGGCTGTCGATATTGCCGCCCGTCACCGGCAGCGCCACCCGCTTGCCACGGAACAGTTCGGGGTAGGTGAGCACGGCGGCAAGGGCCGTTGCGCCCGCGCCCTCGCTGACCTGCTTGGCCCCTTCCGCCAGCATGGTGATCGCGGTCTCGATCGCGCTTTCGGGCACGACCAGCACATTCGACACCAGTTCGCGGATGACTTCCAGCGGCTGTCGGCCGATCTGCAGCACCGCGATGCCCTCGGCGATGGTGGCCCCGCCCGGGGGCAGCACCTCATCCCCCGGGAAACCGGCGAGGGAGGAATAGTTTTCCACCTGCACGCCCACTATATCCATGTCCGGCTGCAACGCACGTCCCGCGACCGCGCAGCCCGACAGCAGGCCGCCACCGCCAATGGGGCACACGAAGGTGTCCAGCGGTCCCGCATCCTCGAACAGTTCAAGGGCGAAGGTACCCTGTCCGGCCATGACCTCGGGGTCGTCATAGGGGTGGACGAACACGCGGCCCTCGCGCTGGCACAGCATGTTGGCATGGTCCGTCGCCTCGGCGAAGTTGTCGCCTTCCAGCACCACGGTCGCCCCCCATGCGGCGGTGCGCGTGACCTTGGCTGCGGGCGTGAAGCGCGGCATGACGATCACCGCGTCAATACCCAGCAGGGAGGCATGGCGGGCGACGCCCTGCGCATGGTTGCCGGCCGAGACGGTAATGACGCCCCGTTCGCGTTCGCGCGGGGTCAGCAGGGCCAGCTTGTTGGCGGCCCCGCGTTCCTTGAACGAACCGACAGCCTGCAGGTTATCGAGCTTGAGCACGATATCCGCGCCGGTCGCGCGTGAAAGTGTCTGGCACGGCACGGTGGGCGTATGCAGCACGCGCCCCTTTATCCGCTGTGCGGCGGCGGTGATGTCTTCAAGCGTGATCACGGTCGGGTGCGCCTAGCGGTAGATGACTTCCAGGATCTCGTACGTCCGGTCGCCGCCGGGGGCGGGGACGGACACGGTGTCACCAATGCTTTTGCCAATCAGTGATTTGGCAAGCGGCGAGGAAATGGACAGAAGCCCCTGCTTGATGTCGGCTTCGTACACGCCCACGATCTGGTAGGTCGCTTCCTTGTCGGTTTCTTCATCCACCAGCTTGACGCGCGCGCCGAATTTCACCTGGTCGCCCGACAGGGCGGCAGGGTCGATCACTTCAGCGGAGGAGACGATTTCCTCCAGTTCCTGAATGCGGCCTTCGGTAAAGGACTGGCGTTCGCGGGCTGCGTGGTATTCCGCGTTTTCCGAAAGATCGCCATGGCTCCGCGCTTCGGCGATCGCGCGAATGATCGCGGGGCGTTCTTCACTCTTGAGCTTGCGCAGTTCGTCTTCAAGCCGTTCCAGGCCGGGGCCTGTCATCGGAAATTTCTGCAAGGTTTGTCCCCGAGGTGAAGGTCAGTTTCCACAACTGACTGTTGGTTGCCGTCTCCGGGCGCATCGCACCAATGCAACGCGGGTGGCCGCCGGTTCCGGGACCGGTGGCCACCCGTTTTGGTACGATACGCTCAGAATGATCCCTTAAAATAGGATTGAAGGGGCGCGACTTCAAGAACCCCCTCGCGCATGGCCGCAATGGCGTGGGTCGCGGCGCGCGCGCCCGCGATGGTGGTGTAGTGCGGGATGCCATGCGTCAGCGCGGACCGGCGGATGTCGAAGCTGTCGCTGACGGCCTGCGCACCCTGTGCGGTGTTGATGACCATCTGGACATCGCCCGAGCGGATGGCGTCGACACAGTTCGGACGGCCTTCCAGCACCTTGTTCACCACATCCACGTTCACGCCTGCTTCACGCAGGCACTTTGCCGTGCCGCGTGTCGCCACGATGCGGAAGCCCATGTCCGACAGCAGGCGGCCAATGGACTTGACCGCGGGCTTGTCGCTGTCGCGCACCGACAGGAACACCGTGCCCGACAGGGGCAGCTTCACGCCCGCGGCAAGCTGTGACTTGGCGAAAGCGCGTTCGAACGAGGCGTCAAGGCCCATGACCTCGCCGGTGGAGCGCATTTCCGGGCCGAGGATCGTATCGACATCGGGGAAGCGGTTGAACGGGAAGACCGCTTCCTTCACCGCCACATGCGGGGCGACGGCGCGGTCATCAAGGCGGAATTCACCCAGCTTCGCGCCCGCCATGACACGCGCGCCGATCTTGGCGACCGGAACCCCCGTGGCCTTGGCCACGAACGGCACGGTGCGCGAGGCACGCGGGTTGACTTCCAGCACGAAGATTTCCTGCCCCTTGATCGCGTACTGCACGTTCATTAGGCCGACAATACCCAGTTCGCGGGCCATGGCTTCCGTCTGGCTTTTCAGTTCGGTCACGATGGCGGGCGACAGGGTATAGGGCGGCAGCGAACATGCGCTGTCACCGGAATGGATGCCCGCTTCCTCGATATGTTCCATGACGCCCGCGACATACACCTCGTTGCCATCAGCGATGCAGTCCACATCCGCCTCGATCGCATCGTTCAGGTAATGGTCGATCAGCACGGGGCCGCTGGCCACTTCCGCACCGGCAAGCTGTAGCGCCACGCGCATGTAGCGCTGCAGGCTGGCGCGGTCATGCACGATTTCCATCGCGCGCCCGCCCAGCACGTAGGACGGGCGGACCACCACGGGGTAGCCGATCTTTTCCGCCACGGCCTCGGCTTCGGCCGGGTTGCGGGCGATGCCGTTGGCGGGCTGGCGCAGGCCCAGCCTGTGCAGCATGGCCTGGAAGCGTTCGCGGTCCTCGGCGCGGTCGATCGCGTCCGCTGGCGTGCCCAGCAGCGGGATGCCGGCGGCTTCCAGCGCGCGCGACAGCTTGAGCGGCGTCTGCCCGCCGTACTGGACAATGCAGCCCAGCACGGTGCCGTTTTCCTGTTCGCGCCGGATCAGGGCGATCACGTCTTCGCCCGTCAGCGGTTCGAAATACAGGCGGTCCGACGTGTCGTAGTCGGTCGAGACGGTTTCAGGGTTGCAGTTGACCATGATCGTCTCGAACCCGGCCTCGCGCAGGGCGTAGGCGGCGTGGACGCAGCAGTAGTCGAACTCGATCCCCTGTCCGATGCGGTTCGGGCCACCGCCAAGGATGACGATCTTCTTGCGATCGGTCGGGCGGCTTTCGCATTCCGGCACGCCATACCCGCCTTCATAGGACGAATACATGTATGGCGTGGGGGATGCGAACTCACCCGCACAGGTATCGATGCGCTTGTAAACCGGCAGCACGCCCCGGTTTTCGCGCAGCTTCGCGATTTCATCCGCATTGGTGCCCGACAGGCGGGCAAGCTGGATGTCGGAAAAGCCCATGGCCTTGAGCGTGCGCAGGCTGTCGGCATCTTCCGGCAGGCCATCACGCACCACCACGTGTTCGGCTGCAACGATCCTGGCCAGTTCGCGCAGGAACCACGGTTCGAAGCGGCAGGCATCGTGGATGTCTTCCACGCTCAGCCCCGCGCGCAGGGCCTGTGCGGCCATAAGGATACGCTCGGGGCGCGGCTGCGACAGGGCGGCGCGGAAGGCGTCGGGGCCGCCATCGCCCGGCGCTTCCACCGGGTCCAGGCCTGCCAGCCCGATTTCCATTGACCGCAGGCCCTTCTGCAGCGCCTCGGGGAAGGAACGGCCAATGGCCATCGCCTCGCCAACCGACTTCATGCTGGTGGACAGCAGGGCAGGGGTGCCGGGGAATTTCTCGAACGTAAACCGGGGGATCTTGACCACGACGTAATCGATCGTCGGCTCGAACGACGCGGGCGTGCTGCCGGTAATGTCGTTGGTCAGCTCATCCAGCGTGTAGCCTACGGCCAGCTTGGCCGCGACCTTCGCGATCGGGAAGCCTGTCGCCTTGGATGCAAGGGCGGAAGACCTTGATACGCGCGGGTTCATCTCGATCACGACAACGCGGCCATCGACGGGATTGATGCCGAACTGCACGTTCGACCCGCCTGTTTCCACGCCAATCCTGCGCAGGCACGCCAGCGACATGTCACGCAGGCGCTGGTATTCCTTGTCCGTCAGCGTCAGCGCGGGGGCGACGGTAATGGAATCACCGGTATGCACGCCCATCGGGTCGATGTTTTCGATGGAGCAGATGATGATGCAGTTGTCAGCCGTGTCGCGCACGACCTCCATCTCATACTCTTTCCAGCCCAGCACGGATTCCTCGATCAGGACTTCCGTGGTGGGGGAGGCATCCAGCCCGGAGGAGACGATGCGGTCGAACTCCTCCCTGTTATAGGCGATGCCGCCACCCGAGCCGCCCATGGTAAAGGACGGGCGGATGACCGCGGGCAGGCCGACCGTGGCCAGCGCGCTGCGCGCTTCCTCCAGCGAATGGGCGATCAGGCTGCGCGGGCTTTCGATGCCGATTTCATCCATCGCCTCGCGGAATTTCTGCCGGTCCTCGGCACGGTCGATCACTTCGGCGTTGGCGCCGATCAGTTCGACATTGTGCTTTTTCAGGAAGCCCGATTTGTCCAGCGCCATGGCCGTGTTCAGCGCGGTCTGGCCGCCCATGGTGGGCAGGACCGCGTCGGGCTTTTCACGCAGTATGATGCGTTCGACGAATTCCGGGGTGATCGGCTCGATATAGGTCGCGTCCGCCAGCCCCGGATCGGTCATGATCGTGGCGGGGTTGGAGTTGACCAGGATGACGCGGTAGCCCTCTTCCTTCAGCGCCTTGCACGCCTGCGCGCCGGAATAATCGAATTCGCACGCCTGGCCGATAACGATCGGGCCGGCGCCGATGATCAGGATGGAGCGTATGTCTGTCCGTTTTGGCATGGGTCGGCTTTCACGCGGTCTTGGTTGTGGTGTCGATCAGATCGACAAAACGGCGGAACAGGTAATGGCTGTCGGACGGGCCAGGGCTGGCTTCGGGATGGTACTGCACCGAAAATGCCGGGTAACGGCTGGTGCTGATGCCTTCGTTCGATCCGTCAAACAGGCTGGTATGGGTGGCGCGCACGTCAGCGGGCAGGGATTTGTCATCCACCGCGAAGCCGTGGTTCTGGCTGGTGATTTCCACCCTGCCCGTCGCCAGGTCCTTGACCGGCTGGTTCGCGCCACGGTGGCCGCGGGCCAGCTTGTAGGTCGTGGCCCCCAGCGCCAGCGCCAGAAGCTGGTGGCCGAGGCAGATGCCGAATACCGGCTTGCCCGCTTCCAGCACGCCGCGGATGGCGGGGACAGCGTATTTCGCCGTCGCCGCCGGGTCGCCCGGCCCGTTGGACAGGAACACGCCAGCGGGATCAAGGGCGAGGATCTCCTCCGCCGTCGCCGTGGCGGGCACCACCGTCACGTCGCAGCCGGCGGTGGCAAGGCAGCGCAGGATGTTACGCTTGGCCCCGTAATCGACCGCAACCACTTTCCGGCGCTTTTCAGGCAGCGGGGCCGTGCCATGCGGCCACTGCCATACGCCTTCGGCCCATGCATAGGGCTTGCTGCAGGTGACATCCCCCGCAAGATCCATGCCCTCCAGCCCCGGCCATGCGCGCACCTGCGCCAGCAGGGCGGGGATGTCGAATTTGCCGTCAGCAGGGTAGGCCACGATGGCCGTCTGCGGCCCGCCTTCGCGGATGCGGCGTGTAATCGCACGGGTGTCGATGCCGCATATGCCCGGAACGCCCTGTGTCTTCAGCCATGCATCCAGCGATTCGGTCGCACGCCAGTTGGCTGGCGCGGTCAGGTCTTCCTTGACCACCAGCGCGCGGGCATGCACCCGGGCCGCCTCATCATCTTCCGGCGTGGTGCCGGTATTGCCGATATGGGGAAAGGTGAAGGTGATGATCTGTCCCGCGAATGACGGGTCGGTCAGTGTTTCCTGGTATCCGGTCATGCCGGTGGAAAAGCAGATTTCGCCCAGTGCGCGGTCCGTCCCGTACGCGCCGAATCCGCGCCCCCACAGGATGGTGCCATCCGCCAGGATCAGGGCGGCTGTCGCGGTTTCGGGCCTGGCGGCCGGTGCGATCGGGTTTGACGTGCTCATCATGGGCTCCGGTCGGTCGGATTCTGTGTCGGGTTGCAGGTCGGACAGTGACAGTCCGGTCGCGCGCAGCACGGTGGTCCAGTGCTTGGGCGGAATGGCGCGGGCCTGCCGCCATTTGCGAATGGCCTCGGTGCTGACTCCTGTCAGCCGGGCTGCCTGTTCGGCGCCGCCAAGGCGTTCGATAATACTTTCTATCGTCATCGGCATTGGATGATGTCCCTTCCGGGAGTATTGCCTAACAGCGTCTCTGGCAATTGGGAAGAAAATTCCCACATGCCGATCAAATGAGATGATGGGAAAATTATTCCCGGCACGGTCGGGGCATTCTGCCCCGCCCGCCGGGCAGAGGAGTTGACAGCCATGTCCCTGCGCGCACGTTTCACCGATGACCTGAAGACAGCCATGAAGGCAGGCCAGAGCGAAAAGGTTGGCACCATCCGCATGATCACCGCGAAGCTGAAGGATGTCGATATCGCCAGCCGCGCCAGGGGTGAGGACCAGGTCAGTGATGAAGCCGTGATTTCCATGCTGCGTGGCATGATCAAGTCCCGCACGGAATCGGCGGCGATGTATGCCAGGGGTGGCCGTCCCGAACTGGCGGACAAGGAAAACGCCGAAATCGCGATCATCCGCGCCTACCTGCCGCCCGACCTTGATGACGCCACCATCGAGGCCGCCGTGCGCGAAGCCATTGAACGCACCGATGCCACCTCCATGAAGGACATGGGCAAGGTAATGGCCGCGCTGAAGCAGCAGTTTGGCGCCGCCCTTGACCCCGCACGCGCGTCCGCCGTGGTGCGCGCGCAGCTTGCCGCCTGAGGCAGGAGGCATACGCCCAGATGGCGCTTGATCCCGCATTCCTTGACGAACTGCGTGCCCGCACGCCCATCGCCCCCATTATCGGGCGGCGGACGAAGCTGGTGCGTTCGGGAAAGAACTGGAAGGCATGCTGCCCCTTCCACGGGGAAAAGACGCCATCGTTCTATGTCTATGACGACCATTACCACTGCTTTGGCTGTCAGGCGCATGGCGATGTCATCACCTTCGTGATGCAGAGCGAGGGCCGTTCTTTCCCCGAAGCGGTGGAGGAACTGGCCACCGCCGCCGGGATGGAGATGCCAAAGCCCGACCGCAACCAGCGCGAGCAGGCCGAACGCGCCCGCACGCTGGGCGACGTGCTGGAAGCGGTGCAGGCGTCATGGCAGCGCAGGCTTTACCAGCCGGAGGGACGCGAAGGGCTGGCCTACCTGCGGGGCCGTGGCCTGACGGATGAAACCATTGCCGCCTTCGGCCTTGGCTGGTCGGGGGAAGGGCGCGGCGGGCTGGTTGCGGAAATGGCGGCGCTGGACATCACCCCCGCCATGCTGCGCGACGCAGGGGTGATGCGCGCGGATGAGGATGGCACGCCATCGCGCGAACTGTTCTTCAACCGCGTGACCTTTCCCATCCGCGACCGGCGCGGGCGGCTGGTGTCCTTTGGCGGGCGCATACTGGGCGATGGCCAGCCCAAATACCTCAATGGCCCGGAAACCGCCATTTTTTCCAAGCGGCGGGTGCTGTTCGGCCTTGACCGTGCGCGGGAGGCGGTGCGCGGCACGGGGCCGGAAGCGGACCTGCTGGTGGTGGAAGGCTACATGGACGTGATCGCCCTGCATCAGGCGGGCTTCCGTGGCGCGGTCGCCCCCCTTGGCACGGCGCTGACATCCGAACAGCTTGAAGCCCTGTGGCAGGTCGCCCCGGCACCGGTGCTGTGTTTCGATGGTGACGCGGCCGGGCAGCGCGCGGCGGTGAAGGCGGCGGAAACCGCGCTGCCGCTGCTGAACGTGGACCATACCCTGCGGTTCTGTGTCCTGCCGGAAGGCGAGGACCCCGACAGCCTGGTGCGGCGTGATGGCCCCGCCGGCATGACGGCCCTGATCACCGGCGCGCGCCCGATGGGGCAGGTCCTGTTCGACCTGCTGAGCGAGGGCGTGCGCAACCCCGGCCCCGAACAGCGCGCGGCCCTGCGGCGCAGGCTGGTGGACGTGGCTGCCCTGATTCCCGACAAGGCGCTGGCGTCCGAATACCGTTCCACCCTGCTGGACAGTTTTTTTCAGGCGTTCCGCCGTTCCGGCGCGCGGGGGGGCGTGAAAAAGGCTGGCGTGGCCACGTCCCCCGTCGCCACAGTGAATGCGGACCTGCAGCGCCAGTGCATCCTCAGCGCCATCATACTGGAACAGCCCGGCGTGCTGGATGAGGTGCAGGACGCCTATTGCCGCCTTGAACTGCCCGCCGACCTTGCCGCGCTGCGCGAGGAACTGCTGGACCTGTATGACGCGCGTGGCGAACTGCCGCCGCCTGGTGAACTGGCGGCCTTCCTGTCTGCCGCCGGGCTGGACGATGTGTGCCAGCGCGTGCGCGCGACGCGCGGGCGACGCGCGGGCGGCCATGGCGATGACGACCTGTTCGGCACCGACCCCCGGCATGAGTGGTGGCATTTTTACGCTTTGTTGAACGTTGAACGCTTTGCCGCCGAAATTCGCGCGGATACGGAACGGATGTGCGCAGGCGATCTGGATGAGGCCGCATGGGCCAGCCTGCGCACCAGGTTGCTGGCGCTTGATACCCTGCGCCGGGGTGGGGCTGACCTTGATGAATGAGGCGGAAAATTGACCGATTGCATGAAATGGTCCGGCCCAACCCTTGACTTCGGCCATGTTATCGACCACCTGCACCAGACAAAAGCAGATGAAAACGGTATGATTGGCCGTATCCTGTCCCGCTCTATACCGGCGGGCGGAAATGGGGCGGCCGCTGGGCGCGGGCAGGGTGTGCGCGCGTGCGTAAACGGATTTGCTGGGTAGGGATTGATCGGGCATGGCGACAAAGACAGCCACGGGTACGGACACGGCTTCGGGGGATCAGGATAACGATACGACCCTGCTGGACACCCGGTCCGGCGCCGTCAAGAAACTGATCGCCCGCGGCAAGGAACGCGGTTACATCACGTTCGACGAACTCAACGCCGTCCTGCCGCAGGACCAGATGTCCTCCGAGCAGATCGAGGATGTGATGGCGGCCCTGTCGGAAATGGGCATGCAGGTTGTCGAGAACGAAGACAACGACGAAACCGAAACGCCGGCCGCCACCGAAACCAAGAGCGACGACACCGCCGAGGAAGAAACCGAGAGCGAGGAACCGGCTGCCGGTAACGTCGATACCGAAAGCCTGGGCCGCACCGATGACCCGGTGCGCATGTACCTGCGCGAAATGGGATCGGTCGAACTGCTGTCGCGCGAGGGCGAAATCGCGATCGCCAAGCGTATCGAGGCCGGGCGTGACGAGATGATTGGCGGGCTGTGCGAAAGCCCGCTGACCTTCCGCGCCATCATTTCGTGGCATGAACGGCTCAAGGCCGGTGAGATGCTGCTGCGTGACATCGTGGACCTTGAGGCCATGCAGTCCGGCGGCAACGACCCCGCCGAGGCGGCGGAGGGCGACGAGGCCTTTGGCGAAAACGAAGGCGCTGAAAACGAAGAGGCCGAGGAAACCGAAGGCGAAGGTGAGGGCGAAGGCGAAGGGGCCGGCCTGTCGCTGTCCGCGCTTGAGGAAAAGCTGAAGCCGGAAATCCTTGAGCAGTTCGAGGAAGTCGAGGCGCTGTACGCAGCCCTGCACAAGGTGCAGGCCGAACGGCTGGAAAAGTTCACGGCGGGCGCGGAAATCTCCGCCGATGACGAAAGCCGCTATGAACGCCTGCGCATGGAACTGGTGGGCAAGGTGCAGCAGGTCCACCTGCACAATGCGCGGATCGAGGTGCTGGTCGAACACCTGAAGGAAATCTTCCAGCGCCTGAACGGTCTGGAAGGGCGCATGCTGCGACTGGCGGAAAGCACCCGCGTATCGCGCGATGACTTCCTGCTGAAATACCGTGGCCGCGAACTGGACCCCGGCTGGATGGACATGGTCGCCACCCTGCCGGCCAAGTCGTGGAAGAACTTCCTGGCCAAGCACGGCGAGACCGTGATCCGCCTGCGTAACCAGGTGGCCGACCTGACGCAGGAAACCGGCCTGCCGGTGGGGGAATTCCGTCGCGTTTACGCCACCGTGTCGCGGGGCGAGCGGGATTCGGCGCGCGCGAAGAAGGAAATGATCGAGGCCAACCTGCGGCTGGTGATCTCGATCGCCAAGAAATACACCAATCGCGGCCTGCAGTTCCTTGACCTGATTCAGGAAGGCAATATCGGCCTGATGAAGGCGGTGGACAAATTCGAATACCGCCGTGGCTACAAATTCTCCACCTACGCCACGTGGTGGATCCGGCAGGCCATCACGCGTTCCATCGCCGATCAGGCGCGGACCATCCGTATCCCGGTCCACATGATCGAGACGATCAACAAGCTGGTCCGCACATCGCGCCAGATGCTGCATGAGATCGGGCGTGAACCCGCGCCTGAGGAACTGGCTGAAAAGCTGGGCATGCCGCTGGAAAAGGTACGCAAGGTGCTGAAGATCGCCAAGGAGCCGATCTCGCTCGAAACCCCGATCGGGGATGAGGAAGACAGCCATCTTGGCGACTTCATCGAGGACAAGGCCGCTGTTATCCCGCTGGATGCCGCGATCCAGACCAACCTGCGTGAAGCCACGACGCGGGTCCTGTCCTCGCTGACCCCGCGTGAGGAACGTGTGCTGCGCATGCGCTTTGGCATCGGCATGAACACTGACCACACGCTGGAAGAGGTGGGCCAGCAGTTCAACGTGACGCGTGAACGTATCCGCCAGATCGAGGCCAAGGCCCTGCGCAAGCTCAAGCACCCCAGCCGGAGCCGCAAGCTGCGTTCCTTCCTTGATGATAACTGAGGTTCCATGCCCCGCCCCCCAGGACGGGCCGGGCGGTGATGGAACACGGGTCGGGGTGGATGTGACGTTCCTGTGCATGGACCGTCCGCCCCCCGGCATCCCGCCCGCCCTGCCGCATGGTTTCAGCATCCGGCAGACTTTCCGCCCCGGCGTCATGTGGTATCGCGGGCTGTATGATGCGGTGGGAAGGGAGTATTGCTGGTGGCTGCGCCGGGTCATGCCCGATGCGGATCTGGCCGCCCTTCTGTCCAGTCCGGGCATTGGCGTGCATGTGCTGTATGATGGCGATGCGCCAGCCGGGTTTTGTGAACTCGACAGCCGCTACGGCCCCGATATCAACATTGCCTATTTCGGTCTGCTGCCCGCATGGATTGGCCGTGGCGTCGGACGGATATTCCTGCACCAGATGGTGGCGCGCGCGTGGGCCATGAATCCGGCGGTGCTGCGGGTCAATACATGTTCTGCCGATCACCCGCGTGCATTACCCAATTACCAGCGGGCCGGTTTTCGCAAGGTGCGCACCCTGCATGAAATCTGGACCATTCCGGACGCGCTGGGGCTGAACGTGCCGGATTGCCTGCGTCTGGACTGAAGAAAGATCGGCATTAGTAAACAGAATCTTGATTTCAAGAATTGTGATAACACGAAATTGTAACCATTTCCCCTTCCATACCCAGAGGAGGGGGAGCATGGATTTCGATCTGTCCTTTTACAAATTTCATGGTGTCGACCGTGCCGCGCTGCTGGATGCCCTTGGCATGCGTGATACAGGAGAGCCGGACCCGAATGATGAGGCGCCATACGCCATCGCGGACCTGCCCAATGGCTGGTTTGTCATCCGCACCAATAACGACAGTGGCCTGATTTCCAATTACGACCGCAAGACGCTGTGCCGTGAGGGTAAACTGATCACGTGCGATGTCGCGACGGTCGATCCGGTCAGCCAGGCGGCGGGCTATGAAAATGGCGAAGAAATCTGGATCGTCCAGCATGACGGGCGCAACAATGACTGCCTGGATCTGGATATAGAAGGTAACGCGCCGGATGCGGTGCCCGAACTGCACAAGCGGGCCTTTGCCGCGGTGCAGCGCGGAATGGTGGACCCGCGCGGCCCGGGCAGCATGCTGGATGTTCCGCTGGAAGTGGTGAAGGCCGTGACCGGATTCCGTCATGACCGCCCGCAGGATGTCCGCCCCACACCGGTCTTTACGTGGCTGGAGCCGATAAAAACGGTGGTTGACTGACTTTTTCCTTGTCTGTCTGGCAGGTTTGTGTTTCAAACCGCCTCTTCCCTGCCGGGTGCGTGGCATCGTCCCCGGCTATACCCGTGCCTTCATGGCAACATGGCGGACCGTGTCCGTCCATGCCGGGGTTGAACTGATCCGAAGGGAGTTCCAATGCCGTTGTATGAAACCGTGCTGATTGTACGTAATGACGTGTCGCAGCAGCAGGTCGAAGCCATTGCCGATGGCATCGCAGCCCAGCTTGAAGCGGAATCCGGTTCCGTCAAGAAGCGTGAATACTGGGGCCTGCGCACGCTGGCGTACCGTATCAAGAAGAACCGCAAGGGGCATTACATGCTTCTGGGTCTTGATGGGGCGTCCAGTGCCATCAAGGAAATCGAGCGTCAGCTCAGCCTGAACGAAGACGTTCTGCGCGTGCTGACCCTGCGTGTGGATGAGATTGACGAAGCACCGTCCGTCATCCTGTCGCGCAAGGGTGACGAGCGTGAGCGTGGCTTCCGTGGGCCCAAGCCCTCTGGCCGTTTCGAAAGCGGTCGTGGCACGCGTCGCAATTTCGATGACCGCGAAGAGTTCCGCGCCCGTAACGAGCGTGAAGAACAGCAGCGCGCCAACGCCACCGCCACTGCCGAAGCGGAGTAAGAGCTGATGTCCGAATCAACCGAGATCAATCCCGCCGCCCGCCGCGTTGCGGTTGGTGCGCGTCGCCCGTTCTACCGTCGTCGCAAGTCCTGCCCGTTCTCCGGCCCCAACGCGCCGAAGATCGACTACAAGGACGTGCGCCTGCTGAGCCGCTTCCTGTCCGAGCGTGGCAAGATCGTTCCCAGCCGCATCACGGCAGTGTCCGCCAAGAAGCAGCGTGAACTGGCCCAGGCCATCAAGCGCGCCCGTTTCCTGGCCCTGCTGCCCTACATTGTAAGCTGAGGGAGGCAGAAACATGTCCGCAGTAGAACTCATCCTGCTCCAGCGCGTCGAGAAGCTGGGCCAGATGGGCGAGATCGTCACGGTGAAGCCGGGCTATGCCCGTAACTTCCTGCTGCCCCAGGGCAAGGCGATCCGCGCCAACGCACACAACCGCGAGCGTTTCGAACGTGAACGTGCACAGCTTGAGGCCCAGAACCTCAAGAACCGCGAGGAGGCCGAGCGCCTGTCCGAGCGTATGCACGGCCTGTCCGTCATCCTGATCCGTCAGGCTGGTGACAGCGGCAGCCTGTATGGCTCCGTCACGACCCGTGACATCGCGGAAGCCGCGACCAAGGCCGGCCTGACCATCAGCCGCAACCAGGTCATCCTGCCCGAGCCGATCAAGCAGCTTGGCCTGTATGAAGTCAGCGTCGCCCTGCATCCGGAAGTGAACATGCAGGTCACCGTAAACGTTGCCCGTTCCGAAGAAGAAGCGGAACGTCAGGCACGCGGTGAGGAAATCGGCGTCGATCAGGACGACGAGCAGGTTCTGGCCGAAGAAGGCGTGGTAACCGAAGGCGAGGTTTCGGAAGAAACCGCCGTTGAGGAAACCCCGGCTGTCTGATTGACCTGATCCGTTACCCTCCGGGGTGGCAGGCAGGTTACAAAAGCCCGGAAGAGGAAACTCTTCCGGGCTTTTGCCGTTTCCGGGGCGGATGCATCGGGCTTTTTGCCGGGCGCACATGCGTTAAGGGAGCGGGCGATGGCATCTGTATTGCTGGATCGGGCCTTTGCGCACTTCGTGACCCTGGGGCGGCTGGATGTCCATTACCCTGGCGGCGACAGGCGTGCGTATGTAGGCGGCCCCGGACCACGTGCGGGCATGTGGATCGCGGATGGGGAAACGGTGCGCGCCCTGCTGCTTGATCCCGCGCTGAAGCTGGGGGAAGCGTATATGGCGGGCAGGCTGCGCCCCGTTGACTGCACGCTGTATGACCTGATGCATGTGCTTATGCTCAATATCATGCGGCGCAGCCCGGCGGGGGAGCGGATTTTCGGTTCCCTGCGCTATATCGCGCGGACATGGCTGCAGAATAACACCCTGCGGCGCGCCCGGCGGAACGTGGCGCATCATTATGATCTGGACAGCAGGCTGTACCGTCTCTTCCTTGATGCGGACATGCAGTATTCCTGCGGCTATTTCCCCACGGGAACCGAAACGCTGGCGCAGGCGCAGGCAGCCAAGAAACATCATCTGGCCGCCAAGCTGCACCTGTCACGTCCCGGCATGACCGTGCTGGATGTCGGGTGCGGTTGGGGTGGCATGGCCCTGACGCTGGCGCGTGATTACGGCGCGCAGGTCACGGGCATCACGCTGTCGGTGGAACAGCTGCATATCGCGCGCCAGCGCGCGCGCGCGGCGGGGCTGGACGGGCGCGTGCGGTTTGAACTGCTGGATTACCGTGCCGTCATCAGGCGGTACGACCGGATCATTTCCATCGGCATGTTCGAACATGTGGGCGTGGCCCATTATCCGGCGTTTTTTGACACCATGCGCGCGGCCCTGCACCCCCATGGGGTCATGGTGCTGCATTCCATCGGGCGCAGGGAAGGGCCGGGCGTCACCAACCCGTGGATTGACCGCTATATCTTCCCCGGCGGCTATTCGCCGGCGGTTAGCGAGGCCGTCAGCGCAGTGGAACGTGCCGGGCTATGGCTGACGGACTGCGAGATCTGGCGCCTGCATTACGCGCGCACCATTGCCCACTGGCGCCGCCGGTTCGCGGCCAGACGCCAGCAGGTCGCATTGCTGTATGATGAACGGTTCTGCCGCATGTTCGAATTCTACCTTGTGGTGTCCGAACTGGCCTTCCGCGTGCAGGGGCACCTGAACTTCCAGCTGCAGCTGGTGCGTGACATCAACGCCGTGCCCCTGTCGCGTGATTACATGTATGCCCCGCAGCCCGTGGGCCTGCCTGATCAGGACAGTGTCGCGGCCCTGCGGGCATGAAGGCGGGCAAGACGGTCGAATTCGGCAATATCCAGCGTCTCGGCCCGGCGGCTGCCTTCAATTCCGGCCTCGTCCAGCAACGCTTCTCCCCCGATGGATTTCAGCGCCCCGCGCAGCATCTTGCGCCGCTGCCCGAATGCCGCCGCCGTCACCTGTTCCATGGCGCGGAACAGTGCGGCATCGGGCTGGTCTGCGTGCGGGATCAGGCCGACCACGGCGGAATGCACCTTGGGCGGCGGGGAAAACGCGCCGGGGGGAATATGCATGAGCACCCCGCAACGGCACGTCCATTGCGCCAGCACGCCCAGCCTGCCGTAATGGGCCGAACCGGGGGCAGCGCAGATGCGTTCGGCCACTTCCTGCTGGAACATGAGCGTCAGCCGCGACCACTCTGCCGCCTGCCGCAGCCACCCCACCAGCAGGGGCGTGCCGACATTGTAGGGCAGGTTGGCGATGACCTGCCGCGGGGCGGGGCACAGCGTGGTCAGGTCGCACCGCATGGCATCGGCTTCGATCACCCGCAGGCGGTCGGGCGCATGGGCGGCCAGTTCCGTAATGACGGCAACCGCCCGTGTATCCACTTCTACCGCCACGATGCTGGCGGCATCGGTATCCAGCAGCGCGCGGGTCAGGCCACCGGGACCGGGGCCGACCTCCACAACATGCTGGCCCGCAAGGTTACCTGCCAGCGACGCGATGCGCGCCGTAATACCCGGGTCCAGCAGGAAGTGCTGGCCCAGCGCCTTGCGTGCGTCCAGCCCGTGGCGCGCAATGGTCTCGCGCAGGGGTTCCAGCCCCGACGGGCGTCCGGTCATGGTCATGACCGATCAGGTCTTGGAACGCATGTCGATGATCGCACGACGCTGCAGGTCGCGGTTCAGCTGGCGTGATGTCTGTTCCACGCGTTCGTTCATCAGGTGATCGGCGATCTGGCTGGGGGTCTGGATCGCGATGTTCCGTTCCTCCCTGGTGCAGACCATCAGCACCAGAATGCCATCCATCGACACCAGGGGCTTGCTGGTCTTGCCCGGCATCAGGGGCTCGAGTATCTCGCGCATCTGGGGGTTGAGGTGGTTCATCATGAGTTCGCCGGGATCACTGGGGTGCTTTTCCCCCAGTTTCTTGTTCTCGGCTTCCATCTGGTCACAGTTCTTGACTTCGTTGGCGAACGCCGTGGCGGTGTCCAGCGTCGATTTCTGCTGGTCGGTGGGGTTTTCGGGGTTCAGTGGCTCATCGAAGGGGAAGAAGACCTGTCGGATGCTCAGGATCGTCGCCATCTGGTGGCCGACCGTCCGCCGTTCGGCAATGGTGGCAATCACGTACCCACCCGCAACGCGGATGGGGTTTGAAATGGCGCCATCAGGCATCTTGCGCGCCACGTCCACCACCTGCGGGTCAAGGCCGTCTTCCTGTGTCCAGCCCATCATGCCGCCGTCCAGCGCGCTCTGCCCCTGCGAGAACTGGGCGGCGACAATGGGGAAGGGCGCGCCCTCACGCAGTTCCTGAATGATGGTTTCGGTAAATTTCAGTTCGTTTTCCGTATGGCGCGGGTCGTCCACCGGCACGAAAATCTCACTGATCATGTATTCCGGCTTGCCGTCCTCGCGCTTCAGCGCGGCCATGCGCTGCTCGATTTCGGATGCGGTGATGCGGCCATGCTCGGCCGTTTCCTGACGCAGCACCTGCGACCAGCCGATCTGTACGCGGATCTGGTCAATCAGCGTGGTCAGCGAGACACCGTCCTCCGCCAGCTTGTTGCGCAGGGCGTTCTGCGGCATGCCGTTGCGCTGTTCGATGCCGGCAATGGCGTCCCCGATCTGCTGGATGGGTACGTTGATGTGGCGGTCGAGCATTTCCTGCATGCGCAGTTTTTCATCAATCAGCTGCCGCACGATCTGCGGTCGCAGCCGCTGCATCACGTCATCGCTGACATCCAGCCCCGATGACAGCGCGAACAGCCGCCCGCGCGTATCGACATCGCGCTTGGTCAGCACGGCGCCGTTGACGGTGGCGATGATCGCATCCTGGTCTTCCGCCGCCTGCGCCTGCTGGGCAATGGCGCGTGCGGATCTGGCGGCGGCACCATGTTCGTGGCCGACCAGCGCGGCACAGGCCAGCAGGGCCACGGCCAGCGTGCGTCCCACGCGGCCGTGGTTCGGTGCGGGGGAGGAAACAGCGCCACGGGGCATGGGGAAGAAGGACATCCGGCTCAGTCTTTCGCGCATCAGGTCAGCCATTAATACCAAATGTACCGATGGTTTTGAACGTAAGGGAGAACATTACGGTTGAATTGCTCTGTTGGCCACCAATCGTGGTGTACTGCTTGAGATACATGACATCCAGCCCGAAACAGTCATTCTGGTAACCGGCGTCGCCACCCACCGCCACACTTTCCTTGCGCGACAGGCTGCGGCGCAGGTAGGCGGCAATATGCCAGTTGTCCCAGTTGGAGGCAGCCCCGACCGTAAGCTCGCTGATCGGCTTGTAGTAAATATCGGGCGCCGCCGTGTCATACGGGCGCTGGGCATAATAATAATAGGGCGTGACCGGTTCAAACAGATAGCCACCCGTAACGCGGAAATGGCGGAAGCCCGCGCTGCCCAGCGCATCGGCGAAGTCCACCTTGCCGCCATAGGGATCAAGACGCATCTTGCCATCAAAATCAAAGAACTGGTTGGGTACCATATGCGTGCCCATGACCACATCCGACAGGTGATGGCCCAGCCCGGAATAGGGGATGCGGTTGTGGTCGACATGTTCCTGGAAGCTTTCGCCGATCAGCACGTCAATCTGATGGCCGTTCCATGTCCAGTTGTTGTGCAGCCCGACATTGGCGCGCAGGCCACCGTCGAGCCGGTCCGTGCCGGCATAGCGGTTGAGCGCAAACAGCGTGGAATCGGTGAATTCGTAGGACAGGCTGTCTTCGTTGGGAATGTTGCGCGAGGTGCTGTTGCCCGTGTTTGGCGCGGCCAGGAACTGCACGATGGGTTCAAGTATCTGGGTGCCGGTATTGTGGTTGAAGCTGCGCAGGAACGGCCAGTTCATCTTCAGCCCTACGGTGGGCAGGACCTGCCCCTCCACCTGTGCGCGGGTGGTGCGGGCATAATTGGGCTGCTGGTTCAGTTCGGTCGCGCGATGGATGGCGGATTCAACATGCAGCGTCAGGTTCCAGATCTGTCCCAGCGAGTTGTGGAACGGCCGGTCCCAGTTGAGCGAAAGCTGCCCGCGCTGGTCCGATGTCCCGTTTTCGCGATAGACGTAGAAATCGGTCGTATCGAGGCTGAACCGTCCGCCCAGCGCATCGGGCTGCCCGAAATAGCTGTAGGTATAGCGCGGCAGCACCCATGGCAGGTCCTGGTTATGGATGATGCCCTGGTTCATGCCCTGGTAGCCTTCGGCATCAATGCGCGAATACGATCCCGTTCCGAACCCTTCAAGGTAGATGTTGGAATTGAGCGTGTCCTGCCCGTATCCGCTGACACGGTAGTCACGCATGAAGTTGGGCGAACTGGCCCAGCGGATGTTGGCGCCCGCCCGCCATGTCCGGTTTATCGAAACCTGGCCGTTGGCGAAGATATAGCCCTGCATGCCGTGGTTGTCGGCGCTTTCCACGTTCTGGCCAAAGGTATTGGTGTAATCGATGTCGCGATGCGTATCATATGCGATGCCACCGGTCAGGTTCAGGCGCGCGTTGCTGAAATAACGTCGGTAGTTTGCCGTAAGCTCCGGCCCCGTGCGGGTGGAAAACAGCCCCTGCAGCGTGACATCCGACTGCCGGTCAATGACCCAGTAATAGGGAATGGTGACATACGTGCCCAGATAACGGTCATGCGGCGTGAAGCCGGGGGTCAGGAAGCCGCTCTGGCGCCGAACCGACGGATCGGTCATGGAGAAGGCCGGCAGGTAGAAAATCGGCACCCCGAAAAAATCTACGAAGGCGTCACGGAATTCCAGCCGCTTGTGCTGCAGGTCATGCGTGGCGTCATACGCGCGCAACTGCCAGAATGGCGCGCGTTCAGGGTGGCGGGCGCAGATTTCGCACGCCGTATAGACCACGCGCGTCAGGTCGTTGACCTTGGCGCCAGTGCGCCGCATGCCATTGGCCGCCATGCGCGCGTTATCTTCCATGCGGGCATACATGCGGGTCATGATGCCGTCGCGCATGCCGTTGCTCAGTTCGGCATATTCCGTAAACAGCACCGTGCCGTCCGGTTCCACCATGGCCACGTTGCCCCGGGCGGACGCAACCCCGGTATTGCGGTCATAGACCACCTTGTCGGCGCGCATGATCTGGTCATTCTGCCAGAGCTGGACATTGCCGGTCCATGTCGCAATGCCGTTGCGGCTGTCATAGGCCACATGGTCGGCCTGGAATGTCATCGGGTCGGTATTGGACACCGTGCCGGAAAAGTTGGCGGGTGACTGTGGCTGGCTCTTGGGGGCGTGGATGGGCATGCTGCGTCGTGGCCCGTCGGGCGGGGCGTCGGCATGGGCGTCGCGCGGGCCCAGCGCGCACAGCATGCCCCCCAGCATGGTGGCTGAAAGCAGCAACCCGCGCGGAAACTGCCGCAGAACGGCAGCAAGCCGTGTCAATGACGGCGCGCGCGTGGAAGGGGCGGGACGGTCCATTAACCGTCCTCTAGATGAAGAAGTAGCGTGACTGCAAGACAAAGCCCGGCCCCGGTGGGGGCCCAGGCGGCCAGAAGGGGGGGCAATGTGCCCGTCTCACCAAACTGGGCGGCAATTTTAGATAGCGCAAACAACGCGAAACCCGCCGCCACGCCAAAACTGATCATGCGGATGACCCCGCCCCGCCGCGCGGGCCGCATGGAAAACCCGGCCGCCACCAGCGCCATGGTGCCAGACAGGACCGGCAGCGTGAGCAGCGTCTGGAAATGCAGCCGGTGGCGGATGGTGGAAAATCCCGACCTGTTCAGCTGGCGGATGAACCCGGGCAGCGCCCAGACGGACAGCGTATCGGGGGAGGCGAAGCTTTCCTCCACCCCCGCCAGCGTCAGGTCGGCATGCAGCGTCAGGTGCCCCATATCAACCGGCAGTTCATCAGGGCGCAGCTGATGGGCGGATTCCAGAACCCAGCGATCCTTGCCCAGATAACCGCTATCGGCTTCGATACGGGTCAGCAGGCTGTCATCCGGGCCAAGCCGGAAAATGGTGATCCCGGCGATATGCAGCACGTTCCCCGTCAGCCTGACATGCCGCGCATGGATGATGTCCACCCCGTGGTCCATCAGTCCGTTATCCCCCTGCCGCAGCCACAGGGTGCCACCGCTGAGGTTGAGGGACTTGCCATTGTTGTCGCGCAGGTACTGGCGGTCTAGCATTTCCGCCCGGCGGTACATGACGGAAGACAGGGGAGAGACGCAGGTGGTGGCGACCGTCCCGATCAGCACCGCGCAGGTGACCGGTCCCGCCAGAAACTGCCACGCCGAAATGCCCGCCGCCCGCGCCACCACCAGTTCCGATGACCGCGCCAGGCGCCAGAAACAGATGATCCCCCCCAGCAGCACGCCAAAGGGCAGGATTTCAAGGCAGGCAAAGGGAATATGCAGGAAGGCGATTTCACTGACCAGCGATGTCGGCACGTTGGGCCGGGTTGAAACCCGGCGCAGCAGGTCGATGAAGTCGAACATGGTGATCAGCCCGGTCAGGAAGGCGATCACCGACAGCGTGGCGTAGGTGAACTGACGGGCGATGTACAGCGACAGCGTAAAGGCAAGCTTCATGACCGTGTGGCGCCCGTTATCGCCCGGGCTTCACGATCGGCGCGGAATTCCGGCCAGAACAGGATACCCGCGCAGATCACGCCCGGCCCGATCGAACAGATCCACATGAGCGGCATGAGCTGCAGGTTGCGCGACGCAAGGTTCTGCACCAGCAGCGTCAGCGCCTGCACCGCGACAACGGCAAGGATGGCCAGGACGGGCCGGATGATGCTGGCCTGCCGGGAATAGCTGCCGCCCATCGCCCCGACCAGCCCGATCATGGCAAAGGAAAACGCGCAGAAGGGGCTGCTCAGCCGACGCCAGGCTTCGATGAACATCTTGCTTTCGTCCCGGCGCGAATACTGGCGCATGTCCGGGTGCAGCAGTTGGGAAATCGACAGTTCATTGGCGTCGGGCAGGCGCGTATGCGCGGTGTGCGGACTGGACAGGTCGATCGTGTTGCGGGTGAAGGTCAGCACGTTCAGCCGCCCGGTATGGCTGTCGATTTCCTGCCGCGACCCGTTGAACAGGACCACGCGTGGCTGGTCGTTGAGGATGACCAGATTGCCTTCTTCCGCCAGTATGGTGGCTTCGGCGCCGGGGGTGCGGTCATCTTCCACCATGATGCCATGCAGCGTGCCGTCCTTGTCGCGCGCGCGGATGTACACGGTCATGTTGTCCGACACCTGCGTGAACACGCCGTCCTGCACCAGGAAGGCGGCCATGCGGTTGCGGATCTGGAATTCGTACTGCCGGAAGGCGTGGTAGGAAACCGGCACGATCCAGACATTCAGCACCAGGCAGGTCGCTGTCGCAATGGCAGCGCAGGCCAGCCCCGGTCGCGCCATCATGGCGGGCGACAGGCCGGCGGCCTGCATGACCGTCAGTTCCCGGTCGGTGCCCAGGCGCTGGTAGACGAACTGCACCACCACGAACGTGGTGATCGGCAGGATGACCGCGATGAAGGAGGGGATCAGCAGGCTGGTCAGCTCCAGGAACACGCGTAGCGACAGCCCGCGCCCCACCACCAGTGACACGAAGTGCAGGGACTGCGTCAGCCAGATCAGCGTTACAAGCGCACCCGTGGTCGCCACCAGCGCCAGCAGAAGCTGGCGCAGCATGTAGCTGTCCAGAATCGACAGGCGCGGCGCAAGGCGGTCAGGGACAGGGCGGGCGGCAGGCATGCCCCTGTCTAACCCCGTTCCCGCCCGTGCAAAAGGGGTGATCCCCTCATGCGGCGGGGACAGGTATGCTCAGGCGCCGGGCGTGTGGATGCGCCCGGCGTCATGTTCCGGGTGTGACAGGCGGCAGCACCTTGCCGGGGTTCATGACGTTCCGGGGGTCAAGGGCGGCCTTGATATGGCGCATAGCCTCCAGTTCCGCCCCGCCCCGCCATGACGGCATCATGTAGGGCTTGAGCTGCCCCACGCCATGTTCGGCCGAAAACGAACCGTCCAGATCCTTCACGATCGCCGCCACCGTGTCCATTATGTCGTGGCTGCGGGCCAGGAAGGCATCCGCCGCCATGCCTTCGGGCTGGACCACATTGAAGTGGATGTTGCCGTCGCCCATGTGACCGAACGGGGCGGGACGGCAGCCCGGAATCAGTCTTTCACACGCGGCGCTGGCGCGCGCGATCAGTTCGGGCACGTAGGTCACTGGCACCGATACGTCGTTCTTGACGCTTGCCCCCGCGCGGCGCTGGGCTTCGGCATGTTCCTCGCGCAGTTTCCACAGGCCGGCGCGCTGGCCTTCGCTTTCGGCAATGACGGCATCGGTGATGATACCTTCCTCCAGCGCTTCGCCCAGCACTTCCTCGGCATATTCACGCAGGTCGGCATCGGGGCGCGGGGTCGCCAGTTCCAGCAGCACATAGGCGGGTGCACGCTCGCCCAGCGGCAGGGCGGCGCCAGGGATCAGATCGATGACAAGGTCCATGCCGGTGCCGGACATGAACTCGAACGCCTGCAGCAGGGCGGGATCGCGCGCGCGCAGCAGTCCCAGCAGCTTCAGCGCGGCCTCGGCGTTGTCCACGGCGCACAGCGCGGCCTCGATCGCGCGGGGCTGCGGGTGAAGCTGCAGGATGGCTGTGGTGATGAACCCCAGCGTGCCTTCGGACCCGATCAGAAGCTGGCGCAGGGCATATCCCGTATTGTCCTTGCGCAGGCGGCGCAGGCCATGGAACACCCCGCCATCGGGCATGACCGCTTCCAGCCCCAGCACCAGTTCACGCGCGTTGCCATAGCGCAGGGTGTTGTTGCCGCCAGCATTTGTCGCCAGCACGCCGCCAATCTGCGCCGACCCTTCGGATGAAATGGAGAGCGGCAGCATGAACCCCGCATCCCACGCCGCGTCCTGCGCTGCCTTCAGCGTGACGCCGGCTTCGACTTCCATGGTCAGGTCATGGGGATCGATGCCGTGGATATGGTTCATGCGCGACAGGCAGACCACGACCTCGTGCCCGCTGTCATCCGGCGTGGCGCCGCCCACCATGCTGGTATTGCCGCCCTGTGGCACCATGGGGATGCCGTGTTCGCTGCAGAACCGGACAAGCTGCGACAGTTCTTCCGTACTGGCGGGACGCAGCACCGCCAGCGCACGGCCATGGTACAGGTTGCGCCAGTCGGTGCAGTAGGACGCGGTGTCGGTTTCACCCGTAATCACGCCCACAGGCCCCAGCATGTCGGTAAAACGGGCGATCAGGTCCTGCCGTGCCGGTGCGGTTGGGGTGGGAACGGTCATGACGGCATGCTTCCTGAATGGAGGGGTAAGGAGGGCGGCGGCAGGTAGGCCTGCCCCTGATGGTGCACGGGCGGGTAGGTGGCGCTGGCCTGCGCCGGGCTGGGGGACATGAACAGGTGCCATGTCTCGGTCAGCGCGAAACCGGTCAGCGCGCCCACCGCCGCCGCCACCAGCAGGCCCGAACGGCGCACGGGGGGACGGGACTGCACCACTGACGACAGGACGGCCTGCGTTTCGGCGCGGGCCTGCCGCGTCTGGTTCAGTTCCGCGCGCAGCGCCGAATTGTCAACTTTCAGGTCGCGTATTTCCGTATCCAGCCTGCGGATGCTTTCTGTCAGCTGGGAAATACGCAGGTGTGATTCCTGAATTTCTTTCGCGGCGGCGGCGCTGGCTTTTGTCGTGCGGGGCGCGCGCGGCTTCGCGGCGGCCTTTTTGGGCGGGTTGGGGGCGATGGCGGCAAACAGGTTTTTCAGCGCCCCGCCGGTCACCTGGTTTTTCTGCGCGCGCGCGCGGATGGCGGCCAGCGCGTTTTCCGACTGGCCTGCATGCTCCTCCAGCACGAGTGCGAGGATGTCCGAAAGGATTTTCAGTTCCTTGGGGTCGATTGTGTCGCTCATCTCAGGGGCACCGGGGTCGGATCATGCGGTTGAAACTATTTTACGGTCGCGGGCAGGCCGCGCGGATCAGGCGGTCACGGATCGCACGGCCCAGCCCGTGTCCGGGCACAGGCTGCACCGCAATCCCGACCAGTCCCCGGCGGTGACCTTCCATATCAAGAAACCGCAGCCCCGCGAAGAGGCGCGCGGCCGCTTCATGCAAATCACCCGTGGCACTCAGGTTCCATACCAGCGCGCTGCCGGGCAGGGGCGGGCCGAACGCCAGCAGCGCCTCGTCAGGGGCCACGCTGTGGGCATCCAGACGGACCGGCAGGCCGGGCGCGTAATGCGATGACAGCTGGCCGGGGGCGGTGGGACGGGCGTCGTTGCTGCCTGCGGGCAGGGCCAGCATCACGCCGCATGCCGCCTCCAGCGCCTCCAGCGTGATGCCGCCGGGACGCAGCAGGACAGGGACATCGCGGGACAGGTCGATGATCGTGCTTTCCACGCCCACGCGGCACGGACCGCAGTCAAGGACAGCGTCAATGCGGCCATCCAGCCCCGCCAGCACGTGCTGCGCATCGGACGGGCTGACCCGGCCCGACGGGTTGGCCGAAGGGGCCACGACCGGAAATCCGCACGCCGCCAGCAGGGCCTGCGTGGTCTGACCCGCCGGCACCCGCACGGCGGCGGTCGGCAGGCCGGCGGTGGCGACGGCGGATATGCCGCACCGCGCAGTACGTGGCAGCACCATTGTCAGCGGACCGGGCCAGAACCGTTCGGCCAGCCTGCGGGCAAGTGGCGTGGCCTCAACCTGTTCAAACGCAGCGTCCGCGCTGGCGAAATGGCTGATCAGCGGGTTGTGGCCCGGCCGCCCCTTGGCGGTATAGATGGCGGCGACGGCCGTATCATTGCCCGCATCCGCCCCAAGGCCGTAAACCGTTTCCGTCCCGAAGGCGACCAGTCCGCCCGCGCGCAGCATGGCGGCGGCAGTGGCGAGTCCCTGTGGGTCGTTATGCAACAGGCGTGTATGCATGGAATGCCGGTTATGCCGCGCCACGACACAGGAAATGCGGGTTGCGGAAGCCGGGCTTGCCATAGCCCAGCACCTTGCCATCGGGCGTGGTGATGGACCCGCCGGCAGCTTCGACAACGGCCTGCGGGGCGGCGGTGTCCCATTCCATGGTGGTGCCAAGGCGGGGGTAGAGATCGGCCACGCCTTCGGCCACACGGATGAATTTGGCCGCCGAGCCGATATTGCCCAGATGTGCGATGGTGTGTCCGCCCAGGAATTCCTTCAGGCGCGGATCATCGGCGTAATGGCGCGACGCCAGCACCGTCAGTCCCTCCGCCGGGGGTGTGCGGACATGGATGGCCTGCGTGCCGCTGGCGTCGATGCGGAAGGCCCCGCGTCCCGCGCCCGCGCCATAAAGCTGGTGATAGGCCGGAAGCGCCACGGCCCCCAGCACTGGCCGCCCATCACGCACAAGGCCGATATTGACGGTGAAATCATCCCGCCCGGCCGCGAATTCCCGCGTGCCATCCAGCGGGTCCACCAGCCAGAACTCCCGCCCGGTATCGGTCATGATGCCGGCTGCGACCTCCTCCTCCGCCACGACGGGAATGGCGGGGGCATGGGCGCGCAGGCCCGCAAGGATGTGTTTTTCCGCCGCGTGGTCGGCTTCGGTCACGGGGGAACTGTCGGTCTTGACCCTGGTCGCGAACCCGCGCGCGCGGATGGTGCGGATCAGGTCGGCGGCTTCACTGGCAAGGCGCAGGGCCAGATCCAGAAGGAATCCGTCCTCATATGCTGGCATGGATGGCGTATTCATGCTGTTCGCATTAGCTTACTCACGGCGCGCCGTCATGTCCTTATCGGTGCCGATGGCCGCGGACAGGGTGGCGTCGGTCCGGGGCGCGGCGTGCTGGTGCAGGAATTTATCCTGTCTGCCCAACACCTTCGAAGCGGAGCACCGTGATTCATATGCTCGATATCGCCTTTTCCGACGCAAGCCTGCCCGCCAGTGGCACCATTGCCATCCTTGCCGCATCCGGCGGGGCGCCCGCGGGCGCCCTTGCTGCGCTGGACGCCGCGGTGGGCGGCGCGCTGACCCGGGCCGCGAAGGCCACGGGCTTCGGCTTCGACGCCGCGAAAACCTGTGTCGTGCTGGCGCCCGGGGCGGGATATGACCGCGTGGTCCTGGTGGGTCTGGGCGCTCTGGACGCGCTGGATGGCGCCGTAGCCGAACAGGCCGGTGTCGCGGCCGCCCGCGCCCTGTCCGATGCGGGCACGTCGGGCGTGGTCGTGGCCGATGGCATTGCCCCCGACCTGGCCGCCCATGTGGCGCTGGGTGTCGTGCTGGGCAGCTACCGTTTCGATTCGTACCGTACCCGGCCGCGCAAGGGCGATGCGGGCCCGCTGGCGGCCGTGACCGTTGCCTGCGCCGATCCCGCCGCGGCACAGGCGGCATGGCAGCCGCTTTCGGCGGTGGCGCGCGGGGTGTTCCTGTGCCGTGACCTGGTGTCCGAACCCGCGAACATGCTGCGCCCGCCCGAGTTCGAGCAGCGTATCCTTGCCCTGCGTGACCTTGGGGTGGAGGTCGAGGTGCTGGACCGCGACGCCATGCACAAGCTGGGTTTTGGCGCCCTGCTGGGGGTGGCGCAGGGCAGTGACGCGCCGCCGCGCACGGTCATCATGCGCTGGAATGGCGGCACGGACGGCGCGGCGCCGGTGGCCTTCGTCGGCAAGGGCGTGACGTTTGATTCGGGCGGTATCTCGATCAAGCCTGCGGCTGGCATGGACGAAATGAAGACCGACATGGCAGGCGCCGCCGCCGTGGTCGGCACCATGGCGGCCCTTGCGGGCCGCAAGGCGAAGGTGAACGCCGTCGGTGTCGTGGGGCTGGTGGAAAACATGCTGTCGGGCAATGCGCAGCGTCCGGGCGACGTGGTCCGCACGGCGGCGGGCCAGACGGTTGAAGTGCTGAACACCGATGCCGAAGGGCGTCTCGTGCTGGCGGACGTGCTGTGGTACACGCAGGACCGCTTCAAACCGCGCTTCATGGTCAACCTTGCCACCCTGACCGGGGCGATCGTGGTCAGCCTGGGGGTTGAGCGCGCGGGCCTGTTCTCCAACAATGACGGCCTTGCGGGCCACCTGTCGGCCACGGGGGAACAGACGGGCGAGAAGCTGTGGCGCATGCCCATGGACGCCAGCTACCTTGAACTGCTGCGCTCGGACATTGCGGACCTCAAGAATATTGGCGGGCGTCCCGGCGGGTCGATCACGGCGGCCAAGTTCCTTGAATGCTTCGTGAACGATGTGCCGTGGGCGCATCTGGACATTGCGGGCACGGCGTTTACGTCCAAGGCGACATCGCATGCGCCCCGTGGGGCGACCGGCTTTGGCGTGCGCCTGCTCGATCGCATGGTCGGCACGTATTACGAAGGGTAATGCCTGCCCCGCGCGGCAGGCCGGATCGGGATAGGGAACTCCATGGCGCAGATCGGCTTCTATCACCTGACGCGTTCACCGGCGCTGGCGGTCCTGCCTGCGCTGCTGGGCCGGACGCTTGCGGCGGGAAAGCGGGCGGTGGTCCGCTGCGCCACGGTGGAACGGGTGCAGGAGCTTGATGACGGGCTGTGGCGGGCGACCGACCCGCTGTGGCTTCCCCATGGCACGCAGGCCATGGGGCATGGGCCGTGGCAGCCGATCTGGCTGACGGATGGCCAGGACGTGCCCAACGGCGCGACCTTCGCCTTCCTGCTTGACGGGGTGGAAGCCGCCGACCTGTCCCCTTTCGAACGGGTGTTCGACCTGTTCGATGGCCATGATGAGGCCGCCGTCGCCAGCGCACGCAAACGCTGGGTGGCATGGCGCGATGGTGGCCATGACCTGAGCTACTGGCAACAGCAGCCCAGAGGCTGGGCGCGTCGCAAATAGCCGCACGCCCCGCTGCGGGGCGGTGGCGGCATGGACGAAAGGCAGGTTGCGTAATGAAGACGGTTACTTTCCCCAATGGAACCACGGTGCCCGCGCTGGGCATGGGCACATGGAACATGGGGGACAGCGACAGCCGCCGCGCGGATGAGATAAAGAGCATCCACGCAGGTCTCGACGCGGGGATCCGCGTGGTGGACACGGCGGAAATGTATGGCTCCGGCCGTTCCGAAAAGCTGGTGGGCGAGGCGATACGGGGACGCCGCGGTGACGTGTTCCTAGTCAGTAAGGTCGTGCCCTCCAACGCATCGCGCACGGGCGTGCGGCGTGCGTGCGAGGCGTCACTCAAACGGCTGGGCACCGATTTTCTTGACCTTTACCTGCTGCACTGGCCCGGCAGCGTACCACTGGAGGAAACGCTGGCGGGATTCGATGATCTGGTTGATGCGGGCCTGATCCGGAGCTGGGGCGTATCCAACTTCGACGCCGATGGCATGATGGAGGTCGAAAGCACACCGGCCAGCACGCCATGCGCCGCAAACCAGGTGCTGTACAGCCTTGATTACCGTGGCGTGGAATTCGACCTGCTGCAACGTGATCGTGATGCTGGCGTCGTAACCATGGCCTATTCCCCACTGGGGCAGGGGGGTGACCTGCTGCGCGCGCCGGTGCTCAGGCGCATGGCAGCGCGTCACAGCACATCCCTCGGGCCGGCCACGACGGCGCAGATCGCGCTGGCATGGGTGCTTCGGCAGGAAAACGTGCTGGCCATTCCCAAGGCAGGCAGCCCGCGGCATCAGCAAGAAAACTTCGCAGCAGTCGAGATCACCTTGACGCGCGATGATCTGGCGGAGATTGATGAAGCCATAGCGCCGCCGCGCCGCAAGGAGCCGCTGGCCATGATCTGACCCGCCCGGCCTTCCGGGCGCATGCGGGAGGGCTGCCATCATTCCTGTCACCCTTGTCGTGACCGTGCTGCTGCTGGCGGTGGCCAGCGTGCCGCCCGCCTGCGGCGTAAGGCAGATGGCCGGAATGGTACCTGTCCTGCGCTGCGGGTGGATGGCGCTGTGCATCATGGCCATCCTGTCCTGCCTTGGGGCGGGATTGCCGGGGGGCATCGCGCCATGGGCCGGTTTTTCGGGTGACATGCATGATACCGCCCTGCTGGTGCCGCTTGGCGTTGTCGGGGCGGCGGCGTCCGGCGCGCGCGGTCTGGCGGCCTGCGCGGGCGCGGCGCTTGCGGTGACCGGCGGGCCGGTCCTGTCCTGCGTGGGGGCGGGGTGGACCCTGATCGCACGCAGGGATGGCCCGCACGATGATATGGCGCGGCAGGCGCCTGACCTGGTCGCCCTGCTGCTTATGGCGGCGGTACTGCTGTTTGCACGTCCGGCGGGCTGGCTGCTGCCCGGGCTGTGCTGGCTTGCCACGCGCGGGCTGCTGGGCCTGTCCTTTTCGCCACGCGTGTCGCCGCGTGGCCTGCACCCTTTCCATATGGCTGACATCGCCGCGATGGTTGCGGCCATGGCGCTGTGGCGGCACCTGCCCGCTGGCGGCATGGTGGGGGACATGCGGTGGGGCGGCGTGCTGATCGTTGCCGGCTGCCTGCTGTACATGACGGCTTCGTGGCGGGCGCTGTGCGCGGGGGACGGGCGTAGGGTCATGACGGGACTGATGGGGGGCACGGGGGCGCTGGTGATCGTGCTGGCGGGGCTGGGGCTGCTGGCCCGTGCCGATGACCTGCCCGCCATGGCCGCCTGCGCCAGCCGCACGTTCATGCTGGTGGCTGGCGCGCTGCTGACATGGATGTTCATGGCGCGTGCGATGGATGTGATGGAGCGCGAGGCAGGTCCCCTGATATTGAACCGGCTGGGTGGGCTGGGCGTGCTGATGCCGCGCCTGTCGGCCCTGTTTTCCATCGGGCTTCTGGCGGAAAGCGGACTGCCGCCGCTGCTGGGTTTTTCCATAATCTGGATGTTGCTGCGCCTGCTGGCGGCCATGCCGCGCGGCGGGGGGCTGGGGGGCGACCTGCCGTTGCTGCTGGCGCTGCTGGCGCTGGGGATCGGGTGGGCAGTGCGTATGCTGGCGCTTGTGCGCATCGTGGCGGTCATGCTGTGCGGCAGGCCACGCACGCCGCGCGGCGCGGGGGCCGCTGATCCGTCGGGGCGGGACATGGCGGCCATCGTGCTGGCGGTCCTGCCGGTGGTGTGCGTGTCCGTATGGCCGGGATACTGGCTTGGGCTTCTGGCGGGCGCGGGGGCGGGTGTGGCCGTGGACAATGTCGCGCTGACGTCGCCCGATGGGGCGGCGGTGCTGCATCCTGCGCGGCTGTGCCTGCTGGTGGCCGTGGTCGGGGGCATGGTCGTGGTGGTGCGGCGCATGGCCTGTCCCACGTCCGCCCGGCAGGTCGCGGGGTGGCGGCAGGGTGCGCCCCCCGTGCCGCCGTGGATGGTGTTTGGCGACCCGCTGACGCAGGTGGGGCCGGGCAATCCCGTGAATATGCTGCTGGACATGGTGGGAACGGTCGCGGTGCGCAGGCGGTTCATGCGCGATTGCGTGCGCCTGCGGCGGCGGGGCGCGCGGGTATGGCCCCTGCTGGCGCAATATGTGGCCGACAGGCGACAGGATGGCATGACGGTGTCCGCGCCGGTGATGATGGTCATGGCGTGCATGGCGGCACTCATATTCATTGCATGGCATGGATAGGGGCATGATGACGTCATTCATGCTGGCCGCGCGGATGCAGGCCCTCCTGCTTGCGGGCTGCCATATGGCGCTGGTCATGCTGGGCGCGCCGGTATGGATCGGCCTGCTGCGCTGGATGGCCGCCGTGATGGAGGGGGAACGCCGCCTGCCGGACCCGACCGCGCACTGGCGTGTGCTGCTGCATGCATGGCGGCAGGTGGGCGTGCGGTCGGCCGCAGGCGCGCAGGTGACGGCGGTTGCCCCCTGGCTGGCGCTGGCGGCGGGCATGGGGGCGGCGCTGCTGGTGCCGTCCTTTTCCATCGGCATGCCTGGGGGCGACCTGTCGGATGTGCTGATTATCGGCGGGCTGCTGGAAATGGTCTTCCTTGCGCTGGTGGTGGCGGCCCTTGCGCCGGGGCTGGCGCGACCGGGGCATGCGGGACTGCGGGTCGTGGCGGGGGGGATCATGATACAGCCGGTCATGCTGCTGGCCTGCGCGGTGCTGGGCATGTGCCTGCCTGATGGCACGCTGGCGGGACTGGTGCGGCAGGCGCATGTGGCGGACATGAACCTTGTGCGCGTGCCGCTGGCGCTGGTTGCCGGCGCGCTGGTGCTGGGGGCGGTGGGTGAAGGGGACGGAACGACATCAACGCTGTTTTCGGCCATGCTGGAGGACCTTGCCGGCCCTGATCGCGCCGTGGCCCAGTACGCGCGTGACCTGCTGGCGGTGGTGTGGATGATGCTGGCGCGTGACCTGATCTGGCCTGAAGGAATTGCGGAGCCCGACATCCTGCCGCGATCAGGGGTGCTGGCGCCCATGCTGGTGGCGGTCGCGCTGTGGGTGGCGCATATGCTGCTGGCCTGCGGGTGTGTCGCGGCGATACGGGTTTTCGTGGTGTCGGGACAGCGGCATGCGGGCTGGCGGGGCGGTCTTGCGCTGTTATGCGCCATCATGGCCGGGGTGCTGCTGTTTGCCGGGCGGGGGATGGGCTGAGCATGCTGGTGCTGCTTCTGGGCGTGCTGGTCATTCTCTCGCTCTCGACGTCGGGGGGGCGGGGCGGCGGTCCGGTCTGGCATGCGGCGTGTACGGCGGCGTGCGTGTGCCTGTCGCGCTGGATGCAGGGGCAGGTCGGGCTGGCCTGCATCATGGCGGTGGGGCTTGCGGCCCTGTTCGGACTGCTGGGCGTGCAGATGCTGCATATTCCCGCGGCCCGGCGGGAGCGTAGCGGGCTGCGGCTTGCCGGTGGCCTGGCCTGTGTCGCGGTGCTGACACAGGTCATCATGCAGGGACCGCAGGATGGCATGACGGCGCGCCTTATGGGCATGACGGGTCTGGCCGCCATCCTGTGTGGCGTATGGAGCGCGTGTATCGCGCGCGGGCCTGTCGCGTTGTGCGCGGGGCTGGCCTGTGGGCTGGATGGTGTCATGCTGCTGGCGGTACGCACGGATGACCTGCTGGTCATGGGGGAGGTGATTGTTGCGGCAATCGGGCTGAATGTCCTGCTGGCCGCGGCGCCGCGCGTGCATGGACGGGGGGAATGATGTCGCTTTCCCTTTATGCCAGCCTGCTGGGCGGCTGGCTGGCGCTGGCGCTGACCGCCCTGCTGGCGACCGGGGCGACACAGGCGCTGCGCGTGCTTCTGACGGTGCTGTTTCTGGTGCTGTGCGGCGTGGCGGGTGGCCTGTCGGGCGATGTGGCGGGATGCATGATGGAAACGGCGCCCGCGCTGGCATTATGCGTGTGGGTTTTCAGGGCGCGGCACGGGGCAGGGAACGTATCGCGCGGGGCGGCCGTGCTGCCCTTTTTCCTGTCGGGCATTGCCGCCCTTGCCATCGCTTTCGGGCGGTGTGACCTGCTCGGACTGTTTCTGGGCTGCGGGCTTGTGGCCCGTCTTGCGCTGGCGATTGGGCCGCGCGGACTGGAGCGGGACGGCTGGCAGGTCCTGCGCATGGAACTGTGCGGGTTGCTGATGGCGCAGGGGGGCCTGTTCGTGTTGCAGGCGGGATGGGGGCATATGCACGATCAGGCCGGGGCGATCCTGCTGGTGGGCGGGCTGCTGCTGGCCTGTGCCGTCATGGGTCGGCCGGGGCAGGCCGGGCCGGGATGGAACATGGAAATTCTGGCCGTCCTGCCGGTTGTGGCGCGGGCGGGAGGGGTGTGGCCGGTCCTGCTGCCTGTCCTGACCTTCATGGGATGTGTGTGCCTGTCATGGGCGGTCCTGTTCCGGCGGGGGCGCGTCTCTGGCGGGGGATACTGGGCCGGTTGGGCCGTGCTGGCTGCGGGCCTGCCGGATGACGGCATGGGGGCGCTGCCACTGGCTGCCTGCCTGCTGGTTATGGCCTGCGTGCCGTTATCGGATGGTCCACCGGCTGGATATATGGTGTGGCCGCCCTTCCTGCCCGGCATGGCGGCGGGTCTCGTGCTTGTCGGGGAAATGGGCGGCATGGCCCCCGTGGCGTTTGCCGCCGGTGCCAGCCTGTGGCCGGTGCTGGCGCTGCGTGGCCGGGACGCCCATGGCAGGCCGCCATGGGCACAGGCGACGTTATTGCTGGTGGCCGGGTGCGCGGTGCTTGCCACTGTTGCGTACCGGGTGGGGAGAGGGTCATGACAGCGCAGGTACCGGACCTGATTCGCAGCGGAATGCCTGCGGCGTGTGCCGGGCGGTTCGTGCTGGATGGCGGAGCGTGGCGCGACATGGTGGAAAACCTGCGTCATTCCACCCTGCCGCTGCTGGGGCTGTGGTCGGATGGGGTGCAGATACATGCCCTGTTCATGGAGGGGACATGTCCCCTGCTGGCCAGTGTCGCGGTCATGGATGGGCGCTATCTTGCCCTGTCCCCCGTACGCGCCGGGGCGGCGGCTTATGAACGCATCACGCAGGATCTGTGGGGGATCGAGGGCATGGGGGCGACAGACAGCGCCCCATGGCTGGATCAGGGACGGTGGCCGGTGACATGGCCCCTGCATGACCGGCCACCGCCCGCGCCAGCGCCACCGGAAGGCGTGGAATTCACCGATGATGCCGCCATGGTGCAGGCCGGTGGCACCGTTGTGGGGTACGGCCCGGCGGAGGGGGATTTCCACTCTCCCTTCCACCTGCGTCTGGGCCTGCCGGGTGAGCGGATCATGCAGGTCCGCACCCGCATGGGGTACGCCCATCGTGGCCTGTGCGCGCGCATGCGTGGCGCCACGGTGGCGCAGGCAGCCCGGCTGGTCGCCCGGATCGATGCAACGGCTACGGTGGCCCACCAGGTGGCTTTTGCCCGCGCGCTGGGGGCGGCGGGGGAACAGGCAGGCGCGGATATGGATGATGCGGCCATGTTCGTGGGCGAACTGGAACGCATTGCGATCCATCTGGACACGCTGGCCACCGCGGCGGACCTGCTGGCCGATGGGCGTTTTGCCATTCTTGCCGCAACCCTGCTGGAGCGTGTGCGGCAGGCCTGTCGGGATGGCTGTGGCAGTCGCCTGCTGTTTGACGTGCTGCCACCTGCAGGCGACACGGGACGGGCCGTGTCCATTCCCATGGAGATCCTGACGGAGCTGCGCACGGGCTGCGCCACGTTGCGCCGTCTGTTCTGGCGGCCGCGTGGCATGGCCATGCAGGCGCGCGGGCGGGGTATCCTGTCGGCGGATGCAGCCCGCAGGTGGGGGATTGCGGGCTGCGTGGGCCGGGCGTCTGGCGCTGAAGGTGATCTGCGGGCCTATGTGTCACGGTCCGCAGGGCATGAGGGCATGGGAGGCGATGTGGCTGACCGTCTGGCCATGCGCCTGCAGGAGGTGGAAACGGCCGTTGGCATCCTGTCCACGTTCGATGGCGCGGCCGTCAGCGTGCCCGCCGGGCATGGCGCGCATGGATCGGGGGAAGGCGTAGGCTGCGTGGAAGGCCCCACCGGGCCTGTCTGGCACTGGGTCAGGGTGGAGCATGGCCGTGTCGCGGCATGGTGGTGTGGTGATGCGTCCCTGTTACTGTTTCAGGCGCTGCCCGGCATATTGTCCGGCGCGGTGTATGAGGACGTGCCGCTGATCCTGACATCGCTTGGCCTGTCGGCTGCGGGCGCGGATCTGTAGGATGGGGCCATGGCGTATCTGAACCTGTTCTGGCCAGATGGTGCTGTGCTGCCGCGCATGGTGCCGCTGGACATCTTCCACATGGAAACCGGGGGCTGCGCGGGCTGTGCGATTGAACTGCGCAGCCTGTCGCGCGTCCTGGTGGAAGGGCATTCCGATATTCGTTTTGTCTCCACGCCACGACAGGCGGGGCTGCTGCTGGTGACCGGCAGCCTGACGGTGGACATGGCCCCGGTTGTCGAACTGGCATGGCAGGCCATGCCGGGCGCGCGCCTGCTGGCCGCAGTGGGGGACTGCGCGGTGGATGGGGGGGTGTTCACGCCCGGTTACGCGGTTCTGGGCGGGGTGGGCGGACGTGCGCGCGCCAGCCTGCTGCTGCCCGGATGCCCGCCATCGCCTGCGGAAATCCTCGATGCCCTGATCCGCTGGCGCACGCAGGGCGAAGGGAAGGCGACCTGACGGAAGGAACCGGGGAGGGTGTTCAGGCCGAAGGGGTGGGTACGGGCTGGTCGTCGCTTTCCTGCAATGCCTCGGCTTCGCGGCGCAGGCGGTGGAAGCTCCGCCTGCTCATGGGAAGCAGCAGGATGTAGATGATCCCCGCCGCCGCCAGCGCGCCCCATGGTTCGGCCACCAGAACGGCGGCATAGGCCCCCGTGCCCAGCATGGTGGGCAGGATCATGGGGGAGGGTACCTTGAAGTTCTTGAACGACCAGACCGGCAGGGTCGATACCAGCAGGAAGGCCGTGCCGCTGAGCGTCAGCGCGGGCAGGAGCGGGTCGCGCGTCAGTTCATACAGCCAGTCACAGTGCAGGTGCTGTGCTTCCAGCCCGAGGAAAAGCGGAAACAGCGCCAGCCCCGCGCCCGCCGGGGCGGGAACGCCGGTGAAGAAGTTGCTGGCGTATTTGGGCTGGTTGGCGTCGTCATCCAGGCTGGCGTTGAAGCGCGCCAGGCGCAGCGCCATGCATACCGTGAACATGATGCAGGGGATGTAGCCAAACCGCCCCCCTTCATGCAGCGCCCACAGGTAAAGGACAAAGGCAGGGGCCACGCCAAAGCACAGGAAATCCGACAGGCTGTCGAATTCCGCGCCAAAGCGGCTGGTGCCGCGCAGCAGGCGCGCGATTCGTCCATCCAGCCCGTCAATGCAGGCGGCGATCAGCAGGGCGGTCGCCGCACTGCCAAATCGCCCTTCCAGCCCGAATCGCATGCCCGTCAGGCCCGCGCACAGGCCCAGCATCGTCATGAGGTTTGGGATCATCCGGTTGAACGACAGGCCCCGCACGCGGGGGCGCTGGCGTTTTTTCAACCGTCGGATACGGCGTGTCGGCGGGGTGGCCATGCCCGGTTAAAGCCGCGCCATCACGGTTTCGCCGCCAATCATGGTCTGGCCGACTTCCACCAGCGGCGTGACATCGGGCGGCAGGTACAGGTCGGTGCGTGAGCCGAAGCGGATCAGCCCGAAGCGTTCGCCGGTTTCGTACTGCATGCCTTCTTCCGCATCGCACAGGATGCGCCGCGCGATCAGTCCCGCGATCTGGACCACGGCAACCTGACGGCCATCCTTCAGCGTCACGCGCAGCGCATTGCGTTCGTTCAGCTCGGACGCCTTGTCCAGGCTGGCGTTCAGGAACTGCCCGGCATGGTAGGCGATTTTCGTCACGGTGCCCGCGACGGGCATACGGTTCACATGCACGTCCAGAACCGACAGGAAGGTGGCGATGCGCCAGACCGGGGCATCCCCCATATCCAGTTCCGGTGGCGGAGCCACTTTCTCGATCGAGACGACATGCCCGTCTGCCGGGGCAACCGCCACGTTCGGCTCGGCCGGGGTGACGCGTTCGGGGTCACGGAAAAAATACAGGCAGAAGCCGAAGAACAGGCCACTGGCTGTACCAAGCCATCTGGTCACCCGGAACGGCAGCAGCCGACCGATGACGGCCCCGGCCCCCGATGCAAGGAGAAAGGGGCGCGCGGCCGGGTGCGGCGGTGCAATGACAAGCTTGAGCGATTGAATCAGCGACATGGGATAATGTTCATGAAGATTTCGGTAAAAATGGTCAAGTATTCTGCATGTCCCGTGGTTGCCGACGGGATGTCGCATTGCGTGAAAAGACCCGTGCCGGCCGCAGGCGCAGCCCCGTGGGCACCAGTGTCGCGGGACGGGTGGGCACGGCGGCGTAAATGTCCTTGACCGCCTCGATCATGCAGACACCGCCCAGACGGGGGAACAGGTTGCGCCCCGTCCATTCCATCATGCCCAGCGGGGCGGCCGGGCATGGGCCGGCAGGTGGGGCGTACAGCGCATCTTCATGGCGTTCCGCCCGGAAACAGGCATTGGCCAGCCAGCGGCTGATCTGCCGGCGCGAAAACGGCGTGCCCTGCCCGAAGGGGGAATTGTCGGCATGCGCCCACAGCCCCGCCCGGTTGGGCACGACCAGCAGCAGCCGCCCGTCATCCTTCAGGACTTTCCAGACCTGCCGCAGCAGGCTGTTCTTGTCCTCGCTGACCTCCAGCGCATGGATCATCACGATACGGTCGAACTGCAGGTCATCGAATGGCAGATGCGTGCCATTCACGATACAGTCGCGTCCCTGCCATGGCTGTGCATCACGGGTAACGTGGGTGTCCAGCCGCGCGGACACGCACGGCCTGTCGGGCCGGTCCCATAATGGCAGGAAGGGGTGCGCGTACCCAAGGCCCAGCGTGTGCCCCGCCGTCCCTTCGGGCCAGATGGCGGCCATGCGCTGGCACAGCAGGCGCGCGGCCACCTGGCCCCGGCGGGTGGCATAGAAGCTGGCGGCGGTGTGCATGTTCTCTGGCATTGGTACACACTAGCATACCCCATCGCCCCGGCCATCACGTCATGCCGGATGGTCGGGCCCATGCAACGGAAATGTCGAGGACAGTCATGACACAGAAGCTTGCCATAAAGCCGATTCCCATCCTGTCGGACAATTACGCCTGGTTCGTGCATGACGTGGCGACGGGGGCCGCCGCCATGGTCGACCCGGCGCAGGAAGCCCCCCTGACCCACGCAATCGATGCGGCGGGGGGCAGGCTGGACCTGATTTTCCTGACCCACCACCATGCCGACCATATCGCGGCGGCCGATGCCCTGCGCCAGCGGTACGGTGCGAAAATCGTGGGACCGGACGCCGAGGCCGCCCGCCTGCCACGCCTTGATGTCGCGGTGCGCGATGGCGATGTCGTGGCGCTGGGGCACACCCGTGCGGAGGTGATTGCAACACCGGGCCATACAGCGGGCGAGGTCTCGTATTATTTTCCTGACGGGCCGGCCCTGTTCTGTGGCGATACGCTGTTCAGCATGGGGTGTGGACGCCTGTTCGAGGGCACGCCCGCCGAGATGTTTGCCAGCCTGTCGCGTATCAGGGCCCTGCCGGATGACACGCTGATATGCTGCGGGCATGAATATACCCAGTCGAATGCGCGTTTCGCCCTGCATGTCGATCCGGACAATGCCGCGCTGAAGGCGCGCGCGGCACAGGTGGCGGACCTGCGGCGCAGGGGCCTGCCCACGCTGCCGGTTCCGCTGTCGGTGGAACGCCAGACCAATCCCTTCCTGCGCGCGTCGGATGCCGCGACCCTTGGGCTGCTGCGAAAGGAAAAGGACAGTTTCTGACAGGATGTGTGAATCCAGCCGATTGATAAAAAATAACAGAAGGTTCCGGATGTTGCCTTTTTGAAAAAGCGTCACCGGAAAACTTTCTTATGAGTGTCCGGATGTCCTGTGGACACTTTTGGTGGAGTTATGTCGCCGCTGGCATGGCAGTATTGTTTTTCCCGCCTGGAAACATGATTAATGATCCGATGCATGGCGGGAAACCGTATTATGACATAATGCAGGGATCTGGCCGTCAGGGCGGGGAAGACGGATCATCGCGCCACACCGTGGGGTGGGGGTGTCCTGCCGGGGCCGGGTATATGCGGAACACTTCATTGACTGGCCTGCATGCGCGGTGCATGGCCGGTGCAGGCGTCATCTGGCGGGTGGCGACATGGCCCACCGGGGTAACGCGCCCCTGATCCATGCGAAAGGTAAGGCATTTGTCGGTCTCTTCTGTCCCGGTGATCATCAAGAAATATGCCAATCGGCGGCTGTACGATACCGATCTGTCGGCCTACATCACGCTTGAAAACCTTATGGACATGGTCAAGCAGGACCGGGCGTTCGTCATTCTGGATGCCCGCACGGGCGATGACATAACCCGTGGCGTGCTGGCGCAGGTCATGCTGGAAGAGGAAACCCGCGGCCGCGCCATGCTGCCGGTGGCCTTCCTGCGGCAGCTTATCCGCTGTTATGGCGACAGCATGCAGGGCGAGGTATCCGATTATCTGGAACGCATGATGACCGAATTCATGGACCGTCCGCCGGGCGGCGTGACGCCCGACGGGCTGGATGGGCTGGGACAGGAAAATGCCGCCGTGGTGCGGCAGGCCATGTCCCTGTTCACATCCCTGTATGCCGTGGAGCGGACAGGCAACCGGACGGTGGAAAACCTGCTGCAGGAAATCATGGACCTGCGCCAGCAGGTGGCGGCGTTACAGGCGCGTCTGGATGACGGGAGGCAGGGCGGCACGCCGGGCCAATAGCCAATAGGCTGCAACGGCGCGCTTTGTTCCCATCCGGTTGTTCTTTCGATCGTGGACCGTTGCCGGAACCTGCCCCTGAAATCGAAAGATGGTTCTGGAGCAGCGTTTTCCAGAAAGCTTTAGCGAATGTCGCCCTTTATGGAAAAAATGGTGCCAGCCTATTCTGAAACACCCTTCTGGCGCGCCTGTGCCGGGGCGGGAACCGGCAGGCCATGGGTTGCGCACAGGTCCTGCCATGCCTGACCGATGGCGGGCAGCAGTTGCGCGCGGCGCAGGCCTGCGGGCAGGGGCGTGCCCACGACAATGTGGATCGTGCCCGGACATTTCAGCAGGCTGCCGGGTTTCCAGTACAGGCCCGCATCGGTCGCCACGGGAATGACCGGCAGGCCGGTATGGGTCGACAGCGCGGCAATGCCCGGCTGCAGGCTGATGGGCGCGCCCGGCGCCGTGCGCGTGCCTTCGGGAAAGATGATGATCTGGCGCCGGTCAGCCACGGCGTCGTCCGTTGCGGCCAGCAGGGCGCGCAGGGCCTTTGCCTTGCCATCCCGGTCTACCGGGATCATGCCGCTCAGCCGTAGCATGGGGCCAACCAGCGGTATGCGTTCCAGTTCACGCTTCATGACATAGGTCGGGCGCGGCACCAGGTTCATCCAGACCAGCGTATCGAATTCCGACTGGTGCTGGCACGCCAGCAGGCACGGTCCCGGCGGCAGGTGCTCCATGCCGCTGATCTGTATGCTGATCCCGCAGATACGCTGTAGCCCGCGCAGGGTCAGCCCCGTCCATACCTTTGCATAGGCCAGCGCGCGGCCCGGTGCGAACAGGCGGATGGGAAAGGCCAGAATTCCCATCACGATGGTCAGCAGCAGGAAATACAGGTTGAAGGCAAGCGCGCGCAGCAATGTCATCACGAACGGGTCCGGCAGTGTGGGGTCGGCTTTTCCTAACACCAGAAAACCGTGGTCAGGACAAGCGACATGTCGGTGTTCAGCCCATGACCGGGGGCGCGCCGGGCCGGGTATCGCCGTGGTTGATCAGGCCGTGCAGCGGGCGTGTCAGGCGCGCGACATTCAGGCAGGCCAGCAGCCACTTGTCATATTCCGTCACCATAAGCCGCATGGTGGCGGGATGCAGCAGGTGGCGCAGCGCGGGGGAACGGATCGGGTACCCATACAGCCGCACATCGGGCACCGTGCGCGAGATTTCCAGCATGGCGCGGCGGATGTGATAGCCCGCCGTCACCACGACCAGACTGCGGATATGGTAGGCGCGCACCCACTCCGCCGTTTCGTCCGCGTTGCCCAGCGTGGATGTGGCGCTGTGGCCCAGCGTCGTATGCGTCCATAAGGTCAGGGGCACGGGCCGGGCCTGATGGCGCAGGAAATCGCCCAGCGTGGCATGCAGGTCCACGCCCGAAATCAGCAGTCGGTCGGCATTCCCCTGTGCCAGCAGGTGCAGGGATTCGTCGATCCGGCCCTGTCCCCCTGTCAGTGCCACGATCCCGTCCACATGCGGCGGCCGCGTGGGCGCGCGCATGGCGTCATGGATAAACCACGCCAGTCCGCCCAGCCACGCCAGCAGCGCCGCCAGCACGCCCGCCCCTGCCAGCCAGCGGCACAGCAGCGACGGGCGCGCCCGGTTCGTGGGGGGCGTGGGGGTCATGGCAGGCGGCGCAGCCATGCCCGCACGGTCAGTTGCGTGGTGATCCAGCCCGTGATCCCGGCGGCAGGCGGCAGCGCCAGCAGCATCCATAACAGCGCGTGCGGTACGATGTCCGCCCATGCACGGGGACTGTGCCAGTCCATGGGGGCCACGGCCTGCGCATCGGTCATGGCGGAAAAGGGGGCCGCAAGATGTGACATGGCCAGCAGCATGGGCAGGGCCGCGATACTGCCCCCCAGTCCCCCCACCAGCGCCAGCAGTCCGACGCGCGATGCGAAGCGTCCGGCAATATAGCTGTCCATGGCACCCAGCGAGTGGATCAGCGCAATGGCCTGCCGCCGGGTCTGCAGGCCCGCCCGTGTTGCGGCCATGGCCACGCATACCGCCACCGTCATGACGATCAGCACGGCCAGCAGCGCACAGGCCTGCAGGCTGGCGGCCAGCGCGGCCAGCCGGTCGCTCCAGACACTGTCATGTTCCACCAGCACCCCCGGCGCGACGGCTTCAAGCCGGGGCAGGAGGGGGGGCATCGGATCCTGTCCCGGCACCGTATGCACCTCGATCACGGCGGGAAGCGGCAGGGATGCATCCCCGGTCTGTTCGATCCATGGGGCCAGCAGGGCGCGCAGTTCCGCATCGCTCAGCCTGTGCGCCGTGGCGACGCCGGGGGCATGGGCCACAATGTCCTGCACCGCCGCGATGCGCGTGCCCGAACCGGCTGCGGGGTCATCGGGGCCGGGCACCTGCACGGTGGTGACGGCGCCCGCGCCATGGGTCCAGCGCTGCGACAGGCCATGCGCCGCGATCCCCCCCGCCAGCGCCAGCGCCGCAAGAAAGGACATCGCCGCGACAAGGAAGGGCAGGAACTGCCCCGGCAGCGCCTGATGCAGGGCCAGCCCGTCATGGTAACGCCTGCGGACCATCAGCGGTAATCCCGCACCAGATGGCCATGCGCCAGTTCAATGGCGGGGGCAGGGTATTTTTCCACGATGGCGTCGTTATGGGTGGCCACCACGATGGTCGTGCCCAGTTCCGCCAGCCGGTGGAACATGGCCATGAGACGCCCCGCCTGCCGTTCATCCAGCGCGTTGGTCGGTTCATCCGCCAGCAGCAGGGCCGGGCGGTAGATGACCGCGCGCGCGATCGCGACCCGCTGCTGTTCGCCCCCCGACAGTTGCAGCGGGCGCGCGTCCAGACGGTTTTCCAGCCCGACCCATTTCATGATGGCGTGGACCTCATGGGCGATCTCGTCCTCCGCGCGGTGCTGCAGGCGCAGCGGCAGGGCGACATTGTCAAACACGCTCAGGTCCGGCAGCAGCCGGAAATCCTGCCACACCGTCCCGATGCGCCGACGCAGGCGGGCAAGGTTGCTGCGCCGCGCCTGCATGACCGGCACACCCAGTATTTCCACCATGCCGGCGCTGGCCTGCACCTCCAGCGACAGGATGGACAGCAGCGATGACTTGCCAGCACCCGACGGGCCAAGCAGCCAGCGGAATTCGCCCTGCGCCACATCAAGGCTGATATGCGACAGGGCAGCCACCCCGGCGCGATTGCCGCCATAGGCGTAGCTGACATCATGCAGGCGGAACATGCGGGCGGACCTTCCGGTCTTTACATGGTGCGCGCGGCGATGGTGGACAGCGTCGCGCACAGCGCCGCCGCAGCCATGAGCAGCAGCCCGTCAAACACCAGCGAGGACGGGGTCAGCAGGTGCGATCCCACCTCCAGATGGTCGGGAATGGAATGGGCGACATGCGCGATCATGTCCCGCGTCTGCGGATCGTTGCCCGCAGCGCCGTTGACGATCCCGATGACGTGGGGCAGCGCGCTCCACCCGATGCCAAGGATCAGCACCAGCGGGGCGACCAGTTCGGATACCTGCTGCACCAGATAGAACAGGAAGTAGAACACCGACCAGACCGCCACCCGCACGATGCGTGGCACGTTCACCCCACCCATGGTGGTGCCGGACACCGGCATGCGGTCCTGCTGCTGGTTGGAAAAGTGACTGTCCATTAAAACAAGACTCCGCTCATGGGGGCCGTTTCCCCGGATTGTTGGAAACGCATTCCAGACCGAGGTAGCGATGGCTTGTATTAAATGCAAACTTCTGCCTTGTGCATATGGGAAACAGCAGGTCGCGCCGTCGCAATGGATCACGCCACGTCACAGCACGATAATGGATATGGATCGGGTCGGGTCACGCGCTCCTCCGTCATGATCTTCCGTGTGGGCGCGCGGCAGTACGGTCTGCCTGCCGGGCTTGTGGTCAGGGAATGCATGCCCGTGCCCGAACTCATGCCGGTGGCGGTGGCGCTGCCGCATGTATCGGGCTGGTTCCGGCTGGGGGCGGCCATGGTGGGGGTGATTGACCTTGGGGTTCTGCTGGGTGTCCGCGCGCAGGCGGTGCGCCAGCCGGTGGACCTGCTGTACTGCCCGCTGCTGCTGTGCAACCTGCCCGGCGGGGGGAGCGTGGCCCTGCTGGTGGATGCGGTGTGCGAGGTTGTACAGCCCGTCCCCCGTGCATCCGCCATGCCTGACGGTGACGCGGCGCAGGCCGGGGATGCAGGCCGGGAACTGGAACTTGCGGATGGTGGCATTGCATTCATGCTGCGCATGACCGACATCATCAATGATGATGAACGCATGCGGCTGGACAATCTGATGGAACGCACCCGTGCGCGCGCCGCCCTGTGGGCCGGACTGGACGCCCCCGCCCCCAACATGCCGGCGGGTGATGAGGGGGAATGTCATTCATGATGGGACCGGCCGCCTTTCCACCTGCCGGTTTCCGGCGCCTGCTCAATGCCGTGACCCGGCGCACGGGACTGCATTATTACGTGGACAAGGCTGACCTGCTGGAACAGGTGGTGGGCGCGCGCATGGCGCTGCATGGCTGCCGGACATGCCATGATTACCTTGCCCTGCTGTCCGACGGTGCGCGGGGCGACAGGGAATGGCGGGAACTGGAATCCGCCATTACCATAGGCGAGACCTTTTTCTTCCGGTACGCTGAACAGTTCGCCGCCCTTGAACGGACCATCATGCCCCGGCTTATCCGCCGGGCGGCGGCCACGCGGCACCTGCGGGTCTGGAGCATTGGCTGTTCCAACGGGGCGGAACCGTATTCCATCGCCATCCTGCTGACCCGCCTGCTTGATGAAGCGGGCCTGAACGCCGCTGACTGGCATATCGAAATCCTGGGCACCGACATCAGCACCCGTGCGCTGGAACAGGCCCGGCTGGCGGAATTCAGCGCATGGACCCTGCGCGATATCGTCCCGGCGCAGCGGGCGGCCTGGTTCACCCCGGTCAGTGCCCGTATCTGGCGGCTGCATGAATGTTATCGCCGCATGGTCCGCTTCCGGTATGGCAACGTGCTGGACCTGCTGCGGCCCGATGGCGGCCCTGCGGGGCCATTCGACCTGATCCTGTGCCGCAACGTGCTGATCTATTTCGCGCAGGCGCAGGCACAGGCGCTGGTGCGCGCCATGGCGTCGCGGCTTGCGCCCGAAGGCTGGATCCTGCTGGGGCATTCGGAACCGGTATCCAACTTCGGCCCCTGTCTTGAAACCGTGCGCCTGCCGGGCACGCTGGCGTTCCGCGCGCCAGATTCGGACGGAGGGCGGCAGGATGCCTGTGCCGCGTTGCCCGTGCTGCCGCGGCGCAGGCCTGCCGCGCGTGCCCTTGTGCCCGTGCCTGCCGGGGACAGCGCGCCCATTGCCGCGGAAATCCGCCGTGTTGCAGACGGGGGGCAGGTCGCCCGGGCCATGCGGATGTGTCGCGACCATCTGGTGCGTCACCCCATGGACACCCGCATCCATTTCCTGTCCGCTGTTCTGGCATGGGGCGAGGGCTGCCTGCTGCAGGCCGAGGAATCGTTCCGTCGGGTCATCTATCTGGCCCGCGATCATGTCATGGCGCGCTGCTACCTTGCCCGCCTGCTGGAAGATGCGGGCGGATGGGTGGAGGCAAACCGCATGCGCCAGCAGATGATCGATCTTGTCCGCCGCTGCCCGCCCGACATGGTCCTGCCGGACGGGGATGGCATGACGGCAGGCGGCCTGCTGCGCCTTGCCCGGCAGGCTGGCGAAGGACCAGCGCTGCGGCATGATGCGCGGGTGACATCCTGATGACGCATCCGGAGATGAGCCCACCCGCGGGCAGGGAGGCCTTTGCCCGGCGGGTCCTGCATGAACGCGCGCGCATCATGGCCGCGCGCGGACAGGGGCAGGCGGATGGCGCCGCGGGACGACCGCTGGTCATGCTCGACTTGGCCGGGCAGGCCTGCGGCGTGGACCTGCATGCCGTGCTGCGTGTGACCGACCCGGTCTGGAGCGACATGCCCCGCAGGCCCGACTGCCCGCCCGGCGTGCGGGGGGTGCATGGATACCAGGGCGACCTGTACACCGTGTTTGACCTGTCCATCCTGCTGGGCGGCGCGCCGCTGGAACAGCCGGGGGTGATGCTGCTGCTGCGTTCGGTGTCCAGCATCCCGCTGGGGCGCATTGCGCTTCTGGCCACTGCGGCGCTAGGCACGGCGGAAATAGCGGGCACCCCCACGCCGCTCACCCCTTCGGGCTTTCCCCGGGCCAGCCTGCCCGATGGGCGCAGCCTGACGGTTATCGACCCCGCGCGTCTGTTTTCTTCCCGTTATGTCGGAGTGTGAAGTACCGTGACAATCGCCAATCGCCTGCTGTTCGGCTTCATGGTCGGTGTCCTGCTGATGGTTTCGCTGGGCATCTATGCGCTGGGACAGATCCGGGAGGTGCGTGATGAAATGACGATCATCGTCACCCGCGACCTGTCAGTCTACCGTGAACTGACGCATATCCGCGCCAACGAAAACGACCTTGTCGCCCGCAGGCTCGCCATCCTTGCGCATTATTACGCGCATGATTTCGAAACCGCCCCCGCCGTGCTGGAAGACGCCATCGCCGGATGGGATGAAAAGGCGCGCGGGGCGGACAGCCTGCTGGCGGGCGTTCTGTCGCGCGCGGAAGAAGCCGGCAGGCTGGCCCGTAGCGATGACCAGCGCGAGATGTTCAATACCGTCGCCAGTCAGCTGCGTGATATTTCCGCGCAGTTCCAGATGGATACGCACGGGGCCGCCATGCTGTTTCAGGCCATCCGCGCGGGGAATGACGCGGGCGTGCGCGAACAGGCGTCGCGTATCGACAGCCGCGAGCAGTCGATCGACCTGCTGGTGGGGCGGGCTGCGTCCCTGCTGGACCATGGGGTGCAGGTGGCCGAAACGCAGGGGGCGGCGTCGTATGATTACAGCCGCCGGTCTCTGGCCATCGGCATGGGGGGCGCGGTTGTCGTGGCGCTGATCGTGACGTTCTGGACGCGGCGGTCGATCATGGAACCGATTTCGTCCATCATGCATGTCATGGAACGCGTGGGACAGGGCGACCTTGCCACCCGTGCGAAGGTCGGCGGCATGGGCGAGGACCGTGATGAGGTCGCCCGCCTTGCGGCCGGGCTGAACCGCATGATCGACGGCCTGCGTGAAATCGCGCGGCAGAGCGGGGAAGTCACGCAGAACCTTGACGCCGCCGTGGCCGAAATCCGCGCGTCCACCCAGCAGCAGGCCGCAAGCGTGGAAGAACAGTTTGCCGCAGTCCAGGAAACGGCCGCGACGGTGGATGAAATCACCCATTCCGGCGCCCAGATCAGCAAGCGCGCGCGTGAGGTCATTTCCTCGGCGGAGGTGATCGTCCACAGTTCCGCAAGCGGGCTGGAAGCGGTTGAGGAAACCGCCCGCGCCATGGCCCACACCCATGACGGGGCCGAGGCCGTGGCGTCGAACATCGTCGCCCTGTCCGAACGGACCGAGGCGATCAGCGAAATCATCGCCTCGGTCAATGACCTGTCCGAACGTTCCCACCTGCTGGCGCTGAATGCCGCGATCGAGGCGGCAGCAGCGGGCGAGCACGGGCGGTCGTTTGCCGTGGTCGCGGCGGAAATGAAGATACTGGCCGACCAGTCGCGCGATGCGACGCAGAACGTGCGCGCCATACTGGGTGACATCCAGCGCGGCATCAACACCTCGGTCATGCTGACGGAGGAAGCGGTCAAGCGCGTTTCGGCGGGCAAGGAACGGACCGACATCGCCTATCGCACCATCGAACGCATGACCGGCGGGATCGAGGAAGGCGTGCATGCCTTCCAGCAGATCGTGGCGTCCACCAACCAGCAGCAGATCGGCATCGAGCAGGTCATGACCGCGTTGCAGAGCATCCGGCAGGCCAGCCAGCAGACATCGGCAGGCACGCGCAATCTTGAGGTCTCGGCCAGCAACCTTGGCAAGCTGTCGAAACAGCTTCTGACCATTTCCGCGCGTTACCGGACCTGACGGCCGGGCCGTGGACAACCTTCGGGACGAACTTCTGGCGGTATTTGACGCGGAATACCGCGACCACCTGCGTGCGATCCGGGGCATCGTGGCCGCCGGATGCCCCGATGCGCAGGGACTGGCGGAAATCTTCCGGCGCGTCCACTCGCTCAAGGGGGCGGCGCGCGCGGTCGAACTGCCGACGGTCGAAGGGGTGGCCCACGCGCTGGAAAACCGCCTGTCGGCGCTGCTGGCCGCCCGTGCCCTGCCGGATGCGGCGGACCTGAAGGCCATTACCGACACGCTGGATGAGGTGGACCTGCTCATGACATCCGCCCCGGCGGATGGCGAGGCCCATCCATCGGAGGACGAAACGCCGGCATCCGCTACCGCTACGGAAAACCCCGCCTATGTGCAGGTGCCTGTCGCGCGGCTCGATGCGCTGGCCCTGGCGGTGCATGATCTCATGTCCGTGGCCGAACGGCATGAACGGCTGTGGGCGCAGGTCATGGACCTGCTTGATGAATCCCGCGCGGTCATGCACGCCCCCGAACGCATGCGCGCCGACCCCGTGGCCGAATTCGCGCGCATGACGCGCAAGCTCATGACGGTGGGGCGTGAGCGTGAACTCATGTCCGGGCAGATCGACCGCGCGCTGCTGCGGCTGGGGGAGGAAGTCCACGCCGTCACCCTTGTGCCCGCCGAAAGCGTGTTTGGTTCCCTGGCCGCCATGGCCCGGCGCATCGCGCGCGAACACGGGGGGCCGGATGCCGGGGTGGACGTGCACATGTATGGCATGGAGGTCCAGACCGAACGCCGGGTGATGCAGGCCCTGCGCGACCCGGTGGTCCATCTGGTGCGCAACGCCATCGTGCACGGGCATGAAACCCGTGCCCAGCGGCTGAAGGAAGGCAAGTCGGAACGGCTGAACATCACCATTGCCGTCACCCTGACCGGCGTGCGGCTGCAGGTTGCGGTCAGTGATGACGGGCGCGGCCCCGACCTGCAGGCCATCGCCGCGCGGGCGGCAGGGCAGGGGCTGGTCCATGCCGATGCGCCGCTGGATGCGCGGCAGTTGCTGGCGCGCGTGTTCGAACCGGGTTTTTCCACGCGCGGGCAGGCGGATACGCTGGCCGGGCGCGGGGTCGGACTGTCGGTGGTGGCAGAGGCAGCGCGCGCCCTGCATGGCACCGTGCGCATGGAACAGCGCCAGCCCGCAGGCACGACCGTGACCCTGACCGTGCCGGTGTCCCAGCGCCAGCGCACCGTGCTGCTGGTGGAAAACGCGGGGCAGGCGCTGGGTCTGCCCGGACGGGTGATCCGCCACCTGCTGCGGGTGCGGCGTGACGGGATCAGGCTGCTCAATGGCGCGCCCTTTGCCGTGGTGCCCCACCGTTCCGGCGGCATGCAGCCGGATCGTGCGCAGGGCGACGGACAGGCCGAGGACCTTGTGCCGCTTGTGCCGCTGCGCGCCTTCGTGGGGGATGAAAACGCGCCGCTGCCCGTGCGCGATGGCGCGGTCAGCGTGGTGGTGATGGAGGTCGATGGCGTGCGCTGCGGCTTTGCGGTGGAACGCATGGTGGACGTGCGCACGCTGCTGGTGTCGGATGCGACCGCCGTGGGGCTGGATAGTGAACTGGTGCCTGGCATCGCATGGCAGCGCGAGGACCAGCCGGTTTTCATCCTCAGCCCCGACCGTCTGTTCGCGCGCTGGCGGCTGCGCGGCAATGGCGCGGGGGTATGCTTCAGTGACGTGGATGAAGCCGCCCCCGTGGTGGCCGTGCGCCATGCGCCGCTGGTCATGGTGGTGGACGATTCAATCACGACACGGACACTGCAGAAAACCATATTGCAGTCCCATGGTTACGATGTCTGTCTTGCGGTGGATGGGGAGGAGGCGCTGGCTCTGCTCCAGCAGTCCTCGCGGCATGTGGATGTGGTGGTGACGGATGTCGAAATGCCACGCATGGACGGGTTCGCGCTGCTGGCGGCCATGCAGGCCGATCCGCACCTGTCCGGCATCCCTGTTGTCCTCATGACATCGCGCGATGAGGGGGATGACGTGCGCCGGGGCATGGAAGGTGGAGCGCGTGCCTACCTGACCAAGCAGAAATTCGATCAGGGTGAACTGATCGATACCATAAAGGGGCTGTTGTGAGCGATGTGACGCCCCTTGCGCCGCGCCGGGTGCTGATTGTGGAGGATTCGGCGGTCCTGCGGCACCTGCTGATGCGCGTGGTGGCGGGCGACCCGCGGCTGGAACTGCTGGAAGCTGTGGAAACGGCGGAGGAGGCGCTGCGTCTTGTCCCCCGCCTGCGCCCGGATGTGATTTCCATGGATATCTGCCTGCCGGGCATGGACGGGCTGGAAGCCACGCGGCAGATCATGGCGCATTTCCCCACTCCCATCGTGATTGTCAGTGACACGGTCGGCGCACAGGCGACGCAGGTATCCATGAACGCGCTGCGTTCGGGCGCACTGTCGGTGATCGAGAAACCGCAGGGCCTGTCGGGTGCAGCCGGGGCCGCCGTGGCGCAGGGGATCGCGACACAGCTGTATATCATGAGCCAGGTGCCCGTGATCCGTCGCCGCCTGCTGCAGGCCGAGCCCTTCCGGCACAAGGGCATGTGGGCGCGCCCGCTTGATATCCGTCCGCGCATCCTTGCCCTTGCGGCCTCCACCGGGGGGCCGACGGCCTTTGCCCGCGTGCTGGGGGATCTGCCCGCGGATTTCGCTCTGCCGGTGGTGCTGGTGCAGCATATGGGGCAGCCTTTCATGGAAGGGTTCGCAGCCTGGCTGGACCAGCATGTCGCCCTGCCGGTCATGCTGGCGCAGCACGGCATGAAGCTGGAACGGGGCCGGGTGCTGGTGGCGCCGGGCAACCGGCACATGACCGTCGGCCCGCGCGGGGACGTGCTTATGCATGATGACGCGCCGGTGCAGGGGCAGCGGCCATCGGCTGACGTGCTGTTTTCCTCCGTGGCGGGGGTGTTCGGCGCGGACAGCCTCGGCGTGCTGCTGACCGGCATGGGCGAGGACGGCGTGGACGGGCTGGGCCGCATCCGTGCCGCCGGCGGCTACACCATTGTGGAAGATCGCAGCACGGCGGTCATCCACGGCATGCCCGGCGCTGCCGAACGCGCGGGGGCGGCGTGCATAAGCCTGCCGATGCACGAGATCGCCCCGCATATCTTCCGGATCATGGCGGGTGGCCAGATCCCTTCCACAGGCCCCCTAGCAGGATAATGACGCCCCCATGCCGCTGACTGACCGAGAGGACCATACCGACACCCTGCTGCTGGTGGAGGATTCGGACACGCAGGCCCTGCGTATCCGCCGCATGCTGGAAGGCCACGGCTTTCACGTGCATCGCGTGGCCAGCGGGGAGGAGGCGCTCGATACCCTTGATGAACGGCTGCCGGGGCTGGTGATCGCCGATTATCACCTGCCGGGCATGAATGGCGGGCAGCTGGCGCGCCAGCTGCGCATGAACGCGGTGACGCGCACGATCCCCGTCCTGATCCTGACGGAGGGGATCGAGCCGGGGCTGGAGCGCGAAGGGCTGGAAAGCGGGGCGGATGCCTATATCCCCAAATCGTCCGACCCTGCGCTGATCGTCTTCCGTATTCGCGCGCTGCTGCGTGAACATGCGGCACATGCCCCCTCGCTCCTGCCGCAGCGCGTGTTCCGCCGCGCGCGGATCATGGTCATCGCCCCCGAACCCGCCCACAGGCGCGCGGTGCCCGAACTGATCGACCAGTTGCGGCGTGACGGGCATATCGTGACCCTGTGCCCCGATCCCGCCCGGCTGGAGCCGTCCCTGCTGCATGATCCCGATCATGTGCCCGACTGCGTGGTGATCGACCTGGCGTGCCGGGAGTTCGACGGGCTGGAAGTCTGCCGCAGGCTGGATGAATGGCGGCAGGAAGACCTGCTGTCGGGCAACGTGCCGCCGCGCATCCTGGGGGTGGACGGCGCCCCGCGCCCCGACGCAAAGGAGTTTTCGGCGCGGGTGTTCGAGGCGGGGATAGATGACCTTGTCTCGCGCGATGTGGGGCCTGCGGCGCTGGCGCTGCGTATTCGCGTGCTGGTGCGCCGCAAGCTTTTGCAGGATGACGTGCGCCGGATCGAGGTCGAGCGGCAGGCGCGTGAAATCGCGGTCAAGAGCGCGCGGGCGGAAGCTGCGGCCATTGCCTCGAAAGCGTCCCTGGCCGAAGCGCTGGAACAGGCCAATCGTGAACTGGCCGACGCCAACCGCAAGCTGATCGAGACACAGGGCAAGCTGGTGCAGACGGCCAAGATGGCGTCACTGGGTGAACTGGTGGCGGGCATCGCGCATGAAATCAACAATCCGCTGGCCTTCATTCTGGCGCACAAGGACACGGTGGCGCGCGGACTGGACCGCGTGATCGGCATGGAAGCCGACTGCGCGGACCCCGATCATGACAGCAGGGCCGCGATCCTGAACAAATGCCGCGACCGGGTAGGGTCCATGAACATGGGGCTGCGGCGCATCCAGAACCTTGTGCTGAATTTGCGCAAATTCTCGCGGCTGGATGAAGGGCTGTTCCAGCTGATTGATGTGCCCGAGGCGCTGGAAACCGTCATGGCGCTGCTGACGCAGAAGCTGGGCAGCGGCATCGTGGTCAGACGTCGCTACGAAGCCCCGGACCGGCTGTACTGCCAGGCGGCGCTGCTCAATCAGGTCATCATGAATATTATCAGCAATGCGGCGGATGCAATTCTTGCCGCCCAGCCTGATGATATGTCTGTCCGTGGCGGGATCGCGGAAGGGGAAATCGAGATCCATACCTTCCTCTCCCATAATGGGGAGGGACAGGACAGTTATGTCTTTGTCATTACCGATAGCGGCCCCGGTATCGCGCCCGACGTGCAGGAGCGCATTTTCGAGCCGTTTTTCACCACCAAGCCGGTGGGTGCCGGAACCGGGCTGGGGCTTGCGATCGCCTACAGCGTGGTGCAGGCCCACCATGGCAGCCTGTCGGTCGGCCGTGCGCCGCAGGGGGGCGCGCGTTTCACCATTTCCGTGCCCTGGAACGCCGGGCCGGCGGGCGAGGGCGGGCCGTCCCCGTCTGTCCATCCTTCATCCATCACGCGCGCCGAGTGAGCGTGCCATAACCCCAGCGCAGGGAGTTGCAGCCCAATGAATACCGTCCCCGCGACGCCACCGCGCCCTGTTGTCCTGCTGGTGGATGACGAAGCCGAGATCCTTGTGGCCCTTACGGACCTGCTGGAGGATACCTTTACCGTCCTGTCCACCACATCGCCGGGTGAAGCGCTGAACATCCTGTCAGCCCGCAACGATGTGGATGTGATCGTATCCGACCAGCGCATGCCCGAAATGGGGGGCGATGTCATGCTGGCGCGCGCGCGCGAACATAGCGACGCGCAGGCCATCCTGCTGACGGGATATGCCGATATCGGCGCGGTCGCGGTCGCGCTGAACCAGGGGCGTATTTCGTTCTATTCCCACAAGCCGTGGGACCCCGACGCCCTGCGCGCCATGATCGTGCAGGCGGCCGATTACCACAGGCTGGAACGTGAACTGCGCACGGAACGCATGCTGCTGCATGGCCTGCTGGACAACCTGCGATCGGGGCTGGGGTTCATGGATGCGCAGGGCCGCTTTATCCGCATCAACCAGCAGGCCGCGGATTTCTATGGCCGCAACATTGCGGACTGCCTTGGCCGCACGGAACAGGAACTGTGCGATGCGGACCTGCTGCCCCTGATCCGTGCCGCGCATGAACGGCTGCATGATGAAGGGCGCGACGAGGAAGTTGTCGAACTGCCCGCCCATATCCGTGGCGGCGTGCAGGGACGGTGGCGCGAGATCACGCGCGTCGTGCTGGGTGCGCTGGGTGACGGGTCGGCCTGTTCCGTCGTGATCAACCGTGACATTACCCGCCAGCAGGAAATGGCCGCCCGCCTGCGCCAGGCGGAAAAGATGCAGGCGCTGGGCACGCTGGCCGGTGGCATCGCGCATGACTTCAACAACCTGCTGACTGCGGTGCTGGGGTCGCTGGAGCTGGTGCGTGACATGGGGCCGGAAACGGGGCCGATGGCGCGGCTGCTGGACAATGCATCCGCGGCAGCACAGCGTGGGGCGTCGCTGACACGCAGGCTGCTCAATTTCAGCCGTCCGCGCGATCTCAGCCTTGAACCGGTGGACGTGAACGCCCTGCTGCATGGCATGAACGACCTGCTGGCGCAGACGGTGGTGTCCCGGCAGGGAAAAAGCGGCGGCGCGCCATGCACCATCGTGGTGGACACGGCGGCGTCAGACGGCATGCTGCCGCCGGTCTGCACCGATGCGGGGCAACTGGAACTCGCGGTGCTCAACCTGTGCATCAACGCCGTTGACGCCATGCCCGAGGGGGGACTGATCAAGGTGTCCACCGCGCTGAAGCGGGTCAGGGAAATCGTGCCCGGGACGAATCTCGTGCCGGGGGAATATGTCATGGTTTCGGTAACCGACCAGGGTGTCGGCATGTCGCCCGAGACGCTGGCCCGTGTGTTCGAGCCCTTTTTCACCACCAAGGATGTCGGTCGCGGCACCGGGCTGGGCCTGTCCATGATCTATGGCTTCATCCGCCATGTTGGCGGCGAGGTGCAGGTACGCAGCAGGCCGGGCGAGGGCACGCGCGTTGACCTGTGCCTGCCGGTGCAGGGGGACGGGAGTGTCATCGACGGCCCGGTCGCGGCCACGGCGGCAACCCCGGGGCAGGGGACGGGCCAGCATGCGCTGCATGTCATGGTGGTGGATGATGAACCGGGCGTGCGCGCGGTGACGGCGGGCTTCCTGCGCGCGCGTGGACATGACGTGCATGAATATGCCAGTGGCGCCGCCGCCGTGCAGGCCATGGAACAGGGGCTGGGACCGATCGACCTTGTCATCATGGATGTGATGATGCCCGGCATGGGGGGGATGGAGACCGTCCATCACCTGCAGGCGCTGCGGCCGGGACTGCGGGTGCTGTACCTGACCGGCTACGCCAATGCCGGCGCACTGCCGGCGGGCAGCGCCAACGTCATGCACAAACCCTTTACCCGCGCGGATCTGGCCGCCCATATCGACCGGATCATGAACCGCGCCCCGCAGGCGACATGACCGCGCGGGGCAGGGCGTGTGGCCTTGCCCCTTGTGCTGGCGTGAGAACGTTTTATTTCTATTGATATGCAAGAATATCATTCATCTCCCCATGACCCTGTCGGGTGGCATGGAACGACCATTTTATGTGTCCGCCGCGACGGCCAGGTGGCCATGGCGGGCGATGGGCAGGTGACGCTGGGCGCCACCGTGATCAAGGGAAATGCCCGCAAGGTGCGCCGCATCGGCCCGACCGGACAGATACTGGCCGGTTTCGCCGGGGCCACGGCGGATGCCTTCACCCTGCTGGAGCGGCTGGAAAACAAGCTGGAACGTTATCCCAACCAGCTGGAACGCGCCTGCGTGGAACTGGCGAAGGACTGGCGCACGGACCGCTACCTGCGCAGGCTTGAGGCGATGATGGCCGTGGCGGACGCGGAACGGTCCTTCACCCTGACGGGCAATGGCGACGTGCTGGAGCCCGAGGACGGCATCATCGCCATCGGATCGGGCGGGAATTACGCGCTGTCGGCCGCCCGCGCGCTGCTGGGGATCGAGGGGCTGTCAGCGGTGGATATCGCGCGGCGGTCGATGAAGATCGCCGGTGACATCTGTGTTTACACCAATCATTCCGTCATTGTGGAAACACTGGGCGCGGATACGCAGGACGGAGCGGCGTAATGGAAATCCCCAATCATTCCCCGCGGGAGATCGTGGCCGAACTCGATCGCTACATCATCGGTCAGGCCGATGCGAAGCGTGCCGTGGCCATTGCGCTGCGCAACCGCTGGCGGCGCGCGCAGCTGACCGATGCGATGCGCGACGAGGTCGTGCCCAAGAACATCCTGATGATCGGGCCGACCGGCTGCGGCAAGACCGAGATCGCGCGCCGTCTGGCCAAGCTGGCGCAGGCGCCGTTCCTGAAGGTCGAGGCGACCAAGTTCACCGAGGTCGGTTATGTCGGCCGCGACGTGGAAAGTATCGTGCGTGACCTGGTCGAGGCATCGATCAACATGCTGCGCGACCTGCGGCGCAAGGACGTGGAAAAGAACGCCGAACAGGCCGCTGAGGACATCCTGCTCAATGCACTGGTGGGCGAGGGCGCATCGTCGGAAACCCGCAACAAGTTCCGCCGGATGCTGCGCGCGGGTGAACTGGAAAACAAGGAAGTCGAGATCTCGATTGCCGAAGGGGGCAATCCATCACCATCCGACATGCCGAACATGACACCCGGCGCCGTCATCAACTTTTCCGACATGATGAAGGGCTTCATGAACCGCATGCCGCAGCAGAAGCGCATGACGGTGGCTGCGGCCCGTGCCGCCCTGATCCGGCAGGAAGCAGACAAGATGCTGGATACCGAAACCCTGACGCGTGAAGCCGTGGCCCACGCGCAGGACCACGGCATCGTCTTCCTTGATGAAATCGACAAGGTCTGCGCACGTGCGTCCGAAGGGGGATCGCGTGGGGGCGATGTCTCGCGCGAAGGGGTGCAGCGCGACCTGTTGCCCCTGATCGAAGGGACGACCGTTTCCACCAAATACGGCCCCGTGCGCACGGACCATATCCTGTTCATCGCATCGGGCGCGTTCCATATCGCCAAGCCGTCCGACCTGCTGCCTGAACTGCAGGGACGCCTGCCCATCCGCGTGGAACTGGCGTCGCTGACGCGTGATGACCTGCGCCGGATACTGACCGAGCCGGAACATTCGCTGCTGCAGCAGTACGTCGCCCTGCTGGGCACGGAAAAGGTGACGCTGTCCTTTACCGATGGCGCGATTGATGCGCTGGCGGAACTGGCGGCCGACATTAATGAGCGGGTGGAGAATATTGGCGCGCGGCGTCTGGCCACCGTTCTGGAACGCCTGCTGGAGGATGTATCCTTCACCGCCGCCGACCGGAGCGGGGAAGACGTGGTGATCACGGCTGAGGATGTCCAGAACCGTGTGGCTCCCCTGGCCCGCAAGGGTGATCTGAGCCGCTTTATCCTGTAGGGCAGTACCTGCCCGCTGCAGGGGCCGCGCCGCAGGGTGCGGCCTTTTGCGTTCAGCTCCGTTTTCCGGGCCGCCATGGCCCCCGCGTAACAGGAAAGATGATGACCGATCCTTTCGTAAAGCCCGAGGACGATACTGCCGCTGATGCCATTGCGGAGATTGGTGAGGAACTGGCCCTGTTCGATGACTGGATGCAGCGCTACCAGTACATCATCGAGCTGGGGCGCAAGCTGCCGCCATTCCCCCCCGAATGGCAGGACGATGCCCACCGTGTGCCGGGATGCCAGAGCCAGGTCTGGATGGAAGTACAGCCGCGTGACGGGCTGCTGTATCTGGCTGGTGCGTCGGATGCGGCCATTGTATCGGGGCTGGTTGCGCTGCTGCTGCGGGTCTATTCGGGGCGCAGCCGGGACGAGATCCTGAATACGGACCCCAAATTCCTGCGTGATCTTGGACTGGTGCAGGCACTGTCCACCAACCGGGGCAACGGGGTGGAAGCCATGGCGCAGGCCATACGCAAGGCCGCCGCCGGCATGGGCGGCTGACAGGCAGACAGGTTTCCGGGACCGCCTTTTTTCAAAAAGGCGGTGTTTCGGAACATTTTACCAAAAACGGCCTTCCCCAGGTAACGGGGAAGGACCGGGGCAGGCGGTCATGCCTGCCCATGCAGGTCAGTAACCTGCGTCAAAGCCTGCATCGTCAACCGCGGCGAACAGGTCATCGGGGTTGGTGGTGCGGCTGTCATACGTGACGAAGGCCTTGCCCTGTTCCAGCGAGACTTCAACCATCGCGACGCCATCTACGCCTTCGAGTGCATGCACGACCTTGGATGCACATCCGTCACAGGTCATGCCGCTTATGTTCAGTGTTATTTTTTCCATGATCCGATCGCCTTTATCACCTGCTGGCAGCCTGTGTATGGGTGCCTGTGGTTGAGAACCGACCCGATTACACCAGATTAGATCCCCATGCGCCATTGTCTCCTTTTTCATGAGGGCGGTGCGGCTGGCACGATCTCCCCCCTGGTCGGGCATGGTTCGATATTATCGAATGTAATAAAATTGACGCATGGACGGTCGCCTGAAAAATATCGACCTGCAGGATAATCGCGGCCTTGTGCCCCATCTTCCCCACTGGATACGTGCGTATGGAAGGAAGGCAGGAATGCCCGTCCTGCACGGTGTGAAACCGGATTGCCACGGGACGGCAGGGAGAAGCGTCTTCACCAGCTACGGAGGAATCCGTGCCTTTCAGGCCGGTGCGCATGCGGTATCGTGATGACAGGCCGGATGACGCACGACAGAAAAGGCCGGTGCATGCGCAACCGGCCTTTTGTGATGTCAGTCAGTAACCGCTGGTAGGGCGGGGATCAGTCCACCGTGCTCATGCGGGTTTCATCCACGAACTTTTCTGTCGCATCATCCAGCTTGCGCGACTTGCGGCCGGCGGGACCGTGGACATACAGCGTCTTGCGATCGACCTTCTGGTCGGAGCCTTCCGGCTTCAGCGGCATTTCATATTCCGGCTTCTGCGCATGGTCGGCCATCTGCAGTTCGGGATTGAAGACGGAGTTGAACTTCCAGATCATGGTCAGGAAGTTGGTCTGCCCACGCAGCGCAAGGCGCAGGGCAATGCCCAGCGTGTCCTTGATTGCGCTCCAGCCCAGATGCTTGTTGTTCAGGATCTGCTGGGTCTTGACCAGTTCTTCATAGAACTCACGCAGCGGCAGCGTGGTGGGCATGACCGCGTGCTGGATGTCAAACAGGCGGTAGTCGCGCGTGGTCAGCTTGCGGGACTCGCTTTCCCAGATTTCCGTACCGGGATAGGGGGTGGTGACCGAAATGTTCACGATATCCGGGATTTCCAGGCACCACTGGCGGATCACCTCGAAACGTTCGCGGTCCCATGACGGATCGGCAATCAGGTTGATCGCAACAATCAGGTCCAGCGAACGGGCGTATTCCAGCGCCTCGAAATTGCGGTCCATCGACACGCGCTTGCGGAACCGCTTCAGCCCTTCCGCATCGACCGCTTCCAGCCCGATGAAGATGTAGCTCAGGCCGATTTCCTTCCAGACCGCGAACACTTCCTTGTTGCGCATGAGCACATCGGCGCGGGTCTCGAGGTAATATTCCTTGTGGATGTTGCGGCGCTTGATCTCATCGGCGATGGCCATGCCGTGCTCGGCATGGACGAAGGCCACGTCATCGACGATGAAGATGCCGGGTTCCTTGATTTCCTGCAGTTCCTCGCCAATCACCTTGGCGCTGGCGGTGCGGTAGGACCGGCCGTAGAAGGTCCATGCGCTGCAGAACGTGCAGTCCCACGGACAGCCACGGGCGAATTCGATCGACGCGGCGGGATCCAGCGTGCCGATGAAGTACTTGCGGCGGTGGCGCAGCAGGTCACGCGCGGGGCGGACCTCATCAAGGGATTCGATGAAGATCGGCGGCGGGCCGTCCCCTTCCATGGTGACGACGCCGGGCACGGTCAGCAGGTCCTTGCCCTGTTCCCATGCTTCAAGCAGCAGGCCGACGGTGGCGTCGCCTTCACCCTTCAGCACGCAGTTGATGGCCCCGTCGGACAGCGCAAGCACGTCACGCGCGATGAACGAGATCGAATGTCCCCCGATGAACAGGAACACGTTGGGCAGGCGCCGGCGCGTTTCCTTGCACAGGTCAATGATTTCGGGGACATTGGCCAGGTAGTTGCCGGAAAAGCAGATGGCGTGCGGACGGAATCGCTCGATGCGTTCCCAGTAATCGGGATGCTTCTCGACCTGGAGGTCGATGATTTCCACCTCATGTCCCTTGTTGCGCGCGGCACCGGCAACCAGTTCCAGTCCCAGCGGTTCAAGACGCAGGAAGACCTTCGTGTACATGAGTGAGCTTGGATGGACGGCCAGTAATCTCATTCTTTTACCTCAGGGCATCGATGGGGACGGTGTCACAGCACGCCAGTGCATACGCAATCCGGTCACAAATTTACAGCCGGACCAATGCTGTATTTGTATTTTTTATATATCAGACATGATTTAGAAAAAATAAGAATAATGACAGAGGGTGGCAATATAAGTGTGATCTGTCATCCAATTCACGGTAATATCACCTATGCATGCAGCTAATGCCTGCGTGTCCTTTGTCATATTCCATGGTCAGGTATGTTTTTTCTTCATGTCCGGCTCTGTCGGAAGGGGACCTATGCATTACGGACGGGACAGGGGCGGGGCGGTCTTCATGTCCCCTATCGCAGCCTGCGCTTTCGTGGCAGTGTCGGCACCGCTTAAGCGACGGGGTCGAAATGAATCTGAAAATCGTGGAAAAAATGTCCGCCCGCCTCGGGCTGCTGGCATGCGGCGTGGTCATGATGTGCGGGTGTACCGCTGAAATCGGCCGCAAGCCTTTCGAAAGTGACGTGAAGTGCCTGCGTGAGCAGATGGGCACCGCCATGCAGCTCAGCTTTCCCATCGCGGCGAATACCTGCCAGCGCATGAGCGACCACAACTTCGTTTTCAGCAAGAATCACAAGCATCCCCAGCCGCTGCCACTCAAGCTGCGTGGCGCGCCCGACCTGCAGAAGATGGCGGATGAATATGGATACAGCTATACAAAATAACGTGTCGGGGTCCGTGCCCCGATCCGTTCAGTTTTCCAGTTCGGTATCCCAGTACAGATAGTCGCGCCAGCTTTCATGCAGGTAGTTGGGGGGAAAGGCGCGCCCGTTTTCCTGTAGCCTGCGGCTGGTGGGCTGTGCGGGGGTGCCGGCGGGGTACATGCGGATCTGGTGTGGCATGTACGACCCCTTGATCAGGTTGCATGGACTACATGCCGTCACCACGTTTTCCCAGCTGGTGCGGCCACCCCGGCTGCGGGGAATGACGTGGTCGAAAGTCAGTTCCTGTGTCGGGAAGCGGGTATTGCAGTACTGGCAGGAAAAATTGTCCCGCAGGAAGACATTGAAGCGGGTGAAGGCTGGTTTGCGGGCGGACGGGATGTAGTCCTTCAGCGCGATGACGCTGGGCAGGCGCAGGCTGTGGGTGGGGGAGCGCACGACGGTGTCGTATTCGCTCAGCACCGATACGCGGTCCAGCCAGACGGCGCGGATGGCGTCCTGCCATGACCACAGGGAAAGCGGGAAGTAGGAAAGGGGCCTGAAATCAGCATTCAGGACCAGGGCAGGCAGGTATTGACTGTCACAGGGCACGGACGCATTCCTTTCCGAATGCCGGCGCACGGTGTTCAGGCGTAACTCTGTAGCGAAGCGAACGCCTGGGGTGTGCGTCGTCGTCAGGTAACTGTAGAATCTATTGCAGACCCCGCATGGCGTGGCAACCCATGCCCGTGGGGCTACCGCCCGCGCACGATGCACACAGGGAAACAGGAAAGCCGTGATTTTTTCCGGTATCTTCCTGATATGGTTCGATAATGGCAGTCACCACCCGTTTCGCCCCCAGCCCCACCGGGCACCTGCATCTTGGACATGTCGCATCGGCCCTGCATGGCTGGCGGCGGGCTGCGGAGTCGGGGGGAACCTTCCTTCTGCGGGTGGAAGACATCGATACGGTCCGTTGCCGTCCTGAATTCGTTACGGATCTTTACACCGACCTTGCCTGGCTTGGCCTGTCATGGCCGCAGCCGGTGCGCCGACAGTCACGGCATATGCCGGACTATCGCCACGTTCTGGACAGCCTGCGCGCGCGTGGGCTGCTGTATCCGTGTTTCTGCACCCGGCGCGACATTGCCGAAGCCGCCAGCGCGCCCCATCATGCCCCGGATGGCACGCTGGTCTATCCCGGTACCTGCCGCCATATGGACCCCATGCGGCGGGCGGACCTGCTGG
>NZ_BANF01000073.1 GCF_000964425.1 Komagataeibacter intermedius TF2 | reverse complement strand
GGCCATGCTTCTGCTGGAAGGACGATATTGATGATCCGCGCTATTATCCTAAGCCTGATTTGCGCCGTCTGTATCGGCGGTATCGCATACGCGGGCGCCAGGCCGGAGTCCTTGGAGGAACTGACCTACAATCTCAACACGGTGCTCAATGAGGAACTCGATGAAAGGGCGTTTCTCAATGGGCGCTTGATCGTGCACGTTGAGCGTGTTTCGACCTGTGTGTCGGCGGTCTGGACCCGCAGCGGCGATGTCGGATCGCCGCTGCGGCGCGACCTGCTGGAATGGAACAAAATGTTCGATGGCGATCCTCGGATCGAGGCGCAGTCTTACTATTTGACGTTCGTCTATACTGACCATCGGAGCGATGATGTTGTGTCCATGCCTCTTACGGCGCATCCGGATCGTTTTGAAGATACGGCGGGTGTCTACCTCCCATCGTGCCAACCGAAACGGCATCATCGCAAGTGAGTATCTCTGCTGAGTATCTCTGCGCCAGGCGATCCGACCGGAAACATAACGCTCGGCGGGTCTGCCGGAGCAGAACCATCCGTCACTGCTGGTCCGCAGTGATGATGATAGCGCCAAAGCTGGATATTCATCCTGACACGCTGTCAAAATGGACACGTCTGCATGAACGGGCCAATGCACCTGCGGTAAATGATCTGCCTGATCGGGAGAAGATCAGGCGACTGGAGCGCGAGAACCGCGAACTGCGGCAGGCCAATGAAATCCTGCGCAAGGCTTCTGCGTATTTTGCGGAAGGGGAACTCGACCGCCGCTTCAGGCCATGACGCGCTTCATCGATGAGCACCGGCAGGCATATGGTGTCGGGTCAATCTGCAGGGTTCTGCCGATTGCGCCATCTGTCTATACTCAAATAGGTGGACTGGTTCAATAATCGCCGCATCCTTTCATCCATTGGAAACATCCCGCCAGCAGAAGCTGAGGCCCGCTTTTATGCTCAGCAGAAATTACATGCTTTAGCCGCTTCGTTCAGATAAAAAACGTCTCCACAAAAACCGGGGCAATTCAAATGACAGAATTGTCTTTGATGCGGATATGACCGTTACTCGTTTTTGCCAGTTACGCGCCACACGACACCCCCCACATCATCAGCGACCAGCAATGCCCCTGCGCGGTCTAGCGTGAGGCCTACTGGCCGACCATGCACATGAGCTTCGTCAGGTGTCAGGAAACCCGTAAGCACATCAACCGGCGTACTGGACGGTTTTCCGTCAGCGAAGGGTACATAGATAACCCTGTAGCCGCTTTTGGGATGACGGTTCCATGATCCATGCTGCGCCACGAACAGTCCATGGCGCCATGTATCCGGAAGCAGGTCTGCATCATGGGAAAACGCAATACCAAGCGAGGCCGTGTGCGGGCCAAGCGCGTAATCCGGCATGATCGCCTGCGCGACGAGGTCCGGTCGCTGCGGCGAGACGCGCGTATCAATATGCTGCCCGTAGTAGCTGTAAGGCCAGCCATAGAATGAACCTTCCTTCACCGATGTGATGTAGTCGGGTACAAGGTCACTGCCGATTTCGTCGCGCTCGTTGACCGCCACCCAAAGCGCACCGCTTTCCGGCTCAAAAGCCAGACCGTTCGGGTTGCGCAGCCCTGTCGCATAGGGCGTCAGCTTTCCCGTAGTCAAATCGAGCCTGTCGATCCGCGCCCGTCCTTCCTCGACCTGCATCCCGTTGTCAGCAACATTACTGTTGGACCCGACGGTCACGTACAGGAAACGCCCATCCGGACTGGCGAGCAGGTTTTTCGTCCAGTGGTGGTTGTAGCCTGCCGGCAGATCCGTAACCTTGCTTCCCGGTGCATCAATCCGCGTGTCGCCGTCATGATAGGGAAAGCGGAAAATTGCGTTGGCGTTGGCGACATACAGATCATTACCCACCAGCGCCATACCGAAGGGCGAATAGAGATGATCGAGGAAAACTGTCCGGGTATCCGCTGACCCATCATGTTTGGTGTCGCGTAGCAGGATGATCCGGTTCGGGCTGGGCGCGCCCGCGCCAACCTTGCCCATCACAAAATTCGCAATACGGTTTTTAAGGGTCGAAATATCCGTTTTGGGCGAATTGCTCTCGGCCACCAGAATATCCCCATTGGGCAACCGATAGAGCCACCGTGGGTGGTCCAGGTTTCTTGCATATGCCGAAACCGACAGTCCCTGTGCGGCCACAGGTGCCTGCCCATCTGGCCAGCCTATGGGCGTTGCAACATTAATGGTCGGAAAAAAGGTATGGTTTGGCTGCGGAAGTTCTGGATGAGCCCCGATTCCAGCCGTCATCGGAAGCGATGCTGTTTCCGGATGCATAACGACCTTCCACCCAACGGCGCCAAGCACCGCAAGACTGATCACGCCGATACCACCCCAACGTATCCATGTTTTCATGATAATTTTCCGGCTTTTTGTTGTTACAATAATGCTGGTCTCAATATTGCCGTTCTGCATCATCATCAGGCCGCACAAGGCCAAGAACATCTGCAAGATGGGCACGATAGCACGCGATTGTCTGGTCAACGTGCGGTTCCTTGATCACGTTTGTCGCGAGATATGTCGGAAGCGGCGTCATGCCCAGGAACTGGTTGGCCTTATGAAACGGGAAGTAAACAGCGTCGATCCCTTTTCCTTCAAAGAACTGCGTCGGCTCGATAAAGGCCTCCTCCGGGGCGTTCCATGTCAGGGAGAGCATGTAATGTTTGCCCTGTAGCAAGCCGCCCGAGCCATATTTGCGTTCAGAATGGGCCCGACTGCGTCCATCATTGGCGTACAGCGTGCCATGACCGGCCGTAAAGACTTCATCGACATATTTCTTGACGGTCCATGGCACGTCCATCCACCACCCCGGCATCTGATAGATGATCAGATCCGCCCAAAGAATATTTTCAACTTCGGCTTGAATATCATAGCCATTGTCAATTTTTGTCTGTCGCGTGCTGAAGCCCGCATGTGACAGGGTTTCGAGGGCGGCACCGTGTAGTGTATCGTTCAGACGACCATGGGAATGGCCGAAAGCCTTTCCGCCGTTCAGAAGAAGAATGTTTTTCATCAGATAATGTTCCAGGAAAAAGTTGTCTCAAAACACGCCCGATCATGAAACGGGTTGAGTGTCCGCATGACAACTCATGCTGACACCCGGAGCGTTATGATGCCGACGCCTGTGATCTGGCAATGAGAATATCGACAAGGCGCTTCGCACTGGTCTCCCAGCCGGGACCAGCCGCATAGTTCGATACACCCGCCAGGGCACGGAGCAGGTCGACTGGCTCAATATCCGCGCTGATGTCGCCACTGGCAACGGCAGCCGCTACAAGTCCATCAATCGCACCCTGCAGGACCGTGCCGGACTGTGCGTAGAGCGTGCCCGTGCCACCTGCCAGCCCGTTAAGGGCGGGGGCGATCACCAGCTTGGCGGCAATGTAATCCACGAATAGCCGCATCCATGCCCGAAGCGCCTCCACTGGCGGATGTTGCGCGGCAAGGACCGGTGCGGCATCGGCAAGGCGGTCGAGCTCGGCACGATAGACCGCCTCGATCAACGCATCGCGATTGGGAAAATGGCGGTAAAGCGTTCCGATCCCTACACCTGCGCGATGGGCGATCTCATCCAGGGGGATATCGATTTCCCCTGCCGTGAACGCGGCCTTGGCCACTTTCAGCAGGTTCTCCCTGTTGCGCTGCCCATCGCTGCGCGGTCGACGGCGCGGCTTTTTTTCGTCGGTCACCGATTTTCCTCTTGTTAAACGGAGTAACCCTCCGCATATATAAAACGGAGCAATGCTCCATATAACACCCCGAATGCAGCTTCGGCAAAAAACCGATGCACCATTCCAAGGAGTTTCACCCATGACACAGATTTTTGGCGCAAGCTCTACGACAGAAGATGTCCTTTCAGGTGTATCGCTGAAGGGCAAACGCGTCCTGGTGACCGGCGTTTCTGCTGGCCTGGGCGTTGAAACCGCACGCGCCCTTGCCGCACACGGCGCCCATGTGGTGGGTGCTGCGCGCAACCTGACAAAAGCACAGAGTGCCACCACGCAGGTCCGTGCGGATGCTGAGCGTGGGGGAGGGACGTTCGAACTGGTTGCCCTGGACCTTGCGGATCTGAGCAGTGCCCGCGCCTGCGCCGATCAGTTGAACGCAACCGGCCTGCCTTTTGATCTGGTGATCGCCAATGCGGGCGTGATGGCCACGCCGTTCGGGCATACGAAGGACGGGTTCGAGACGCAGTTTGGCACCAATCATCTGGGGCACTTCGTCCTCGTCAACCGGATCGCGGGACTGCTGCGCACCGGCGCCCGACTGGTTAATGTATCCTCGGCCGGACATCGCTTTGCGGATGTTGACCTGAAAGACCCGAATTTCGATCATACGCCGTATGATCCATTCATCGCCTATGGGCGTTCCAAGACCGCCAATATCCTCTTCGCCGTTGCGTTTGACGCACGGCGCCGCGCACGCGGCGTGCGCGCCACGGCGGTGCATCCGGGTGTCATCCTGACCGAACTGACGCGCTATATGCCAGCAGGCGGCGTTGAGGCGATGGTGGCGAGGATCAATGAACAGGCTGCGGCGGACGGCAAGCCGCCGTTTCAGTTCAAGACCATTCCGCAGGGGGCGGCCACGTCGGTCTGGGCAGGCGTGGTGGCGGAAGCTGATGCGGTCGGCGGCCATTACTGCGAAGACTGCCACGTAAGCCCGGTCGTGCCCGATGACCAGGCGATCGACCTGGTCAGTGAGGGCGTGCGGGCCTACGCGCTTGATCCCGTGCATGCCGAGGCGCTGTGGGCAAAGAGCGAAGAAATGGTCGGGGAAAAATTCTCCTGAGGCGTCAGAGCCCCTGTTTCTGGCATAACGGATACGCGTGACGCCCGGGCAGACGTTTTACCGATGATGTGGTCCGGGCGCAGGGGGGCGGAAGACGTCTCCCTGCGCTTTCGTGCGAGGATATTGATTGTAATGCGCCTTGTTGTTTTTGGTTTGCCCCTTCTTGTCGTGATCCTGAACTGGCTCTGGCCATTACCACTTCCCTTGGGCCTGAAAATACCTGCGGCTGCTCTGGTGGTCATAGCCGCATTTTACCACTACTGGTCCCGGCTTTCCTCGGGGTCCATTTTTGCGCCAGAATTCCCCCGGCCTGTTGTCATCCTGTTCAACTGGGCGTTTGGGGCGATCGGGTTTCTCACACTGCTCCAGATCGCGCTTGATCTTGGTGCGCTGCTGGTTGCGCTGGTGACGTGGCAGCCTGTGCAGATCCCGGTGGGCGCGCGGGCGGTCGTGGGCGGTATTGCCGGAGTGCTTTCCGCCATCGGTGTCGCCAATGCGCTACGGGTTCCGCCGGTCAGGGACGTGACCGTTACCATTCCCGGCCTGTCGCCGGCGTTTGACGGGTATCGGCTGGTCCAGTTGACTGACATGCATATCAGTCGACTGTTTCCCGCCAGATGGGCGAGGGCGGTTGTGGACCGCACCAATGCGGCTGGCGCCGACATGATCGTCGTGACGGGCGATTTCATTGACGGTTCGGTGGCCATGCGTCGTGCCGACGTAGCACCGCTTGCCGGGTTACATGCGCCGGATGGTGTTCTGGCGGTCCCGGGGAATCATGAATATTTCTTCGACTACGCCGACTGGATGCATCACCTGTCGGAACTGGGCTTTCACATGCTGCTGAACCATTACATGGTCATCACAAGGGGAGGAGGGGCCAGACTGATCATTGCCGGCGTCACCGACCGGTCGGCACCCGGGCATGGGCAGGCAGGCCCCGATCTGGTTGCCGCGCTTGCAGGCCGTCCCGCGGGGGTGCCGGTCATACTGCTTGATCATCAACCCTGTGCGGCGCGTGCCGCCGCCGCACAGGGTGTCGCCCTTCAACTGTCGGGGCATACACATGGCGGGATGATTGTCGGCCTCGACCGTCTCGTTGCACGTGGCAATAACGGGTTTGTTTCCGGGTGCTACGATCTGGGTGGCATGACGCTTTACGTCAGCAATGGCACAGGGCTGTGGCCGGGATTTGCACTCCGGCTGGGCAGGCCATCCGAAATCACCTGTTTCCACCTGCGCGCTGGATAATATTGGAGTCCTATCCAACATTTATTATAGATGCTGTAGCCGAAATCGCCTCATCACAGTCATTGGGGCGATCAGGTTACAGGGGCAAGACGCATGCAGGGACTGAAATCAGAGCGCATTATTGCATTCGCAATCTACCGCAGGTGGAATATTAAACAATTAATGATCGGAAATTATTTGAATGTTATTGATCTGCTGATCCCGGTTGTTCGATAATGATCCGCATGCCCCATGTTTTCCCACCATCAGTAGTTGTCAGCACAACCTGATAGGTTCCATTATTGGGGATTATAATATGATCGAGTGGTGTATCGGTTGATGGCCAGATGATATTCTTGTCATCATAATGCTTTAACGACACTGTCATCGGCACAACTGGTGCTGCCGTAATTCCGCTTATGATGGCTGCTTTCTGAATATCTTTAGGCAGTAAGGTCTCAATCGCCCTGACATCGATATCGCCGCCACGGTTGGAGGGTAGACTCAGAATGGCGGAAATGCAGGTTTCGTATTCCTTGTAGCTCTCACTTGTGCAGGGTGTCTGGACGGTCACGCTTGTCGGAGTGCCATCGGGAAGCTTGACGTCTGTCGCATATGCATGGCCAGTCAGCAGGAGTGCTGGAACAAAGGCAAGAAGGCTTTTACGCATTACGGGACACCTTACGGGAAATTTGGATAACGTTCACAATCCTACTTTTCCATTACTCTAAATTGTTTTCTCTGCACAGAATGTGATGGCAGTGTGTCGATTGGTTAACGCATTATTTTATAATAACACATATCCCTTTGAAATAGCTTTCATGTGCCGTGCAGGCTGCTGAAACGGGCAACGTAATCGCAATTATATCAGCGCTCCCTATATCTGACACATTTTGTATTCTTCCGTCTTGCAGAGCTTACGGTGTAACAGTTTCCGGTTTGATGCCTCTCCTGTCCAGCGGGCGGGGCGCGTCCTTCCAGAAACTGACAACATATGAGATTACGGATTCATGTCAGCCTACCATGACTGCATATAAATTGAGCATAGCTTACCATCATTTAATAATTTCGTACAATCTGGCACCGGGACATTCAGTCTATATTATTAAAAGTATGTATGAAATGATGGTGGGCGTGATTATCGCCATTGCCAGACCCAGAAAAAATCAATGTATTTACAATTTAATAAAATCGCGTGTTATCATGATAGAATGCAATCAGGTCAGTTTATGAAGTCAGGTACCCAGCTGTCATCAAAAAAAATAGTTAAAATACAGGATGATACGTTATATTAAGAAATGCAGAGTTTTATTGTTATGAAAAAATTTACGGTGGTGCCGCTCATTTTCTTGTTGAGTGGATGTTATGGCGTTGGCTCTCAGAGACTGGACCATGATCAACTGGACTATTCCCAGGCGTTGATTGGTTCTTCCAAACAACAGACACTCCTTAATGTGGTCCGTTTGAGATATGCTGACACTCCAGGCTTTCTGGATACGACCCAACTGATTTCCGGCTACCAGTTACAACGCAATATTTCCATTGGGGTTGGCTCAGACTCAAATCCGATCAGGCCCGCAGGGGCTATCGGGGCACAGATACAGGAAAGCCCGACTTTTACGTTCCAACCCGTTACGGGAGATGCTTATGCGCAAAGTTTCCTGCGCCCGCTTCCTCCCGGTAGTCTGCTTCCCCTGGCCATGGGGGGGCTGCCCATAGATATTTTATTTCGTTTGTCGGTCCAGTCGGTTAACCTTATCAATAACGCGGGTGCCATAGGGGGAGATGTCGGGAGAGGTTCGCCTGAATTTTTCGAACTCATCTATGACCTCCGCCGATTGCAGATTGCAGGCCTTTTAGGCATACAGCTGGAACATAGTGAGGAAATACCAGGGAAAACTCCGGCTTTTGATCGAGTGTTTCTTACGGTATCATCGACTACAGATCCCCTTCTGGCGGAAGTGGTCAAGTCAACACGGCGTTTTTTCGAAATGGGCCCAAAAGACGAGCGTGTGGAAGTCATATATGGGGCAGGAAAACCGCAACATGGCCAGATCAGGTTGCTTACCCGCACAATGCTTGGCGTTCTGGGACAGATTGCTTATCAGATCGACGTACCGCAGGAAGATATTGATTCAGGGCGCACTCTTCCCAAAATTATTCTGGTAGGACGCAATACAAAGCCAACGGTTTTTGTTCATGTCAGCAATGAACGGCCGCATCTTTCTTTTGTGTCGATAAAATATAATAATAAATTTTACTATATATCGGATACTGATTTTCCAAGTAAGCTTGGATTTACAATGTTGCAGATTCTGATGGAGCTTTCAAAAACCACCAAAAATCCGGGCGCCGTGCTGACCATACCGGTAAATGGGTGAATGCTGTCGGTTTGTTGATTGAAATATCAGAATATTATTTGAAAATAACCTGCTTGTTTCGTTTCAGGATTTGATCGTGCGGATTCTGTATGAACCGTGATGGTTCTTGTTCTCACTGCTGGCGCAGTTGGTCATACGTTTCGTAATAGAAGCGCTTGACCGTCGCCTCCCTGATCGTCCGGTTCATGCGTTCGACCTGGCCATTTGTCCACGGGTGTCGAGGTTTCGTCAGGCGATGCTCGATATCAAGTTCGGCACAGGCCGCTTCGCAAAGAATGGCAACGGAACTGGACGCCATCGGCCCGCACGGCTTTGATATCCTTCGGTGTCCACCCGTCGCCGGTCGGATCGGTGAAATGCGTGCCGTTGTGGGTCAGCAGTAACCGGCCGCTCTGGGCCGCCTTGATTATGCGGCCTGTCTGT
>NZ_BANF01000074.1 GCF_000964425.1 Komagataeibacter intermedius TF2 | reverse complement strand
GCTTCTGGCCGAAATCGGCAAGCCGATTGAGCTGCTGGACCGTGGCACCGGAAAAAGGGTGGTCGTACCACCGGCTGACGCGGCGCACCCTGAAGCCTATCTGCCCGTTTTCCTGATCAGCGCCGAAGCCCTGTGGCTGGAACTGACAGGGACGGGCTTTGCCCTTGATGTCAGCAGGACGCCCGACAGCGCGCTCGGCTATGCCGTCCGCAAGGTGCGCGCCGGTTCATTTACGGTCGTGATGTTATGTCTGATCGATGTCACGATGAGGCTTGCGGAGATGGACGATGCGCTGGTCCTCAATCATCTGATCGACTTCTGGGGCGAAGCCCATGGCCGGATCGCTGATGTCGCGCCGACCCTGCAGGGGGCGACATGATCCCCCGCCTCGCTCTGGCGGCACTCGGGGTATTTCCCCTTTTTGCCGCCAGCACGACCGCCCGCGCCGCGAGCATCGAAGAAAAGGGCCGCCAGATTGCAGCCTGTCTGGATGCCTCGGCAAAAATCTCCGGCGTGCCCCGTGGCGTGCTGCTCGTCCTCCTCTATGTCGAGGCCGGCCGCCCCGGAATGGTCAGCCCGAACGGTAACGGCACGGCGGATCTCGGGCCGATGCAGGTCAACACGATATGGGTCGATCGCATCGCGAGGCGATGGCACAGCACGCCCGCGCAAACATATGCGGCCCTGCGCGACAGTTCGTGCGCCAATATCGAGGCAGGTGCCTGGATCCTTGGTCAGGCGATGCAGGAAGCACACGGTGACCTCTGGCAGGCCGTGGCCTTCTACCATTCCCATACCCCACGCTACGGCGATGCGTATCTCCGGCGTTTCTACGACATCGCCCTCACGATGATGGCCAGAAACCGCAGGGACGATCACTCATGAGCACGAGCCGCGTCCCATGGTCATCCAGCGATGACTATCTGCTCTTTTCCTCGATCATCATCATCGTCGGGGTCCTGCTGTTCAGCTACATGGCCTGGAGCCTGTGGCATACGCAGATCACGGCCTTCTATTTGCGGGTCATGCTGGGGCAGATCAACCTGCTGCATACGTCCGATCCCGACCTGATGCGCCTGCGGTTCCAGTTGCAGGCCGCGCAATATCGACCGGACCTGGTGCGGGCGATCCAGCTTTATTATGGACTTGCGATCTTGGGCAATGCCCTGAAATGGCCGGTGGCCATCGTGATTGCCCTCCTGGGCGGGTTATGCATGTGGCGTGCTGCCCCCGGCCGATTTGCAAAAGCGCTCGATCTGGAAGGTCTGATCGCGGTCCAGGCAGAAATGTTTCCGACACTGAAAGGCTTCGTCCGACGCCGACTGGACAGGCTTGTAACGCCCACGGATGGTATCCCCCTGCCCGCGGACCCGGCTCTGACACGTGCCGAATGGGGCGCGCGCTTCGCTGTCGATGCACAGGACCGCTACAGTGAAACCGGCGCGCTCGAGGCATTCACGCGCCAGTTGGGCCGCCACTGGTCCAGCATCCACGCCGCATCCCCTATCGAACAGGTGCTTCTCGTTGCCTTTGCGATGCACTACCTCCAGAGGCGCCGGGAAGCCCTCGCCCTGCTTGGTGAACTCTCTGCCGGTCTGGCCGACGCTGGCCTTGATGGTCCGCATGGTCCGCTGGCGCCGCTCACGGTGCCAGAGTCCGTTATGCGCAGCGCCCGCTCTGCCCTGCAGGACAAGGAAATCACAAACTGTATCGATACGGTCTGCGAGCGCAGCGGGTGGAGCGTGACCGCGCTCATGACCCTGCTGCA
>NZ_BANF01000075.1 GCF_000964425.1 Komagataeibacter intermedius TF2 | reverse complement strand
GCTTTCGAAGCAAGGGGGGCGTAATCACTTCCTGACCGGCACAAGTCCCAATCGGTCAGATCAAAGGGATAGCGTTTCATCCTGCGCGTAATGCTGACCATACAGCCTTGTTGTGCTGACGTCCACATCCTGCGTTTGAATCATGCTTAAACCCTCTTGAAAACCTGTCACATCAAATTTCCAAAAGGGTTCTTACAAATACACTCACGGACTGTCACGCATGCCTACAGGAATATTCAGGAAAAACTGCCCGGGTCGCTTTTTGCGTCAACCGGGAAGGTTGCTATGGAAAAAAAGACAATGATGCATTAGTTTGTTTTCGCAAAATGAATTTATGGCAAAGATCAGGCTTACTGATCATCGTCAGACTAATAAGATACGGCTTATATAAAGGAGATGAGGGCTTGAACGACAATTTCAAATCCATATCAGAAAATTTATCAATTATCATGCAAGGGCCATTGCATGTCGGAAATATTGTACAAATAGCAAATCATAGTCAGCATTGGAGAGACTTGTTCCCTGCAGCAGAAATTATTCTTTCCATATCAACCAATGAAGTAATGGAACGCATACCTCAGCATGAACGAACAGGAGAAGAAAGATATAAAATATCGCATTGGCATGAACCAAATGTGATTGCATCCAATGCTGTTAACGTTATAGATTATAATTGTGATAACGTAGTCTTGGCTGAACCTACCATACCTTTGCCGCCTATCAAACCTACGGATGGACCAAACAACTCAAGCTTCATGATCAATGCAGCAAAAGCTGGCTTGAATGCGGCAAGTCGTAAATACGTCCTGCGCATCAGAAGCGATGTTATTTTTCTAAATAAAAACTTCCTGAGCCTATATCTGGAAAATGTAGATAGGCCCAGACGGTTCAGGTCAATTCTAAAGCAACGGGTTATGATATGTAACCTCTTCACGGTAAATCCATTTTGTATCGAGAGACTGCCATATCACTACAGTGACTGGTTCAACTTTGGATTACTGAGTGATGTCCGTAATATATGGGATGTCCCTCTGATGTCTTATTCAGATACGCTGTATTATAAGGTAAATCCGCACAAAAGAGGATCAAATTTCAGAGAAGTGAATTTCAATACACGGATAGGCGTTGAGCAACATATATACACCTCCTTCCTAAAGAACAATAACCATAACTATACACTTGATTTTCACAATGACACACGGGGAACTATTGATTCATTAAAAGTTCTTGAGAATGAATTTATTATTGCTGATGCAAGTTATATCAAGGTTCTTACGCAAGACCGATCTGATTACCTTACCTTTGACTGGGTAGATTACATTTGCATTCATTATAATCAATGGAAAAAACTACATACAACGTCTCCGGCAGATTACAGGAACATATTCCTGGATAAGATTGAAAAGTCTAATGAAATATTACAGAAAAACTCAGGGACTGCAGATAAAATTGAAAGGGAAATAGAGGAATTTAGTGGAGAAGTCGAATATCATGGAAATAACAAAACAAAGGATCTGACTATCCCTGGTCGGGTTATTTTGCCGATTTATAAATTAATTTTGGTTCCAAAAATGAAGAGAAAATTTGAAAAAGATAAGATCGCTTTTTTTGAAGATTCCAAGAATAAAATAGCAAAAAAAGTCTATAATATCTCTTACAAATAAGGACAAAAAATGATGCAAGACCTGAAAAATAATAAAGTTGCCATCATTTTTTATGGAATGATTCGCAATTATTCTTTACCGTCCAAAACCATAAAAAAACACATTATAAAACCAAATAACGGTGATGTATATTATTTTGGACCGTCTTATACAGACAGGCCAAGCAATAGCCATTATGGAAAATTCGATAAAGATGGCTTCCTGATGGAGAATCCAAAGTCCGCGAAAGATTCAGTTTTCTCAGCTGAAATTGGTGACTTCGTTGAAACTTATAGCGACTGCATCAAAGACTATAAAACTCATGATTTGAAATTTTCTTTTTTTGAAGAGGAAGCAGACTCTGTTAGCGGAAGAGATGAGTGGCTCTTTCAGCTCAATCCAGCAAGAGTCCTATCCATGTTTTATAATATGTCTGGGGCGATCGAAGAATTTCTGAAGTCCTCAAATGAAAATTCTCTTTCATATGATGCCTGCGTATTAATGCGACCAGATTTAGTTTTCTATAATAGAATATTGCCTCAGGCTGAAGATGGTAAAATCTATATACCAAAAGCTCAAGGAATCAGCGAACGAGGCGAAACATATGATGGGAACGCTCCGGTATATTTTTACAAGAATGCGTATACAGGTGAATATATACCTGGGGGCAGAAAGATCACTTTTAATGATCAGTTTTTGATAATGACACAAAAAGAGATTTCTACATTTAAGGGGATGTACGACGAAGTAAAGGATATGATGAAGCGGAAAGTACCGCTTTCTCCTGAAACGTTATTTTATTTAATGACAAAAAACAGGTTCTTGGATATAGTTATTAATGCAGACTGGGTCTATGAAATATATAGAAATGATACAAAGCTGATATCTAATATAATTGATTCTCCTGAACTGCGTGATATCGATCGCTATCATCCATCTTTAAATGAAAAAACAAAGTCTAGATCTGAAATAAAAGGATATAAGTCTTTATGAAATTATTATTATAAATTATCGAAATTTAGCGGCAAATGGAGTCGCCCTTTCTTTGTAATAATACTATTCACCTGGAACTGAAATAAGCATCATTATATTATGCTCCTGTCGCAATGACGGGAGCATAACGATGGCGGGATGACAGGGTAGGTCAGGTGGCGCAGAGTTCGCAGACTCGGACGTTTCTTGAAGGACGGGTTCGACGTCATAAGGCGCCGCAGTCGTTGTCAGATTGCTACCGGATGGTTCTGTTCTGCGCCGACAGCTTGCTGAGCACAATGCCGGCAAATGGCAACGACGGTTTGCCGAAGATGGCATCGAAAGCCTGGCCGATGAATATCGCATCGGTCAGGCCCGCACGGTATCAGCTGCGCGGGTCATCGAGCGCACGCTGAACACGACGCCCAAAGACGCGACCCATTGGTCGATCCCCTCCATGGCCGCCGGTTCTGCATTCTGGCTGACTGGCGGGAAGACTACAATACGGTGTGCCCACAGTCCCAACTGGATGGCAGGACACCGGATCAGATCGCCAGACAAGCGTCTCGGGGGCATGTCCCCGAGACGCTTGTCATCCCATCAACCCCAAACCATAAAAACCGGGAACTCTTTTTTTTAGTGGTAACAAAAAAGGGAGGGGCACGTCACGGCATCTGGTCAAAACTCTATGGGCAAGGCTCAAGGAATGGCGGACTGTCGCAACCCAACACGAGAGGACCGCCGCATCCTTCTTCTCCGTCATCCTCATCGCTGCTACTGCAGACTATATCAAGATCTAACAGGCCCTAGTGCTAGAGGTCCTGCAACACGCTATGATAAGCTGAAATAAACCTTCTTCGCTGCCGTTCAAATCGTCAAATCTGTCATCGAGATTAACTAACAACACACCCTAATTGACTTACTGAACAAGAATAAAAGGTCGAACGCGCTTTGTTAGATAAAAACCTATAATCAAAAGTAAAAGCGTAATCCAGAAGTCATAAAATATATCATAATGTGCATGAGCATTCAGACCGAACTGCCCTTCGCGGATCATTTCTATATTCTCTACACTTGGGGACAGCATCATGTACCAGCGATATTTAGGCGGTAACCAGTCCACCATTGAGAATGCTCCCGTAAAGGGAAGAGCGAGATAACCGAAGACGGTCACTGCTTTCTCAATCAGATCAGACATCTCACTCAGAGATGCAAAGATCATGGCAAATGAGATGCAAAAAAATATATGAAACCCAAGACCCAAGTATAACATGCTATAATATTGTGGCGGCTTCATAAATCCGGTAAAAATTGCGCCACAGGTAACCAAAATTCCTGCCATTATGGTACCAATTATTTCTAAGAAAGCTCGAGCCAATATAATAGAGGTTGGCGTCACCTGTCTGTGAAAGAGAAGACTGCCATTTGACTCAAATGCTTTGATGGCGTGCCCCATACAGTGACGCCACATGGTCAGCGGAACATAACCGGTAACGACAATAGCCGTCATTGGCAGCCCGTGTTCATGAGAAGGGCGTATGGCCGTCCATAATATGGCAACACCGGCACAGAACAGGATGGGTTCTCCCAACACCCACAGAAATCCAAGGTTTTCCCGTCCATAACGGGTGTGAATCTCTCGCATGATCAAGGCATAAATGACCTGTGCCTGCACCTTGAAATCTGTTCTTAATTCCCGAAGCTGTTCACTTATGGTCATTAATGTTCTCATTGCGTGTCATGATTGGTGGGTCGACAGTCTATAATCCCAAAGCCCGGCTTAAGCGAGGGAATAAAAATCCGGTGAGTCTCCTGCCCCTCCAATACGTATTATGGGTAAGCGAAGAAGGCACAACACAATATGCTTCTCATCACCCGAAAGCCAGACTGACGGTGAGAACGCAACTCAGGCCTTCCTTCTTTCTGCCCATACTTTCCCTAACGAGATATGTCTCATGCAGATAGCGGTAACACGTCAAGCACCTCTTTCATCGTGCTCATGAAGACGCTGGGACATGATGTCATGCTCATCTCATTAACCCACTTATAATTCATTATGAAACTTGTGGAACCTTTGATGGGCATGAATGACTTAAATGCATGAATGCATGATAGGATGACATACCCTGCTGCATGATCACACAGGGCGGATCTGGTAAATTCCAGTGCGTTGACAGATCGACAGATCCCGTTCTGCTGTCCAGTTTTTCGTAAGCAACCCTGCAGCGTCTTACAATTCAAGCTGAATGTGGAACAGATATCATGAACAAGATATTCCCACTACTTTATAGTCTGACTGTTCTATGCGTAGGCAGTGCTGCCTACGCACAGTCCGACGAAGAAAACTTCACTGGCAATACGACCCGCAAGATCAATGAAACATCAGCCACCGCTCCCTCCCGTCCGGGATTTGTCAACCGGCCAACAGCCTGGACTGTATGCCGCACTGGTTGCACCTATACCGATCCGATGACAGCATGGAACGCGGCCATGGCCGTCCAGACATTCGGACCCCAGAAAATCACCATTTCCGTGGCAGATGGCACATATGACATCATCCGTCCGTTTGAATCGGCTGCCCCAAGCGGGGCCTCCGTTTCCCTGATTGGAAACACGACCGATAACAGCAGGGTAGTCTTCAATTTTACCAACATAAAAGGAACAAATCACCACGGCTTCTATGCCCATGATGGCGGTAATATCGGTCTGGTGGACGGGATTACCATGAACGGGGTCGGTGCCATGATTTCTGCCACCGAGACAGGAATCACCTGGAATAAAGCCAGCTATGGTGCCGGTTTCTATGCCTTTGGCCCTTCGCGTATCAATCTGGGTACGCACCTTGCCATCAACCGGTTCTATTACAGCGCGCTGGCCGATGACGGGGGATTCATCTCAGCACCCCATGGGGGGGTAACGGCGGCCTATGCGGGAGATGTCAACTTTCTCGCCCGCCATAATGGCGTCATTGACTGCGAGGGGTGCTCCGCATCCTACGTGGCGGACACGACATGGTCCGGCGCTACGCTGGGCTGCAACTATATGGCGGAAGATGGCGGGGAAATAAATGTCATCGGCAGCACTGGGCAATATTCCCTGGTCGGCGCGGTCTGTACCCGGACAGGTGGTCATGGATGGGCCTCCAGGTTCACTGGCAAAGGTGGTCTGGGTGGCCGGGTGGGCAATGGTCTGGACGTACGTGAAAATGGTACGGTCTCTGCGGGCAACTCTACCTATACAGGCTACGCCATCGGTGCCTGGGTCCAGCTTGGTGGCTACGCCAATGTGGACAGTTGTACCTTCAGGGAAAACAGGCATGACGGCATCTATGTCACATCATTTGGAAAGGTCGAGGGAAATGCCGTGACCATCACAGGCAATGGTGGTTTTGGTATTCACCTACAGGGCCAGTCCTCTGCCATTCTGTACAATACCCTGAAGACTGACATACAAAACAAAGACGGCGCCGCCTATGTCGAGACCGCCGGAACCAGAAACGGTTACAGCTATGCTGCATCATCTCTCTATCTTCAGTAAGGCGAGCATACACGATCACCTCTGCTACCATGTCTGGAGGCAGGATTCTTTGCAACATCCTGAAAATAACCATCGGTGCAAAACAAACGGCTGAGAAGAACGTATGGGCGCGGCAGTCATAACATGTTGCGTTTACAATGCCAGTCCTTGCGTTTCCCGAAAGGGTTCTCATCACGATGCCGGTCGCAAGACAGTCTGTTCATTCCAGTGCTCCATCAGGATCATGTCGCAATAAAGTCTGATCATCACCTCGCCATCATCGCATTTCCATGAAATATTTCATACATGCTCGCACACAGCCGCAACCGAACGATTTAAAAACACACAAAATATGTTTCCTATTTACACCTTCCTATTGTCATATTCTTTTTTATTATTGAAGTAATTATATATTTCCTCAAAAGAATTTTCTATTTCCTGTGGAATTTCAACATGTGGAATAAACCCTTTCCCCTTGGGGCCATACCCGTTTTCATCATCTCGCAAACGGGGAATTTCCCCTATTACCAGCGATATAAACCGCTCAAGCGAAGCTGGATGATCTTCTGCCGGGCCTGAAAAAACGACTTTCCCGTTTTCAGGCATCAGTTGCGGCACAACCACCGGCCAGCTGAAAATACGACAGACGGGTGTCATTCCCTGCCATGTCTGCTGAAACGTTGCCGCCGCCCGGCGCTGCATGGCGGGGTCCTGAACCAGAACGGCCGTTTTGGGGGCCATATGCCGTTCTTCCAGCAGTTTTCGGGTAAACTGCCCATTCTCCCCTCCATTGGTCGCCCTGGTTTCCAGCAGGATCTGTGAAGTGGGCAGCCCCCAGAAGGTTGTAGCGATGGAATGCAGGATCTCCGCCTCTGACAAGCCAGCGGTGTCCAACGTATGATACCGTGCATTCCTGGCGACAGCCTGCCGCAGGAAATCGGTCGCATGGCCGACACCACCCGAAATCAACAAGGGCACATTCTTGCGTTTTGCCAGACGGAATGCCCCTTCCGCACCCGGCAGGAAATCATTTCCGGCCAGAATGACCAGATCCGGCGTCATGTCATTCTGTACAGATGAAAAATCATCCACCGCCAGAAACCGAATAACTTCATTAATACATTCTATGATATTTCTTGGAAAAACGTCTTCGCTCACAATAATTTCCTCCATTGAAAATATGACAATATATAGTTCGTATTCCTGCCGTCATATGACGGCCGGTCAACGGCCCAGCATGTGCTTCATATGGCCCTGTAAATTCTTAATGCGCATCAATACCGTAGGGCGCCAGATCCGCGTGTCATCAAAACGTGCAACAACTGTTTCCACTTCACACGGTATCTGTGTCAGGGGATCAATATAGCGCGGATAAAGAATGAGGGCGCCAGCCACCAGCTCCGCCAATGACAGGACCCGCTGGCGCCGACCGGCAGGAATCCGTCCCATATCCGTGGTGAGACCCCACCCCGCATAGAAAGGACAGCCATAGGTCACAACCTTGCGCTGCCTCAGCAGTGCTTCAAATCCCGCAAGCGAGGTCAGGGTGTGGACTTCGTGCACCTGCCATATGAGGTCCACGATACTCCCCTCAATACTGATATGGTCGGCATAAGCCATGACAACGTCATTGCCCAGCCTGCCATTCCGATGTCCGGCAACGACATCGGGATGTGGACGGTAGATGATAAACGCATCGGGATTATGCTGGCGCACGGTCTGCAGCAGGGCCAGATTGCCCTGCACGGCACCGCCCCCCCTGATGACGGACAGATCATCGCTGACCTGTCCGGGCACCAGCAGGACGCGCCGCCCCCTGGCGTCCCATTCCTGCATCTGTCCCCGATCGGAACGCCCGTATTTCGATATTCCCTTCTGCACCAGATGCGCAATCAGGGAACGTGCCCGTTCCCGCAGATGCGCATCAAACGGCGCCGTCGCCAGAATATGCTCAAGGTCACTGGGTTCGGACGGATCATAATAAATGCCGCGCCGGTCCACAAAAATGGAGGCCGGAACCTGCAATCCGCTTCCCAAGCCAACCGAGCGGACAAACCCGTCCTCGACACGCCATACAGGCACATTTTCCGCCTGCGCCTGCTGTATCAGTCCGGTCGGTATGCGCGTAGCCCATGTTACGACCGCCCTGCCCTGACTGGCGCACCGTTTTACTGCGGAACATGCCTGCCGAAAAAAGGGCGGATGCGTGGGGGGAACCGTAAAAAATGCGGCAATACGCCTGCGTTTCCACAGGGACATGCCGACACAGGCCCCGATGTCGCGATTGGCGTCGATGACGCGCCGCCACAGGGCCTGGAATTCCAGCACTTTCAGGATGGTCGTCACGTCCCCCGTATAGGGGTCATGATAACGCCAGTCCTGTATCAGTCGTCGCGCAACCGACATGCCATCAACGGGGTGACCATGGTCAGGGCTGGCATACCGCATGGCCTTCTGACCTCGCAGTGCTGCAAGATCTCCGATATCCCCCTGCCCGAGTTCATGAACTTCCCGGGCATGATCCAGCAGGGCATGCGGGTCTACAGGTTCATGAAGGTGGACAACACCATATTGACGCGCGATCCGCGCGGCCGGACCATATGCACCCGGGGCAACCAGCAGCAGGTCCTGTGGTGAATGGACAGTTGCAAGACGCGCCAGCAAACGTGCCAGACTACGCATCCGGTTACCGTCAACGCCGTATCCCCCACACACCAGAACGGGTCTGACATGGGCGGGTGCCGGAGCCCAGAACCGCCCACCCGTCCTGTCCCGGACAATCCGTCTGCGGATGTCCTCCCGGGCTTCCACCGTAGCGGTTTCCCCAGTGGCAGGCGTGGCGAGCACGGGCAGGGCGCGCTGGAAAGGGGGCATCCGTAACAGACAGGAACGCGATGCCAATGTCATGATTGGTGCCTCTGGCCTGTCATTGTCTGCCTGAAAGACTTTTATGCAAGTCATTCATAGGTTCGCGATTTCCAATCACGTTCCCGGTGTTTATTCCAGTGAAGATACCTTGTACAAGAGCTTGTTATCGATAACAACCTCTGATGCAGCGGATGCCATGCCGGGTGCACAACGGAATTTTCATGTCAGCATTTCAGGTTCTGGTGTCTTTTGTTGTTATCGTTTTCCTGACGCCCGCTATTGAATATGCTGTCGTGATGCCCCGGGCAGGACGTCAGGCATTACCCTTCCGCTGGATGCTGGATATACTATGCAGCCTGATCGCGTATGGCGGGTGGCTGGCCGCGACAGGCAGCGTTCCGATCGCTCTTCTCATGACATGTGTGCTGATGACCGTTACGGCTGTCGCCTCAAACATCAAATTCCGTGTGCTGGGCGAACCGCTGTTGTTCAGTGATGTCGTGGTTGCCCGCAGTTTTCTGCAGCATCCCAAATTCTATCTTTTTTCCATTCCGCTGGCCGGTCGTATCGCCCTGCTTGTCCTTGTCATCGCAGCACCATTTCTGCTGTGGACCTGTTCTTCCACCGCAGTCCTGCCCCACCTGATCGGAATGGGCATGCTGCTGTCGGGTGGTCTGTCCATCTGGCTGTGCCCGGCGCAAAAACTGGCGCCCACCCCTGATCTCACGCATGATGTCGGCACATTGGGGCTGCCGGGCAGTATCATCATGTACTGGCGGCAATGGCGGGGAAGCATCGACCTCCCTTCTCCCGCCGCACTTCAGGGCAAACCCGCTTATGATATGATCGTGATCGTGCAGTGTGAATCTTTTGCCGATCCCACACGGCTGGACCTGCCACCTGACTTACCCCTGCCAGCCATGCCCGGCCTGAAGCGGGCATATGACATTGCATTCCAGTGGGGGCCTTTATGCGTCAGCGGCTTTGGTGCCTATACCATGCGATCGGAATACGGCGTCATTTTTGGACAGGAAGAAACCGATCTGGGCTTCCGGCGCTATGACCCCTTTCTGACCGCAGGACGTGAACGCGACCATGCCATTGGCAACCAGCTGGGAACAATAGGGTACGAAAGTACATTCATCCATCCGCATGACCTGCGTTTCTATAATCGCGCCACGCTCATGCCGACCATGGGCTTTTCCCGTCTGGTTAATCCCGGACCACATGCATCAACACCAGACATGCCCTATTTTGGCGATGTGGCCCTGGGGCAGACAATAACGGGCATGATGCAGTCAGTCACCACGCCCTCGTTATTCTATGCCGTTACCATGGAAAACCATGGCCCATGGCCAGGCGGGGCGGATGGGCAGTCCGCCTTACACCATTACCTGAGACATGTGCAGAACAGCGACCGGATGCTGCTGGACCTGATTGAGGACATGTCAGCCAGAAACGCCAGGGCCTTACTGGTCTTCTTTGGCGATCACCGTCCGTCAATCCCGGGCGTCGTCGTGCCTTCGGGCATACGTGATGTGCCTTATGTCGCCATTTCGTTCCCTCTGGACGACAGGACGACACGTCAGGCCCCTGTGCCCCTGACGCCAGCGCAGCTCAATCACCTGATTACCGGGATATCCGTTCAGCCCTGAATACGACGACGGTCCGACATCAGGAACGATCACACTGGGTATGACAGACCTTGTCCAGAAACACCGCCGTGATCGCGTAATTGGCATCGGTCTGGCGATAGTGATGATTGATATGATGGATCTTGATCTTGCGCAGCAGGGGCAGGCGCATGGGAAACTGATGACACGAGTAATGCACCGTGTCGTATGCCACATATCCACACAGGAAACCGGCGGCAACCGCCCCCCCGACACCATCCCCCATGGACCAGACGCACCCGCCCCAGATCAACAGCGCCAGCGGCAGGGAAACACTCAACGGCATCAGATTGCGCAGCGGGTGGTTGGGCTGTTCATGATGGTTGCCATGCATCAGGAACACCATTGACTGGGCAAATGCCGATTTTCCCTGAAAATGGAACAGGAAACGGTGCATCAGATATTCAAACGGGAACCATGCCACAAATCCGGCCAGCCAGTACAGGCCCATCATCTTCATGGAACCGGACATCCGCCACGCAAAAGTCATAGCAGCCAGAATGATTATGGCCCACACCGCAGCGAACACACCGAAGGACAGCAGCGTCAGGGATTCCATCACAGGATTTTTGAACAGGCGAAGGGGAGTCTCTTCCTTCATCCTACGCTTCTGCTGCATCATGGTGACCCTCGAACATTCCCGTCTGGCATGAACCCGTATCCCTGCCCCAACAAGCAATTATAGACAACTTATTTTAGGGATGCAGCCCCGCTATCCTACGGCATATAATGCCTGTTTTGTTAGCCTGCAGCGATCTCTTCGGGATATGTGATCTTTCTTTCCATACTTTCATATATGGTTACATCCGGTTTGTGTCCATTTCACGAACCTATTGCAACACAACGAATTAGGAAAAATTTCCCACACCCATTCTTTAAATTTGCATGAAAACAGTCCCATGCCAAAGTAACAGTCCTCTTCCAAGGAAGTTGCATTCCATGAACGGCAGTCTACGTCCCGCCAAGAGACATAAATTATATATTATATTTCAATATGTTAGTTTAATTTTTGATGTCATCCTGCAACACTGTGGACACTTAAGGCAGTCATGCCCACGAACCAGGCATTGGGAACTTAATACATCTTATTAAAATATTATAAATTATATGAAAATATTCTTATTTGATGCATATAATATCCTTCGAGACATAGATGTATGAAGAATACGTCTATTTTATAATTTCTTCTGCCAAATAATGGAAACTGACGCGTCAGGTGTGGACTGTCACCTGCATGCCACAATCAGCCTTGGTATCCGTTTTCTGTATCCTCTCTCCAGAAAAAACGATGATCCGCGCCCCTCACATCATATTTCAAGGTCGCATGGCGGCGGGTTACAAACGGCCGGGAAAGAGGTCACGCAAATGCGTATGAAAGGCATGCAAACGCCCGATCTGTGCGACTTCCGTAAAAACTTCCGCCCGCTTCATCCCGCCCTGCCGCAGGGCCTCCCACTGCGGCGTATCAGGCTGCATACGATCCAGGTGACCGATGACATCGGCAATATCCTGTACGTCATAGGGATCTACCAGTAGCGCCGCACCACCTGCAATTTCCTCGGTCGCGCCGCCACGGGATGTCATGACGGGCACACCCAGGGCCATGGCCTCGACAATGGGCAGGCCAAATCCCTCTGCCAGAGAGGGAAAAACAAGGGCATGGGCATTCGCCAGACTGCGCAGCAGGGACTCCCGACTGCACCACGGCACACGGATAACCTGCTGACGTGGTGTACGGGGACTGAAATCAGGCATGTCATCGCCATCCGGGCCCAACAGCACTAATGGCCGCTCCGTGCCGCTCCGTGCATGCGCCTCCACCAGTCGTTCAATGTTCTTGCGCTTTTCCACCCGACCAATACAGATGAAACAGCCCGCAGGCGCCACGACCGGGGCAGTCGCCAACTGCTGGCGTTCAGTGGCCGTGACCCCCGCAAGCTGATAAAGATTGACGACCCTGCTGGCAGGAATATCAAATATTTCAATGATCTGCTGCCTGACCGTTTCCGACACCGTCACCACGACATCCGCCTGCGCAACCAGTTGGGTCAGCAGACGCTGCAAACGCCGGGGGTTGATTCCCGTCAGATGTGGATGGGTTATGGGAATCAGGTCATGAACCGTTACGATATTGATCGTATTTTTCACCAGAACTGGTAACGGATAAGTCCAGAACATAATATCCGGCGGTTGCGTGCCATGTAACCATAACAGGCGCTTCCATATCTGAAAATGAATATGGGCAATGCGGTAAATGTCTGAAATATAAGGGTACGACCTGCCAGTAATGTCCCCCTGCTGGCGTCTGATCAACCGGACGGGCAGGCAGGCTTTCAGAAACCTGACAATCCGCTGCCAGCTGCTGTTGGGCGGCGTACTGCCATCGGCAGGATCATGGTCCCAAAGATACTGGACATGAAACCCCATACGGGTCAGGCAGGTCTGCACCCCCTGCACATAGGTGGCCACTCCCGTCCCGCCTGATCTGCCTATATTCCTGCTATCCAGCCATACCGTCAGGTCTGAAAGAGGCTGGCGGTCATCATTTCCAGCATGTGCACGTACTGTCATGAAAGATGTGGCTACCTATTGCAGGATAATGAAAGATCCATGCCGCATACAGCTATGCACCCTCATGGATCAGGACGCACGTAGTCCATTCGACCGGAAAAATGCCGCTGTCCCGTCAGCGACAGCGATACCTGCCGCAACCTGACGAGGCCAGTTGAACAGGTTCATATCCGCAGCCTCCCCGGCTGTCCTGCCTTGCGGCTTCTGCGCCATCAGGGCGTCAATCGCCTTACGCCATGCAGGACCATCGGTCGGGTCAAGATATGTCGCATTCTCTCCCGCAACTTCATGAAATACCGGAATATTACTGCAGACAACGGGAGTGCCCAGAACCATGGCTTCAACAAGGGGAAGCCCGAACCCTTCGGAAAAGGATGGAAACAGCAGCCCTTGAGACCCCTGTAGCAGGCTGACCACTTCAGGATCCGACAGGTCATTATATTCCAGCACGTTTCCCTGCAGGGCCGGGCAGCGTTCCAGCATGTCGAGAATATTTTCATTTTCCCAGCCACGCCGTCCCACCAGAACCAGACGCGGCGTCTCCGCGCCCTTTTCTTCCACCATGGCACGCCACAAATTCAATAATAACAGGTGGTTTTTCCGTGGCTCGATGGTTCCCAGATACACAAAATAGGGCCTGCCATCATCTGGCAGGCGCGATGCAGGTGCATCGGACAGGCTGGAAAGCTGCAGATGCAGGCCATGGGGCACGACATGCACATGATTTTCGGCCGGGCGGTGCTGCATATAGGGCGCCAGCGAGTGGGCGACCGCCCTGGCCGGAACGATCACGCTGGCAGCCAGACGGGCGACCGTCTCCATGCGCCGCGCATGGCGCTGCGGTTCACCCGGACGGGCATATTCGGGAAATTCCAACGGAATGAGGTCATGCACCATCGGCACGAACAGGCTGCCATGATGGGACAGGAATCTCTCAATCGGTCCAGGGCGCGTCAGATGATGATGGGATACAAGAAGATAGATGCTGTCGCCCCGATGCCGGGGCATCGCCCAACATGACAGGAGGACGGACTGGGTCAGGCGCCGCGCCATATGGGGAAGACGATCCCGCAATGGCCTGTCACCATCCCATACCTGCCCCATCGCGTCCACAAAGTGACATACGGCCCGGGTTGACAGCGTCCCTATGCAGCCGGCTGGATGAAACGCAACAAATGTCAGGCGATGCGCCTCATTCTTCAGCAGGTAAGAAACATATTCATATTCAACACGGTCGATGCCGGTCGGGATCGGATTTCGCGCCCGGGAAAGCAACCGGGATATATCCATAAAAATATGTGGCGCGTCCGTTATCATCATCAGTTACTGCCGGGAAGAAGAACTTGTCTGGAGGTGCGATATGGTGAACACCTTGCCGTCCTCGGAAGGCGTCGTACGGTTGATCCGCCTGAGCGTACCCTGCACCAGCAGCTTCAGCCCTTCAGGGGAAAAGAAGCCCCCTTCAATCAGGCAACGGTCGATCAGGACACGCCGGAAATCCTCGAATGTCACGGGATCTGGCGGCGTGGGCGCGCCCCAGAAATGATCAAGCGTTCCCTGATCGGTAATATCCGGCAGATCGTAAATTGCCTGTCCCAGCGTAATGACAGGAACATTGCAGATCAGGGCAAGAGTACCTGTGGTACTGTTGATGGTCACCACGCCCTTTGCCGCGCGGACCATCTGGGCAATATCGCCGCTTTCCAGATAACGTACGCGATCGGCAACGCCCAGCTGACCCGCAATCTTCCGCGTCAGGGCGCTCCAGTCCTTGACGCCGTTATCAAGGGGATGTTCCTTGATCAGCAGGTAAAGGTCCCTGGGAGCATATTGTGCAAAGGATTCCAGCACAAACCGGATCGCGCCGGCTATGCCATCAAAATCGGAATGCAACCGGATCTGTGCATCCGCATCAAGCTGGAGCGGAAACAGCATGTAAGGCAGGTTGTGGCTGGCCACTTCCGCCATGATTTTTTCCGTACGCTCGCGCGCTGCGTCGCGGCGCCACAGACGCTTGAGCCAGCCGACCCCTTCCGTCCATGGATGCCATGGACGGTAGTCATGCCAGTTCTTGAAATACCAGCGCGTCAGCAGATCAGCCGCATTATAGGCAACGGCTTCCAGCGCCCGCCGACGGAAAGAAGACGGAACCTGGACATGGGGCGGCAGAGGCGGAAGGTGGGCGGCCTGTTCACGATACCACGCCGGGTCCCGGGGCAGGGATGAATGGCCATTCACCCCATCAAGTTCCAGCGTAACCCAGTCCGGACGGATGTAGCCTTCCTCAAACACATAAACACGCAGGCCACGTTCGATGCATACGGACGCGGCCTTGCGATGCAGGGGACGGCAGTCCCCAAACAGCATGACATCGGTAATGCCGTGCTTCGTAATGACGTCAATCAGGAACCCGGGCCATTCATCCATGCTGCCCGTGAAGTTGATTCCATGCGGCAGACGCCAGAACAATTGATCTCCGCCATTGAAATTTATCTTGTAAACTTCGTATCCTGCCTTGCGGAACGCCTTTCCGATCTCATGGAAAAAAGGCCCCATCAACCCCTGAAGCAGCAGGAAGCGGCGGGAAGATGACACTGCGTTGTTCTGTAAGATATTCAGCATTACATATCAGTCTGTTCGAGCTTGACATGCATACCAATTCCTTGGGAAGCAGCCGAAAGCACCGGTGTAGATCGCCTACCTTCATGTGAGCTTACAAAGCGATAGATATATACGGGAACATAGGGGCAAGCATATGGCAATGATATGCTTTATGAACACATCAGGGCTTCATTCTGCCGTGACGTGATCTTCCCTGCTGTTTTGCAATGTCATGAGCGGACTGCGCCCCAACCGGTGGCAGTTATGCCCGAACATATACATACGCGGAATACCGGTTTTCCATTCTGCCGACCTGCCTGGCTGCTTTCTTCCATCATTCCGGGTCATTTTAAAATATCAGGGATAAGAAAACAAACCCCATCTTTCCCATGAAATCCCCCGCCATTCCGGCGCATCACCTTACTGTCACAAGATAACGATCCGTATTCATCAAATATTCCATACAGACAATCGCAATGATCATTCATATCCCTACAACGAATGATAGAGATCGATCCCCTCCTGCACGGATGCGCATTCAACCATTTTCCGATTATGTATAACGACGCTTCTGTCGCATATTTCTTTTACGAAATGCATATCATGTGACACAATTATCAGTGCGCGATCAGCACGCTTCACAAACAGTTCCTCCCGGCAACGTTCATAAAAACGGGCATCGCCCACCATGATCACTTCATCGATCAGGTAACAGTCGAATTCGATCACCACAGACAGGGCAAAGGCAAGACGCGCGCGCATGCCGGATGAATACGTTTTCACCGGGTCCATAAGCTGCTTGCCCAGTTCAGCAAAGTCGTCGACGTATTTACGCGTTTTGGTGTAATCAAGGTTATAGATCCTGCAGATAAACCGCAGATTATCCAGCCCGCTCAGACTGCCCTGGAAGGCGCCACCAAAGGCAAGCGGCCATGAGATCGACATCGTATGTTCGATACGGCCAGACGTCGGAAGCTCAACACCGCCAATAATCTTGATCAGTGTCGATTTGCCAGCACCATTCCGGCCCAGGATGCCAAGCTTTTCGCCCTTTTCAACCTGCAGGTTAATACCGTCAAGGATACGACGATGCCCGTTATCAACATGATAATCTTTAACAATATCAATGCAGCGTAACATTATGGACTCTTTGTTCTGTCGTACATGGCACCCCCCGGATCACTCAGGATCATATGATCCATGACGCCCGTCGGAAACACGCCTTCAATTATCGGATATTACGTTCCTGCGCCCCTGCAACCAGCAGCCTGCCCATTATGTACAGACCCAATGTAGAGAAGAATGTAATAACAAGAACAAGAATGTTACGGGGATATTCCGGCCAGTCCGCCGCGTTGGGCTGCGCAACTTCATCAACATAGACCATCTGCTGGTTGGCCTGCTGCTTGGCTGCCTCCAGGGACGCCACGTTGCTGACCAGGATCCGCTGCTGGATCTCACGCTGCACCATAAGATCCTCGTACCCGGTAATCTTCGGGACAAGGGAGTCATTTGACCCGGTAATCTCCCCACCGGACTTTTTAATCTGTTCAGTCAGGATATCTGCCTGACGCTGATACGCCGCGATCAGCGGGCTGTTGGGGGCCGATTTCCGTAATTGACCCAGCTGCATGTTGGTCGTCGTCAGCATATTCTGCAGTGTGGTCACAAAGCTGATCATCGGCACGGACTGCCGCATCGGATCAATCAGGGCGATCACATTCCGGTATTCAGCCAGCTTCTGGTTAATATCACGCAGCTTGGCTTCAGAAGCCTGAACTTCCATCAAAGTCGCATGAATCAGATTTTCCCGCTGCCTGCGGTTGATATCATTGACCAGGTTTTCACCGGCATCCAGCAGGGCACGGGCAATTTTCTGGGAATCATCAGCCCTGAACGTACGGACCGTCAGGATGGAAATATTTGTTTCCGAATCCTGCTCTACCAGCACATGCCTTTTATAATATTTGTAAAAATGTTCAAAATCCTGTGGGAGTCCAAACATCGGATAACGCGCGACAAAATCCGCTTCCGGCCGCCGATAGACATCAAGCAGGTTGTTCTGCTTGACCAGCAGTTCCGCCGCGTCACGTGACTGCATGTAATCCTGCACCACGTATGTATTTTCGGAAGTGGCGCCACTCCCCCCGCTCGACTGCAGGATGTTACTCAGCGAAATGCCGGACTGGCCGGACCGTCCGCGCACGACAAAATGCGCTTCCGATATATATTGGGGCGTTGCGATCAGGGTCAGGTAAAGAAACACCAGACCGGTCGGCAGAACAACAAAAATCATGAAAGGCAGATGGTTCTGTATTTTATTACGGAACCAGTTCCCCACCCGCGTCAGGAAAGAGGGATCATTTCCCTGATACTGATTTCTGTCTTCCTGGTACACATCAATATTCATGACATGCAATTCCGTCCTGAAGTACCAACCATGACACGCACCGAACCATATTCACCAATGTAACCCACGACAGACCTGAAAGCAGGCCCGGACACGCATCCGCAGCATTCATGTCGCATAAATTTTTTCATTATTTTGCCATCCATGCCGCAGTGATCCCCGGTGCGATAAGTGTACTGATCAACCCGAAAAACTTGTAGAACTTGTTGCTGGTGGCATTTGCGACATAAATAATGTCCTGATCACGCATCATGAAGCGTTCCGCCAGAAAATAATTACTCGGGTTCATCATATCCAACTGATAAATTACAGGTCCGGTTGTCGCCCCATTATCAACCGACAGGCCCAGGCGTTTCAGGACATCAGCGTTCTCGAAGCGGAACAGGTAAACGGCATTCGGATCGGCACGGGAATCAAGCGGGCCACCACTGCGCGAAATGGCCTCGGCCAGGGTCAGCGTCGGGGTTGTAAACTGCGTCTGGGTGACCCGTTCGGTTGCCCCGAATACGGAGAAGGTGCGCGGTTCATATACGACCTGCACCCGATCGCCGGGTTGCATCACGATGTTCTGCGCCGGATCATTTTCTATGGTCTTGAGCGGCAGTTCAGCAATCTTGTCCTTACGTGTCAGGCGGACGATATAATCCTCATCCGACTGGACCGTCCGGTCTTCCCCCCCTGCCAGCGCAATGACATCAAGGATATGTTCACGATTTGGTGTCAGGGGAATGCGACTGGGCCGCCGCACCCCGCCGTATACGATGACCGAATTGGTAATATCGGACAGGATGCGCACCAGAACCTGCGGTGACTGCGATTTCTGCTTCAGTCGCGCCGTAATGGCATCCGCCAGCTGATTGGTGGTCATGCCGGTCACATGCATCTGACCACCAAAAGGAATTTCAACATTCCCGCTTCCATCCACGCTCAATGGCGGCAGATTGGACGCCATGGACATGTTGCCCCCTGCGGACATGCCCCCGTTATTGGGGCTGAACAGGGCGCTGCCCACTTCGTATATCGAAACCTGCAGGACATCACCTGGCCCGATCGTATCATTCCTGGGCACGCTTACAGGCGCATTATCCGCGTCAAGGCTGCTGAACAGCGGCGGTTCCTGACTTTCCAGCAGGCCGATCAGTTCCGGGCTGACCTTGACAATATTGTAGCCTACGCTGTTCCTCTTGGGGTCACGCTGCGCGTGGTTGATCTTGTATTCCGTAGGACCACTGTCAGGAAGGGTGTTGCACCCGGCAAGCAGCAGAACCATTCCGCCAGCCACAGCAAAATGCCGACCCTTCCGAACATGCCGTAAGACTGAACCCAAATTTTTCGGGAGACAGGAAATGGTCAATGTAGCACCGCAGCTAAAAGTGATGATCGAGAATATAATTCAGGCCAGGCAGGCGCGCCTGCATACATTCATGGACAGGAAAGAAGAGCAACGCAGGGGCCTTTTATCAGATCACACTTTGACTGACCATACGGTAAGAACCTGATTGTCCCACAAAGCTGGAAACCCCGAAAAAGCACGCATTAAACGTCTGTTTTCTGTCTGCCTGCATGCCCCGCCAGCCATCAATACATCACCCTGGAAACCTGCATGCAAACGACAGGAAAACGTTTCGACACGGTTACGCCAGCCCTCCCCTTCCATGGGCGCGTCAGCACCCGCTGTCAGGTCATCATGCTAACGCGGAAAAACGGCATGAATGTGCAATGCGGGGTCAAAGCGCACCAGCACGGGAAACGTTCCGCATGAAGCGGATCGGCAGGCTGAAATCCTGCAATGGTTCCTGATTTTCTGATTCCGGCAGTTCAGACCGGGAGCAGTTTCCTGACAAACCGCCAGAAAACAAAAACGACCCCGAAGGGTCGTTTGCAAACCGACTATTTTAATCTGGAGCGGGCGATGGGATTCGAACCCACGACCCCAACCTTGGCAAGGTTGTGCTCTACCCCTGAGCTACGCCCGCGCTCCGTGTCGGTGAAGCGGTGTTTACGGCAAACCCGATGGGCGTGCAAGAGGTTAAAATGCTTTTGTCGAAGTTTTTTTTCATCCCCGCAGAATGCGGTTGCGGGGATGGCCGGGAATGCCAATCTATCACCATAACATGTGAACCGACCGGCATGGGCATAAGGGCAGGCAATGCCCCCGTCCCTATGCTGGCCGCCAGACCAACAGGAACGTGACCAGATGGACTACATTATCGGCCAGACACCCCGCCCCGCCGGTTCCGCCCCTGCGGGCAACCCGCCGACAGCAGGCGGCAGGCCCGACCCGGTGATGGAAGGCACGCAGAACACCTTCATGCGTGACGTGGTGGAAGCCAGCCGCGACATGCCGGTTCTGGTCGATTTCTGGGCAACGTGGTGCAAGCCCTGCACGCAGTTGACCCCGGTTCTGGAAAAGGTGGTGCGTGCTGCCGGTGGACGGGTGCGGCTGGTAAAGGTGGATGTGGACGCCAACCGCGCGCTGGCGCAGCAACTGACCCAGATCGGCCTGCCGCTGCAGTCCATTCCGCTGGTCGCCGCCTTCTGGCAGGGGCAGATCCTCGACCTGTTCCAGGGCGCCAAGTCCGAAAGCGAAGTCCGCCGGTTCGTGGAAAACGTGCTGAAATCCGCAGGAGGCGCCCTGCCCGCCGCCGACCTGGTGGAAGCCGCCCGCAAGGAAATGGAGGAAGGCCGCGCCGAAGCCGCAGCCAGCCTGTTTTCGCAGGTGCTGGAAATCGAGCCCGAAAACCCCGCCGCATGGGGTGGACTTGCCCGCGCCCTGATTGAAATGGGGGATGAGGAAGGCGCCGAAACCGCCCTGAATGACGCCCCTGAATCCATTGCCAACCATGCCGAGATCACAGGGGCGAAGGCCGCGCTGGAACTCAAGCGCGAGGGCCGCAAGGCCGCTGAGGAAGCCGAGGGAATCCGCGCCCGCATCGCCGCCAACCCGAAAGACTACGCCGCCCGCTTCGAACTGGCTGCAGCCCTGAACGCCGCGGGCAAGCGCGCGGAGGCGGCCGATGAACTGCTGACCATCATGAAAGAAGACCGTCAGTGGAATGACGACGGCGCGCGCAAGCAGCTGATCCGCCTGTTCGAAGCCTGGGGCCAGACCGATCCCGACACGGTCGCGGCGCGTCGGCGCATGTCCTCGTTGCTGTTTTCGTGACGCGTCATGACCCTCGGGGGACCATCATCATCCATGATGACATCCCCCGCCGCATCCCGCAGATCGGGGAAATGACACTGGCGGACTTCCCGGCGGAGCTGGGCCTGTTCCCGCTGGACGAGGCCCTGCTTCTGCCGCAGGGGCGGCTGCCGCTGAACGTGTTCGAACCGCGCTATATCGCGCTGGTGGAAGACGCGCTGGCGGGCAACCGCCTGATCGGCATGATCCAGCCCCGCCCGCTGGATGGCATGGACGGCAGCCCGCTGGATGATGCGACAGATGCCGACATGGATGATGGCTACAGCACAACCCCGCCCCTTTATAATATAGGGTGCATCGGCCGCATCACCGCCATGACCGAGCGCACGGACGGCACCTATGCCATCACGCTGACGGGTATCGCCCGCTTCCGCCTGCTGCGCGAGACGGAGATGCGCCGTGGCTACCGCGTTGCACGGATCGACGCGTCATCCTTTGTATCCGACCTGACGGATGGCGGGGATGACATTCCCTTCGACCGTGAAGGCCTGCTCAACGCCCTGCATGATTTCTGCGAGGCCCAGGGCGTCAGCACGCAATGGGACGCGCTGCGCCAGATGGATGACGCCGCCCTGCTGGTCACCCTGCCCATGATCTGCCCGTTTGGCACCGCACCGCGCCAGATGATGCTGGAAGCGCCAACGCCCGCCGCCCGCGCCCAGATCCTGCGCAATCTGCTGGACGGGGCTGGACATGAACCCGATGAGGGTGCATCCCCATCGTGACCAATGTCGCCTGAATAACTGCAACCTGCATGGGATCTGCCGCCATGACTGAAAAGCCGCCCGCCCCACCGCTGGACCCCCGGCTGCTGTCCATCCTTGTCTGCCCGGTGACCAAGGGGCCGCTGGTCTATGACCGCGAGGCCGGTGAACTGATCAGCAGGCGCGCAGGGCTGGCTTTTCCGGTGCGTGACGGCATTCCCATCATGCTGCCCGACGAAGCCCGCAAGCTGGACGCTTGAAATACTGATAAAAACAGGATTTTTTGGTGAAGCTTTTTTCAAAAGGCTTCGAAGAATGCAGCCTTCTTGAAAAAAGGCTGCCCCAAAAACTTCTTTATTCCGGCAATGGCACGGCCATGCCGTCAATCAGCCGCACATCACCCAGCCATGCCGCCGCCAGCAGGCGCGCGGGCGTGCCCCTGCTCACAACAGCAAGTGGTTGCAGGTCCAGTTCCGACCGCAATTCCACATAGTCCACCGGGTCAAAACCCGCATCCGCCAGCTGGACTACCGCCTGCGCCAATGCGGCAGGGACATCCGCGCCCGCCGCAATATCGGCGGCGCAAACCCGCAGGATACGCGGCAGGGCAACCGCAATCTGGCGCTGATGGGGCGCAAGACGCCGGTTGCGCGATGACAGGGCCAGGCCGTCCGCCTCACGCTGCGTCGGACAGGTCACGATCTCAACCGGCAGGTCAAGGTCGGTGACCATGCGACGGACCACCTGAACCTGCTGGAAATCCTTCTCGCCAAAGAAAGCGCAGTCCGCCAGCGTCTGCATCAGCAGCTTGCACACCACTGTCGCCACACCATCGAAATGGCCCGGGCGGGCCCCTCCACACAGCCCTTCCGATACGCCGGATACGCTGATGCGGGTGGCGAAACCGGGTGGGTACATCTGTGACACGGTGGGCGCGTACAGCATATCCACCCCGGCCGCCGCCAGCAGGCGTGCATCATCCTCCAGCGTGCGCGGATAGGTGGCCAGGTCATCGGCATTGTCAAACTGGATCGGGTTGACAAAAACCGTGGTAATCACCCGGTCCGCCTGCGCCCGCGCCGCATGGACCAGCGACAGGTGCCCGTCATGCAGCGCGCCCATGGTCGGCACCACGCCAACACGCGCGCCCGCCTGCTTCCACTGCCTGACACGCGCGCGCAATCCGGCTACGGTGCTGATCGTTTCCATCCTGCCTGCCCTTACCTCTGTCTGTCTCTGGCATTCCGCCAGCGGCCTGTTTCAGGCAGGGTGCATATCATCATTTCCATGACATGCGCGATGGGGCGTGAGGGCGCGCGTCAATTCATATATGGTCGTGGTGAAGGCATGGCTTTTCTGCTATGTCGGCCATTGCGTCGTGCAGGAGGTTTTTTTGGCCCGTTTTCTTCCCGTTCTTGGTATCTGTGCCATCGTGCTGTCGCTGGCCGCATGCGCCACCAACACGCCGGGATCGGTCAAGGACCGTTCGACATGGGCACGCTGGGGTTATGCCGAAGGGGTGAAGAACGTCACCTCCCACTGACGCCACCACACCACCGCTACACACGTTTCCATCCAGACCCGCCCTTCCCCAGCCACAGGATGCCGGCACGACCGGCTGTTTGACTGCATGACCCATATTTCCGAACCCGCATGGTTTCCCATCGCGCTGCGGCTGGACAATGTCCGGGTGCTGGTGATTGGCGGCGGCATGATCGCGGCCAACAAGGTCCGCCTGCTGCTGGCCCACCGCGCGAAGGTCGAGGTCATTGCCGCGCGCCTTGATCCGGAAATGCAGCGATGGGAGGAAGACGGCACGATCACCCATGTGGCCAGCACGGCCGATGCCGCCACCCTGCGCGCCGCCATGCCCGGTTGCCGCCTGGTCTATGCCGCGACCGATGACCGTACTGTCAACCGCGCTGTCGCGGCCCTGGCGCAGGAGATGAACATTCCCGTCTGCGCGGTCGATGACCCGCAGCCATCCACCTTCATTACCCCGGCCCAGATCCATCGCGGGCTGGTCCGCATCGCCATTTCCACCGGGGGGGCCGCCCCCGTTCTGGCGCGCCGCCTGCGCGAACAGGTGGAAAGCACCATACCCGATGGCACGGGGGAGCTTGCCGTATTCATGCAGCAGCAGCGCGAGCATGTGGGGGCTGCGTGTCCTGACATTTCGCGACGCAGGCAGGTGTGGGAAACCTTCCTTGACGGGGCGGGCGCGCAGGCAGCCCGGCGGGGCGAAAACGAACGTGCGCGCGCCATACTGGACGACATCATTGCCTCCACCAGCACGCGGGGCGAAGTGTGGCTGGTCGGCGCGGGGCCGGGTGATCCGGACCTGCTGACGCTGCGCGCGCTGCACCTCATGCAGAATGCCGACTGCGTGCTGTATGACCAGCTTCTCTCCCCTGCCCTGCTGGACCGGGTGCGACGCGATGCGGAACTGGTATTCGTGGGCAAACGCCGCAACAGACACACCATGCCGCAGGAAGAAATAAACGCCGAACTGGTCCGCCGCGCACGGGCGGGACAGCGCGTGCTGCGGCTGAAGGGGGGCGACCCGTTCGTCTTTGGACGCGGGGGCGAGGAAATCGAAGCCCTGCTGGACTCCGCCATTCCGTTTCAGGTCGTGCCGGGCATCACGGCGGCCAATGGCTGCGCCGCCTATGCCGGCATCCCCCTGACCCACCGTGACTGCGCGCAGGCCTGCATGTTTGTAACCGGCCATGCCCGCGCTGATGGCACGCTGCACCTGCCCTGGGACAGCATGGCGCGACCGGGACAGACGGTGGTGATCTATATGGGGGTATCCGCCCTGCCCGCCCTGTGTACACAGCTTATGGACCACGGCGTGCCCGCTGACTGGCCTGCCGCCATTGTCGAACGCGGCACGCGCGCGGACCAGCGCGTGCTGACCGGCACGCTGGGGGAGCTTGCGCGGCAGGCGGCCGAGGCCGACGTGGGCAGCCCCGCGCTGATCATTGTGGGCGAAGTGGTCCGGCACCGGGTGATATCTCCTATGTGAATACCAGCCATGCACCTTGTGCCTGTACATCCTTTGTTATGAATTCCCGGCTATTTCCATTGTATCAAGCGCCATGAGGCCACTGAACGGTCAGGGAGGCCATGCCAGACCTACAGGCAACAAGCGCGCGGCGTATTCACGGCATCATTCGCATCTTCCAGCCCTGGACTGACCGCCTGCCTGCGGGCTGGGTGGGGTTCAGCCTGCGTACATGGTGCTCGCTGGTACTCGGACTGACCACGGCCTTCTGGCTGCAACTGGACAATCCCCTGCTGGTGGGCGTTACGGTCATGATCCTGGCGCAGCCCCTGCGCGGGCAGGCGCTGTCCAAGGCATTTTACCGGCTGCTGGGCACCATGGTGGGCATGGGCGTGTCCATTGTGCTGGTGGCGGTATGGAACCAGCAGCGCGGCCCCTTTCTGGGGGGTGTCGCACTGTGGCTTGCGGCCTGCGCCTTCGTGGGGTCGCTGGAGCGCGATTTCCGGTCCTATGCCGCCCTGCTGTCGGGCTATACGGTCGCCCTTGTGGCCGTAAACTGCATTGATACGCCACAGAACGTTTTCAACATCGCGGTATCCCGCGCTTCGGCCATTACGCTCGGGGTCTTTGCGGTGGCGGTGGTCAATATCCTGTCCGGCTCGCCCGAGGCATGGCGGGGGCTGGCCAATGGACTGAAGCAGCTGATCCGTCCGCTTAGCGAGACCGCACGCGCCGCCCTGCAGCACATGTACGACCGTGGCGCACAGACTGACATCCGGCTGGGCGCGCGCATACTGGCGCTGACTACGCCACTTTCCTATGCCCGCACGGAACTGGAACGGGGCGGCGCACGCGCCAACGGGGCGCGCCTGGCCATGGTGTCCATGCTGACCATTCTGGACTGCGCGCGCGGGCTGGGCCGTCATACCGGTCATGGCAATATCGACCCGGTGGTGGAAGAATCCATTGCCCGCGTCGCGCGGCAGACCGACCTGCGCACCGATCAGGCCGGTTTCACCACGCATATACTGGATGCCGTGCGCACGACCCTGCCCGAACACGTGCCCAATGCGGACGAAGCCTTTGCCATTGAACGCGCCGCCCGCATGCTGACCGCGCGCACCCGCATGCATGCCGGACAGGAAGTACTGACCGAAGGCACCGGCAGCGCCAGCCACAGCAGGACCGTCAATATCGCGGTCCAGCCCAATTACCTGCTGGCCCTGATCGGGGCGCTGCGGGTTCTGGTCGGCTTTTCGTTCGCGGCCGGGGTCTGCGTGATCACCGGCCTGCCGGGGGCGACCGTCGCACTGGCCCAGACCGCGCTGACCCTGACCCTTGCCGCGACCAATGTGGATACGGCGCGTTTCGGCATGGGGGCGATCATCGGCCTGCCATGCAGCGTGCTGGCGGCCGCATTGCTGAACTTCTTCGTGCTGCTGCACGGGGCGGACATGCCCTTTCTGGCGCTGACGCTGCTGCCGCAGACCTTCCTGGCCTGTCTTCTGCTTATGCGCCCGTCAACGGCGGCCATCGGGTTCAATTATGGCGTATTCTTCTTCGCCATACTGGGTCTGGATAACCACCAGAGCTATAACCCCACGGAATTCCTCAACCGCAACATCTTTTACCTGCTGGCGGCCCTGCTGGCGTTCATCGTCCTTGTGCTGCTGTTTCCGCCATCACCCCGGCGGCAACGGTTCTGGATGGCATCCACCGTCGTCCGCGCGCTGGAACGCCAGATGACCGGACATGGCGAAACTGATGGCCCGACCCGCCTGACCCGTACATATGACCGTCTGGCCCAGATGCAGTTCTGGACCGACCGCCTGCCTGGCAATTCCAGCAGCGCACGACAGATGGAAAGTTTCATGACATTTGCCGAACTGGACGGCGCACTGGCGCGGGCACGGACCTATGCCCATCAGGCACAGGCGATCGCTCTGCTGCGCCCCGCAGCCGAACTGGCGCAACGCGAACTGTCGCTGCATGCACCATGGGACGTGGAACAGCGCATGCGCGACGCCATCGCGGCAATCCCCGCCCCGCAGGCCCAACTGCCACCCAAGACGCAGGTCGCGGCCATCAACCTGCTGGCCGGACTGGACGCCGTCCTGCGGGCATGGCAGACGGCAGCGCCCCGGTTGCGGCATTACGGCATCATCAAAGTGGAAAAGGCCGGCTGATGCGACAGGTTGTCGATCTGGAAGGCGTGCTGATCTCGGCCTTTGTCATGAACCTCGGGCTGGCGCTGTGCACGCTGCTGGTGCTGCGCATCATGCTGTCATGGCTCAACCTGTGGCGGTTTGTCTGGAACCCGCCGCTGGCGCAGTTCGGCCTGCTGATCTGCCTTGTTGGCCTGTATACCCTGATCCTGTGAAAGAATCCTGACGTGTTCGCATATGCAAACCGCCTTGTGCGTGTGGCGATTACCGCTGTCATCCTGCTGGTCGCGGCCATCGTGGCCATCGTGCTGTGGGATTACTACACGGCCTCCCCCTGGACACGGAACGGCCAGGTCCGTGCACAGGTTGCCAATATCGCACCGCGCATTTCCGGCCAGATCAATGAAGTGCGCGTGCATGACAACCAGTTCGTGCACAAGGGCGACGTGCTGTATGTCATCGACCCGTTCGATTTTCGGGTGAAGCTGGATATCGCCGATGCCGCCGTCAATGAACGCCGCGCGGATCTGGAGTTCAAGACATCGCAGTACGAACGCCGCCAGAAGATTTCGGGCGTTGCCGTATCGGGCGAGGAAAAGCAGCAGTTCGAGGCCGTGGCCCAGCAGGCCGAAGCCCAGTACGCAGCCGCCCTTGCGGACCTGAAGCAGGCACGCATCAACCTGGAACGCACCGAAGTCCGCAGTTCGATCAACGGGTACGTCACGAACCTGACCATGCGCGCGGGCGATTACGCCAATGCAGGACAGGTGAACATCCAGATCATCGATGCGGATTCATACTGGGTGGACGGGTATTTCGAGGAAACGAAAATCCATTCCATCAAGGTGGGTGAGCCGGTGCGGCTGGACCTTATGGGCTTCCATGAACCCCTGTTCGGCCATGTGGAAAGCATCACGCGCGGTATCGCCAGCAACAACGCCGCGACCTCCATACAGGGCCTGCCGGCAGTGGACCCGGTCTATACATGGGTCCGGCTGGCGCAGCGCATCCCGGTGCGTGTCAAAATCGACAGCATTCCGCCCGACCTTGTACTGGCCGCAGGCATGACGGCAACGGTGACCGTAGTATCGGAAGCTGGCAACCGCCGCCATATGTCAGTGCGTGATGCATTGCGACATGTAGGCGATGACATGCAGCACCTTGCGGGACATCGTTAAAAAACTGTTCAAAAAGAATAAAAGTTTTTTGGGTGTCGCCTTTTTTCAAAAAGGCGGCGTTCCCTGAAGCTTTTTGAGAAAAGCTTCACCAAACACTTCTTTCTGGTGCCGCCCTTACCTTATCCACAGATTCAGGGGACGAATATCCGGGCAACCCTGTGGATAGAACCGTTGGGAACCGGGGATAAGGTGGGTGTTTTCCACGACTCGTTAAGAGTCGTATGAATTTTTTCTGATATGTCGCCCTGTCGGCTACCCGCGCGGTCATGGCAGGCATCGCACTGCCCTCAGGCGCGCGGCGGCGGGGAATAGGGATCAACCCTGCCCATGTCGGGACCAGGCGTCGCCCCCATGCGGTGGGCACGGTACAGCAGGCCATGGCCCAGCTTTTCGATCAGGATGCCACGACGCTGCAGGCGATCATGGCTGATGGCATATCCGATTTCACGCACGACCTGACCCCAGACCACCTGTACCCAGCCACGCAGGGCAAGTTTCATCCGTGTCATATCGCATGCACTCCCGTTCACCGCCATGTCAGTTATTATTATCATGGCAGATAAGACCTATTTGCATAACTTTCAAGATACGTATGATGGCCTAAAAGGTTATTTTTATTTAATCCATGTCATGACATGAAATACAGGACCGTCCGTAGCGGACCCATCCGTGACAAGGATGGGCCCGAACCAGTTCCTGTCATGGGGGATATCGTGCGTTACCTGTTTCTGTTTCTTGCCCTTATGTCCGGATATTGCGGCACCGCGGCCGCCCAGACATCTCCATCACAGGTGATCAGCACATTATTTGCCGACAAGCTGACCATGATGGACCTTGGCCTGATCCGGGCCGAGCGCGCCATGCAACATGAAATCGACAGCCTGCCCGACAGCTATGACAGCGACATGATGCCAGTGGCCGATTTCGACCCCCGGCGCAACAGCATACTGGTCGGCATCTGGTATCAGGACCATGACAGTTTCACGCGTGGGCAATGTGACAAGCTGCTGGAAACGATCAAGAAATCTTTTGGCGCCCAGCCCACAACCATCATCGCTTCATGGTTCCGCCATCACGGCTATACCTCGCTGAAGGATGCGGGACAGTTCTATACCGGGCTGCGCAATATCATATGGCTGGTCGTGACCGACGGGGACCGGGCCTGTTCCTATTCCATGGCCAACGGACAGACCACGACCAACGGGTTCTGATAGCATAGGCCTGAAAATCATAAGCAGTTCATGATGAAGCTGTTTTCAAGAGCTTTGGAACGATGCCGTCTTTTTGAAAAAGGGCGGCACCCAGAAACTTTTATTCCTTTGAACCCGGTCCCTCAACGACTGACCCGTTCTTTTCCCGCCAGAACGTACGCTGCAGTTCAGCAGCTTCATCTTCCAGCAGGGGACCGATAACGGCCACCGGTCGCTGCCCCGCTGCGAACACCGTGCGACAGGGCAGGTCCAGGGTCGGGTTTTCGGGATGGTTGCCCGTTATCTCCTTCAGGCTGGCCTCGCTCTGTCCATAGACCACGCGGCCGATCCCACTCCAGTACACCGCACCCGCACACATCGCACACGGTTCGGCGGAAGTGTACATGGTGCATGACGCCAGCATGTCCGGCGCATAGGTTTTTGATGCCCGCGTGGCCAGCAGGCGTTCTGCATGGGCGGTCATGTCGCCGCCTTCCGCCGTGTATCCGTTCCCCTGTTCCATCACCACATTGCCCTGTGCATCCACCAGCACGCAGCCGAAGGGATGGTCGCCATCCTGACGCGCGCGCTCCGCTACGGCAAAGGACTGCCGCAGGAAATATTCATGATCCAGATCGGGCAGGCAGGTCGGTTCGGTCATTCCATATCCATGCAAAAAGGGGTTTCCCTTCGCTTCTGCCGGTTCCCGATTTCATTTTCAAATGGAAATATTCAGACCCTGCCCGACCGGATGGGATCAGTCCCTGCCCATGAGCTGGGGGCGCCCGATTTCCATGCGGACCGTTTCCATTTCATCGTCCAGATAGCCCAGAATATCCGCCCCGTCATACGCGCCATCAAAGCAATCGGCCGCCAGTTCCATCCGAATCATCTCCAGACGGTCAAGGCGATGCTGGAGCTGCGTGACATAGGATGCAACCCATGTGGGTTCCTCCGGTTCGAATCGGGCGTCGATGTCAGCCTGGGTACAGCCTGCGGGCAGACGGGGATCGTGCATGATGTGTCCTTGCATGTGTATGAAAAAAATACACAAACATCTGGCGGGCATGGTTATATTTTTCCGAGGCGCATTATTTTCTTGCTGCCTGTGTGTTTTTTTAACACAAATGCCGTATGGAATATGCACACAAACCCGCACAGAGCGCACAGACATCCCCCACACCCCGGCCCCCACGCCCGCCACGACTGGATTGGGCGGCCATTGCCCCGGCCATTGCGCAGTTACGCAGGCAGGGCTGCTCCAATCGTGAAACCGCGCGCAGGCTGGGCCTGAACATCAAGACACTGGAGGCCCATCTGCGCCGCCACCGCCTCCGCAACGCCCTGCCCATGGACCGGCCGGACCAGGTACGCCGTACCTGCCTGAACTGCGATACCGCCTTTGTCGCGGATGGCCGTTTCCTGCGCCTGTGCCCGGACTGCCGGGCCATGTTCAGCTAGGCGGCTCACATTTATGTGCAACCGGAACCCGGGTGGCGTTTTCATAGTTGAGGATTCATCATACCACGGCAGGAACCCGCACATGGATACGCATACGTCTTCGCCCACAACATCACCGGGCACAGCCACCGCATTGACCCGTATCCAGTTCCGCCTGTCCCTGCATCATGATCGCCCCACACTCCCGCCCCGCCGCCGCGTGCGCTCGCTGACCGCGCTTGGTCTGGCGCTGGTACTGGCGGGCACGGGGCTGAGCGCGTGCAAGCGCCACCACGAAACCACGGGCGAGAAAATAGATCATTTCGGCGACAAGATGCAGGATACCTTCGACCCGCCAAAGGGACCGGCGGAAAAGGCCGGACGCTCGATCGACCGCACCATCCATAACGACTGATGCCGGGTCCGGTCAGCGTATGAGGCCGTTCCCGACCACACCAAAAGACAGGTCCATGACCGGATAATCCTGCCAGTCCACATAGTCGAAATGCCACCATTCCTCGGCCAGCGGCACGAAGCCGCTTGCCGTCATGATATGGGCCAGCAGGTCACGCCGGGCACGTGCCCCAACATCACCGCCTGCATAGGTGACATGGGCACGCGGCGTCATTTCATCAAAACCCGACGGCATGGACACGACCTGCCGGGTGGCCAGATCCCACAGGGTCAGGTCCACGGCGCATCCGCGATTATGGCGGGAACCGGTAGCGGGATCACCAACGAATTCATACAAAGTGTCCGGCACCGCCTGCCGGAACAGGTAACTGACATGCCAGGGGCGATAGGCGTCATAAACCAGCAGCCCATAACCATGCCGCGCCGCAAGCCTGCGCGCATGGGACAGGGCAAGGGCCGCCGGATGCTGCAGGAAGGCGCGCGCAGCGGAATAGACAGGAAACCCCAGAAAATTCCGCGCCGTGGCATAACGGATATCCAGCGCGACGGCCGGATCGACCTGCGTGATGTCAACCAGATCGGACACCCTGCGGGATGGCGCGAAGGCTGGCATGCGCGCGGCCCGCGCCTGAGCCAGCAGCACCTCGGGCGCATGCCGCAGCGGCACGCGGAACGTATCCCCGTCCGGCTGCGCATCAGTCACCGGGGCTGCCTGCCGTTGCGTTTCATGCGGCATGCGCGGCACTTCCCATCACATCACGCGGTCAGCGCACCGTCATTCAGGCGGGCGGGGTATAGGACTGTACATCTTCCAGCGTATGGCTGAGCAGGATCTTGCCGCCATCGGTGGACTGCACCCATGATACGGGAATGGTGAAGGTACTTTCCGCCGGGCCATCAACCGTGATCTGGATGGTCGCATTGGTGTTGACGGCTGTCAGCGTGCCCATACGGCCCGAACCTGTCGCGAACACATCCTGGCCCAGCATGGACTGCGTTACATCTGTCATGAATTTCCCTTCCCTGCGCGGCATGAAACACCGCGCTACCCTGTCGGCCTGAACCCCGCCATCATTACAGGATCATCCGGTCACGGGGCCGCCCTGGCAACACAGGCCGGCAGACAGGCTGCGATTGATGTCGCCACAGACATGGCGCCCGGATACATGCCCCGCATAACACACGCCGGGGGCACAAGTTGCCCTGCCCTCAGTTCACGCCAAACTGCTTGCGCTGGGACATGACCTTGTTCAGACGTTCGTTATAGCTATGGTAGGTGCCACGGGGCACGCAACCCATTTCCTCCAGATCCTCAAGCTTGATGCTGTCATTCAGCCATGAATTGACTTCATTGAACTCGACTTTCTGCGGCACTTCACGGCCGCTGAAGATCACCGGGTCATCCTGTCCCTGCACATAGCCGAACTTCATGAACACCCCGCCGGCGGGCGGATTGTGCGGGGCCATTTCACCGCACACCACCGATGTCGCATCCATGGGATGCACCGCCACGTTGCGGAATGTCACCCCGTGCGGATCAGGCAGCGTGGCCGCGACATGACGCTCGGCCTCGGCGATGACGGACGTCGCCTCCCCGTGGCGGGCGGTGCCCGCCGCATGGGCCATCCCGGAAAACAGGCATATCGATGCGCCCAGTATGATGAACCTTTTCATGCTTTCGCCTGCCCTGATCGTTCGTTCTGTATCAATCTTCCTGATGCGCTGCCCGGTCCCATCGGTCAAGCGGGCGGCCCGCGACTTCACCATACCTAATTATCTAACGTGCGATAACATTATAAGCTAGACCAGACAAAATCTCACTCCCGCGTTATAACGGGGCACAGACGCACCGCCGTAACCGGCACATTGCATGAAGGCTTCGTCCATGTCGCAGCGCCCTTTTTCCGATCCCGCCCCCGATTCATCCGACCGGGCGGATTTCGTGCATGTGCGCGGCGCACGCGAACACAACCTGAAGGACGTAAACGTGGACATGCCGCGTGACCGGCTGGTGGTGTTCACCGGGGTTTCGGGATCGGGGAAGTCATCCCTCGCCTTCGGGACGCTGTATGCGGAAGCGCAGCGACGGTACCTGGAATCCGTATCGCCCTACGCCCGGCGGCTGTTCCGGCAGATGCCGGTGCCCGACGTGACCGCAATCGAAGGCCTGCCCCCCGCCATCGCCCTGCAGCAGCAGCGCGGCACGGGCACCGGGCGGTCTTCGGTCAGCAGCATCACCACGCTGTCGAACCTGCTGCGCATGCTGTATTCCCGCGCGGGCCATTATCCCGCCGGGATGAAACGGCTGGAAGCGGAATCCTTTTCCGTCAACACCCCCATGGGCGCGTGTCCGCAATGCCACGGGCAGGGGCGGATCATGGACACCACCACAGCCCTTCTGGTGCCCGATGACAGCCTGTCCATCCGCCAGCGCGCCGTGGCCGCATGGCCCACCGCATGGCAGGGACAGAACCTGCGTGACATCCTGATTACCAAAGGCGTGGACGTGGACTGCCCATGGCGCGACCTGCCGCAGGAAACGCGCGACTGGATCCTCTATACCGAAGAAACTCCGACCTATCCCGTCTATCCCGGGCTGGACCACGCCGCCGTGCAGCGCGCGATCCACGATCACGTGCCGCCGTCATATAACGGCACGTTCACCGGCGCGCGGCGCTACGTGCTGCACACCTTCGCCACGTCGCAGAGCGCCAACATGCGCAGGCGGGCCGAACGTTTCCTGACCGCCACCCCATGCCCCACCTGTCATGGGCAGCGCCTCAACCCCGATGCCCTGCGCGTGACACTGGCCGGGCTGAACATTGCGCAGATGACGCAGCAGACCCTGTCCACCATCGCGCGCACGCTTGCCCCGCTGGCCGAGGGCACACAGGTGCTGGCAGAAACGCCGCAGGCGGGCGACGCCACCGCCATTGCCGCCCGCCGCATGGCCGCAGACCTGATCGGCCGCATCGGGGTGCTGGAACATCTGGGGTTGGGATACCTGCAGGCCGACCGTTCGGTCACCACCCTGTCGCCGGGGGAATACCAGCGGCTGCGGCTGGGAACACAGATCCGTTCCAACCTGTTTGGCGTGGTGTATGTGCTGGACGAACCCTCCAGCGGGCTGCACCCGGCGGATGCCCATAACCTGCTGGATGCGCTGGAGGGACTGAAGGCGGCCGGGAATTCGCTGTTCATCGTTGAACACAACCTCTACCTGATCCGTCGCGCGGACTGGATTGTCGATGTCGGTCCCGATGCGGGCACGCGCGGGGGAGACGTGCTGTACAGCGGCCCGCCCGATGGCCTGCGCAGCGTGAAGCTGTCACGCACCGCGCCCTACCTGTTCGCCAGTGACGCGCCCATAGCGGGCACGCCACGCACGCCGAAGGGGTGGCTGAAACTGGGCGGGATCACGTGGAATAACCTCCGCGACCTGAGCGTCGATATTCCGCTGGGCACGTTCGTGACCGTAACCGGCCTGTCCGGGTCGGGCAAATCCAGTCTGGTCAGCCAGGCGCTGCCCGCCATTATCGCCCACACGCTGGGGCAGACACTGGTGCAGGACACCGACGGCGAGGACATCGGTGACATGCCCATCGGCACGCCGCAGGGACATGTCGCCGCAGGCGCCCGCCAGATCAAACGGCTGGTCATGATCGACCAGAAGCCGATCGGCCGCACCCCGCGCTCCAACCTTGCGACCTATACCGGCCTGTTCGACACCATCCGGCAGATGTATGCCGCAACCGATCTTGCGAAATCACGCGGTTACGATGCAGGCCGCTTTTCCTTCAACCTGCCGAAAGGCCGCTGTCCCACCTGCGAGGGCGCGGGTTCGGTCATGGTGGAGCTACTGTTCCTGCCCAGCGTCTATTCCCCCTGTCCTACCTGTCACGGCACGCGCTACCAGCCGGATGTGCTGGAGGTCACGATCCGCGGCAAATCCATTGCCGACGTGCTGAACATGACGGTGGATGACGCGGCCACGTTCTTTGCCGATACGCCATCACTGACCAACGCGCTGGGCACGCTGCAACAGGGCGGTCTTGGCTACCTGCGGCTGGGGCAGCCCGCAACCGAGCTTTCGGGGGGCGAGGCGCAGCGCATCAAGCTTGCGACCGAACTGCAGAAACAGCGCCGGAGCCACACGCTGTATATCCTTGATGAACCGACCACCGGCCTGCATCCGGCGGATGTGGACCGGTTGCAGATCCATCTGCAATCGCTGGTCGATGCAGGGCATACCGTGGTGGTGGCCGAACATGACATGCGGGTGGCAGCGCGCGGGGACTGGGTCATTGACATGGGACCGGGCGCGGGGGATGCGGGCGGCCGGATTGTCGCCGCAAGCACGCCGCATGACGTCGCCCGCGCGCCAGACAGCCGCACCGCACCGTTCCTGCTGCCATTGACCGGCTGAAAACAGACAGACGTTTTTGGTGAAGATTTTTTCAAAAGTTTCGAAAAACGCCGCCTTTTTGAAAAAAGGCGGCACCCATAAACTTTTATGGCTTTACCTTCATGCAGGCAGCACCGCCCACATCGTGGCGACACCGGCAAAGACCAGCACGGCTGCGACCAGCGTCATGATGCTCCAGCTGCGCAGCCCTTCGCGCACGCTTACGCCACACATGCGGGTCACGATCCAGAACCCGGCGTCATTGACATGCGACAGCGCCATGCCGCCCGCCCCCATGGCCAGCGCCACAAGGGCCAGATGCGTCTGGTCCAGGTGCAGTCGCCCGATCATGGGGCCAAGGATGCCCGCCGTGGTCATCAGCGCCACCGTGGTCGGACCCTGCGCCACACGCAGGATCATGGTCAGGACAAAAGCCAGCACCAGAAGCGGCAGCCCGCTGGCCGCCAGCAGCCCGCCCAGCGCATCACCCACACCGCTGCCCACCAGTACCTGCGCAAACGCACCGCCCGCGCCGGTAATCAGGATGATGATGGCCGTACCCGGCAGGGCGGCGGCCACCACGTCGGACACCGTGGCCAGCGCCAGCCCCCGCCGCAGCCCCAGCAGCCACGCGCACAGCATGACATCCAGCCCCAGCGCGACAAAGGGAATCCCCGCAAAGACCAGCACCGAGCGCAGGCGGCCCGGCTGCATGAGTTCCCCCGCCAGCGTGCCCGCCACCATCAGCACCACCGGCACGGCGATGACCGTAATGACTTCCCCCATGCCGACCGGCCGGTGCTGGCCTGCCTGCATGAACAGGCGCGCGGATTCATCCGCCGCGTCATGGTTCCGTACCGCATCACGCGCCTCATCCACCACCGCGCGGATGTCGGACGAGCAGCCAAAGGGCTGCGCCATGATCGGGCGCGTCAACACATAGGTCAGCACGGTGACCACCGCCGCCAGCGGCAGGCCAAGCAACAGCATGTGCCCCGCCCCCACATCCAGCGCCGCCGCAACCGCAACCGCGCCCGGATGGGGCGGCAACAGCGCATGCACCGTCAGCATGGTCACCGCCATGGGAATGCCGAATACCGCAGGCGGCCGTCCCGTCTGCCGCGCCATGCCATAGACCAGCGGCATGAGCATGATGACGCCCACTTCAAAAAAGACCGGAATACCCACACCGAAGGCGGAAATGACCAGCGCCAGTGGCACATGCGCGGCCCCCACACGACGCACCAGTCCGCGCGCCACAACGGCAGCCCCGCCCGAAAGGTCGATCATCCGCCCGATCATGGCCCCAAGCGCCACAATAATGGCGATATGCCCCATGGTGCGGCCCATGCTGCCCTGAACCGCATCAGCCAGCTTTGCCACCGGCATGCCGGTCAGCAGCGCCACTCCCACCGCCACGATCAGCAGGGCAACGAAGGGATGCAGCCGCATCCGCAGGATCAGCAGAAGCAGAACGGCAATGGAACCGATGCCGGTCAGAATCAGCGCGAACGGAGTCATGCAGGGAATCCCGTCGTAAGGACGGCCAGTTTCGCATGGCCAAACGGATCTTATCGGGCATCCCGACACGGCCCGCAACGCCGCCACGCATGAAAAGCATATCCTGTGGAAAAAATGGCGGCCAACCGGCCTTTTTTACGTGATGGCCATGTCGCCCCCGGATGGGAGGAATTTTCCTGCTTGACAGGTTTCGATCCTGTCTGCATTACGCGCCACCGGTCACGAACCGCAGTCGCTTTTTTGGGGCCTCAGCACCCCGGGACGTCACGCCATGACAACCATGATCAATACGCCAATGCCCTCCGCACGCAGCATCCATACGCGCCGTGCCGTGGACCATGCGAAAAGCATTATGCGCGAAATGTGGATCGTGCCCATGGTCGTCATGGGCAGCGTCCTGTGCGGCGGGATCTTTACCCTGCTGTCGCACCTGCTCGGGCACGCCGGATAAGGAATACCCCGGCCCACAGGGCCAGCGGCCGAAGACAGGTGGGTACGGCATGAAGCCGGCATGACGTCCTGCGCCCCACGTCACATCGGTTGCGATCGCCGGGGAACATGGGCATTGCGTGATGTGTACCCGCATCACCACCTGCCCATCCCCCGAACGGGCCTGCTGGCCTGCGCCTGACACCATCCATGTTTCCCGTCCTGCCACGGTCCTGCCGGACCCTGCGGGCGGCTGTCGCCCGCACGTCGGGCCATTGCGCCGTTTTTTATCCCCCTGGCCCTGAACAGTTCGGCCAGATGTCCCGCCTGAACGGGCCGGGATAATCTCCCCTCAACACGCATAAGCCTGTCGCCCGCGTCCGGATGCCAGATTTCGGGGCTGCGACCGGGCCTGCCCCATGCGCACGCCCGTAACGCCGCGCCGCCATCCCTTCGCCCCACAGGCCGATGCTCCCCATAGGGAATGGTTAACCATCATCGCCGATACTGCGTCGCGCAACCGAATGGCCTGCGCCACCGGCTGACGGGTCTTTATGGGATCACTCTGGCCGCAACGGTCAGATCAATACCGAATTTGAATCGAACAACCATATGAATACATTGAAAATATTATTGACCGGAGGCTGCGGTTTTATCGGTTCCGCCGTGGTGCGGCACCTGATGCACAGGACGGCGCACAGTGTCATCAATGTCGACTGCATGACCTATGCCGCATCGCCCGAAACGGTGGCACAGGTCGCCTCCAGCAGCCGTTACCACCACGTTCGCGCCAGTATCCTTGACGCTGCGGCCATGAAGCGCCTGTTTGACACCTGTCAGCCTGATGCCGTCATGCATCTTGCGGCGGAAAGCCATGTGGACCGCTCCATTGATGGACCGGGCGTGTTCATGCAGACCAATGTGACGGGCACCTACACAGTGCTGGACGCAGCCCGTGCCTACTGGCAGGGGCTGGATGCCCCCCGGCGGAAGGCATTCCGTTTCCATCATATTTCGACCGATGAGGTTTTCGGGCATCTGGATGCAGGCGATCCGCCCTTTACCGAAACCACGCCCTATGACCCACGCAGCCCCTACTCCGCATCCAAGGCGGCGTCCGACCATATCGTGCGGGCATGGCACCATACCTATGGCCTGCCCACTTTCGTCACCAACACGACGAATAATTACGGGATCTGGCATTTCCCTGAAAAACTGATCCCGCTTGTCACCATCAATGCCATCGAGGGAAAGGACCTGCCGGTTTATGGCAAAGGCGAAAATATCCGCGACTGGCTGTTTGTCGCGGATCATGCCGAAGCCCTTGTCCGGGCCATCGAACACGGACAGCCGGGGGAAACCTACGCCATTGGCGCGCGCCAGCCCCGCACGAACCTGCAGGTCGTCAGGACGATCTGTAGCGTTCTGGATGAACTGGCGCCGGACCCCGCTGGCCCGCGTGACCGCCTGATCCGCTTTGTCGCCGACCGTCCGGGCCATGATTTCCGTTACGAAATTGATCCTACCCACGCCGAACAGGCGCTGGGGTGGAAAGCGCAACATGATTTCGAAACCGGCATCCGCCACACGGTCCAGTGGTACCTGGACAACCGTGCATGGTGGGAAAACATCCGCGCGCAGCGCTACACAGGCCACAGACTGGGGACCAGGGCATGACAAGCGCATCCGCCATACACACCCGCCCGATGAAGGGGATCCTTCTGGCCGGGGGGGCCGGGACACGCCTGCACCCGATGACGATTGCAACATCCAAGCAGTTGCTGCCCGTCTATGACAAGCCGATGATCTATTATCCCCTGACCACCCTGATGCTGGCAGGTATTCAGGATATCCTGATCATCGCCACCCCGCAGGACATGCCGCAGTTCCAGCGGCTGCTGCGCGATGGATCGCAGTTCGGGGTCCGTTTTACCTACCGTGTCCAGCCCACGCCCGATGGGCTGGCGCAGGCGTTCATCATCGGCGAAGACTGGATCGATGGCGCGCCGTGCGCGCTGGCGCTGGGAGACAACCTGATTTTTGCCGACCACCTGAGCAGCCTGCTGCAGGCAGCGGCGCAACGGGCCCGGCAGGCGAATGGGGCGACCGTTTTCGCCTATCAGGTGCGCGATCCCGAACGCTATGGCGTCGTCTCGTTCGACGGGAACGGTCGCGCGCTGAATATTGTCGAGAAACCTGAAAAGCCCGATTCCAGCTGGGCCGTGACCGGACTGTATTTTTACGACCACCGCGTAACGGAATTCGCACGCCGGGTCCGGCCCAGCGCACGCGGTGAGCTGGAAATCACGGATCTCAACAGGATGTATCTGGAAGAAGGGACGCTGGATGTTGACCAGTTGGGACGCGGCTGCGCCTGGCTGGATGCCGGCATGCCCGACAGCCTGATGCAGGCAGGCAATTTCGTGCAGACCATCCAGTCACGGCAGGGCATGCTGGTCGGGTCGCCAACCGAAGTTGCGTTCCGCATGGGGTTTATTGATCGTGACGCCCTGCTGGCGCGGGCGAAACGGATGGCCAAGACCGAACTGGGCTACATGCTGCGTCTGGTCGGCCAGCTACAGGCGTGAAAGGATAAAAACGATCGGACAACCAGAAACGCCGCCTTTTTGAAAAAAGGCGGCGCCCAAGAACTTCTTTTTTATCAATGATCTTTTTCAGGCATCTTGCAGGCGTTCATGACGGTTGAGCGGCCGGGCCATCCCATCCGGCCATGAAGAAACAGCATCCCCATGCCGGATTGCGATCTGACCGTTAGCGGGATGCGGAGCGTTCATTGCCCACATGGCGATGGTCCGCCTTATGCGGCGCCGGTTCCGCCAGCCAGTGAATCCGGGCGTTGCGCAGTTCAAAATTGCGCTGTCCCTGCACGCCCATATCCCCGAACGGATCGTACACCACGCCACTGACCTCGGCCTGGCACTGTTCATGCTTGCCCGTGTCGCCACAGATCTGCTGGGCCTTGTGGAAAGAGGCTTCCTCCATTGTCGGGCCATCAAGCGGCACCGCACCGTTCCAGTCCACCTGCCCCGGCAGGTCGGCAATACGGAAGGCCGCGCAATCCGCCCCGCCTGAATTGGCCGAGGTAATGTAACACCCCTCAATCCGCACCGGCTTGCCCACATACTGCGGCGCCTGCGTCTGGAACGCCGCCACATCCAGCGTCGCGACCGGTGCGGGGGCGGCATCATGGCGTGCCTTTGCCTGCCGCGCCATGGCGGGTGCCGTCGCTGTTCCCGCCGCGATGATGGCCAGCCCGCCGGCCAGCGCGCCAAGATGAAAACGTCCCCTCACGTCCTGTCTTCCTTTTCTGCAGGTCAGCCAGCGCTGACAATCCGGAAAGGAAGAATGTTTGCCATACACACGCCCAATGTCACCACGGCCCAGCGTGCGGGCTGCCATGCATGTGCAACCGGGGACTGTCCCACCCGCCGCAACCCACGTCATCTCCGCGCATGCGCGGGGCGTCATATGTCCAGCCAATCGCAGGGAAACAGAGCAGATCGTGGAGAAGGAACAGCAATGGAGACCAGAAATATATCTCTATCTTTCAGGGGATGGCACCGCTAGTCTGTGCCGCGATCCGTTCCTATTATGTGGTTATGTCAATATACTTCTGATATAGAAACAATGATCTGAAAATAAAAATGCAGACACGACCACACCATCAGGAACATATATTCCCTCCCATCCTCATCATCAGCCTGCCGTATGCCACACAGCGCCGTGGAATATTAACCAGACACCTGACAGGTTTCGGTCTTGGTTTTGAATTTATGGATGCGATCGACGCCAGCAGCCTGACCGAACGTGATTACGGGATATACAATCGGTACAGGCGGCGGGTTTTCATGGGCAAGGACCTGTATCCAGGGGAGATCGCCTGCCTGCTGTCACACAGGAAGGCCCTGCAGCAGATCGCGGCAAAGGACAGGCCGTGGATCGTTCTGGAGGACGATGTCCTGCTCTCCCCCGACTGGCCGTACGTGGTGCGGGCCCTGATGCGGCAACGGGATGAATGGGAGTTCGTGCGTTTTTTTGGCGACGCCAAGCACGCCACCCGCCTTCAGCGCAAACTTGTACCTTTGGGCCGGAACTACTGGCTGACACGTATTTCCACCACGCCCGGCGGGGCCCATGCCTATCTGGTCAGCCCGTCCGGCGCACGCAAGATCCTGCGCTGCCTGCATTACACCGCCACCCCGATCGACACATTGATGGGACAGCCATGGAAAACCGGGCTTGGCGCACTGAGCGTCTGGCCCGGACTGGCGCGGGAAAACGGGGAATTCCCGTCCTATATCGGCGATGCCCGCTTTGTCAGTGCGCCTACCACCACCGGTCTGGAACGCGCATTGTATTTTGCGGCCAATCCGGGCCTGCGGCTGGTGGAAAATATCCTCAAGCGCGGGTTCTATTACGGCCACGCGCTACCTGACCGCTGGCACCGTCGCACCCACCAGCAGGCCGGCGTGGCGCCCGTTCCCGCAGGGCGCTGAACCTGTCTTGAGACATCCCGCAGATTATATACGGCGTTTCTGGTAAGACCTTTTTCTACAGAGACGGCACCCGGACACTTCCGTCCCCATTTACCTAGAAGGGCGATGCCTTCTGTCCCGCGCCCTGCCCCAGATCGGCAAAATGCTGGGTTTCGGTGCAGCCCCGGAAACGGTCCAGCACGGGGACGCTGCCCGCCAGATTGACGCTCAGCGTCGTGCGGTCGCCAAATTTCACCAGCGCCACATGCGACTTCGCCATGGCGTCCAGCAGGTGGGTCAGGTCATCGGCATGAATATCGGCCGCAAGGGTCGTGGCGTCATTGGCCTGCATGTGGAACACGCGGGTATAGGTTCCCACCGTAACCGTCATGTTGCCTTTTTCGCCATTGGCCAGCGTCCAATGATCATCGGCGCTGCGTACCTGTAGCGATTCGGCATCGGCGCGGAACATCAGGATCTCGCTTTCCGATCCGGCAATGCACAGGTCGGTATGCGCGCCCGCATCTGGTGTGTGGTGGATGGCAACCCATCCACCCGCGCGTTCATCCACCAGCATCTGCGACGGGCTGGGGCTGTTGTTCTCGTCTTCCGGCTGCATGGCCACGGGCACGGCGCGCGGCCGGTCATCATAGGACTGCGCCTGCGCGATCCCCGGCAGGGAGGTCAGTGCCATACAGCCCAGAAGAAAAATCTGTTTCCTGCTCACTTTGCGACAATCCCATTGTAACAAAGACCGACGAATCGGGATGATGGATCATTCCAGCATCACCTTAGCGTGACGCTGACATATATTGTCATAATTCAGGACATGGAAGGACAATCCCCGCATGCCTGTTTCCATGATCTGGAAACGGAACCATCATCCCACGGGATCATGGCCACTCTGCGACAAAGCATGTCCAGCCCTTCAACGTGGTGCGTGCCATGCTGGCAGCAAAAATAATAGTAAAGAAGATTTTCATTTTCCCGCCGCCACAGGGGCGACCTGTGCACATGGCATTGGCCTGCCGGTATCACACCGTTATCATGGGGCCACTAACGGGATTTCATGGATACTGGAAGGAAAGGGCCGGGATGCGCCTGCTACCTGCTGCCATCCTGGCAATCGGGACACTCTGCGCCACATCATACGCGCACGCCGCCGACCCGGACTGGATATTCGCCAATAGCGGACCAGCCGGCCAACCCATGGTCATGTCCCATCAGGGCACGCTGGATATCATGTTCTACCGTGCGACCAGCGGTACGGTGGGCCTTGCCATCCACCAGCGCCACGGTCGTTACCGCAACCCCAAGGGGGTGGAAACGGCCATGGTCATGATCGGCAAGTTCACCATTGCACTACAGATCTTCAGCACCAACCAGAAATGGGACACCGCTGGCGGCGACCTGAAGCCGGACACCGTGCCGGATCTGGTCAATGCGCTGAAGGCCGCGGCCACGGGCGCGCTGATCCCCTTCGAACATGAACCGGTGCCGTTTTCGGTCAAGGGAGCGCTGGCGGCACTTGATGACCTGGCCCGGTATGCGACCCAGCACGGCGAAAGCCTGCCGCCACCGCTGCAACCCGCCCCCGCACCCCATGCGACGGCCCCGGTGGTGGATATAGAAAAGCTGGCCCACCACCCCTACGATACCCAGCATGGGCGCAGGCTGACGTTGCCGCAATATGACATCGCGGCCAACTGTGACCGCGCCCATATTGAAATGCAGGATACGGATGGCGAATGCGTGTCTGCCGAGCAGAAAAGCCAGACAGCCCTGACCGCGCACTGGACCGGTTATGACAGCGACCTGCGCGCCGCCTGCCTGTCGCTGGTCAGCGATCCGGGGCGGCTGGAAAAATATCAGGCATTGCTGATGTGCCTGTCACGCTATCAGGATGACCGGCGGCAATGGCAGCTTGTCTCCGGCTCCAGCGGCAGCGACGACATCATGCCCGCCAGGAACCCGGCACAGCAGGGCGGGACACCGGCCGCCCCCGCAGGTTCCCCCTGAGAAGTCGTTTGAATCCAGTGCATTGATAAAGAAAAATAAAAATTTCCGGGTCAGTCGGCGGTCTGGTTACGGCGCGTCAGCGCGAATATGAAAAAGACCACGCCGCTGAGCAGCAGACCGAACAGGATGACCAGCGGCTGGATGTACAGCACCACCAGCACAAGGAACAGCACCAGCAGGGCGCTGTATTTCAGCTTGCGATCCTCGCTGGAAAACAGGTCGATCAGCCCCTCCGAAATCTGGTGCAGGGCCGATGCGCCATCCGTTCTTTCGGCCGGGGCGACCGTCAGGCCCCGCTGCGCCAGATGCTGCAGGAAAACACGCGCCTGGTCCTGTGGCGGGACGGATGCCATATCAGGGCCCGTGGTGGTGGGCAACGACGCCGCCACGGCATCGATTACATGACTATCCACAGAAACCTTATCATTCATTTTTAGCAGTTCCCCCAGCCATTCAGCGCATGATGCGCTGACCCATCCACGCTGTTATCCACATCATTTCCGGGTTATCCCCAAACGGGGATTATTGCCCACCGGCATGATTATGCCCCACATGGGCGCAAGCGATGCGCCTGCCATCACGTAAGGAAGGATCGACCGTCATTTCCCCCCGTGGCACCGGGCCGTCCGCTATCCGGTGCCCCGTACCCATATGGCCCGACCATGTGGCATAGGACAGCGTGCGGTACGTATCTGCGGCACAGTTGTACATGACGGAAAACCTGACCGAGGCGAACGGCAGGCCGTGACGGATCATATCCTCGTCAAAATCCTGGATGAACGTGGCGGATGAATGCGTGCCATGCACCTGAACCGAAGCAAGGTCGATATATTCATTCACCTTGTTCTGGTACGGTGGCAGCTTCTGCAGGTCCGTCTCGCCATGCGGGGCCGGGGATGGGGGCAGGTCCTGTGCCTGTTCCGCCCATGCGCCGTCTACCGTTCCGCCGCAGGCGATGCCCGCAGCCACCAGCGCCACCACAACCCTGTATCGCATTTTCTCCCTTTCATGCGCACGAACCGCACGCGTACACACCAGAACCGGTTTCATTGCCCTGTTTTGCAGGATCGCGCCAATGGCGGCAAGACAAACAGCAGACAACAGGACTTCCGACCGGTCGGATCATGACAGGAATGCTCCATGCACGCTTCTCTTTCGCGCCCGGAATACCGTTTTTCCCTTGTGGGGCTGCTGCTGGCGGCAGCAATGGCAACAGCGGCGCGCGCTGATGCCGCCCTACCCGTCACGCTGGACCGCGCGCCATTTGGCAGCATGGCGGATGGTCAGGTGATCGAACGCTTTACCATGGCCAACCGGCACGGCATGCGCGTGCAGGTCATGACCTATGGCGCAACCATCACCGCAATCGATGCGCCGGACGCACGCGGCCATGTGGCGGATGTCGTGCTGGGGTTCCCGACGCTGGAGGGATATACCCGCGACAGCGCCCGTGGCGGCCTGTTTTTCGGGGCGACTGTGGGGCGCGTGGCCAACCGCATCGCCAATGGCACCTTCGTGCTGGACGGACATACCTGCCACATTCCCCGGACCGAGGGGACCAACGCCCTGCATGGTGGCCGCAGGGGATTCGACAAACATGTATGGACAGTGGAAAACGCTGGCACCACCGCCAATGGCGCCAGCGTGACCCTGAAGCTGGTCAGCCCGAACGGGGATGAAGGCTTTCCCGGCACGCTGACCACCCATGTCACCTTCAGCCTGAACGACAGCAATGAACTGTCGCTGCACTACGTCGCGACAACGGACCGGCCCACCGTGGTCAACCTGACCAACCACAGCTATTTCAACCTGAATGGCGAGGGCAGTGGCTCCATTGAAAACGAGGTGCTGCAGGTCAATGCAGACAGCTTCACCCCAACCGACGCACAATCGGTGCCGCTGGGCACGGTCGCGCCGGTCGCGGGCACGGCGCTTGATTTCCGGACACCCCACCGCATTGGCGAGCGCCTGCGCGATACGGACCCGCAGATGATGTATCCGCATGGTTATGACCAGAACTGGATCGTCAACAGCCGGCTGTCACGCATCCCGGTACCAGCCGCCCACCTGTGGGACCCGGCCTCGGGGCGGGTGCTGGACGTGCTGACCACGCAGCCGGGGCTGCAGGTCTATACATCCAATTCACTTGACGGGCGGTACGCCGGTCCCTCGGGGCAAGCCTACCGCCAGACGGACGCCGTGGCGCTGGAGACCCAGCATTATCCCGACAGCCCGAACCACCCGGCTTTTCCCAGTATCGAACTGAAACCGGGACAGACATACGATGAAACCACCCTTTATCGTCTGGGCGTGCAACCCGTGCCGCGCCACCATCCTTAAGGTAATGGGGAAATGCCGTTGATTCCGGGGGGAATATCCTTACATACCTCACCATAGCGTGATTGAAGGACGTGAGACCCAGATGAAAAAATTTGCCGTTCTGCTACTGCTGGCGGGACTGACAGCATGCCAGTCCGGCCATCCTCCCACCGACCCGAGCGAAAGCGGCGGCGTTGGCGGCATGACCGGATCACCAGGACAGGACGCGCCCAGTGACGGCCCCGGCGGGTCTGGCGGCCCGGGCATGGGTAACTGAAGGCGGAAAAAAGCGGGCGCGTCGCGGTCAGTCGCGCCCGCCGCATATATTGATCACCCCAAGGCCAAGCAGGCCAAGGCCCGCCAGCCCTTCGGCCACCATCCATGAGACCGGGCCAATCCCGTCAGCGGTCATGCCGCGCACCAGTACCCCCACGCTGCCAATCATCAGAAGCAGGGACATGATGGTGGCCCATTTTACAATCTTGCCGCGGTTCATAAATCTCTTCGCTGTCTGTCGATCGGGTTACCGGCAGGCCCGGCCCCGTTCCTTCTAACACCCGGAAGGGACAGGCGTCCAAACACGGCGTGCGCAGCCGCAATGCATGTATCGCACATCAGCGATAGTTCATGCAGATGTGACGCCCGCCGGTGCATCTTCCATGCCTGTATGACGTTACGGAATTCATGAACCATCCGGGCTGCCTGCCCTGCCACGGGGCCGGTCCCGATACAGGCAAGGAGCATGGCCATGCAGACAACCCGCGCGCCCTCCATCCCGTCACACGACTGGTCCATGCGGATGCGGCACCTTGTCCAGACCTGCAGGGCCTATCCTTACGCGTTCCTGCGACTGTGGGATGGGGACTGATCCCTGCCCCGTTCATTCATGCCGCAGGTCGGATGCGGAAAACCATTCGTCATTTCCCGTGCTGTCGCTGCGCACGCGAATCTGTCCGTTTTCGATAATTTCGACAATCGTGCCCTTCATGCCGCGCAGTTCCGGTTTGACGGCCGCATCGTCCTTGACCACCACAATATCACCTGCCTTGAAATCCACGCCCGGTTTCTCCCTTACTCGCTGTTCCGGTAGCCCTGCCTGGCGGCCATGGGCCACCGTGGGCCACAAACCCGCCAATCATGCCAGTGATGGCCGACATCGCAAGCCGCTGTCCGGCCATGTCATACCACATCCGCACAAAGGACAGGTTGCAGCGGGGGAAACATGTTCCGACATGAAAGAACAGCCCATTACAAAAAACTGGAATTCTTTATGTCAGCAGGACACCACCTTCCCTCCGCCACGGATCTGCAACGTGAACTTGAACAGGTCCGCCGGGATTACGCCATTGCGCTGAAGGACCGGCCCGAGCATGCCCGCGCGCTTGAAGAACGCGCCAGGAAGCTGGAAGCCGAACTCGCCCGCCAGAAATAGGCACGGCGGCTTCACGCCCCCGTATGGGCCACCCCCATGTCAAGGGAGCGACATGACAGGCTGCCATGCGGCGGCGGCCATGGATCACGATGCCGTTCCACCCCATGTGATTGGGAACGGACACGCCGTGTGTCCCCTACAGAACAAGAATTAGGATGCTATCATGAGCAAAGTGGCAACCAGTGGTCCCGACGCACAGGGCAAGTACAGCCTCGAAGTCAACATCGGTGGCCTGACCGGCACGCTGAGCGGCTTCAGTTCCGCCATGGAAGCCGAGGATTACGCCGTTTCCCTGCTGCGCCGCGTCAAGGAACTGGCCAAGGCCGACGGCCTGAAATAATTCCTGAAACCCGCCGGTAACGGGCGGCGTGCAGCATTACGCCGCCCGCCCGGCGTGGCGACGGCCATCAATGGTCGTCTTTGTGCCTTTTTTCTTTATACAGTGGGAAACCTGACTGGATCAGGACGTGAAGCTGTATATGGAAAAAGGACGCTCTTTCCCATGAAACGACTGACCCGGTCATTGACGGTACTGGCATTGGCCAGCCCGCTTGTCGCCTGTGTCGACGGTCCCGGCTATTATGGCGGCTATGGTGGGTATGGCTACGGCCCCTCCGGCGGCTATTACAGCGGATATGGCGACTATTACGGCGGTGCCCCCATCTATATGGGACGCGACGGTGGATGGGGCGGCGGCCGCGGTGGTGGTCGCGGCGGACCCCGTGGTGGCGGTGGGGGACCCGGTGGAGGCTTCCATGGTGGCGGTCCGGGTGGCGGCGGTCCCGGCGGGGGCTTCCATGGCGGCGGACCGGGTGGCGGTGGCCCCGGTGGGGGCGGACGCGGTCCCGGCGGTGGTGGTCATGGCGGCGGCGGTGGCGGCCACGGTGGTGGCGGTCCGGGCGGCCGACGGTAATGAAACAGGCTGGTTCCCTTGCGGGACCGGCCTTTTTTTATCCGTGCCGACCCGCGCCGGACAGCAGGTTCATGACCAGCACGCCGCATATGATAAGCGTCATGCCGGCAATGGCCGCCAGATCCAGCTTCTGTCCCAGCACCACGCGGCAGACCAGCGCAATCAGCACCGTGCCAATGCCGGACCAGATGGCATACGCCATGCCGGTGGGAATGGTGCGCAACGCCAGCGACAGCGAATAGAACGCTACGGCGTAACCCGCCACCGTGACACAGGACGGCACCAGACGCGTAAAGCCATTGGACAATGTCAGGCAGAACGTGGCGGTGACTTCCGCCACGATCGCAACCAGCAGATAGATATACGCCATCCCTATGGGCGGCGTCTGTGACCTGCCCCGCATGGCGGCAGGCCCGTCAGGCGGGGGCGCGGCGCCCGGGGAGGAAGCGGCGTCTCGTCGCGAATTGCCACGGCGTCATGCCCACGGGCGCGCAGGGCATCCGCAAACCGCTGGACATGGGTCCATTGCGCGCCCGCATACAGTTCACGCCCGTCCAGCATTACACGATGTCGTCTCAAACTTTTCCCTCACCCTGTCATATCTGACCGTAGAGATGGGGACGGCGGACATGAAACGCAACGGCACGCGAAATTTGCGTCAACTTTGCAAGAAACCTTCGCTTTCATGAAACGATTCATGTATAGGAAAGATAGGAGGTATGATACATGAGCAACTCTGCACGCATGATCGCCCATCTGCTGATCACGGTCCGGTTGAGTACGCGCAATCGTCCTTCCGCACCTGTTCCCGCAGCTTCACGCGATTGATCATGTCGCGCCGGGGCTACCCGGCGCGCATCCGCCAGACATATTCTGTCATGTTATGACATAATGAATACTCATGCCTTTTTCCGCGCCCGCGCCAGACGGGCGGCAAAGGCAGACAGTTCATCATGATGCAGCAGGGCCACGTTATTCGACCGTGCCAGTTGCCGGGCGGATGTCGTGTAATCCGCGTTGGACACCACGGCCGCCACATCCGCCTGATAATGCAGGCGGGCTGCCGAAATCTGCTGCACCGCCTCATTCCCCACCGTATTGCGATACAGCTTGCACTGCACGACCAGACGCATCCCGCCGCGCGTGGCGATGACATCCGCGCCCTGGTCCCCACCGGGCGGCGTCGCCCGGGCATCCCAGCCACAGGCCCGCAGGCGTTCGGCGCAATAACGTTCATATGCAATGGGGTCCATATCCGGCGCGTAACCATTGCTGGCATGCGCGGACTCTCCACACGACAGTTTCTGGCTGGCCACATGCTCGATCCGGGCCTGCACACGGTCCGCAATGACCGGCCATGCCCATTGCAGGCGGCGCGCCCGTAACGCAGGCTGCACAACCGTTTTGATGAATTCCGCCTGTTCGCGCCGCCATCGGGTGGTACGTTCCACGCCATAGCTGTTGACCTGCACCAGTTGCCTGCGCCGGATGCGCAGGGCGTCGGCATGACGGTTCACCAGACGCCTGCACATGCGCCATGCCCGCCGCCGACGGAAAAACCGCCAGCCATACCGCAGCAGCGGCCACGCCAGCACCGCTCCCACCCCCGCAAGGACAAGACGTAACGGGCCTGATGGCAGCACCGCCGCCATCCCCGATACGGGGCGCACGGCAGCAGCAGGGAAATAAAGCGGCGCATCCCCTTTGCGGACAGGCAGGTGACGCAGCAGCACCGTATCGCCATGACGCCCCAGCACCTGCCAGGTTCCTGTCCCGTCCACACGCCTGCAATGCATTTGGGCCAGCATGCGCTCATGCGTGGCAGTGACAGTCAGCCCGTCCGCCCGTTGTAACGTCGCCGCCTGCATGCAGCCCACGGTTGCGGCGGGCACGCCATAACCTGTCTGCCCTGCCATGGCGGCCTGTGGGACCAGCAGCAGCCCGCATCCCAGCCATGGCACGATCCCTGCCCGCATTCCTGTGTTCCCACCCCGTGTTCGCAACGTGTTCCACAAACCCTAAAGCATGAGAACAAAATAAGAAAGTGCAGAAGCGACAATCCGTTCCGCCATGGTTTTCCACCGCCATTACGCCTATCATGCGGGAATGCGAATCTGTTTTATCGGCGACAGCTACGTAACGGGAACGGGCGATGAAACCTGTCAGGGATGGGTGGGACGTCTCTGCGCCATGGAACGGCAGGCAGGATACGACGTCACGCCCTACAATCTGGGCGTGCGGGGACAGACCAGCCGTGACATCGCCGTACGATGGCATGCCGAAACCCGGCCCCGCCTTGCGGGCCGTCATGATGGCGGCGTCGTGCTGTCCTTTGGCGTCAATGACTGCACCGCCACGGCGCATGGTCCGCCACGCGTGCCGCAGGATGAAAGCATCGCGACGGCACGCGGCATCCTGCAACAGGCCCGGCAGACATGGCCGGTTCTGGTTATCGGCCCCACCCCCGTCGGCCGCGCCAGTCCCGATGACCGCACGCACGCACTGTCACATGCCATGGCCGACCTATGCGCTCAGCTGGACGTTCCCTTCCTGTCGGTCTGGAACCCGCTGCTGGCGCATCCGTCATGGTGTGCCGAAATTGCCCGTGGCGATGGCGCCCACCCCGCAGGCGGCGGCTATGCGGCGCTGGCGGGGATCATCCATGGCTGGCCCGCATGGCGAAAGTGGATGGGACCGCTACCCTAAACCCGCGCGCCGGTTTATCCCTTTCCCCTGGCATGGCGCAACGACAGGGTCACATTCGCCACATGCCCGCCATATCCTGTTTTGAACAAAGGCATACAGACATGAAAAAGCTCATTACCTGTGCCCTGCTGGGCGTGCTGGCAGCAGGCGGTATTTCCACGGCGCGGGCCGAAGTGCCGGAAGGGGAACTGAACTCGCTGTACATCCGGCCCGAAGTGAAGCTGCCCGCACCGTCGCTGGCATTCCCCAATTATCCGATCGTCGATGACTGCACGACGGAATTTGGCGATGAAGTCACCAATGTCTGCGTCACGCAGGAAAAGGAACGCGCGCTGGTCCTGCAGCCCGCATGGGACGAATATCAGGACAGCGACAAGATCGCCTGCCAGGAAGACGTGACGCATGTGCGCCATATCCAGCTGTACAAGAACCTTGCCTACTGCCTGGACAAGCGTCGTTATGACGCATGGCTGAAGAAGCACCCCAACGGGAAATAAGGGCTCTTCCAACCCGGGACGCCTGATAAACAGGAATGAACGTTCCTGGGCGCCGCCTTTTTTAAAAAGGCGGCGTCCGGGCCCCCTGTCTTCAGTCCCGTACGATATGGCACCTGCCATCATCATGGCTGTGGTCATAATCGACGTTCTGATTGGTGCCGCTGTCCCCATGCACGATGCGCGGCACGTGAACGGGGTGGGCTGACAGCACCGACAGGGCTGCATCCGCCGCACTGTAATGCAACCCCGCCGCGTCCAGCACGCTTGGCGGCAGGGCCGCAAGCGTCAGCGGGACATGCACATTATCACGCGCGGCCTGTGCCGCCTGCGGGTGGGCTGCCTGCCATGCGTCGGATGTCCACAGATAGAATGGTATTTCATACGCCGCGCGCACATCCCCATGCGCGGGAATCCCGCCCGTGCATTCCGTAACCCGCACCCCATGGTCGGATACGTAAAACAGCGCGGATTCTCCCCCATGCGCCGCCAGCGCGGCGCGTACATGGGCCAGCATGTGATCGGTATAGGCAATGCTGTTGTCATAGGGCGTGCCAAGACTGGCAAAACCACGGGGATACCGGTCAGCCGCGTTTTCATGGCTGCCAAACAGGTGCAACACGATAAAGACGGGGCCGTGCGCATCCGCTATCGCCCGGTCCACGACCGGCAGCATGCGCTGATCCAGCACCGGGCTGCTCATCACCCCGTCATGCACGGTAGTGTAGGCAATATGGCGGGCCTGTTCCGAATAGGCGCCAATCACGCTGTCATACGGGCCAAGCCGGGGGTGGTTGCTGATCCACCACGTATCAAATCCCGCCGCGTTGAACACTGACACCAGGTCATGCCCCGGCGCCGCACCGGGCCGCAGCCGGTCATATCCCGACAGGATGACCGGCACCGCGCCGACCGTATAATCGAAGGGGGTCACCATGTCATCAAAGTGTACAAGTCCCGGCACCTGTTCCATTTCCGGCGTGGTGGGCGGGCCGTAGCCATAGATGTGATGGTGGTCACGCCGCGCGCTTTCCCCGATCACCAGTACGATCACCTGTGCCGTGGTGGGCGGCAGCGGATCGAAATGGATCGGTTCATGGCTGATCCGTCGTGCCATGTCGGTCACGCGCCGGGTTTCACGCCGGGCGGCGACATAGCCGGTCGCCATGCTCCACGGCCATGCCCGGTCAAAGCGGGAATGGATGGGCACCAGCGGGTTTTCGGTTCCGCCCCGCGTGGGGGGCAGGTGCCGCCACAACTGCACGGTGGGAACAATGATCCACCCCAGCAGCACCGCCACGCAGGCCAGGCGCGTACGGCCCCGCCAGCCCACCACCGCGCCACGTGGCCGCGACAGGTACACCCCGGTCAGGCCCACCCACAGCAACGTCCATGCCACCAGATAGGGCAGGACAGGCCAGACGTACCCGACCATAACGGGAAACGAGCAGTAAAACAGGATCAGCCACAGCGGATAGCCGGGCGGCGCGCCACCTATGCCGATGTAATACAGCGCAGCCGGCATCAGCACGACCACTGGCAGCAGCAGCGCCAGCAGAACCCGCCTGCTGTTGACCAGCAGCGCGATCACCGCCCACAGCGCCACCGACCGCACCACCCCCTGCAACGCCGTGCAGGCGGGCAGCAGCGCAAGGGCGGCCATAAGGCCAAACAGTATATCGGGCCAGATATGCTGGCAGCGTGCACGCCAGCAGGCCGTATCCGGGGGGGGACGGGCGATCATGACCGTTTCATGTCACACGCCCCCGCGCGCGGGTAGCCCCCGCATACACCCATGCGGCAGGGAGATGGCACGTTTGTGAATGAACCCGCATGCGGCAATGCTTTTTATCCCCTGTCGGCACGCCTAATAATGCGACCGCCGGGAGGCCCGCTGCGCGAACGGGCGCCAGAAAAACCATAGAAAAAACAGTCATTACAAAAACTGAATCATAAAGGCAGACAAACGTACCATGGCAAAAATAAAGGTCAAAAATCCCGTTGTCGAAATGGACGGCGACGAGATGACCCGCATTATCTGGCATTTCATCCGCGAACGGCTGATCCTGCCGTACCTGGATATCGACCTGAAATATTATGACCTTGGCATCCGCCACCGTGACGAGACCGATGACCGCGTGACGGTTGAAGCCGCCGAGGCCGTGCGCCGGTACGGCGTAGGCGTGAAATGCGCCACCATCACCCCCGATGAGGCACGGGTGGAGGAATTCGGCCTGAAGAAGATGTGGCGTTCGCCCAATGGCACCATTCGCAACATCCTTGACGGCACGATCTTCCGCGAACCGATCATCTGTTCCAACGTGCCGCGCCTTGTCCCGCACTGGACGCAGCCCATCGTGATCGGCCGCCATGCCTATGGCGACATCTACCGCGCTGCTGAAACCCGCATTCCCGGTCCCGGCAAGGTCACCCTGCGCTACACCCCTGCCGATGGCGGCCCCGAGCAGGTGCTCGACGTGCATGACTTCAAGGGTCCCGGCGTGGCGCTGGGCATGCACAACACCCGCGCCTCGATCGAAGGTTTTGCGCGCGCGTCGCTGGCCTACGGGCGCGACCGCAGGCTGCCGGTCTACCTGTCCACCAAGAACACCATCCTCAAGGCCTATGACGGCATGTTCAAGGATGTGTTCCAGGAAGTGTACGAACGGGAATTCCGGGCCGAGTTCGAAAAACTGGGCCTGACCTACGAACACCGCCTGATCGATGACATGGTGGCCTGTGCGCTGAAGTGGAAGGGCGGCTATGTCTGGGCGTGCAAGAACTATGATGGCGACGTGGAAAGCGACATCGTGGCGCAGGGCTTTGGCAGCCTTGGCCTCATGACCTCGGTGCTGCTGAACCCAACAGGCGATGTGGTGGAAGCCGAAGCCGCCCACGGCACCGTCACCCGTCATTTCCGCGAACACCAGAAGGGGCGGCCCACCAGCACCAACCCCATCGCGTCAATCTTCGCATGGACACGGGGCCTGGCCTATCGCGGCAAATTCGATGACACGCCTGATGTGACCCACTTCGCCCGGACGCTGGAACGCGTGTGTGTCGAAACCGTCGAAGGCGGCCAGATGACCAAGGATCTTGCCCTGCTGGTGGGCAAGGACACCAAATGGCTCGATACCCAGCCCTTCCTTGACGTGCTGGATGAAAAGCTGGGCGCGGCGCTGGCCAGGGCGTAAAAACACGGACGGGACGGCTGGTCAGCCGTCCCGTTCCACATCCTGAAAACCCAAGACATTTTTGAAAAAGGGCGGCCCCCGAAAACTGTTACCCGTTCACTCCCCCTCTGCCAGTGGGCGGGTTTCCAGCGCCCCTTCCCACCGCGCCGCAACAGCAGCGGCATAGCCATTGCCCAGCACATTGGTTGCCGTACGCGCCATGTCGAGGAAGTGGTCGATCCCCAGAATCAGCGCCAGTCCCGCTTCGGGCAGGCCGAACTGCGGCATGACCGCCGCCAGCGTGACCAGGGCCGCACGTGGCACGCCGGCAATGCCCTTGCTGCTCAGCATCATCACCAGCACCATCGCGATCTGCTGGCCCATTGGCATGTGGATGCCATAGGCCTGCGCGATGAACAACGCACCGAAGGACTGGAACAGCACCGACCCGTCAAGGTTGAAGCTGTAACCCAGCGGCAGCACGAAGCCGCTGATACGGTCAGGCACGCCAAACTGCTCCAGCCGTTCCACCAGCAGCGGATAGACCGATTCACTGCTGGCCGTGGCGAAGCCCAGCAGGATGGGCTGCACCAGCAGCCGCGCAAGGGCGAAGACACGCCGCCCCAGCACGCAGAAGGTCATGGACGTCAGCAACACCCACAGCACCCCCAGCGTACCATAGAACTTGCACAGGAACAGGCCGAACGTACCCAGTATGCCTGCCCCGCTATGGGCCACGCTGCCCATGACGGACCCGAATACCGCAACTGGCGCGGCATACATGACCATGTCGGTCATGCGCAGCATGATGCGCGCCAGTTCCCCCGTCCAGGGCAGGATCATGCGCTGCGCACCCTTCCCCACCGCCGGCAGGGCCAGGCCGAACAGGATGGAAAACACCACGATCTGCAGGATGTCGTTGCGGCCCATGGCGTCAAAGATACTGGTAGGCACCACATGCAGCACGAATTCGATCGGGTCGAAATGACCATGCGCAAGCCCCAGGTCCCCGACCGATAGCGGGGTGGTGAACCCGGATCCCGGCTGCAGCAGGTTGGCCGCGACCAGCCCCGTCACCAGCGACAGGAAGGACGCCACGATAAACCACAGCAGGATGCGCCCCCCGATGCGCAGGACCTGCGCCCCATCACCCAGGCTGCCAATGCCCGACACCAGTGTTGCAAAGACAAGCGGAGCAATGATCATGCGCACAAGCCGCAGGAACAGGCCCGTAAGCAGACTGGCAAACCGGGCGGCGGGTTCGCTGGCCGCAGGTCCGACCGCATGCAGGACCAGCCCCGCCACAACACCCAGCGCCAGCGCCACGACAATGGCGCGCGTCCGGTGGTTCGCATTACTTTTGCTGGGATGGGCCAATATCAGCGTCCTGTAGCTGTGGAAGACACGCGGGAAGTAGCGCGGCGTCCCCCCGTCATGCAAGACGGCCGCGCATCACGCCCGCATCGCCCGCCATGCGTCGCCTGCGCATTCCGCCTGACCGTGCCGTCACGCCGTGCGATCCCGCCCGGGGAACGGGATGGGGAACACATAATCGTCATCATTACGGAATGGGAAAGGAAAAAAATCCTATAAAAAAAATGAGTGCTGCAATATAGACCTACCCATTCGGGTAGGATGAGATTATACAAGCCCGTATGCATGATCACACGCCGCAGGCGTCGTCTCCGGTCCCGGCTGAGGGGACACCATGGCTGGAAAGCGGTCTGGAGCGACTGTTTTTTCGGGCAAGGTGGTTGTGCGCGCCATTATACCTCGGGCTGACGGCCGGGCTGCTGGTGATACTGGTCAAGTTCTTCCAGACCGTGTGGACGCTGGTCAGGCATAGCTACACGCTGGAATTCGATGATGTGTTTGTCGGCATCCTCGACATGATCGACCTGGTGCTGCTGGCCAACCTGCTGCTGATCGTCATGTTCGCGGGGTATGAAAACTTCGTCTCCAAACTCGATGTGCGCACTCATCGGGATTTTCCCGACTGGATCGGTCATGTCACGTTCGGGGACATCAAGATCAAGCTCATGGCCTCCATCGTGGCCATGTCCGCGATCCATGTCCTGGCGGATTTCATCCGGGTGAACGAGATTTCCAGCCGGACACTGGCATGGAGCGTGGGCATCCACCTGGCGTTTGTCGTGTCGGGCCTGATGCTGGCCATGATGGACCGGATGATGGAGCCATCCGCCGCGCCATCTGGCGCGATGACAGAATCGGGCACCCACTAACGGGACTGCCCACAGCCGTTGAGACGGCACGCACATGGCGCCCGCACGGGTGCTGCAGGCACAACCGGCGCCTGAGCGAACTCGCACCCGACACTTTGGGGCGAGATGAAGGCGTTTGCGCCCCGTTGCAATCACATTTGCGTGATATTACAGGACTGTTTACGTCGCCTTTATTTGCCTTCTGCTGACCTAAACCAAGGGCTGGAGCGTAATTTAACAGATAAACTGCATATTAAATGCAAAATATAGGGGCCTGTTTCTGCTGATTGTCCCCATGTTAGATAGCCTCATGCGCCTGACCCTGCACACTGATTACGCCTTACGCACGTTGCTATACATGGGAATCCATGCAGATAGACGTGTTTCCATTCATGAGATCGCAAGCGCGTACGACATTTCCGAAAATCACCTGGTCAAGGTCATTCATCGGTTGTCGCGCCTTGGGCTGATTGACGCACGGCGTGGCCGGGGCGGTGGGCTGCTGCTGGCCCATGCGCCCAAGGACATACGTATCGGTGATGTCGTGCGCCAGACCGAGGATGACATGCGCCTCGTCAATTGCGAGCCATCCGGTGCCGAAAACAACAGTTGCTGCATCCTGTCGGACATGTGCCGCCTGCGCGGGGTGCTGTCGATGGCGCTGGGCGCCTTCATGAGCGTGCTGGACGCAACGACGCTGGCGGACCTGCTGCCGCCAGAGGAACATGCCATGCTGCGCGAACGCCTGCCCGGTCCCCGGATGCCGCCGCCCGCACCCGTCAAGGCCACCAGCCGCCCCACGTTGCAATAAACCCTGCCCTTACCTTTACACCTGTTGCAGCCCCGGGGGATCAGGACGGAGTTCCCGCCCCCTGTGCCGCCGCATCCGCACGGGCTTCACGCAGAGCCTGCCGGGTCAGGCGTTCTTCATTGCGACGCAGGAAAAGGGCACTGAGCACCAGCCCGACCGCCACCGCCAGCCCCATCGCAATACTGGCGGGACCGGAAACCTGGGTTACCTTGCGGCCAAGATAATACGCACCCGTGGCATATCCACCCGCCCAGCACAGACCGCCCAGCGCATTGAACAGCATGAAGCGGGGCCATGGCATATGGTTGGCACCGGCCAGCAGGGCCACGAATACGCGCAGAAGGGCGATAAACCGCCCGAAAAACACAATACCACTGCCATGATGGCGAAACAGGAAACGCCCCAGCAGCAGCCTGTCGGGCGTCAGCTTGATGCGTGATCCGTATTTCTGCAGCAGCGGCAGGCCGACTTTCCGCCCGATCAGGTAGCCGATATTATCCCCGATCACAGCCCCCGTCACCGCGGCAAGCGCCACCCACTGGATATCCAGCTTATGGGTGGCGGCACAGTAGATGGACGCTGAAATAATCAGTGTTTCAGCCGGAAGCGGCAGCCCCATGCTTTCCAGCATCACGATAAAGGTAATGACCCCATATCCGTAATGCTGGAACAGATATTCAAAATGATGCAGCAGCGTTCAGTCCTCCATCGCCGGATAACGGGCATGAATCCAGCGTCCCTTACACCGGCGCCGACAGAACCAGACCGCCGGCCACGGGGGAATGCCAGCAGGTGGGCGAACGCGCATCACCTGAATATGACCAGCCCGAAACCCGGCAGGCACAATGGGTGAAACAGGGCGGCAGCAAAACCGGCTTTAGCGAATATCTGCCACCCATTTTTTTCCTGTTCGTCATCTTCCCTGATCACGACCCTGCAGTCGTCCGACCTGTGCTGCAATCCCGCGCCCATGACCGGCACCCGCACCGTACGGCATCGCATGACAATGCACAGTGTCACAGGGACCATCCAAACATAAGCCACTGATAAAAAATAAAAGTTTTTGGGTGTCGCCTTTTTTCAAAAAGGCGGCGTTTCCTGAAGCTGTTTGAAAAAAAGCTTCACCAAAGACTTTTACTGTTTTCATCGCAACGCATATGCCGCCCTAACGCCGGATCCATTCCCGCCGTTCGGGCGCGCGCCGTTCCCAGCCGCGACGTTCCAGTTCCGGCGTGCTGGCAGGCTGGGCCGGGTAACCCACGCACAGATAGGCCACCAGTTCCAGCGCGGGGTCCATGTCCAGCACGGTCTTGATCCGGTCGGGATCGATAATGGAGACCCACCCCACCCCGACACCCACCGCCGTGGCCGCCAGCCAGAACGTATGGATGGCCATGACAGTGGACCATGTCGTGGTCTGTGGCATCGTCCCGCGCCCCAGACCACGCCCCTGCGTGGGGTCGGGATGGGACAGGACCGCCACATGATGCGGCGCGTCATCCAGCCCCGCCAGCTTCAGCCGGGCATAATTCCGAGCGTCCGCTCCCATATGATCAGCCAGCGCACGGGCATTGCAACGGGCAAAGTCCTCACGCACTGCCGCCCGGCGTCGCGGGTCGTCCACACGCACGAAACGCCAGGGTTCGCTCAGCCCCACCGATGGGGCAAGACACGCGGTGCGCAGCAGGTCGCCCAGCACGGGTTCAGGCACCGGATCACGGCGGAAATGGCGTACGTCACGCCGCCAGCGGAACAGGTCTTGCAACTGCTCCCGAAAGGCATGGGAGAATTCGGGCATGGACATCATGCCCCTTCTTTCGTTCATTGCAGGCGGTCTGTCACGTCCTGGATACCATCGGGATCTGCGGGCGTGGGTTGCGGGGGCGCGCCCTCTTCCGGTGTCAGGGGGGCGGCATAGGCCGGATCTTCCTCGAATTTCGAGGCGACTTCCCGGATTTCATCAAAACTGGCCTTGTACCAGTCCACCTGCGTATGGGTATGGCTGTTCACGACAAAACTCAGGAAAGCAGGGGAGGAATTCTCGACTTCGCCGTACAGCGTTTCGTCCTCGCCCCCTTTCGTATGGAATACGAAGTGACAGTTCACCGCGTCCGTATACCGCAGGAAGGTATGGTAGATGATGGTCGGCACGATTTCATGCATGGCCTGGCCGATATAGTAGGCCGGGCGCCGGCTGATAATGGCGGGCGTGACATTATCAAGTATGCCTTCATTTTCCAGCGCGCTGGCGCTGTCGGCAAAACGGGACTGGTCGACCGTAACCGTTACCCCGCAGCGGCGCACGTGATAGGCGCTGGTGATCGTAATCCCGAATTTCTCGTAATCAGGCAGCTTGTTGAACGCGGTCGTGGCCGCATGGGCTGTTCCCATCTGCGCCAGTGCCGCAATCACCAGCCATGCCGCGCGTCGTGGCATCTGTCTACCCATGTCCTTCCGCTCTCCCAGCTGCCCTGTCAGATGTATTTTACGCTCCCCTTATATCGCGTCCAATGAATATGGCGGCACACCGGGATGCGCCGCCATATATCATGATACAGGATCAGCCCGCCCCAGGCTGGCTGGTCCGCTCAGGACCGGTCCCAGCCCCGCAGCGCCAGCAGGGAGGGCGATCCCTCCATCCCCGCATGGCAGCCTGATGGCACGGCGATACTGGGCAGTGTCGCCAGCAGCATCATCCCCTGTTTGCGGTAGGCCGCACCAACCCAGCCCACAACGCGCTGGCGCAGTGTGCGGATCGGAAGGGGATTGGAAGAAGGGGAAAATCCCACGGCGGGGACAGGAGAAAAACTACGCATCAAGGCGTTTCCCGTGAGCCTAGCGGGCGAGACTGCCGCATGCTGCTCCTGCGCGCACGCTACGACGCAACCGGGGGGTTGAAAATACGATATTTTCGCAGATTTCCGGGGCCATCCATGCTTTTTTCGCAAAGCTTATTCCGGCAGGTGTTGCATGGAAAAGACACCTGCCGGAAGGGGCATGGATCAGATGCAGCCAACCTGCCAGGACGCGCGCCATTCCTGCCCCGGCCGCAGGTGAAATACACCCGGACGCGTGGAAAAATCGCCCTTGAATCCGACCGGGCTGGCCATGCCATGCCACGGTTCAATACACAGGAAATCACCACCGGGTTTCATCCAGATTCCCAGTTGCGGGAAGCCTTCCCATGTCAGGCGCAGACCCGGGCCATCCGGAATGCGGTAGGTCAGTCCCGTGCTGGCCAGTCGGTCCAGAATCAACGCATCCGCCGCAAACAGGGATTCATCCAGGTGCAGCACGCGTCCGCGCACAGGCGTGGGGAAGGAGTCGGGCAGCAGCAGCCCCCCCTTCAGTCGGCGCACGCCTTCGGGTTCGGGCTGGTCGAATTCAATGACGTGCCGGTCTTTGGGCACATCGGGCGACAGCGGCCAGACGAAGGCGGGATGCGCGCCCAGTGATGCGGGCAGGACACGCGTCGCATCGGGATTGGTCACGCAGTACCCAACCCGCAGCCTGCCCTGTTCAATGCGGTAGTCAATGACAAGGCTGAAGGCGAAAGGATAGACCCTGCGCGTCGCCTCCGTATCGGACAGTTCAAGGCGGCAGCCGGTCTCGTCACGTTCCAGCCAGCGGAATGTGCAGTCACGGGCAAAGCCGTGCTGGGTCATGCGGTAAGCCTGCCCGTCAACCCATGCCGCATCATCCACCAGTCGCCCCACGATGGGAAACAGTACGGGTGACTGCCGCCGCCACGGCTCCCCCCCGGCCCATAACAGGTCACGACCATTCGCACGCAGGGCGCACAGCTCCGCGCCATGGGCACGCACGCTGGCCGCAAGCCGGCCATCGCCAAATGTATGGGTATCTTCTGTCATGCTGGTGGCTCCATCCGTTCAGGTGATGGAGCCTACCATGCACGATCAGGGGGCGGACTGCCTATTCATGGGAAGCAGGGGTGGCACTCGCGGTTGCAAGGCCGGCCTTTTCTTCCGGGGTCAGGCTTATGGTCAGACGTTCGACCGAAAACGCCAGCCGCGCGCCCGTGCTGCGTGACGAGAACTTGATATGGATACCGTTGTTATTTTCCATGACGGCGGCACCCTTGCCCGCGCCGACCGTCGCCTCGCCCTGGACGGACCAGTATGTACCCTCGATATCCGCAACGCGGTACAGGTTATAGACGGTGCCAGTGGCATGGGTTCTGGAAAAGCCGATGGCCGCCCCCGAACCGCCGCGGATGCGGAAGGGGTAGTCATGTCCCTCGAACGTCAGAACACCTTTCCCCCACGACATTCCTGCCCCCAGATCGGCCGCCGACAGGGTAAAGGTAATCGTTGCCGTATTCTGCCCCAGCGCATCCGCAGCATGGGCACAGGTGAAAGGGGCGAGACCGGACAGGGACACGGCCGCCGCGACAGCGGCCAGAGATACTAGGCGCAAAAGCGGACTCCATGACTTCTGGCGGGCACAGTCACCCCGCGTCCTTACATGACCGACATGATTTCCATGTCATCCACTGCACTGTGCCGCACAAATAGCAGCCATGCAAACTATATCATGGACACGATCCCAATGACTTGCAGTTTATTTCGTTTCACCGGGACGGACCGGCGCAAGCTGGGCGCGGGCCTCGCCATTGGGCTGGGCGGCGGTGTGCAGGTTGACATAGACCTGACCGTTCTGAAGGGCCTCCGCCTGTTCAGATGACAGCAGGACGGACCCATGCTGGCCGGATTTGTAGGGGCCGGGAATGGGCACCAGCACGCCCGCTTCCTCCCCTGCTGGCGCGGGGCCGTGGAAATGGGCGGCCACCACAGGTCCGCTCAGCCCGGTCCATGTCAGGGTATATTTCACAAGGTTCGTGCGCGTGTTCAGCGTGGCCTGAACGGTGCCATCGGGCTGGCTGGTCGTGCCATGTTCAGGGGTGAAATGACCATCCAGCCGCACGGTGGCGGCAAGGGCGGGCGAGGCCACCACGATACTGGCGGCGACAAGGGCGGGCAGGGCGGGAAAACGGATCATGGCAACCTCCACCACAGGTCATGCCTGCGGGAAACATGTCAGTGTTGAAGTCATGTACAACGCCGGAAATGCACGATCGGGTGCATGATTCATAACGGTACGCAACATGAAACATGACCGGCCCGTGTTCCCTACCGGACAGCCGCACGCCCCCGTCAGGCGACGGGAGGACAGGGGATCACCAGGGATGGGAATCGGATATGAAACGCCCGGCATCCGTAATCATGCCAAAGGCATAATAACACGCCGCGACCCCCAGCAGCATCAGCAGGCAGGACATGACAATACGCATCCATGCCATGTGCCATTGCCGCAGCCGCACCGCAAGGACATTGCGCGACCCTAGCCCACACCCGTCCCGCCAGCCGCGCCATAGACCTGACCGGTAATGTAACTGGCCTCCGACGATGCCAGCAGGACATAGACAGGCGCCAGTTCCGCAGGCTGGCCCGCGCGGCCCATCGGGGTCTCGCCACCAAAATTGTGGATGTTTTCCTCCGTCTGGCCACCACTGACCTGCAACGCGGTCCAGAACGGGCCGGGGGCGACGGCATTGACGCGGATGCCACGGTGGACCATCTGCTTGGCCAGTGACTTGACGAAGGCGACGATCGCCCCCTTGGTCGCGGAATAATCCAGCAGGATTTCGGACGGGCTGAACGCATTGACCGACGCCGTGGCGATGATCGCGCCCCCGCGTGGCATAAGCGGGATGGCCGCCTTGCCCAGATAAAACAGCGCGTAGATATTGGTGCGGAACGTTTCATCAAACTGTTCGTCACTGATATCGAGGATAGTGTCCTGATGGTGCTGGCGACCGGCATTGCTGACCAGGATATCCAGTCCGCCAAGTTCCTGATGCGCGCGTTTCACCACGCTGTCGCAGTATTTGCGGTCCCGCAGGTCACCGGGCAGGGCCACGGCCTTGCGCCCGGCTGCGCGGATCAGGGCAATGACCTCACGCGCATCCGGTTCTTCCTGTGGCAGGTAGGCAATCGCCACATCCGCCCCTTCACGCGCATAGGCAATGGCGGCAGCCCGGCCAATGCCCGAATCCCCACCCGTAATCAGCGCCTTGCGCCCCGCCAGCCTGCCGGACCCACGATAGCTGGTTTCCCCATGGTCGGGCCGGGGCGTCATCTTGCCCGCAAGGCCGGGCCATGGCTGGGACTGCTGGGGAAAGGGCGGCCGGGGATAGGCGTTTTCCGGGTCCACCAGCGCAGGCGTGGGGGCCGCCATTTCCGCGGCATGGGACCGGCCGGCAGCAGCGGTAACAAGACCGGCTGCCGCAGCACCCGTCAGGATCTGGCGGCGGGATGAGGAATGGCTGGTGTCATCTGGCATGGCGGGATGCTCCGTATCATGGGCGGATCCATGGGACCGCATTCACGAATCTGAACAGCCCGCCCACCCCACGGTTGCATGAAAACCGGCCTTCAGGGCCGCCTGTGGATCAGGGCAGGGCTGCAATTCCGGTGATTTCGACCTTCCAGCGCGGATCGGCCAGACGGGCCTCAACCGTGGCGCGGGCAGGTTTGGCGGTCGGGTCCAGCCAGGCGTCCCATGCACGGTTCATCGCAGCCATATCGTTCATGTCGCTCAGGAAAATCTGTACCGACAGCAGGCGTGCGCTGCTGGTCCCTGCTTCCGCCAGCAGGGCATCGATCTGGCGCAGGATATCCGCCGTCTGGCCTTCGGCATCAAGGTTTGGGTCATCAGTCACCTGTCCGGCCAGATAGACTGTATGTCCATGCACGACGGCGCCGGTCAGCCGGTCTTCAGGTTGCAGGCGTGTGATGGTCATGGGCGGCTCCTTGATGTTGCGGCAGGGATGCCCGGCCTGATGGATCGCGAATCGGGCGGGACATGGAAACGGTGGGTAATATCGAAAAACCGGGCATGCGCCACAAGTTCGCGCACCAGTATTTCCAGATAGGCGGCACTCCACCCCAGATCGAGGCGCCGCGACAGGTTCCCCTCCCCCGCCACCCGCGCCCGCACGCAGGCCAGCGCCTCCGCCGCCTTGTGGGCCAGAGCAACAGGCGGCTGGCCCCGCCATGCGGCGAACCCCGCGACCGTCCGTTCCACGGCCTGCCGCGCATCGGGCGGGAGGCCGCCACGGTCCAGCATGCGCCGCAGCCGGATCAGGTTCAGCCCCACGGTCATGGCCGCCAGCACCCCGTCCAGATAGGCGTTGGTCTGGGCATCGGACATGGTGGCGGAATGCCGGACCAGACGTGCGAACCGGGCGGTCAGCGTGTTCACCCATGCCCCGGTATCGGGAATGGTGGCGGCGCGCGCGATACGCCGCAGGTCGCCCACCATCTGGCGGCGCATGCGCCAGCGTTCCGCATCCTGATCGAATGGCAGCACCAGCCGGAACACCAGCACGCTGCACCATATCCCCAGCACGACCGCACTGTTGGTATTGAAAAAGGTCAGTTCATCCAGCCGCGACTGGTTGCCGGGGTAAACCATGAACGGCAGGAAATTGTTATAGGGCGCCGCCGTCCCCACCGTACGGGCGTCACGCAGCGCAAGACCGCCCACCATCATGGGCACGAACAGCGACGCGACCAACGTTTCCCACACCGCCTGCCGCGGCAGCACGACAAACGTCAGGAGCGCCGCCACCACCACCGCCCAGACCGCCCCGCGCAGGAAGCCAAGGCTGTCCTGCACCGGGTTTTCATGGGCGGCGAACCGGCTGCATGTCACCACGACGAACATGGCGAAGGTCGCCCCGTCGGGCCAGCCCGTCACTTCCCACACCAGTCCGCCCATAAGGACGGCCCCGGCGGAGCGGACACCATTATGCCAGGCATCCGTCCGGTCCCGCCATGGCGGGGTGGAAAAATGGAAATGGTCATGCGCCGGGGCCGCCTGTGTCGCCGCCAGATGGACCAGCGCCGCATCCAGCCGGACCAGCAGCACACCAAGCGAGGCATTGAGGATGTACCCGTCCAGATGCGTCCGGGACCCCGCGGCATCCATGGGCGCCGGCCCGCTGACGGCAATGATGTCATTGACCAGCTGCTGCCGGCATTCCGCCCCCAGCATGCGGATGCGCGCGCGCAGGCCGGGCACGGCGGCAACGGGGTCGGGGCCGGCCATCTGCGCCTGCATGTCGGAAAACAGCGCCTTTGCCATGGTCAGCGGATTGGTAAAGGCCGGGGGCACGGCGCCTGCCTCGCGTATGCGCGCGGCCAGCCCCAGCCCGCGCGACATCACCACCGCCACCGCTGCCAGGGCCGCGCGCGCATGGTCGCCGGCATGGGTTCGGTGCTGCATTTCCACTTCACTGAACTCGATCTGGTCCGAAATGGAAAACACGGACCCCAGCAGCGTGCGCGACCGCAGGAACCCCGCGTCATGGCCCGCCATCATGCCCGTCAGGGCCTGCGCCGCCTGCCCCACGGTTGCCGCAACCCGGCGCGTGATCTCCCTGTGCGCGACATCGGCCAGGTTGGGCGCGAAGACCGACGCCAGCCCGCTTTCACACAGAATGCCCAGAAAGATGTAGGTGGACCGGGACAGGGCGATGGCAAACACATCGCGCGGATCATTGGCTGCGTTCAGGGCGATCAGGCCGCTGGTGAACGCCATGAGCACCAGCGCATAGGAATGGAAATTGCGCAGGAAAGTCGCAAACCCGCAGCATATTCCCACCCAGACCGCCAGCACCGGAAAGAACAGCCATGATGACTGGGGCATGGCCGCAATCAGGGCCACGCCCGCCACCGCGCCGCAGACCGTGCCCAGCAGCCGCCACCGCGCCTTGGACATGCTCTGCCCGCGCGAATTCTGGGCTACGATCCATGTGGTCATGGCCGCCCATTGCGGGTCGTCCATTTCCATCCACAGGGCAATGACCAGCGCCAGAAGGGCGGCAATGGTCGTGCGGAGCGCAAACCCGAAATCCGCCGCCCGCGGGGCATACAGCCACCGGAAACGGCGCAGCCAGCCACCCGTGACGCTAACCACGCAGGCAGCGGGCCATCGGTCTGTCGCCACCGGGGCGATCTGTATCACGCAGCCGTGTCATTTGCCCCGAATGGCAAGAATGACAGGATAAATCTATATGTTATAACATAAATAGTTTTTCATGATCCGTCCGGCTGGCGGAATGCGTTAAAAATCGTTCAAAACGCTTCGGAAAACACCGCCTTTTTGGAAAAAGGCGGTACCGGAAAACTTTTACTTATTAATTAACAGCCTGTTTTCACACAGCTTTCAGCGATGGCGGTACATTTCATATAATGCCACGGCCGCCGCATTGGACACGTTCAGGCTTTCCATATCACTGCTCATGGCAAGGCCCGCAATCTCGTCACAATGCTCGCGCGTCAGGCGGCGTAGTCCCGCCCCTTCCGCCCCCAGCACCAGAGCCACGCGGCGCTGGCTGAAGGACGCGCCATCCAGTATGCCGCCACCTGCATCCAGCCCCACCACCCACAGGCCACGGGTCTTGAGCGCATCGAGCACGCGAGACAGGTTGACCACACGGATCAGTGGCACGATTTCCAGCGCGCCGGATGCCGCACGCGCCAGGGTTCCCGTCTCATCCGGGGCATTGCGATCCTGCATCACGACCGCCACCGCACCGAATGCCGCAGCCGAGCGCAGGATGGCCCCCACATTACGCGGGTCCGTTACCTGATCCAGCACCAGAACCGGCCCCGGATGTTCCAGCACGGTATCCAGATCGGGCGGGGTCAGCACATCCGCCAGCAGCGCCATGCCCTGATGCACCGCATCAGGCCCGCACAGCGTATCAAGCCGTGCGCGTTCGGTGCGCACCGCCTGAATGGGGAAACCGCCTTCAAGCCGGGCGGCAAGGGTATCCTGCGCTTCGGCCGTGACCAGAAGCTGCCGCAGCTTGCGGGCCGGGTTTTCCAGGGCGGCCTGCACCGCATGCAGCCCGTACAGCCAGCATGTGCCGCGCGGGGCCGACGCAGCGCCGCGCCCCCCGCGCCCGCCCCGGTCGGATGCGGGACGGGTGGACGGGGCGGAATGGGGGGCGGCTGACGCGCCGCGACGACGGGGAGTGCGCATGTTCATGTCCGTTCTTTAAGCCCAACCGTGTCCTGCGTCATTCCCCCAAACCGGGAATGGGCGAAGTTTTTCATGCGGCCTATTGACACCCCCCGTCATTCCCCGTAATTACCCGCCAACCCGGAGGGATGCCCGAGTGGCTAAAGGGGGCGGACTGTAAATCCGCTGGTGTACGCCTACGTTGGTTCGAATCCAACTCCCTCCACCAACTACCTTTCCCGAACAATCACATACGGTCTCAAAACGCTGGTTTCCCGGCGCTTTTTGTGTTTTTCCTGTCCCTATTGTTCCCTATTTGTATCAGGCAGCATCCGCAAACAGCGGGTATGAAATCCGCAGGGAGCGGGTAAGGGAGGGAATCGGCATGCTGACCGACACGAATATCCGGGGGCCACACACCCCCAGGGACACGATGGCTGACACTGCGGGTCATCCGTGCCTGTCATGTCATCCTCATGGCTGGTCAGGCATGGGGGGGGACGGCACGATCCGTTACTTTGTAAAAACGAATATCCTCTCCGTCTCAAGATCATGTGAGGGCAGTCCCCCATGATCCCCGGCATGGAACCGCATCGGGCCATCAGGCGCTATGGCCTGTAATAACGATGACCGACCGGAAAGAGAGAAGATGCACAGATCAGTACCTGTCCTGACCGCCTGCCTTGCATTTGGTCCCGTCCTTGCCACCTCCACCCATGCGCAGGTGGTCGCATCCGGGCATCGTGACATCCTGCTGCAGGCCACTCATTCATGGAATGGCTCGGCATATGAAAAATATCCCACCACCCAGCCGGAACTGATGATGATCCGGCTGACCATTCCCGCCCACACCGCCCTGCCATGGCATACCCATCCCGTGCCCAATGCCGGTTATGTGCTGCAGGGACAACTGACGATCCATGACCGGGACAGCGGAAAGACGGAAACCTTTCATCAGGGCGAAGCGTTCGCTGAATCCGTCAATGACATCCATCGTGGCGAAAGCGGCGATACACAGACCGTCGTGCTGCTGACCTATGCCCTGACACCGGGCACGCAGCCCTCCATTCCCGCCAAGGGCGAAAAACCGGAATACTGAGATCGGGCAGAACAGAACTGACAGTCGAAACGTCGCATTCCCATGTAATAACACCCAGACGGGCCACAAAGCTGCCGCAATGTAATTAATGATACACTAACAGATTCGTCCTGACAGGCGGTACCGTACATGCCCCGACAACTATGGCCTGTCGGGCGGCGGCTACCCTTTATATTGTGAAAGACGCCATCATGCCGGACATCACACAGATTTCCTCTCCTCTTCTGGAGAAACTACCCATGGCCGTGATGATGGCGGATGTATCGGGTCGCGTCGTGTACGGTAACCCGCGCGCCTGCGCCCTGACCGGCTATACCCCCGCGGATCTGGCTGAAACGCGTCTGGGCTGGCTTTTCCCCGACCGGGCCGTCGATGTCGTGCCCCCGCTGGACCCGTCCCCATCGCAGGACAGGACCACGGCAGATGACGGCGGCGCCACCCTGCGCCGCAGGGATGGGCTGGGCGTGCCCGTACGCCTGTACCGTGACAGCATAAGCTGGGACGGCGCCCTGTATGAACTGGTTGCGCTGCTTGACCTTACGGAAGAAGAACAGGCGCGCGAGAATGCCGAAATCAGCGCCCTGATCGTGCAGGCGACGGACCGGGGCATTCTGGTGCTGGACCCACAATACCGCATTACGCATGCCAACCGCGCCATAACCGACCTGATGGGGATGGAGCCTGCGGCCCTGCATGACGCGCCTTTTGGCACCCTGCTTTCGGGGGGCGACAGCGATATCGCGACCCTGCGGCAGTTCCGCCAGCATCTGGCGCGGCGCACGGGCTTTGAACTGGATATCCATACCCGCGGGCGGCAGGGGCGGGACCTGTGGCTGCGTTGCGCGGTCACACCACATTATGGCGATGACGGACAGCTTGCGGACATTATCGTCATCCTGCACGACATTACCCATGACCGGCAGTTACGCGAACTGCAGCGCGACGTTGTGGAGGCGCTGACCGATCAGCTGTCCCTGCACGAACTGCTGGATTTCATGTGCCGCCGCATCGAACTGATCGCCCCCGACTGCATGGCGGCCGTCATGCTGGGCACGGGCGGCGTCCTGCGCACCGGCGGGCATGGCAGCCTGCCCATGCCGGTCCTGCAGGCGTTCGACGGGCTGGAAGCCAGCACGGCGGGCGGGGCCTGCGGCACCGCAATCGTCACGGCGCAGGAAGTGGTCGTGCCCGATTTCACGACCGAGACCCGCTGGCCCGCCCTGCGCACTGTTGCCGCGCGGCACGGGATTGCCGCGGAATGGGCGGTTCCCGTCATCCTGCGCAACGGGGACGTGGCGGGCAGCTTTTCCCTGTATTTCCGCACACCCGGTCAGCCGGGGGCATGGCACCGGCGCATTGTCGGCGCCTGCGTGCATCTGGCCATGCTGGCCATTGAACAGCAGCGCAGCCGGGATTCAATCATCCGCCTGTCCTATACTGACCGGCTGACCTGCCTGCCCAACCGCATGTGGCTCAACCGCCGCATGCAGGAACTGGCCGCCCGCCCACCGGCAGCGCCACTCAGCATCATGGTCATCGACCTCGACCGCTTCCGCAAGATCGTGCAGGCGCTGGGACAGGGACGTGCCGACCAGGTTCTGCTGGAACTGGCCACCCGCCTGCGCAACGCAATGGTGGGCCGCGACGTGCTGGTGCGCACGGAAGGCGATGAATTCGTGGTGCTGACGGAAGAAAATGCACCCGATGTCACCCTTCTGGCGGAACGGATCATCCATAACCTTGAAGACCCGTTTACCGTTGATGGCATTCCCGTCAGCATTTCCGGCAGCATTGGCATAAGCACCTTCAGCGGCGAAGGGCAGGATGCGGAGGAATCCCTGCGTCAGGCCTATACCGCGCTGGCGCAGGCCAAGAAGGCGGGGCGGTGCTGCTACCGCTTCTTCCATCCATCCATGAACCGGCAGGCGGATGATCATGTCATCCTGGCTTCCGCACTGCGTGAAGCCATTGCCGACAGCCGCCTGACGCTGGTGTACCAGCCACAGGTCAACCTGCGCACGGGCGAACTGCATGGCGTGGAGGCCCTGTCACGCTGGGATGACCCGGTGCTGGGCATGGTGTCACCAGGACGGTTCATTCCCGTGGCGGAGGAAACGGGGCAGATCCGCGCCCTTGGCGCATGGTCGCTGCGGGTCGCATGTGAACAGATGGCGGAATGGATCGCGCGCGACATTCCGGTACCCACCGTATCAGTCAACATGTCCGCCATCCAGTTCCAGGACCCCGAACTGGTATCGCAACTGGCGACCATCCTGCACCAGACCGGCGTGCCGCCCGAACGGCTGATCGTGGAACTGACCGAAACCGCCATGATCGAGAATTTCGACCAGACCGTGACCACCGCGACCGCCATCCGCAAACTTGGCATCGGGCTGTCGATGGATGATTTCGGCACCGGGTATTCCAGCCTGTCCAACCTGGCCAGCCTGCCCATAAGCGAGGTGAAGATCGACCGCAGCTTCATGAATGGCTTTGGCAGCACCGGCAACGTGCGGCAGGTGGTGACCGCCATCATCCGCATCGGGCACACGCTGGGCATGACCGTCATTGCCGAAGGTGTGGAAGACGCCGCGCAATGCGCGGGGCTGCGGGATATCGATTGCGATGTCGTGCAGGGATATTATTTCGGGCGCCCGATGACGACGGCATCCCTCGACACATGGATCAGGGAACGCAGGTCCGAAGCCGTCCCGGTCGCCTGACACGCGCCGTAAACGCGGGACATGCGCCGTCCCGTCCTGCCCTTGTCGTCCATATGGGGCGTGCCGCATGCCGGCATGGAAAAAGCCGCCACGATCCAGTAACAGTCCTGCGGACCCCGTTCGTGGGGCGTGCAATCCGTGGGGCGGCAGACCTTGAATTACAGACACAGCTATCACGCCGGCAATTTTGCCGATGTCATGAAACATGTCGTGCTGGTGGCCCTGATCGATGCGCTGCGTCGCAAGCCGTCCGCGTTTTCGGTCCTCGATACGCATGCCGGTATCGGCATGTATGACCTGTCGGGGCGCGAGGCACAGGCAACGGGGGAATGGCACGGGGGAATCGGCCGCCTGCTGGACGCCCCGCCCGACCCGGGGGCACCGTCATGCATGGGGGAATGGCTGGATATCGTGCGCGCCACGATCGCGGCGCATGACGGGCAGATGTTCTATCCCGGCTCCCCCGCCATTGTGGCGGCCATGCTGCGGCCGGGCGATACGCTGACCTGCTGTGAACTGCACCCCGAGGACCAGCGCAGCCTGCGCCGCCTGTTCCGCAGCAATCCCGCCGTTTCCGTACATGGTCGCGACGGATACGAGGCCGTCACCGCCCTGCTGCCCCCACGGCACGCAAAGCGCGGACTTGTACTCATGGACCCGCCCTTTGAACGGACGGATGAGTTCCATACCCTTGCAAAAGCCATCATCGCGGCCCGCCAGCGCTTTGGTAATGGCATCATCGCCGCGTGGTATCCCATCAAGCACCGCGCACCCACGCATGCCTTCCACAACGCGCTGAAAGATGCGGGGCAGCGCAACCTGCTTGCCCTTGAACTGACCCTGCGGCCACCGCTGGACCCGTCGCGGCTGAATGGCAGCGGGCTGCTGATCGCCAATCCGCCGTTCCGGTTCGAACAGAGTGCACGCGCCATCCTGACCACCCTGCGCCATTATCTGGGCGATGGGGAAACACACGCCGAAGTGGAATGGGTCGTGCCTGAATAAAACGGCCCCGGCCGCCTGTATGCCGGTAACTGGCGATGATAGGGTGGCCTATCCGTGTTTTCCATCGTCCAAGGTTTCCTTCATGCCCGCATCGTCCCCCCATATCGCCGTCATCGGCAGCACCAATATCGATTTCGTCGCGCATGTCGAACGCTTCGCACAGCCGGGCGAAACGCTGCATGTCCATGCTTCCACCACCGGGCTGGGGGGCAAGGGCGCCAACCAGGCCATCGCGGTGGCGCGGCTGGGACAGGACGTGGCGCTGGCGGGCTGGACCGGAACGGACATGCTGGCCACCATGGCGCGCACCACGCTGCAACAGGCCGGGGTGGATACGCACTGTCTTATGGAAGACCCCGCGGCCGGCACCGGCCGGGCCTTCATCACCATCAACCATGCGGGGGAAAACCAGATCCTTGTGGATGGCGGGGCGAACATGGCGCATGGGGCGGAGGCCTGCCCGCTGCTGTCACCCGTCCTGGATCATGCAACGCTGGTGATGATGCAGATGGAAATGCGCCACGCGCTGGTGCTGGCCATGGCCCGGACCGCACGGGAACGGGGCATACCCGTCATGCTGGACCCCGCCCCGGTTCCCGCGCGTGGCCTGCCCGCCGAACTGTACGCTGTGGCGGACATCATCACCCCCAACGAGCGCGAAACCGGCGACCTGACAGGCATCGAACCCACGGATGAGGCGACCGCCCTGCAGGCGGCACAGATCCTGCATGCCCGTGGCACGCGCACGGCCATCATCAAGCTGGGGCACCGGGGCGTCGTATATTCCGCGCCAGATGCGCAGGGGTTCGTGCCCCCCTTCCGCGTCAGGGCGATTGATACGGTGGCGGCAGGGGACTGTTTCAATGCAGGACTTGCCAGTGCGCTGGCCCGCGGGGCGGCCATTGGGGAAGCGGTGCGCTTCGCCGCCGCATGCGGCGCGCTGGCCACGACCCGCCCGGGGGCCGCGCAGGCCGCGCCCACCATGGATGAGGTGACAGACCTGCTGGACCGGCAACCCCCGGCCTGATCTTGCCTAATGGACTGTAAACGCTATAGTCCGGGCCATAAGTCAGCGGTCCCGTGCAAACGGGTTGGAAAGGGAATGCCGTAAACCCCGGCGGGATGTCATATCCGGGGGTGGAGTCGGCAGCTGTACCCGCAACTGTAAACGGAGAGTGTTTCATCTGCTGCCGCCCCTGCGGCAACCACTGGCTCCGGCCGGGAAGGGAGATGAAATGCAGCGACCCGTAAGCCAGGAGACCTGCCGCTGTCCTGTAACGATATCGTCGGGCGGGCTGACCGAAGATGGGCATGAGACATGAACACGACCAGCTAGCATTCCGTCACCCCGTGCCAGCAGTGGCCCGCCCGCCGGGCCACCCTTTTCCGGCCCCATATGGCCGGACCCATCCTGACGGGATGTCTTTTCATGAAATTTCTTTTTTCCGGCCCGGCGCGATATGGCCGCATGCGAACCCTTTTCCTTTCATCCGGCCTTCTGTCCTGTGGTCTGATCGGCACGTGCGGTTCCTACGCCCATGCACAGGTCCAGACACAGATTGCGCAGGACCGCGCCCGCCTGGGCAATTCCACCCCGCTGATCCAGCAGATCGACCCCGCCACCGTGCGCGATTCAGAACGCGCGCAGGCCGATGCGCAGCAGGCGGCGACAACAGATACAGGCGCGGATAACGGACTGGATACCAGCGGCAACCTGCTGGGCAACATGTGGGGCGCGCG
>NZ_BANF01000076.1 GCF_000964425.1 Komagataeibacter intermedius TF2 | reverse complement strand
ATCGGTGATTGTGATGGCTTGCCGGAGCGGGCGGAGTTTCCCTTTCGGGATGCCGGCATCTGTCAGGTTCTGCCGGGAGGCGTCCAGCCAATCCGCGCCAGCGTGTCGATCAGCGTCGAGCGCGGTACACCGAAGTTGCGGCATATAGCCGCTTTGCTGGCGCCGCCTTCGAGGGCGACGGTAATCGCCGCGACCTTCTCCGCGTCGATCGCGGGCGGCCTACCGCCGCGCCGACCGCGGCGCCTGGCGGCCGCCAGCCCCGCCATGACCCGTTCGCGCGTCAAGGCGCGTTCGTATTGGGCGAGTGCGCCGAACATCGAGAACAGCAACTCGCCTTGCGCGGTTGCCGTATCCATATGTTCGGTCAAGGATCGGAAAGCGATGCCACGCTCCCGAAAATCTCCGATAATATCGAGAAGATGCGATAGAGAACGGCCCAGACGGTCGAGTTTCCAGACCACCAGCGTATCCCCTTCCTTGAGCCAGGCGAGGCACGTCTTGAGGCCAGGACGATCGTCGCGGGCACCAGAGGCCTTGTCGGAATGAATGTGGCGTGCATCGACGCCAGTCGCGATCAGCGCATCGCGCTGGAGATCCACTGACTGGCGTTCGTCGGCTGAGGACACTCGCATATAACCGACCAGCATGTACGACAAACCTCATCAGAAGAGTTTCCGCACAGTAATGCAAAGCGACATGGTTTGTCGTGCAGTTTTTGCTACCTTGGCGGCTATCTTCTCCCGGCAAGAAAAAAATGACGGAAAACACCTGTTTTCCGTCATATACCCTCAGCATCCGACCTTAGCGTATATCTGTGCCCGTTCTATGTACCGACCCCATAATTGCGGTAAGCGCCCTGGGAGGCCACACAAAGCGCAATTCCCGTTATCGCCCTACAAACTAGCCGTCACACAAGATAACGTCTGTACGGACATCCTGTGGCGTCTGGCGGACATACTGCGACACGTGAGCTTCTGAATGATCGCCTGAACTCCGGTGCGTCTAGAGCACATTACGGTCTTGCCCGGTTCTTCTGCTGTTGCAGGCGTCGGGCGAGCGCGGAGCGGGAGCCCCGTAGGGCGCCAAAGGCGCCGACGCGGGAGAGGATGATGCTGGTGGAGAGACAATGTGGGAACGCATCGTCAGATTATGACTTCGCGCCGTAGGCGTGTCTGCTTAGCGCAGCCCTGAAAGGGCGAGCAGGGGGATGCCGGGTGGGAGATCGCGCATAGCGCGATCGGGGCGGCCGTAGGCTGTGAGCCGGCGGGGGCGTAGCCCCCAAGAGGCGGTGCTTGGGTTCAATTTGGCTGAAAATTGCAGAGAATGAAAAGTTATCCACAGGCTTAGAGTGTTAATTTATGTGTTAATAGTAGTGTTAAGGGTTTTCCACAAACACGTAACTGACTGAAAATAAAATACAAAAACAGTGTTTTGGAGCAGCTTGCGTCAACGAAACCCCGAATCTAGTGACTCCAGAACCCCGAATCTTCGTCAACGAAACCCCGAATCTAGCTCTTGCGTCAATGAAACCCCGAACCTAAACTGATCGTCAATGAAACCCCGAATCAAAGCAACCCGTCAACGAAACCCCGAACTGGCACTTACCGTCAGTGAAACCCCGAATGTTGATGGACGTTCAGTTCTACTTCCGGAACGATATCCGACACCAGATCTTTTTATTTGTGATGTCCTTGATGCCATCCCCAAAGATGATATGGCCTCGATGGAACATCCAATTTTCTCGCTTGCCACTAAACCTGATCGACGCATTTTCCGATACGAGCACAATGGCAATACAGTTGAGATCGTTCCGAGCGTCAAAGGGCTCGCGACGATCCATGACAAGGATATCCTTATCTATTGCATTTCGCAGCTTATCGCGAAAATGAATCAAGGTGAGCAGCCAAATCGAACTCTCCACCTTACCGCACGCGATTTATTGGTATGGACCAACCGTCAAACCGATGGTGATGGCTATAAGCGGCTTCGGAGCGCATTTGAGCGCTTAGCAGGCACACGGATCACCACCAACATCAAAGCTGATGGAGAAGAAATCACCGAAGGCTTTGGCCTTATCAATGAATGGCGAATTGTCCGTAAGACCAATTCCGGACAAATGTCCGAAATCAAGGTAACGCTATCCGAATGGCTATTCAGAATGATCGAAGGCCGAAGTGTACTGACATTACATCGCGATTATTTCCGTTTGCGCAAACCACTTGAACGGAGAATATACGAACTTGCACGTAAGCATTGTGGCGCTCAGGAAAAATGGGTTGTTTCTATAGAAATTTTACAGAAAAAAACGGGGGCCAGTAGCCATATTCGCGTATTTCGCTCAATGCTCCGTGACTTGGCAATCAATAACCACTTGCCTGATTATGCTGTCGAAATAAACAGCAACACAGTTACTTTCCGTAATCGGGAAACGATGGACACCGTCAAGGTAATAGCGCCAAAGCTCCAGAAACCATTTGTCGATCCCGAGGGTTTCCATGACGCTAGAGGAGTTGCTCCAGGATATGATGTCTACGCACTCTATGATGAATGGGTGTCATGGTGGAATGATAGCGGACAACCAGAGTTGCAAAACCCCAGTGCCGCATTTGTCGGATTCTGCCGCAACCGACACAAACGCAACCCTATACGCTAGACACAGCCTACGTGTATAGTTGTATACGTGTATAAATGTATACTTACCCGCTAACGATCCTGCTTCGTCCTTTCTTCACAAACAGATCGTCCAGTGCTTCTCCAAGCAAACTCTGAACCGTCGTTCCCTCTTCGGCCGCGATAATACGAAGCTGGGTGCTGACTTCAGGAGAAAAATGCCCACCGATCAACTTGGTCCCCTTACGACCATTCAGCGTAGGTTTACGGGATGATATATCTGGCTTCGGGGAAGGGGTTGGCATTGCCTCACCACTACCTTTGGCGCGATCAAGCATCGCTTGTAGCGTATTGCTTTTCGCCATCACGCTACCTCCCGATTTTTGTATAATTGTATATCTGTATACTCGTATAAGCGCTTAATTTCGTTTGCTGCTGGCCCATGTGCTTCGAATTCCTGCACAGCCTGTCCCGCCGCCTGTGCACGGAAAAATGCCTTGCGGTTTCCTACTGTCACCGGACAGACCGTTGCTCCCAATTCGGTCACGGCCTTAATGGCATCCCCTGTCTCCTGCCCCTGGGGGGGCACAAAAGTTAAAACGACAGCGAACGCTTTATCGAGCTGACGAACCACATCCAATGTGTGTGTCATACTCATTGTATCGAACACGGCCGTCTTCGTCGGAATGAGAACGAAGTCAGCATGCCGCGCCGCTTCATAAGCTACATCACGCGCAACAGCAGCTCCGTCGATAATCACAAGATCAGTACCCGCATCCGCGCAGGCTTTGAGCATTGCAGGCAAACGTATCGGCTGAATTGAAGCCACAGCCGGTGTATCGAGCTGGCGTACGTCTTTCCAGAAAGAGGCTGTCGCCTGTGGGTCCAAATCAATAATAGCAGCAACTTTACCCGCTTGCTCAGCCGCGACAGCGAGACAGGTTGCAAGCGTCGTTTTTCCGACACCGCCCTTCTGCGAAAGAACAGCAAGAACCTTCATGCTACACCTCTACACGTATAATCTTATACCTGTATACACTTTCTACGAGGGAAGAGAAGGCCTCACCTTATCTCTCTGCACAATGGCAGCAACAGTGTTCTTGCTGATTCCCAGATCGCGGGCGATCCACCGATAACTCCGCTTTTCAGCCACCAGAGCCAGAACCTTCGGAGCCAGACGGTCAGACTTCGGCCGCTCTCCTTTCTGTCGGCCGAGAACCTTCCCGCGTGCCCTGGCAGCAGCCAGACCGGACTTCACCCGCTCGCTAATTAGATCCCGTTCGAACTCCGCAATCCCGGCCAGAACCGTCGCCAGCATCCGCCCATGTGGCGTCGCCAGGTCGAACATCATCCCCGTCATGGCGATCAGGGAAACACGATAGCTCTCCAGCTCCTGAAGCGTGGAGATGAGATCAATGGTCGAGCGCCCCCAGCGGGACAGCTCCGTCACCAGAATGGCGTCAATTTCACGGGCCTGGGCCAATGCCATGACCTTTCGACGCTCGGCCCGATCCACCCGGACGCCAGAGCCGGTCTCCATGTAAACGTCCAGCACTTCATAGCCCGCGCGTTCAGCAAACCGCTTCAGCTCGTCCTTCTGGCGCGCGCAGGACTGATCGGCCGTGGAAACCCGGCAATAGATGACCGCACGCTGTCCCATTTGAACCCTCCCGGAAAAACCACCATGCAACCCTTGATACACCGTGACTCCGGTCTGTCCCAATATGACTATAGTCTGTTTGATACGGATCTAATACGAATGGGAAAAATGGGGGGGTAACAGAATGTCGGTTATCAAGCGACAAGGCTGGCAAAGCAGTCATTCATGGGAACATTTGTGAGCTTTTCGTCGTCACCGTAATGGCGAGAAAGTTTCCGGTAAGCAAAGGCAGGACTGGGCATGAATAATTTGCTCAGGCCCTCCTTTTGGCGGCCAAAGTCCGTCCACGTAATGTTGCTGACGCAGAATATTGCGTTGTTCAAAGCTGTCGAAGGCCCAGATATGGCAGATGCGTGACGCACCATCCAGCGCGAACATGTTGGTGATCAGGTGGCGGGTATAGGCTTGTGCAGGCTTCAGAGCACTCTGCCACGCTTTCAGGGTCGGTTCCAACCCTCCAGCTTTTAAACTGTAAGTTCGGATTTCATAGAGTCCACCACATTCACCAAACTCCGGGGGTTTAAGAAACGGAAAGCCTTCAAACGCCTCAGCTTCTATTAAAACGTCGTTCATCTTGATACCGAAGGGCGTTCTGGACTCCAGTGTTCTGTGCCGCGCCTTAAGCAAGGCATCCTGACAGGAAAAGGAACGCAGCAGGAGTAGCGTTCCAAGTTCACCGATCTCCGTTCGCCATACCCCTGTGAGGCTTCCCGCAACAGGATTCAGGGTATCCGAGAACCGTGCTTTCAGGAGACGGGAGAGGGCTGGCACTCCCAAAACATCCGTCCGAAAGCGAATCATTTCATAGATCATGAGTGTTCTTCGGATGGGAATAGAGATTGCAGTTCCACGGGCGGTTTGCCGGTCGATAGGTTGGACAGGCAACCGAACAGCGGATCCCACTCTTCAATTCGAAGATCACAGATCAAACCTTCCGGCGAGAACGGATCCCGAGCCACCATCGCTTCAATCTCCTGCCGATTGGCACCTTTCATGATCAGAAAACCTGACCGCAATGGGGTGCCTTTCAGCGGACCAGAAGCCAGAAGACTACCTTCCTGAATGAGGCGCTTGAGATACAGCACATGCGCCACGACATGCTGCCCCCACCCGTCGCCGTCCGGATGATCCATTCGCACAAGATAAATAGGCATTCTAAAGAGCTCCATCGGAGAAGATGCTTGCCGATCAATCAGCAGGCTCAACATATTCCTCTTTTTTAAGAGATAAATTGTCGATAGAAGATGTCAGTCACAACTGAGGATGATGAATGCTTGATCGTTTGACCAGTATGAAGGTTTTCATCAAGGTTGTGGAACTGGGATCTTTTGCCGCGGCCGCTCAGCGTCTGACCTTATCGCCGCAGATGGTGGCCAAACATATAGAGGCTCTGGAGCGTCATCTTGGCACGCGCCTGCTCCATCGGACGACACGTCGTCAGAGCCTCACAGAAATAGGGAGTCTTTACTGCGAGCAATGTCATCTCGTCCTGAAGGCTGTCGAGCGTGCTGATAATCTTGCCGCCAACACGCTGGGCGAACCACGTGGTACACTTGCTGTCAGCGTACCAGTTACCTTCGGGCGGACCATGTTCCCCATGTTTCTACATAATTTTCGGAAGAAATTCCCGAAGGTACGATTACAAGTATCCCTTACGGATCAACTGGTTCATCCGACGCTGGATGGCCATGAAGCTGTCATTCGTATTGGCGAGCCAGATCCCGATCTTACGGTCGTCAGTCGCCCTCTGGCCTCATATTCCCTCACGGTCTGCGCAGCGCCTGCCTATCTCGAAAAATTTGGCGCTCCGGACAGTCCTGAGGAACTCGCCCGGCATCAGTGTCTTGTCTACGAAAACTCTGCAAATTCTGTACGAACAGCATGGCACTTTATACGAAAGACCTGCACACGATCTGTCATGGTTTCTGGCACTGTGACGTCCAACGACTGGGGCTTTCTATTGGCCCTCACCTTGTCAGGAGAGGGCATAGTATTGGGTTCTGAACAGGCCTTGAAGCCCGAACTTGATTCTGGCCGCCTTGTCCGCATTCTATCCCAGTGGAGAGTTCCTGGTCGCCCGATGCATCTGCTTTACAATGCCGGCCCTGCTATGACCCCAAAACTGCGGAGTTTCGTTATCGAAGTTCAAAACGCCTTTCCGCCATGACATCTGAGATATCCTACGATGCTCCGGCGCGTCGAAAGGTCCATGCTCTTCGACGGTACGCTCAAGCCCACACGGCAAGCTGCCAGCTGATTTCACAGTTTGAAAGATGCCCCTAACAGATTTCATCTCCACTCAAAGCCAGAAAATTCCGGATCCCAAAAGACAGACAATCTATTCATCGTAGTTTACTCACGAAATATCTGAGATGATCTGCAATAAAACTGGCTACAAAATAATAGCTGTGATCGTAATCAGGACGAAGATTCAGGATGAGTTCCTGCCCTGCATTCTGTGCGGCTTCCTGGAACAGTTCTGGCCTGAGCTGTTCTTTCAGAAACTGGTCCGCCAGACCCTGATCTATCAGAACAGGCAGTCTTTCCTTCGCTGTCCGCACAAGTTCAAGCGGGTCATAGGCTGCCCAACTGGCACGATCCGGCCCCAGATAAGCACTGAATGCTTTTTCACCCCATGGTACCTGCGTTGGTGCCACAATGGGTGAAAAGGCTGACACAGAACGATAGCGGCCAGGATTACGCAGCGCGATCATGATGGCGCCAAATCCACCCAT
>NZ_BANF01000077.1 GCF_000964425.1 Komagataeibacter intermedius TF2 | reverse complement strand
ATTGGCGCACAGCCGCCTCTACAGGCCATTCCAGACCTGTATCCGGGAGAGAAGCAGCTACCTACCGGCCCCGGCTTACCACCACCATCTCAGCCTTCTTTCGACGGCATGGAACCAGACTTGCCGGCCACCGAAAAATAGATCGCCCGACACCACGCGCACGTTGTCCGAAGGGCAACGTATAAGCGCGCACTCCTTGATGCGCCGGGATTGAGCCGCCTGTTCTTCCCTTGAAGGCTAGAGGTCGAGTTCCGAATGGGAGCCCAGTCGCACCAGAACCAGGCGATCGGCCTCAATGAGGCGATAGATCAGCACCAGATCGGGCTTCACATGGCAGTCCCGATAGTCCTTCCAGTTGCCTGTCAGGGCATGGTCGCGATGCCGGATTTCCAATGCCGCATCGACCACCAGAAGCTCGATAATTCGCCGCAGATCGGTGTCCAAGGCAGCCCGATGCGGCCCCTTCGCCACCCGTTTGAAATCACGCTTGAAGGCCGTCGTGCGCTCAATCGTCCGCATGGAGATCTTCGAACAACGCATCAACAGACCTGAAGCGCGTCAGATCCCCACGCTCGACCTCGGCAAACGCCGCCAACGTCTCCGCATTAGGCTGAAACAGCGCGGCCGGAATCACCTTGTCCTGGGCAATCCGCGTCATCAGCACGCGAACCACATCACTCACCGTCAGCCCGGCCGCGTGAATGACCTGGTTCGCGGCTTCCTGAATCTCGCCCGGCACTCGGGCCTGGACCATGCGACTGACAGCCATGACATACCCTCCCAACACTGTATTTCAGTGTAATACAAATCGTCGATTTTGTCTATGTTCCGGGGTGGGAGAAGGCGGAAAAGTGAGGGCAAGATTAAAGAAACCGGCACTCTGTGACCTTGGTTTTCAGGATTCCGATGTCTGCACATGGGGTTAGGGCGCGGCATGGTGGCACTGCGAAAATTGCCGCCAGAGTGCCGCCCTTTCCGGCCAGGCCGCGAGAAACCCCCACATGGGACGGCACCATGCCCCACCTGATCGCGACAGGAGAACAGGTGATCGCCTCTTGCGATCACCCGCTATAAGGCCGTCAGAAGGCCGTATGATGGCTTCCGGATCTTGTCCGGTATTGGGTATCGGAAACTCGTCTGAGTGCCCTGTATGGCCATCCTGCGGTCTCTAACTGGGAGTTCCTAGCTACAGACGCAGGAAGGGCCGGACTTACCACAACCCGGCCCTTCCCCTCGCCACAGGTGACTACGCCCATAGCCAGCTTGCCGCTGGCCTCGCACCAAGTGCAACCGGAATCGCCCCGTTCGTCGCTTCCTGAGCCATTTTGCCCTTCCCCGGTTTCGCTGGCCTTGCAGGCTCCGGGCGAGCGCGGAGCGGGAGCGGCGTAGCCCGCCGAAGGCGCCGGAGCAGTGTGACCCTTCCCCTATAATTTAGACGTCGTTCCAGATATCGAGACAGTCCAAAAACGGGTGAGCAGAATAGTAACCATCAGCCTTTTGAACGCCGGTTCCAAGGCATGACGCGCAGAAGATTGGCCATGCCGCACCATCCTGTTACGCCAGCGAACATTAGTCCTACACCGACAAACGCCGATATTCCGAAGAATACGGGCGAAACAATTAAACCAAGCAGCACGCCGGTTAGCACTATCGTACCGGCTGTGATCTGCACCTGTCGCATGATTTCCAGCGGTTGTGAGCGATCGACGACGGTGGGTAGTCTTGCCTGCCGCCACGCATCGATACCTCCTTTGAGAATACAGGCCGGTACTCCGTCAGCTGCTGATTCGAGCTGTAAGGTATTGGCAGTAGTGCGCATCCCGGACTTGCAGTGGAATATGATTTGACGACCGTTATGTGGCAGATCACCGATCCGATCGAGCGGCACGTTTATTGCGCCGGGAATATGCTCACGCGCATATTCATCTGCACTGCGGATGTCGACTAGGATTGCGCCCGCAGTGATCGCTGCGCGAGTATCGGCGGGAGAAATAGACGCAAGCGTCATAGTATTAATCCTTGCAATAGAGATAGCAGAGGGGGAGGGCAGCAGCGTTGCTGTGCAGGCGGCCCAATGAAGCAGGAAGCACCAGGAGGGCAGCTTAATGCATGCCCATACCGGAACCATCGGCCTTCAGGCCGGTGAGCATGTCAGGGTTGATCGACACACCCGGTCGCTGAAGCGTCGCACAACGATACGAAAGCGGAATTAATCGCCCTTTTTTGAGCCTCTGATCCGCCCCCGAGGGTCCACCGGCGCGGCTCCGCTGCCGCTCACGCAAGGCGTTCGCTGCGCCGCTCCCGTGGGCTTCGGGGACGGCCCAAAGATCATAGAGAGAGATCACAAAAAAAATTGTTATTTATCAATGATGTGATGGGGGGGGGTAGCCCACCAGCTATGGGCTACCCCTAGCCCACCAGCTATGGGCTAGGTTTGGATGGAATTTGTCCAAATTTGGATTGAATTCATCTACATTTTTCGCTATGAAATGGATGAATTTCATCCAAATTTGGATGAAAAATCGTCTGATTTGATCTAGGGGTAGGCCATGAAGCCAAAACACGTTGGATTAACCACAGCACCCAACGGAACTTGGGTTCAGGTCGAACGAGCGGCTATGGAACGATGGTCAAAATTAGCTGTATCAAATCCTAGAGCAGCAGCTGTTATGATGCTTATGACCTCCCAAATGGGCCGCAATAATGCTCTCGTCGCATCCCAAGCTACATTGGCCAAAATGGCTGGTTGCGGCTTGAATACTCTCAAAAGGGCTTTGTCCGTTTTACGAGAGGGCAACTGGATCGAAGTTCGACAGATCGGTCCCACAGGCACGGCCTGTGCTTACATCGTTAATGACCGGGTAGCTTGGTCCGGAAATCGCGATGGCATCCGCTACAGCCTGTTTTCTGCCGCTGTGCTGCTCTCAGACGATGAACAACCCGATAAGACCGAAATTGGCGCACAGCCGCCTCTACAGGCCATTCCAGACCTGTATCC
>NZ_BANF01000078.1 GCF_000964425.1 Komagataeibacter intermedius TF2 | reverse complement strand
ACGACAGAAGGCGAACTCATCTGGCTTATGGACAGGGCGGCGGCGGGACAATGACCGCCGTGGAGACAGCCAGCCAGATGGACAGCAGGAGTCCGGACATGACACTCCAGATCAGTGACCCGCGGGAAGAACAGAAACGTCTTGCCGCGATAGAAGCCGCATCCATGGTCAGGGACGGGATGGTGGTGGGCCTGGGGTCTGGCACCACATCGGCTTACATGATTGACGAACTGGGCCGCCGCTGGGCGGAGGGGCTGCGTTTTTCCGCCATTCCCACATCCGAACGCTCGGCTGAACAGGCGCGCTCGCATGGCATAAAGCTGGTGACATTCGCCAGCCATCCGCAGATCGACCTTGATATTGACGGAGCGGACGAGGTGGAAATGGGCACGCTCAACCTGATCAAGGGGCGGGGCGGAGCGCTGTTCCGTGAAAAGATCGTGGCCGCGGCCTCACGCCGCTTCGTGGTGGTGGTGGATGAAAGCAAGCTGGTGCGGCGGCTGGGCCACCACATGCCCGTTCCGGTGGAGGTCACGACATTCGGCTGGGAACTGACAGCCACCCGGCTGCGGGATCTGGGCGCACGTCCCACCCTGCGGCTGGACCAGCACGGCACGCCCTTCTGCACCGATGGGGGCAATCTGATCCTGGACTGCAATTTTGGGGAAATCGCGGATTCCGTGGCGCTGGCACGCAAAATCCGCGCCATTGTGGGCGTGATCGAAAGCGGCCTGTTCATTGGCCGCACATCAGAAGTCATCGTGGCGGGGCAGGACGGCCTGAAACACCTTATGGCCGGATAACCGCGCGCCTGTCGCGCGTGGTGGCGGGGAAAGCATCATGTTTGTCGGGATTGATCTGGGCACGTCAGCCCTCAAGGCCGTGCTGGTGGATGACGCGCAGCAGGTGGTGGCGACATCCACCCGGCCATTGCGCATCAGTACGCCCCATCCGGGATGGAGCGAACAGGCGCCGCAGGACTGGTGGGCTGCGCTGATACAGGCGATGGATGCGCTGGCGGCGGACCATCGGGGGGAAATGGCCGCCGTGACCGGCATTGGCCTGTCCGGACAGCAGCATGGCGCGGTGTTGCTGGATGCGCATGGTGCGGTGCTCAGGCCATGCATATTATGGAATGACGAGCGCGCGGCACGGGAATGCGTGGAATTCGAACGCAGGTTTCCCCGTAGCCGACAGGTCTGCGGCACCATTGCCATGCCCGGCTTCACCGCCCCCAAACTGATATGGGTTGCACGGCACGAGCCGGACATCTTTCGCGCAACCCGCCACGTGCTGCTGCCCAAGGCATGGCTGCGCTATCGGCTGTGTGGCGAGATGATCGAGGATATGTCCGATGCCTCCGGCTCGTTATGGCTGGATGTGGGACAACGCAGATGGTGTCCCGACGCTCTTGCCGCAACCGGGCTTTCGCCTGCGGCCATGCCCGCGCTGGTGGACGGCACGCAGCGGGCGGGCATGCTGCATCAGGATCTGGTGGGGCGCTGGGGTATGACGGCGCGCCCGGTCATTGCAGGCAGCGCGGGCGACAATGCGGCGGGCGCGGTCGGTCTGGGGGCGGTCCGTCCCGGTTCATCCTTCCTGTCACTTGGCACATCGGGCGTGGTCTGGGTCACCACGGACCGCTTCCGGCCGCATCCGGATGGTGGCGTGCATGCTTTCTGCCATACCGTGCCACGCACATGGCACCAGATGGGGGTGACGCTTTCTGCTGCGTCCTCGCTGGCGTGGTGGGCGCGGATGGCGGGCCTGCCGGTGGCCGATCTGCTGGCGGAATTGCCGCCGCGTGTGGACCGGCCATCGCCCGTGATGTTCCTGCCCTACCTGTCCGGCGACCGTACGCCGCATGACGATCCTGACATACGCGGGGCATTTGCTGGCCTGTCGCATGATACCACGCGGGCAGACATGACGCAGGCGGTGCTGGAAGGGGTGGCATTTTCGTTCCGTGATGTTGTGGACGTAATGGCGCAGGCAGGTTCCGACATCACGCAGGCTGATGTCATCGGTGGTGGCTCGCGCAGCCTCCTGTGGGTGTCCATCCTGTCCACCATTACGGGCCTGTCGCTGAACCGCCTGGCGCATGGCGCGGTGGATGGCGCGTTCGGGGCCGCCCGCCTGGCACGGATTGCCGTGACCGGGGAGAGTGTAGACACGGTCTGCCTGCCACCGCAGCGCGAGGCAACCATCCATCCCGATCCCGCGCTGGTGGAGGGGTATCGTACCCGTCTGGCCTGCTATCGTGCCCTGTATCCGGCCATCCGTCGGGCTTTTGCACGACCGCCGTCCGATCACGGGTAGTGTGGCCGGGTATTGCGACCTGTGTCCGTGGGCAACCGGGATACGGCGTGCAGACCCCGCCATTTTTGCCCGCAGGGAACAGTATTCATCCCGGTTTAGACATGATCGGGATAGCGGGTATAGTGGTCCACATGTAACACAGGCGCAGGAGACCAGCATGATGTCGGATATACGGACGCCGCCCGACAATACCCTTGCAAACCGGGTTGCGATCGTAACGGGCGCTTCACGTGGGATCGGTCGGGCTGTTGCGCTGGCCCTTGCACGGGCTGGTGTGCATGTAGCCGTCAACTATCACACGAACGAAGCGGCCGCCCGTGATGTCTGCAGGCAGATCGAGACCACAGCTGCGCGCGCAATAGCCATTCGTGCGGATGTGGGGAATGAAAATGATGTGTCCGACCTCGTGCGCAGGACGACCGATGCCCTCGGCCCTGTTGCGATCCTGATCAATAATGCCGGGATTTCCCGCAAGGTGCCGCTGGACCGGACTGGCCTGCAGGACTGGAACGATCTGCTGCGTACCAATCTTACGTCAGCATTCCTGATGACACAGGCCGTCCTTTCCCCCATGCGTCAGGCCCGGTGGGGGCGGATCATCAACATGTCATCCATTGCCGCGCAGACCGGGGGCGTGATTGGCCCCCATTATGCCGCCTCCAAGGCTGGAATGCTGGGGCTGACGCATTCCTATGCAAAACTTCTGGCGCATGACGGTATTACGGTCAATGCGATTGCGCCCGCATTGATTGAAAGCGACATGATCGCCCATAATCCAGCCATCCGCCCTGACATGATCCCGATTGGCAGATTTGGTACGGCAGATGAAGTTGCGGACCTGACAGTCGCCACGATACGCAATGGTTATGTCACGGGACAGACGATCAACCTGAATGGTGGCTGGTACATGAGTTGAACCGGGCAGACGGTCCTTGTGGCGGGATGTCTGACAACCGACCATATGTTGGCACGTATCGGATATCCGCAGACACCCCTGGGCTTGTCTGAAAAAAGCTGGCACCAGAAACTTCCTTATGACTGCCTGATGTTTCCGGCCTGGCTTTTCAGGCAGCCGTTTTACGGGTCCAGCCCGTGCACCGACTGTCGTTATCCGTGCGTCTTGCCAGCAAGATGACGACACGGCATCGGAGGAAGCATTACCGTATATGCAGGACGTCATCTATGACGGTGCGGAAACGTTCAAGCAGTATGGCGCTGAGTGCGTTCCGGCTGTCGTGTGGTGTAATAATGGACAGGGATTGGGACTGTATGTCGACTTCCTTCAGCGGAACATAGACCAGATCGCCCGTCCTGGTTTCCGCAATTACATCGAGTGATGTCAGGAACGTCATTGCATGGCCGGTTGCGACAATCCTGCGCATCGTTTCGACCGAATTGGTTTCGATGACCGGATCGAGTTCCACGCCAGTCCGCGCCGCCAGTATATCCAGATGGGGCCGGATGGACATGGCGGAATCGCCAATGATCATGGGAAATGCCAGGCAGTCCATGAAACTGACCGATTTCCTTTGCGCCAGTGCATGTCCCGGGCTGACCACAACCCCAAGCTGGCACGTCCATGTATGGAAGACATTGACATTCGGATCTGGTGAAAAGTCGAACCCGATCCCGACATCGACCTCGCCGGACACGACATCCCGGACAATTTCATTCTGGGGTATGATCCGGATATGCAGGCGGATACCACTGCAGCTTTCCCGCAGGTCCGAAATGACAATGGGCAGGATGGTGGTGGCGGGACCATTCATGATTCCGATCATGATGTCGCCACGCCGCAGCCCCTTGATATCGTCAATAAGCTTTTGCGTCTGTTCCATGTCCCGCAGCGTGCGCCGCACATGCTGCAACAGCACCTCGCCCGCAGGCGTCAGGACCAGTTTACGGGGCAGGCGGTGAAAGACTGGCGTCCCCAGCCGGGCTTCAAGCGCCAGCACCTGCCTGTTGATGGCTGAAGACGCCGTATGCAGTTTTTCCCCTGCCTTGCGCATGGACCCGTACCGGGCGATCGCGTCGAGGTAGTGAAGCAGTCGTGCATGCAGCATCCAGAAACCTCCACCCGCCTGCCAGGGCCGGATTATGACGCAACACGCTGCTGGCTGGGCAGATGTATGCGTGCGGTGCGCGTGCCGCCAAACAGAAACTCCGCACGCAAAAAGGCAGCGCTTGACGCGAAAATAGATGCTTCAGAAGTATCCGTCCACGGTCTTACACTGCCGTTTCGCGATAACAGGGAAACGTGCCCATGATACATCGGAGCATCCGCCGCAGGACTGTCCTGCAGGCCCTTGCCGGCGGCGTAACCGGGCTGTCCATGCCATCAATCCGCCGCGCACGGGCGGCTACCCCCATAAGGCTTGTCACCTCCTGGTATGCCCAGGCCGAATTCGGCGGCTTTTATGAAGCCCTGGCAAAAGGATATTACGCTGCCGAAGGACTGGATGTACGGATCGAGGCCGCCAGCCCCCAGATGAACGTACCCCAGCTTCTGCTGGCCGGTCAGGCCGATTTCATTACCGGGTATGATTTCCAGATCCTGTCGGCGGTCGCTTCCGGCATTCCGCTGGTTGCGGTTGCCAGCACGTTCCAGCATGACCAGCAGGGACTCATGACGCATGATGACATTACGTCACTGGACCAGTTGCGCGGACACCCCATCCTGATCGCCAGCAGTTCCCATGTGACGTTCTGGCCATGGCTTAAGGAAAAATATGGTTTTGATGACGCGCAGGCCGCCCGGTACACGTTTAACCTGCAGCCCTTTTTCGCGAATCCGGCCGCAGCCGTGCAGGCCTATGCCTCGTCCGAAGTATGGGATGCGCAGCGCAATAACGTGCCCGTAAGGTTTTTTCCGTTTGCCGGTCTTGGATACCCGCCCTACGGCGCGCCCATCGTCACGACACGGCAGAAAAGTGCCGGGCAGGAGGATACTGTCCGGGGGTTCATCAGGGCCTCGCTCATGGGATGGCGCGATTACATGGACGATCCCGCACCGGGCAATGACCTTATCCTCAAGGCCAACACCCGCATGACACCGGACCATCTCGCCTTTGGCATTGCAACGCTGAAGAAGGCCGGTGCGCTTCTCTCCCCCGATACGGCTACGCGGGGTATTGGCACCATGACGACCGAACGCTGGAAGGCGACGCGCGACTTCATGGTGGCACACAAACTGCTGGCGGAAACCGCCGACTGGCAGTCGGCTTTCACGACATCATATGTCGATACGCTTCGGATTATGCCCTCATGAACATGCTGATTCACAACGCGACCGGTATTCTGACAGGACTGCGGGGGGATGCCGCGCGCAGCACAGGCAGCATACGGATACGCAATGGCCGGATTGCGGAAATGGGGAACCTGTCGCCCTTACCGGATGAGACCCTGCTGGATGCACGGGGCGGCGTCATTACCCCCGGGCTGGTCAGCACGCATCATCACCTGTTCCAGACAATGCTGAAAGCGGTCCCCACGGCAATCAACAAACCACTCGAACCCTGGCTGCGGCTGGTGCCCAATACCTACTGGAACAGGATGGACGAACGGGCACTGGGTGTCGCAGCCCGGGTTGGCATGGTGGAACTGCTGTTGTCGGGATGCACGACCGTCGCCGACCATCATTATCTCTTTTCCGAATTATACCCTTACAGCCCGGCGGATGTCCTGTTTGATACGGCGCGGAATCTGGGGCTGCGCTACGTCCTTGCGCGTGGCGGGACGACGCGGGCAAGGAAGTTCGACACGGATGACATCATTCCCGCGCCAATCGAGCCGCTGGATGTCATGCTCAGGCGTGTTGATGACCTGGTGCGGCGCTACCATGATCCCGGCCCCACATCCACGACACGGATCGTACTGGCCCCCAATACGCCAACATGGGGCGCCACGCCCACCGAACTGCGTGAAATGGCCGCGGCCGCGCGCGGCATGGGTATTTTCCTGCATTCCCACCTGTCCGAAACGACAAACTATGTGAAATTCTGCCTTGAAACCTATGGCATGCGGCCACTGCAGTTTGTCGCTGAACATGACTGGGTCGGACCTGACGTATGGTTCGCCCATCTGGTCCATATGGATAAGAGCGAGATTTCGCTCATGGCGCAAACCGGCACGGGCATGGCCCACTGTCCGCAGAGCAACTGTCGCCTGGGGTCCGGGATTGCGCCAGCACCCGCGCTGGACGCATGTGGGGGGCGGGTGTCCCTGGCCGTGGATGGGGCCGCATCGAACGAAGCCTGTGACATGGGTGCCGAAATGCACTGCGCGTGGATGATCCATCGTGCCGTGCAGGGCGCTGACGCCGTAACGGCGGAAGATGTCATACGCTGGTCCACGTCATCAGGCGCGTCGATACTGGGGTATCCGGAACTGGGCAGCGTGGAAGTCGGCAGGATTGCCGATCTGGTCGTCCACCGCCTTGATTCCCCACGGCATGCGGGGCTGCATGATCCGCTGATCGCGCCGGTCGTGTCGGGGGCCGCCAGTGTCCGCCATGTCCTGGTTGGTGGCAGGCCGGTTGTCGTGGATGGCGCCATTCCCGGACTGGACCTTGAACGGCTGCTTGAGGACGCCAGAACCGTTGTCGGCTGCCTGGATACCACAGGCGCCTGAAGGGAGGGGCGGATGCCACCCCGCTCCGTATGCCGTGTTCAGGCAATGGTCATCCGGCCGGTCTGTCGTGTCTTCCGGGTTCCTGTTTTCTATGATCGGGATGGCTGGCGCCGGCCGTCATGGATTCAGTTCGGTGACCGGTGATGCGACACCACGTGGCCACATGGCCAGAAGGACAAGCTGCAGCGCCGCCGCACCAAGTGGAAGCCAGACAAAGCCTGCCATGATCCAGTGCTTCAGGGCAGGGGAGAAGGTATGGACATCACCCGCATAATGACCATGCGCAAGGAAGGTGGCGAGCACGAACCCCGTTACCCCCATGGACAGTTTTGTGACCAGCGTATTGATTGAATAGGCCATGCCCGCCGTATTGACGGGCGACGCCATCCTGCCGACGTCTATGCCATGTGCCAGAAGCACATAATACAGCGGGGATGTGATGCCCTGCGCCAGTGTCAGTATGGCGAAAGCCGCAAAGGAAAACGGGACACAGCCCCCTGCCAGCACCAGCAGCAGATATGCCATGACCTGAACGCCCCCGCACACGGCGGCGCTTCCGATCACGCCCAGACGATGCACGATATGGGGACATATGATGGCGCCGGCAAATCCCATTATGGTGGCGGTGGTCAGCAGGACGCCGCCCATTTCGTCCGTTCCCCCCAGAATGATGCGGGCATAGTACAGGGCAAAACCATAAAGCGCGGCCAGCCCGGCAAACTGCAGGAACACCAGACCATTGCACAGCCACCAGCACCGGTTCTGCGCCAGCGTGCGCAGCAGGACCACAGGGGAATGGCGGGCAGGTGGGGGTGGATAACGTGTAATGCAGACCCGCCCGACATATCGCCACAGAATGGTCGCGGCAGTCGCAAGGCACAACGCATACAGCGCCATGCCATGCTGGCGCTGCACCATGCTGCTTCCACCACCAAGCCACGTGATGGCCGGGATCGTGAACAGCGATACAATGAACTGTCCTCCCTGACAGCCCATCATCCTGAAGGCGTTCAGGCCAACCCGGTCATGCGCCTGTCGGGTGATCATCGTGCCCAGCGCGCCATAGGGCGTATTGATGCAGGAATAGATGGCGCCCAGCGCGATATATGTCAGCAGCGCCCACAGTATTTTCCCATTCGGGGACAGTGGCAGGGAGACGAAGCACACGCACCCGGCCACTCCGAACGGCAGTGCCAGCGACCGGATCAGGCGCGGGACAATCTGTCCGCCCTGGCGATCGATGACATACCCGATGGCGGGATCACAGAAGGCGTCAAACACCCGCGCCACCAGCAGGATCCACCCAACGGCGACAACGGACAGCCCATATATGTCCGTGTAGTAGAACATGAGGTACGATGACGTCATGCCCCACATCAGGTTGGAAGACAGGTCGCCACATCCATAAGCGACCTTTTCACGCAGGGAGACTTCACTGGTTATGGATGACATGACTGGTCTCCCGGCTGAGGAATGAACGGTTACAGGCGACCGGCCCGAAGTTCTTCGGCCAGATGGTGGCAGGCCCGCATGCTGATCGCCATGACGGTCAGTGTCGTGCCCAGCGCGCCACCGGTGGGAAAGCTGGACGCATCCGTGATAAACAGGTTGGGCACGTCCCATGACTGGCAGAAGGGATTGAGCACGGATGTCGCGGGATCATTCCCCATCCGCGCCCCGCCACTTTCATGAATGGCGGCCCCCATGGTCATGCTTTTTGGAAACATCTTGCGTATGAACCAGCGTATGGGAAAAGGCTTGTCAGGATAAAGTCCCGCGTCACCTTCGCCCAGGCCAAGGGGAGAAGCCCAGAAGTCAACATGACCGCCGCGCGTCTCGATCATGTCCGCGCAATCGCGGATCTGCTTGCGCAGCATGGCGCGTTCATTGGCATGGGGCACGCAGCGGATATGGGGCAGGGGCACACCCCACCTGTCACGTCGGCGCGGGTCCAGGGTAATGGCGTTGGTGCGGTACGGCAGCATTTCCCCGAAACCCATGATCGTAACCGGCACGTCAGCCCCCCGCGGCGATGCATGGCGGCCTATGGCCCCCTGGAACGTATAACCACGCGTGAAGGCGGGATCATGTGCCCCGCAGGCGTTTTCGTAACGGGGAATGTACAGGCCGCCCGTGGTGCCAAACAGTGTATGGACGGGCAGGGGCGCATCCTCGCCTTCCCGGCTGCTGGCGGGCCAGCGGCCAAACATAAGGCTCGGGCACTGGTCCATGAAGTAATGACCCAGCGTGCCCGAACTGTTGCCCAGACCGTCGGGATGCAGACGACTGCGGGAGTTCAGCAGCAGGCGGACACTTTCTATGGGCGAGGCACAGACAACCACCGCTTTTGCGTGGGAGACGCACACTTTTCCCGTCTGGCGCTCAACATAGCATACGCCGGTTGCGCGTCCCGATGCGGGGTCGGTCAAGACCTCACGCGCCACGGCATCCGGGCGTATCGTCAGCCTGCCTGTTGCCATCGCCGCCTTGAGGGAACTGGGCATCGGGCCGCCGTTATGCGGATTGAACCGCCAGGGCACCACATGCCGGTTCGGCCAGCGTGCCTCCACCGCGTTGCGGAAGCTGCGTTCTTCCGGTGTCAGCGGGGTGGGCTGGGCCATGACGCCATCAGGCGCGGTTTCTATGCCGTCGCGGGTACCATGGATGCCAAGGAACGTTTCCACCCGGTCATACCACGGCGCAAGATCGGCATAGGACAGGGGCCAGTCCACGCCCCCGTCCCCCCTGTCCGCGCCCTTGAAGTCGTAATCGGACCATCGGAACAGCACCCGCCCGAACGCATGCAGCCGACCACCCGCCTGTCGCCCCCGTATCCACAGGAAAGGGGCATCCTTCGGTGTGGTGTAGCCATGCTGCCGGTCGTTGACGAAAAGATGCTTCAGCGTCTCGCTGAAGAACGCCACGCGGGACTGGATGTGCTGGCCCGACAGCGTGGCCCTGATACGGGGAAAAAGCTGTACGTTGTCGCCGCTGCTTTTGTTCGCGGGCGGTTTGATGTCGCTGTCCGAAAGTGTGCGCCCGGCTTCGATCACCAGCACGGACAGCCCCTGTTCCGTCAGTTCCTTTGCCGCAAAACCGCCGGCGGCGCCAGATCCCACGACAATGACATCATATCCTGTTCCGGTCATATTCCGTTCCTGATGGTACAAAAAAAATAAGTCGTGGTCGTGGGGCTATGCCCGCACGGAAATCCATGCGCCGTATTGTGCGCCCGACGTCAGTGCGGCTTCGATAAACTCCTGCCCCCGCACCCCATCCGCCAGACGGGGCAGCAGCGGGGCATCATGACCGTCCAGCAGGCACGCCGTATCGGCATACAGCCGGGCGAAGGCTTCCAGATAGCCTTCGGGATGGCCGCGCGGCAGGAGGGCAGCGGTCCCGACCGCGCTCCCGCCACGCGCGACATGGATCGTGCGGCCATCCGCCGTGGATACGATCAGGGTGTCCGGCTGTTCCTGATTCCATTCCAGTCCGGCTTTTTCCCCAAACAGGCGCAGCCGCAGCGCATTGCCACACCCGGTTGCGACCTGACTGACCCACAGGCTGCCAACCGCATTGTCGGAAAAGCGGAGCTGTATCTGTGCATCATCCGGCACGGCGTGACGGGGAACAAGGCGCGATACCCGGGCCGAGAGCACCTCGCACCGCAGGCCGGATACGAACTCCGCCAGATGGAAGGCATGTGTCCCGATATCGCCCAGACAGCCGCCCGCCCCCCCGGTCCGCGGGTCAAGCCGCCAGCCGCCGTCGCTATCGGCATCACCCAGCCAGTCCTGCAGGTATTCAACCTGAATATTCCTGATCGTGCCAAGCAGGCCATCCTGTACCAGCCGACGTGCCTCACGCACCATGGCGTAACCGCTATAGGTATAGGCCACGACCATATCGTGGCCTTTCGTGATGAAACGTTCGGTAAAATGCCGGGCCTGGTCCAGTGTCAGCGCAAGCGGCTTTTCGCACAGTACCGGGATGCCTGCGTCCAGAAAGGCCGTGGCGACAGGCAGGTGCATGTCGTTGGGGGTCACGATGATGGCAAGGGCGATGCCGTCCGGTCGGGCGGCTTCGGCGCGCGCCATCTGTGTCCAGTCGGTATACGTGCGCGCCGGATCCAGCCCCAGCGCCTGCCCTGCCTTCTGTGCCGTGCCTGCATGCCGCGACAGGCACCCCGCGACCAGAGAGAAGCGTCCGGTCAGGGCCAGCGCGCGACGGTGCACGTCCCCCATGAAGGAGCCGGGCGCACCGCCGATCATGCCGACGGGCCATATGTTCATGTCGTTCTCCTGAAACCTACAGGCCAAGGCAGCGCCGCCGTTCGTCATCCGACAGCGGGCTTGCGGCAAAGTCGTCAAAGGACTGCGTGGTCATTTCGATCATGTGGCGCTGTATGAAGGGCGCGCCTTCACGCGCGCCCTGTGCCGCGGTCTTGAGACAGCATTCCCATTCCAGGACTGCCCAGCCGTCATATCCATATTGTGTCAGGCGGGAAAAAATGCCGCCGAAGTCGATCTGTCCGTCACCGGGGGAACGGAACCGTCCCGCCCTGTCGCGCCAGTCGGCAAAGCCGCCATACACGCCCTGCCTGCCGGTTGGGTGGAACTCGGCGTCCTTTACATGAAATGCGCCAATCCTGTCATGGTAAAGGTCAATGAAGGCAAGGTAATCCATCTGCTGAAGCAGCATATGGCTGGGATCGTACAGGATCGCGCAACGCGGGGCGTTGTCCAGCAGGGAAGCAAAGCGTTCGAAGCTGGTGCCGTCATGCAGGTCCTCGCCGGGGTGCAGTTCAAAGCACAGGTCGACACCGGCTTCATCAAATGCATCCACGATCGGCCGCCAGCGTGCCGCCAGCGTGGAAAAGGCAAGGTCGATCAGGCCCCCATCACGTGGAGGCCACGGGTAAAGATACGGCCATGCCAGCGCGCCGGAAAAGGTGGCATGCGCCTTCAGCCCCAGCCGTGCCGAAGCCCGCGCGGCAAGTCCCAGCTGGGAAATGGCCCACTGCGTACGCGCCGTGGGGTTACCCTGTACGGATGGGGGGGCAAAGCGGTCGAACTGCATGTCATAGGCCGGATGGACCGCGACGCATTGGCCCTGGATATGGGTGGACAGTTCCGAGATGACGAGACCATGTTCCGCCAGCATGCCCCGTATCCCGTCGCAGTAATCCTGACTGGACGCTGCCTGTTCAAGGTCGAGGATATGGTCGAGATGCGTGGGAAGCTGGAGCGCCCTGTATCCAAGCCCGGCCGCCCACCGCGCCAGACCGGGCAGGGTGTTGAAAGGGGCCTCGGGCCCGATGAACTGGGCGGCAAAGATGCCGGGGCCCTTCATGGTGCACGGTCCCCGACCAGATGGTTGATGAACGTGATGCCCCGCTGCAGCGCCGGTACCGGCCGGGGGCAGGAATCAAGTTCCATAATGGGGCCGCACCTCAGCGGCGCGCGTGCAAGCAGGGCCGCCAGCTGGGCAAAATTGGCCTGCCCGTTGCCCAGTTCACAGAAATAGGCCCGGTGCCGGGTATGGATGTCCTGTCCGATCGGGGTATCGACCGGCATGGCGCGGGTTGCGTCCTTCCAGTGCATCGCTACCACGCGCGCGACATGCCGGGTCAGCACATCCGTCGGGTTGCCCCCTTCAAGGATGATGTGCGCAGGGTCGGGGCACAGCGACACATAACGCGGATCGGTCAGCAGCATGAACAGGTCCACATCGCGCGGGGCGCAGGCGACGGTGTGGGCTTCCGTATGGATTGCCAGCGTAATGCCATGGCGGGCGGCTGCGAACCCCATGCGGTTAAGCAGGCTGGCGATGGGGGTGGCAAAGGCAAGGTCCACGAATGTGGGCGGATCAGACAGGAAAGTGGCACGGCAGGGCAGTCCCGCAACCAGCACCTTGCCCCCCATTGCCACAAGGAAGCGCGCCGCCGCATCGACCTGTGCCAGAATCTGCGGTTCGGCGCTGGCGTATTCATGAACGGGAATACGGTCCAGGGCCGGGAAAAAGTTCGACCAGATTTCCAGGTTGCGGGTTTTCAGTTCATGGGCCAGGCCCGCTTCGGACCCGAACGCCGCCACGGCGCCAGCCTGATCAAATGGCGGGAAAGTTAGTTCAAGGCCCGTGATGCCTGCGTCGTGCAGGCTGTCGAGTATCCGGGTCCAGAATGCGCGGCCATCCGCCGCGGCGACAGTGGCGACCTCCGGTTCCGTGCTGACACCCCAGAACGCAGGGTTGTAGAAAGTAATCAGATCTGTTCCGATTTTCACCTGCATGTGCTCCCTTATCAAGACAACATGCGGCGGAGGTATGTATTAAACGAAATGAAACTGCCGCAGATATGGTCTCAGAACCTACATACAGGAATGCAATGGAAATGCAAACGCTTGCCGAAACGATTCAGGTCGATTGCCGTATGACAAAGGTTGGCGCAAGGGCGACGAGGCGGGGGCTCGTGATCCGGCCATTGCGGATGTCGGCCAGTACCTGCACCGCGACGCGGCCGATTTCCAGCATGGGCTGGATCACGGTGGTCAGGGCCGGGCTGGTAAAGGCGGTGTAATCCATGCCGTCATAGCCTGCGATGGCGACATCGTCCGGCACGCGCAGGCCGCTTTCCAGAATCGTGTGCAGGAAGCCCAGCGCCTGCGCGTCGCTGCAGCAGATCACGGCAGTGGGGCGGTTTTTCAGGGCAAGGAAGGTCTGTGCCGCCTTTGCGCCGGACGGCATGTCGAACGGGCCGCCTTCCAGCCGGATCAGTTTCTGCCCCAGTCCCAGCATGGACAGCCGGTTTTTGACGGCATTGTAGCGGATATGTTCATGCCCGATTCCCTGTGGCCCGGAAACGAAGGCGAAATGGCGGTGCCCACGTTCGACCAGATGGTCGACGATCGCGACGTACCCATCCACTTCCTGCGTCATGACGCTGGCCAGTCCGGCAGATGTCAGGTCCTTGAAGATACTGACGACCGGCAGCATGCCCCGGTCGGAGGGCCTGCCCACGGGCGGCTCCCACTGCTCGCTTGCCACCAGTAATACGCTGTCCGCCACGCCTGCCTGCAGGTAGCGCATCACGTCGCTGGCTGAAATGGACTGGCCCAGATACTGCCGCAGCATGACATTCAGGCCCAGCGCCTTCGCTTCCTCGCACACGCCCAGCAGGGTCTGGGTAAAGACCGGCGAAATCGCCTGTCCCGAGAAGCTGGAGGCGAGGACGAGGATGGTATCCGATGTGCCGCGGCTCAGGTTCCGGGCGGCAACATTTGTTTCGTAACCCAGTTGGGCGGCGACCTTTTCGACCAGTCGCCGTGTCTCGTTACTCACCCGGTCTGGCCGGGAGAGGGCGCGGCTGATGGTGGAAATATTCAGACCGGTCTGTTCCGCCAGGTCGGCCAGGGTTACGCGCTTGGTCACCTGTCTGGTGTCTCCTCGTTTTTTTCCGCCGTCCACGCACGTGGTGTGTCGTTTCTGGTGCTGGTCGGGTCCACGCCCGATGTCCTGCAATCCCAGGATATTGTGTCGATGTGCGCAGGTCGAGTGCCTGAATGCGGATGTTGCGTCGGTGTGCGGCAAATCAGGGGTGGTTTTTGATCTCCCGGCGTCCTCCCGGTTGTCGGAAGGGGACGGGGAGGGAGCATCCGTTCCGGTAGGCGCGTCGGGACTGTCATCAATCTGCAACACCTGCGCTGGAAATATCGGTTCGGGAGGCAATGGACGAATGCGTCTGTGGGTCGGGAAACTGCGAATGCCAACGTTTGCCATATGTTAACGTAACGCAATGATAAGCGGTTGTTTTTGGTCTGGGTCGTGGCCACACCAGAGGACCTTTCATGCAATAAAAAGTCCTGTTTTTACCCGTTTTCAGCAGAATGAACGGCACATTTATTGTTTCTGATGGCCAACAACAGGATGGACTCGGTATTCCGAATCATGGCAAGCGTTTCCCATTCATGTTGTCTTGCCCTGACTGTGCTGCCTGTCGGGTAAAGCATGTGATCGTTTACGGGGGATCCGATATGGTTGCAGGTGCGATGCTTCACGGCAAACGCTGGTTATTAACAACATTTCTTCTCGGTACCACCGGGTTCGTTACTGTTTCACACGCACAGGCAGCCAGTAGTGCAAACGGGACCACCAGAACCCGTCACGCGGCCTCCGCCACATCCCATGCGGCGCCATCGGGCAAGGCGGCACAGGGTACGAATGCGGTGCAGGCCACGTCGGCCCCGGAAATCCTGCAGGTCAGTTCCGGTCGGTCAGGCGGCGGCGGCATGATGCGGCAGGAAAGGGCCCCGCACAGTATCCAGACCGTGACACGGCAGTTCATGGATATGCGCAGCCCGGCCGGAACGGCGCTGGACATGGTCAAGAATCTGCCAAGCCTGAACGTATCGACGCAGGATACTTCGGGCATGACGGGCGGTTCGATTGAAAGCCGCAGCCTGAACGACGGGGATATGGCGCTGCTGGTCGATGGCGCGGTCGTGACCTCCGGCACCGAATACCTTCAGGAAGACATTGATACGGAAAACATGGACCGTATCGAAGTCACGCCAGGAACATCCGCCATTGACCAGCCCGTTACGTCGGCAGCGCTGGGGGTCATGAATGTCGTGACGCATACACCCAGCCACAAATTCGGCGGGCTGACGGATTTTTCATATGGCACCAATGATATGTCCCGGCAGTTTATCCGGCTGGAAAGCGGTGATATTGGCAGGACCGGCCTGCGCTCGTTCTTTTCGTTTTCGCATACCCATGCCGATAACTGGATCGGTGCGGGCGCATCGGACAAGAAGCATATCGACTTTGGCATGCAGAAGGATATCGGGACGGATTCTTACATAAAGTTCTTCCTGTCGTGGAATCAGGAACGGTACGGAATCTACAACTATCCTACGGCCGAGCAGTTTTATGCCAAGAAGCACGGAACGGGCACGTGGGGCGCCAGCAGTGATCCGAACAGCCCGAACTTCTGGGGCAATCATCAGGAAGGGCCGTGGAATGAACTGTTCATGACCCTGCCCGTGCACCTGCGTCTGACAAACCGGCTGCACTTTGACCTGGTGCCCTATTTTGCCTACGGGCGTGGATGGAGTTCATCTGTCAGCGGTGAAGCCGGGTCCGGACTGACCTATGCCAATGGCAATGCGGTGTCGCCCTCGCAGCTTTCGGTCAATTACTATGACCAGCGTACGCCCACCACCGGGGCGACGATCAAGCTGACCTACGATATTTCACGTCATAACCAGATGACGTTCGGATACTGGTATGGCTATACGCAAAGCCGACAGTGGGGCCCGAACAGTGCGGTGAACCAGAACGGTTTCTCCAATAATCCCGATGACCTGTCGACTGCCTACTTCCAGAACGGTCAGCGTGATTATTCATCCAACCAGCAGACAGGCGACCAGATCCACGCGCTGTTCATTCAGGATACGGCAAAATACTTTCAGGACCGACTGGTCGTGTCCGCCGGTTTCAAATTCGCCATGATGAACTACTGGTTCGACAATTACCTGACGCACCAGACCATGGGGTCGAATTCCGTCGTGCCCCTGCCACGTTTTTCAACGTCATACACCTTTAACCGCCATCACCAGATTTACGTCAATGCGCAGGGGGATTTCCGCGCGCCTGATCCCAGTAACCTGACGGAAAACACGTCGCTCCCCCGTAATCAGTACACGATCAAGGAAGAACTGGGGTACCGTTACAATAACCGCTACATCATCTTTGACCTGTCGCTATTCAACTACGCGATTACAAACCGTCTTCTGAGTGTCTATAACGCGAACAATTCGTACAGCACCGTCAATGCGGGCAACCAGACGGCGCGTGGTTTCGACATCATGCTGTCCACGCATCCGTTCCATCATTTCAGCCCCTATGTTTCGTTTGAATACCTCAATGCGCGTCAGGATTCGAATGTCCAGTATGGTAATTCCTACCTGCCGACCAGGGGCAGGGAGGCGATCATGGCGCCGCATGTCATGGCCAATTTCGGTCTGACTTACGACAACAGGCATTTCTTTGCCAATGCCACCGTGCATTATACCGGCCCGCAGTCCGTAACACTGGTTGGGGATGAAAGGATCCCGGGCTATGTCACGGATACCATCTCGCTGGGCTATCGGTTCTCGCCCTTCCTGGTGGCGAAATCTCCCACGTTCCGGCTGAACTTTACGAATCTGACCGGTTCCATGGTCCGTACGGGCACGACTGGCGTGGCAGATAACTATCATGCCGTGACACTGCTGAACGGGCAGAGCATTGCAGGTTCGACAGGGGCGCAGTTTTATGTTGAACCACGATTCAGCATGACAGGAACCATCTCCACTGCATTCTGATTATCCATACAGATGATCAGGCAGGCCGCATGCAGGGTTTCCATGAACCCCGGCGCGGCCTGTTTTTCTGGACGGCCGGTGGCCGTCGTCTTCGGGGCAGGGTGCGGTCTCCGCCGTAAAAAGCAGGTGCCCGCAGATATACTTTATCAACGTATTATTTTGAATCAGTCGGTGGCGGCGTTACGGTGAAGTCCAGTTCGTAGGATGCCTGACTGGCCGTGCGCTGCTGGCGCTGTACATGTATGGTCGGATCACGGGGCAGCAGGGCGTTGACCAGATACACAGTGTCCGGAGCCGTGCCCAGATTTGTGTAAGCCAGCCTATGGGCGCCGGGTGTCAGGGTGAGCGTTGCGCCAGCGCGTAGCCGGATGGTTCCATTTCCCGCCCGCATGGCTGCAACAGGCGGAAACGCAGTGGCGACGGATGCCAGTGGAAGGGGTGTGCCATCAAGCGAAAGCGACAGCCCCTGTGCAACATGCGTGGCATAGGCCTGCCGTTCCTGTGGTGACAGGACGCCATCCCCATTGCGGTCAATTGCGCGAATGACACCGGGGGCGACATCGACGCCGGGTGTCAGGTCCACCGTAATGGCCACATGCTGCCGCGTGACATCAATCACTGTGGCCTGCAGGTATTCATCCAGCCGGTGCGCGTGGGCCGGAGTATTGGCGACCAGCAGCGCGGCGGCCGCAGGAAGCAGGGGTCTGCCATATTTCATGGCATGGTGTACCGGCTGCCATAACTGTCGGTAGGATCACGGTAGACGGTATGGACATGCATGGTCGGGTCGTCGCCTACGCCCTGCGGTGAAAATTCGATCAGCAGCCGTGGCCCCTGAATACGGTAATAGGATGCGCCATTATGTCCCGGCGCATGGGTGGTGGGACCGCTCCATGCAAACCATGTGCTGTCCAGGTCGGTCCTGATTTCCTTCAGGCGCGGGGCGGCATAGGCATCGTTTATGATCCCGGCCCATTCCCCGATGACATCCATCAACAGGTCTTTCTGCGTTGCCGTCAGGGCGGATCCCTTTATGCCTTCGGGAATGAGGGTTTCGCCATCATGTCCCGGTCCCTGCACCAGATCCTCGACCCGGTAAGGCAGGATGGCCTGTCTGCGCTGGTCTGCATCAAGGCTGTCAAGCAGGGCGAAGGCACGGTCGTTTTCGCCCGCCAGAACGCGCACCGTCCTGCCGTCTGCCTGGTACATCGCAGGCTGTGCCCCGGTCAGGGTAGGGGTCATGACGCCGTGCGTGCCATCGATAACGATATTGAGCCCCAGATGATGGCCACCGAACTGCACCATCCACGGCTTCGTATCCTCCGGTTCACCAAAAACCGCCATGGTATAGACGGCCCGCCCTGACGCGAACGGCGTGCCACTGTCAGCCAGCGCCTGATCGCCCCCCATGATGTCCATGACCTTCTGGTACCCTTTCGCACTGAGGAGCGTCTGCAGCAGGTGCAGCGCGGCAGCACGCTGGCCGGCGGTCATCTGGCCAAGTTGCAGGCCCGGGCGTGGTACGTCGCTGACCGGAAAATTGGACCAGACCGACGTGCCATAGCGTTCGCCAATGAACCCGCCGGGTGGTCCCATGCCCGGTCCGCGTGCCGCGGGGGCCGCGGCCTGCGCATCCGTAACCGGCTGGACAGGCTGGTCCGGGGCGCTGCGCCGGAAACGGGCCAGCGTGCCTGTTTTCTGTATCACAAATGGAAACTGCACTTTTGCCCGGCTGGCGGAATCAAAGGTGGCTAGAAAGGACCGGGCGGCAGTCGTGGCCGCCCGTGTCTGACCGGCCGGGCTGTCTGCCTGCACGGTGGCGGACGGTGTGGCGGCCCAGGCGGGAATGGTATCAGCCATGACAGGCATCGTGCACAGGATTGCCCCGGCCGCCACCAAAGAAATCTTTCGCATCCGTTCCCTGCTCTGTTTCACCGGGGGATCCCCATTTTCATGGACACTGCATGATGCCCGGTACGGGATCGAGGGGGCGGGCGGCGCGCCCGCGGTGCAACCTGGCGTCATGCACTGGCAGGCTGCGCGGGAACAGTCTTTGGGTTCAGACAACGTGCCGGGACATGATATCTTCAACACTGGTCTCGACCAGATGGGTAATGCGTGAAAGCTGACGCGTGCGGTCATGCACCAGCGCCAGCGTCAGATGCGGCACGTTGGCCCCCACCAGTGGCACGAAGGCCAGATCCCCCCGCATCACTTCGGACATCACGTCCAGATAGCTTAAAAAACAGATGCCGATGCCCGTCATGGCGAGTGAGATGATCATCTGCACATTATTCGCCCGGGCCGCGATGCTGGGGATAATGCGCCCCCTTTCCAGCAGGCGTTCGAATACGGATGACAGCGCCAGCGGCTGTTCGGGGACAACCATGGGGTAGTCGGCGCATTGCGCCAGCCGGACCGCGGCGTGCCGCGCCAGCGCATGGTCGGGCCGGCAGACAAAGCCCAGCGGAAAGGACATGCGGCGGATCACCACAAGGTCGCGCATCTCCTCAGGGTCCAGCACGAGGGCAAGGTCCCCTTCGCCCGACAGCAGGGTCCGGTGGATCTGCCTGTTGTCACGGATGTTCACGTTCAGCACGACACCGGGATGGCTGTCCTTCATGCGGCTGACCAGTTCGGGCAGGAAGGCGCGCGACAGGGCTTCTGGCGCAAGCAGGTCGACCTGCCCCCGGCGTATGCCCTTCAGGTCGTCAATCTGGCGGTTCAAGATGGGGTGGACGGCCTCCATGCGGCATCAATGTGCCA
>NZ_BANF01000079.1 GCF_000964425.1 Komagataeibacter intermedius TF2 | reverse complement strand
TGTAAATGCTGTTTCAAAATTCCCCACATGTGCTGTCGGAAAATTCCCCAGCACGGATATGGTGATCAGCCATTGAGGTGATCGATAGCTCCATGCTTTGGGGGCCTACCGCGGCGCTTTGGCGCTGCCGGTGGCATCAGATTGGCGTGGGCCCGTGTATGCTCGGGGATCAGATCGGCATGCTGGCGCAGGCGATAGCTGGCACCTTCGATGTGGACGACGACAGCATGGTGAAGTAGCCGGTCGAGCAGCGCGGTGGCGACGACCGGGTCGCCGAAGACCTCGCCCCACTCGGCAAAACCGCGATTGGAGGTCAGGATCATCGCTCCCTTTTCGTAGCGGGCATTGACCAGCTGGAAGAAGAGGTTGGCACCACCTGGCGTGATTGGCAGGTAGCCAATTTCATCGACGATCAGCAGCGAAGCCCGCGTGTAGAAGCGAATTTTCTCGGCCAGACGCCCCTCGCGTTCGGCTCTGGTGAGCGCCTCGAGCAGTTCTGCCAGAGAGCAGCGATAGACGCTGCGTCCGGCCCTGACGGCGGCCACGCCGATGGCTGTGGCCAGATGGGATTTTCCGGTGCCTGGCGGGCCCAGAAAATGCAACACCTCGGCCCGATTGATGAACTCGAGCTGGGCCAGCGCGGTGATGCGATGCCTGTCGAGTGAAGGCTGGAACGAGAAGTCGAAGCTCTCGATAGTTTTGATCGGCATGAGGCGGGCGGTGCGCAGTGCTACGCTGATGCGCCGTCCCTCGCGCAGGTTCAGTTCTTCGGCCAGCAGATCGTCGATGGCCTCGATGGCGCTGATCTCGCCCTTTTCCAGCCTGCCCAGCGTGTGATCAAGCGTTTCGAGGGCGCGTGCCATATGGAGAGCCAGCAGGCTTTGTCGGATGCGTTCGGTGACAGACATCATGCGGTCCCTTTGGCATTGATG
>NZ_BANF01000080.1 GCF_000964425.1 Komagataeibacter intermedius TF2 | reverse complement strand
CCTTTGGGAATCCTATGATTCAAGCTATTCGCAGTGCGCTCTAAGGCACGCTGCGCAATATCAGGAGAGCCAGACCGGACCCGGGACGCAGGCGGTCCATCTGCTCCGGATAACTGGGGTAACGGGGGCTGTTACCCACCGTAGATGGCTGTCACGAAGCTGGTCAGATCGGCTCTCATGGCGCCTTTCGTCCTCACGTTCCGATGTGTTGGAAAAGGACGACAGTTCTTCCGCCTCCGGAATCAGGACCGCCCGTGCCTGAAAGCGCATCATTCCCCGATCCGGCATCTGCCTGCACAGGCGTATCCTGCGCGCAGGTCAGGCGTCGCTCGCCTGACTGTCCTGACGCACCGGAATGGCGCGGGTGACGGGGGCGGTGGCAAGGTCAATGGCGTCGTATGATGGCGGGCTTTCCGGCGCGTCCTGTCCGTCCTGCGGCAGAAGCTGGGCATCGGGCAGTTCACCCTTGCTGCGGGCCTGTGCCAGACGTTCAAGGTTATCGCCAATGCGCGGGTATTCTTCCACCAGCCTGCGGAAGTTACGCGCGCTCATCGTCATGAAATGCCCGAACTGCAGGGACCGGCTGGTAGCTGTGACACGCTCGTCCTTCAGTGCTTCTTCCCCGCCCAGCACCGCGCCCGCGCCAAAGCGTACGTCGTGCTTGGGATAGTGGGTTTCAGCCAGACCCGCGCTGATGAAATAGACCGTGCGCACCTTCTGCCCCTTGCGGTACAGCCGCTCACCGGGGGAAGAAAAGTGGATGGACATCTTCATCGCGATGTCATGCAGCACGCCATCGGCCACCCCTTCAAACAGGGGGAAGTTATGGATGCGGCTTTCAATCCCCGCCCGGATATTGAATTTCAACCTGAAATCCAGCTGTTCGCGGCGGTGTTCCACATCGCGGTGCAGTTCACGGTGCAGTTCCTCGCTCAACAGCGATTCGGACATCAGGGTATCGTATTTCTCTTCTTCCAGCCTGAGTGCGATCTGACGCAACATGCGGTTTTCCAGCGCTTCGGAATAACCATGGTAATGCAGCCGCAGGGTCTGCAATGCCTCATCCAGCAGCTTGCACTGCCGACCCAGTACTTCACCCACGATTTCACTGATGCGCGTGCCCAGCGTCGGCTCCATGCGCTGGCGCATGAAACGGGTCAGCGACAGGGAAACGAAATAGCCGATCATCAGCATCTCGAACCGTTCCATCATGCAGTACATGAGGGGCGTGTCGAAATTGAACCGGTGATGAATCACCTGCGCCACGCGGAAACGCAGCGAAGGACGCAGGCGGCGGCGCAGGGCGCGGACATAGCCGAACCGCCCTTCCAGCCGGGCGCCATCCACCATGGCCTCGGCTGACCGCAGCAGCGTTTCCATCACACGTCGCGACAGCCCCTGTATGCGGAACAGGTCCAGCAGGATGGAGCGTTCACGGTTGGCAATGACAATCAGCGCCAGCGTCACCCGCTGCCGGTCGCCCAGGGCCGTGTCGAAGGTATTGGCCTGCTCTTCCGAATGGACGCGGCGGTCAATGACCTCGACCACCGTTTTGGTGACGTTGTTCGAAAAGCCCAGCTCGCCCGCAACCTCCCGCGTCTGGTCGCGGACTTCACCCAGTCCGATGGCAAGGATCTGATGGCGCAGCGCCTGATCGATCAGCGGCAGCTGATCCAGCTTGAGAAACAGCACCAGATACCGCAGCGACATTCCGTTCACGAACAGGGTAATCAGCACGAACCCCGTGGCGATGATCCCGATGAAATGGGCAATACTGCTGGAAACATGTTCGTTTTCCGTCACGGCCAGCGCCAGCGCCAGCGTAATGGCACCACGCAGGCCACCCCATACCATCGTCACCTTGAACGGGGTTGGCACGGGGGGAGACAGCTTGGTGGCGGCAAGGATGGGCAGCATGCCGAACACCACCGCCCCACGCGCCAGCAGCCCGGCGCCCGCCGCCAGCAGGATCAGCACGCAGTCCCACTTGGTCATGCCCACCAGCAGGCGTGGCACCAGCATGGAGGCCAGCACGAACACCAGTGACCCGGCCCAGAACACAAGCTGCTGCCACAACTCGTTCAGGAAGCGCCATGTCTGGGGCCGGAAAGTGGATGGCCCGTAAATCGAAATCGTCAGGCCGGACGCCGCCGTGGCCACCACGCCGGAAAAACCCAGGAATTCATCACAGACAATGTAGGACAGGTACGGCAGCGCCACCGTCAGCGTGACCTCGGCCGCGGGGGCTGCCCCCAGCGCGGGAATCACCATAAGGGTCAGCCGGCCGAAGACGATACCGATGATCAGCGCCCCGATGAAGGACACAAGGAATTCCAGCACCGCACCGCCCAGCATGATCTTGTGGTGCGAAGTAATGGAGCCAAGCAGGATGGTGAAAATGGAAATGGCGGCGGCGTCGTTCAGCAGCGCCTCACCTTCCACCAGCCGGGTCAGGCGGCTGGCAGCACCAATTTCCTTGAATATCCCCGCCACGGCTGACGGATCGGTCGTCGCCACAATGGAGCCAAGCAGCAGGCACACCGCCAGCGGCATTCCCGCAAAGGGATACAGCGCGAAGCCGATGGCCGCGGTTGAGACCGCCACCGCCACCACGGCCAGCAGAAGAACGGTCGCGGTTTCATGCGCCAGCCTGCGCACGTCAATGCCCAGCGCCCCCTGAAATACCAGTATGGGCAGGAAAATCAGCAGGAAGGCTTCGCTGTTAAGCGGGAAATCCAGCAGCGTCTGCGCCGCGCCATTGAATATTTCCAGATGGGAATTGCGCAGCACAAGGTCGGCCGCGCCACCGATCACGATACCCACAATGGCAAGCAGGACGGTTTCGGACAATTCCAGACGGCGGGCAAGCGGCTGGACCGCGCTGACCACGACAAGCAGCACGGCAATCGCCATCAGAATTGCTGCCAGACCCGCTATCTCCATTCAAAATCCCCGACTTCCGGCCATCTCATGCTTACAGACCGATCCTAGTGGCTGACCATGAACAGATTATGTCCAATGCGTTTCAGATCAACAGAATCCGGCTTGCAAGATCAACATCTGGGTGCAAAAGACGTTCCCTTGCATACCCGCATATTGCGTATCAATAATGCCACACCAACGTTGCATCAACAACACATGATGCATCACATTATATTCCAGTATTTCACACACTGACCACAGGGGGCGTAGCGGCAAGCCATGCCCGGACCTGTGCCTGCGGGTCGGGCATGCGAATGAAATCGGACACCGCCGATACACAGTCCGCCCCGGCCGCAATGCACAGCGGGGCGCGCGCAAGGGTAATCCCCCCAATCGCGACAAGCGGGATATCGCCAATGCGCCGTTTCCATGCCGACAGCTTTTCCGTGCCCTGCGGCCCCCAGGGCATTTTCTTCAGTTTCGTAGGCCAGACCGGCCCCAGCGCCACATAATCGGGGGCGACTGACAGTGCGCGTTCCAGTTCCGCATCGCTATGGGTGCTGACCCCCAGCTTCAGGCCTGCCGCACGAATGGCGGGCAGGTCCGCCGTGTCCAGATCTTCCTGTCCCAGATGGATGAAGTCCACCCCTTCCTCGATCGCAAGCTGCCAGTAATCATTCAGCACAAGGCAGACATCATGCGCGCGGGCCAGACGGATGCCTTCACGGATTTCATGACGCAGGGCATCCATCGCCATGTCCTTGAGCCGCAACTGGATCAGCCGCGCTCCGGCCTGCCCCAGGCTTCCAACCCAGTGCGCCGCATCCACGACGGGATAGATGCGCGACGGCAGAACGGAACTCATAGTACCGCCTGCCCGATCACGGGGGTGGAGGGAACAGCCATGTCACGTTCTTCCATCGGGTCGGCAATATAGGCCATGCGGCCCGCTTCCACCGCCATGGCGAAGGCACGCGCCATTTCCGCGGGGTTGCCCGCCTTGGCCACCGCCGTATTGATCAGCACGGCGTCATAACCCAGTTCCATCGCCTGTGCCGCGTGGGAGGGCACGCCAATCCCGGCATCGACCACCATGGGCACGTCCGGAAAGTGGGCACGCAGGGCACGCAGGCCAAACAGGTTGTTCAGCCCCTTGCCCGACCCGATGGGCGCGCCCCATGGCATCAGCACCTCGCACCCCGCGCGCAGCAGGCGTTCGGCGCCAACCAGGTCCTCGGTCATGTAAGGAAAGACTTTGAAGCCGTCTTCCGTCAGGATACGAGCGGCTTCAACCAGCGCGAACATATCGGGCTGCAGGGTATCGGATTCCCCGATCACCTCCAGCTTGATCCAGTCCGTGCCGAACACCTCCCGCGCCATCTGCGCCGTGGTCACGGCTTCACGCACGGTATGACAGCCTGCCGTATTGGGCAGGACGGGCACATCCAGTCCACGGATCAGCGCCCAGAATGCCTGCCCCGCGCGGCTGCCTGCCGCCTCGCGCCGCAGCGAGACGGTGACCACCCCGGCCCCGGCCCGCCGGACGGCGTCACTGAGGATTTCAGGCGAAGGGTACTGCGCCGTGCCCAGCATCAGGCGCGACGTCAGTTCAGTGCCGTAAAAAAGGGTCATTGCGGTTATCCTCCCTGCATGGGGGCCAGAATTTCCACCCGCGCCCCGTCATGCAGGGAATGGGTCGCGCGCCTGCTGGCCGCGACAAAGCTGCCATCCACCGCAGTGGCGATACGGGCCATGACATCATAACCCAGTTCATCAAGCAATGCCGCCAGGTTGGCGGCTGTCACGTCGTGGCGTTCGTCATTCACCAGAATCTGCATGTCCATCCTCCCCTTCTGTCGGGTTAGCCTTCACCAAATACGATATCGGCCGCTTCGGCCGCGCGAACGGGGGAAAGCAGGAAGCCGTGGCGATACATGCCGTTAATATGGATATGCCGTCCCTGCCGCCTGACGGCAGGCATATTGTCAGGATAGGACGGGCGCAGGCCGGTGCCGGTTTCCAGTATCTCGGCTTCCCCGAATGCCGGATGCAGGGCATAGACCGCACCCAGCATTTCCACCATCGACCGCAGGGTCATGGGACCGGCATTCTCGCTTTCGATCATGGTCGCCCCCACCATGTACACATGCCCCGCCCGCGGCACGACATAAATGGGAATGCGTGGATGCAGCATGCGCACCGGGCGATGCAGCGTGACATCGGGACACCGCAGCAGCAGCATCTCACCCCGCACGCCGCGCATGTCCGTCATCCGGTCACGTGCCGCAATGCCGGTGCAGTCCACCACCCAGTCATACTCCTCCGTGCTGGCGGCAGGCGGCACATTGAACCGCAGGCTGCCCCCCAGTTCCACCACCCGGACGGCCAGGGCGTTCAGGGCGTCGCGCGGGTTGACATGCCCCTCCCCCGCGAAAAACAGCGCACGGGAAAAACGGTCGGCAAGATCTGGTTCCAGCTGCGCGATCTCACCTTCGCCAATCGTGGAAAAATGTGATGTCCTGCGGGCGAAACGCATGATTTCGCGCACATCGCGCGGGGGCGCCAGCACAAGGGTGCCATTGCGGTCCACGCCGGGAACGTGCGCATCCCACCAGTCAAGGGAGGCAAGGGACTGGGCGGTGACCTCCGGGGTGGCGGCCTCCGCCTCGCACCACGGGGCCAGCATGCCGCCAGCCTTCCATGATGCGCCCCAGCCCACGCGCCCGCCACATTCATGCACGCTGACCCGCGCACCACGTTCGGCCAGGGTCACGGCCGCCGTCAGGCCCGACACACCCGCGCCCCGCACAAGAACAGACGGTCCCGTCGCGTGGGGGATTGCCGTTTGTGCTGCCATGTGCGTCGTGCCCCTGTCCCGATTATAGCTACTGACGGTGAGTGTGCCGGTTATGCCCCGGGTGTCTATTCAACAGTCACGGATTTGGCGAGGTTACGCGGCTGGTCCACATCCGTGCCCTTCAGCAGCGCGACTTCATAGGCCAGGATCTGCACCGGGATGGTCTGCAGGATCGGGGCCACGAATTCATCCACTGTCGGGATCGCCACCACGCATTCTGCGATTTCGCGCAGGCGCGGCGCGCCCTCCATATCCGTGAACACCAGCAGGCGGCCGCCACGGGCCTTGGCTTCCTGCAGGTTGGACAGCGTTTTTTCAAACAGCGGACCGGACGGCACGGTCGCCACCACCGGCACCGTGCTGTCGATCAGCGAAATCGGCCCGTGCTTCATTTCCCCAGCCGCATATGCCTCGGCATGGATGTAGGAAATTTCCTTGAGCTTCAGCGCCCCTTCCAGCGCCACGGGGAACATGGCCCCGCGACCAAGATAGAGCACATCGCGTGCTTCAGCCACGATGGTGGCCATGCGGCGGATTTCATCATGGCGTTCGAACACCTCGGTCGCCTTGCTGGGCAGGTCGAGCAGGGTGGTCACCATGCTTTCCTCCTGCTGTGCGCCGATCAGTCCGCGCGCACGGCCAAAGGCAATGGTCAGGCAGGCCAGAACAGATAGCTGCGCGGTAAAGGCCTTGGTGCTGGCAACGGATATTTCCGGCCCCGCCACGGTGCCCAGCACGGCATCGCTTTCGCGCGCCATGGTGCTCTGTTCCACATTGAGGACCGAGACAATGTGTTGTCCCGCCGCCCGCATCCCACGCAGGGCCGCCAGCGTGTCCGCCGTCTCCCCCGACTGGGAAATCAGCAGCCCGAGGCCACCCCTGGCCAGTGGCGGATTGCGATAGCGCATTTCGCTCGCCACATCGATATCGACCGGCAGGCGCGCGTACTGCTCGATCCAGTACCGTCCGATCATGCCAGCATAGAACGCCGACCCGCAGGCCGTCAGCACCGCGCGGGGAATGGCGGCAAGGTCAAATGGCAGGTCGGGCATGATGACGCGGCGCGTCGCCGGGTCGATCAGGCGCTGCAGGGTCTGCCCGATCACGACGGGATGTTCGTGCAGTTCCTTTTCCATATAATGGCGATAGCCATCCTTGCCGACCGATGCCGCGATCAGCGCGGTCAGCTTGACCGGACGTTCGACCGGGTTGCCCGCCATGTCAAAGAAGGCGGCGCCCGCAGGCGTGATCACGGTCCAGTCCCCATCATCCAGATAGGCGATCCGGCGGGTCAGCGGCGCCAGCGCAAGGCTGTCGGAACCGAGGAACATCTCGTTATCGCCAAAGCCCACCACCAGCGGCGCGCCATGCCGCGCACCAATGACCATGCCATCATGCCCGGCAAAGATCATGGCGAGCGCGTAAGCACCTTCCAGCCGCCTGAGGCAGGCATGCGCCGCGTCCTGCGGGGAAAGGCCACGCTGCAGGTGATAATCCACCAGCTGGGCAATCGTCTCGCTATCCGTATCGGTGGAGAAGACCTGTCCTGCCGCCTCCAGTTCACGGCGCAGTTCCTCGAAATTCTCGATAATGCCGTTATGGACGACCGATACGCGCTCCGTCCCGTGTGGGTGGGCGTTGTTTTCGGTAGGCGCGCCATGCGTGGCCCAGCGCGTATGGCCAATGCCGGTCACGCCCGGCAGCGGCATGCGCGCCAGCAGGCTGGCCAGATGATCCAGCTTGCCCGCCGCGCGGCGGCGTTCGACATGACCTTCTTCCAGCGTGGCGATGCCCGCGGAATCATAGCCGCGGTATTCCAGCCGACGCAGGGCGTCCAGAATGACTGGCGTGGCCTGATTGCTGCCAACAACCCCTACTATGCCACACATCAGCCCCGTTCCTTCCTGTTCTTCAGCCGTTCGCGAAACGATGCGGCATGTCCTGCCTTGTTGGCCTGCCGTGCCCGGCCAATGGCCATGGCGTCATCGGGGACGTCATGGGTGATCACGCTGCCCGCCGCCGTAATGACGCCCGAGCCCACCCGCACGGGAGCAACCAGAACCGAATCCGAGCCAATGAAGCTGCCCGCGCCGATTTCGGTCCGGTGCTTGAACACGCCATCGTAATTGCAGGTTATGGTGCCCGCGCCGATATTGGCCCCGCTGCCCACCGTGGCGTTCCCCAGATAGGTCAGGTGATTGGCCTTGGCCCCAGCCCCCAGCGTCGTGGCCTTGATTTCCACGAAATTACCCACGCGCGCCTTTGCCCCCACGTCGCTGCCGGGACGCAGGCGGGCATAGGGGCCGATCTGTGCATCCGGGCCGACCGTCGCCCCCTCGATATGTGAAAAGGCATGGATTTCCGCGCCGGTTTTTACATGCACGCCGGGGCCGAATACCACATTTGGATGCACCACCGTATCGGGTTCCAGCACGGTATCGGCGCACAGGAACACCGTATCGGGCGCGACAAGCGTGGTGCCGCCATCCATCACCGCCTGTCGCAGCCGGGCCTGCACACATGCTTCCGCCTGTGCCAGTTCCGCACGCGAATTGATGCCGCGCAGTTCGTCCTCCGGCGCGACAACCGCCCGTACGGTCCGCGCATCCGCCACGGCGCGGGCCACCACGTCACCCAGATAGTATTCGCCCTGCGCATTGTCATTGCCGATTTCATTCAGCCAGCGACGGAAATCGGCGGCATCGGCACACAGCACACCGGCATTGCACAGCCGGATCGCGCGCTCATCCGCAGTGGCGTCCGCCCATTCAACAATCCGTTCAACCCGCCCGTCCCGCGTCACCACGCGCCCGTACCGCGCGGGATCGGCAGGTTCCATGGCCAGCAGGGCCAGACCGGTATCCCCACTGCGGCGCTGGTCCAGAAGAGCCCGCATCGTACCGGGCGTGATCAGCGGATTGTCACCATACAGGACCGCCACATCACCGGCGCCGAACGCAGCTTCGGCCTGCCGGGCGGCATGGCCGGTGCCAAGGCGGTCCATCTGCACCACGACCTGATGCGGGGCGGCAAGGGCTGCCACATCCTCCATGTCCGGCCCCACGACGACAACGATCCGGTCAAAGACCTGCGCCGCGTTATCCAGCAGGTAACGCAACATCGGCTGCCCCGCCAGCGGGTGCATGACCTTGGGGCGCTGCGATTTCATGCGCGTACCACGCCCCGCAGCCAGGATGACAGCGGTCGACACGGTGCGTGCGGGGGCGGATACTGCGGTATCAGTCTGGGTATTCATGGCAGTGTGCGGGTACTCCGCACCCGCGCACCCTGTCAAACCCTTATGCGCGTGCGATACCATCACTTAGAATTTCCGATTGCTACTTCATTCACACCGTCAAAGGCGTTCATGATGACCTCTCTCCCGCCCCGCCTCGCCGTTTTCGATATGGATGGCACGCTGATCGACAGCCTCCCCGATCTTGCGGCCACCGCCAACCGGCTTCTGGCCCATCATGGCCTGCCACCCATTGCCGCCGAACAGGTCCGCCCCATGGTTGGCGATGGCGTCGCAGCCCTTGTCAGGCGCCTGCTGGTCCATGCGGGACCGGCCGCCACCGGCATTGATGCAGACCAGGCCACGGCATGGTACATGGCCGATTACACCCCCCATTCCACCGACCTGTCCCGTCCCTTCCCCGGCACGGTGGGCATGCTGGAAAACCTGCGGGCCGCAGGGTGGCACATGGCCGTCTGCACCAACAAACCCGTTGCCGCCGCGCGCCACATACTACGTGTCCTTGATCTGGAAAAATGGTTCGTGGCCGTGGGTGGGGGCGACAGCTTCAGCGTGCGCAAACCCGACCCGCGCCACCTGCTGGGCACCATTGAAATGGCACAGGGCAGCCCGCGCCGCGCGGTCATGACCGGTGACCACCATAACGACATGGCCACGGCCATCGGGGCGCATGTGCCCGCGATTTTCGCCCGCTGGGGGTATGGCCGCCCCGAAATGGAAGCCGGTGCCACGGTTGGCGCCGATTCCATTTCCGAGGTCGCCCATCTGGCCAATGAACTGGTGCCAGCGTAGCCGCGTCAGACGTCGAGGTTGGCAACCTTCAGCGCGTTGCCAACAATGAAGTCGCGGCGGGGTTCGACAACATCCCCCATAAGGGTAGAGAAGACCTGCGCCGCGTTTTCCACATCGCCGACCTTGACCTGCAACAGGGTGCGCATGGCGGGATCCAGCGTGGTTTCCCACAGCTGTTCGTCATTCATTTCCCCCAGCCCCTTGAAGCGGTTGATGGACAGGCCCTTGCGGCCCTGCGCCAGAATCCGTTCATACAGCGATGCCGGCCCGTTAAAGGCATGCGCATTGCCATCAATCACCAGATCGACCGGCCCCGCGAAATCCGCCACCAGACGGTCGTGGCGATCCGCCAGCCAGCGGACTTCCGCACTGCGCAGCGCCTGCGCCTCCAGCCGGTAGACTTCGCCCACACCACGCACGCTACGGGCCATTTCCAGACCACTGTCGCTGACGGCAACCTTCCACCCCCGTTCGGTGGGGGGGGATACTGCATCCAGCCGCGCCTGCAGGTCGACAACCCGCTCCGGCACGGCCTGCAGGTCGGCGCGCAGCACGCCCGCAATGGCCGCCTGTTCCAGAACCCACACCGGCACACGCGCCGACAGACGCGACAGCGCACGGGTCACATCACGGATGAACGTGACATCGGCGCGCATGGCATCGCCCTCGACCTCGCGCCCATCGGCATACCGCAGCGAGGCATTGGCCAGCGCCTTGTCCAGCAGGTAGGATTCCAGCGCCGCGTCATCCTTCAGGTACCGTTCGTCATTGCCGCGCTTGGCGCGGTACAGCGGCGGCTGGGCGATATACAGGTACCCTTTTTCAATCAGTTCGGGCATCTGCCTGAAGAAGAAGGTCAGCAGCAGCGTACGGATATGCGACCCGTCCACGTCAGCGTCCGTCATGATGACAATGCGGTGGTAGCGCAGCTTTTCAATCGAAAAGCCGCCATGTTCCACATCGCCACGCCCGATGCCGGTGCCCAGCGCCGTAATCAGCGTCCCGATTTCAGCCGACCCCAGCATGCGGTCAAAACGCGCGCGCTCGACATTCAGGATCTTGCCCTTCAGCGGCAGGATCGCCTGAAACCGCCGGTCACGTCCCTGCTTGGCGGTGCCACCTGCCGAATCACCCTCGACAATGAACAGTTCGGATCTTGCCGGATCACGTTCCTGACAGTCCGCCAGCTTGCCCGGCAGGGAGGAAATGTCCAGCACGCCCTTGCGCCGCGTCAGTTCCCGCGCGCGCCGCGCCGCCTCCCGCGCGGCGGCGGCGTCCATCACCTTCGCCACGATATGGCGGGCTTCCTTGGGGTGGGTTTCAAACCAGTGGGAAATCATGTCGGCAGCAGCGGCATGCACCACCGGCTGCACTTCGGAAGAAACCAGCTTGTCCTTGGTCTGTGACGAGAATTTGGGGTCGGGTACCTTGACCGACAGCACGGCGGTCAGGCCTTCGCGCATGTCCTCGCCATTCAGGGCATGGCTGTCCTTCTTGCTGGCATTGGCTTCGGCATAGCGGCCGACCACGCGGGTCAGCGCCTGACGGAAACCGGCAAGGTGCGAACCGCCATCACGCTGGGGAATGTTGTTGGTGAAACACAGCATGGTTTCATGGAAGCTGTCATTCCATGTCAGGGCGAATTCGACCTTGATGCCGTTGTCTTCATTCTGCAGGCTGCCGGTAATCGGCGGCTCGACAATCGGGTTCTTGCCCTGGTCCAGCCATTCGACAAAGGCACACAGGCCGCCTTCGTAATGGAACTTTTCCTCCCGCGCCGGGGTATGGCGTTCGTCGCGCAGGATGATCTTCAGTCCGGAATTGAGGAAGGCCAGTTCACGCAAACGGCGTTCGAGAATCGGGAATTCGAATTCAACCTTGGCAAATGTCTCGGCGCTGGGCCTGAAGGTGACCTGCGTGCCGGTCGGCTCGCTGCTTTCCCCCACCACACGCAGCGGTTCATCACGTTCGCCCGCGCGGAAACTGATGACATGCTCCTTGCCATCGCGCCATATCCGGACTTCCATCCATTCCGACAGCGCGTTGACCACGGCGGCACCCACGCCATGCAGACCGCCTGATACCTTGTAGGAATTCTGGTTGAACTTGCCCCCCGCATGCAGCTTGGTCAGCACGACTTCGGCGGCGCTCACCCCTTCTTCATGGTGCATGTCGGTGGGAATGCCGCGCCCGTCGTCCCGCACGCTGACGCTGCCATCCCCATTGAGCGTCACGATACAGGTGGTCGCGAAGCCTGCCTGCGCCTCATCTACGGCGTTATCAATGATTTCGAAGGCCATGTGGTGCAGGCCTGACCCGTCATCGGTATCGCCGATATACATGCCGGGGCGCTTGCGTACCGCGTCCAGCCCCCGCAGAACCGAGATGGATGCCGCATCATAGTCCGCAGCGGGTGTCACGCCACCTGCGACCTCGGCATCGTGTTTCTGATCGGGACTGGATTGATCGGACATGCCGGCAGATGCTCCACAGCGGATAACAACAAAACAACAGAATGCATTATAGCCTGAACCACCCGGCGTAACCAGCATTCCGCACCGAAATCATGCATGGGGTGCAAGATTACCTTCGCCCGGCGTCACGAATTCGGCAATCTGGCGCAGCGGCGCGAACTGTTCGCAGTCCGTTCCAGTCAGGAACACACCGGTATCCATCCGTCCGATCGCCTGAAACAGGGCATCGCGCCGCACATCATCCAGATGCACCAGCGGTTCATCCAGCAGAAGCATCGGCATCTGCCCCCGGCATGCGGCCAGGATACGCGCATGCGACAGGATGATACCCAGCAGCAGTGCTTTCTGCTGTCCCGTGCTGGACAGACTGGCGGGACGCCGCGTCAGCCGGTCCGCCATGCGCAGGTCCGTGCGATGCGCGCCAAAGCGGCTTCCCCCGCGCTGCCGGTCAATGGCGCGTGTCGCCGCGATCTGCTCCGCCAACCAGTCTTCCACCGCAAGGGCGGGCATTTCGCGCAACTGATCGGCAATACGGCAATCAAGTTCCAGCCATGCGGCGGGAAAGCCATCGGCAACTGCCTGCTCATCCGCATTCAGGCGCGCCATCATATCCACCCGGGCGGCGACAGCCGCCACGGCATGGCGCGCCATGGTGCGTTCCAGGGCGGCCAGCCAGTCCATATCCGCCCCACGCTGCGCCAGCAGGCGGCTGCGCTGCATCATTGCGCGGTCATGGGCGGCCAGCTCACGCGCGTGGCCGGGTTCAAGCGCCAGCACCAGCCGGTCCAGAAACCGGCGGCGACCGCCTGCCCCGTCCTGAAACAGGCGGTCCATCTGGGGTGTCAGCCATACGGCGGAAAAATATTCGCCTACCGCATCGCGGTTGCGCTGGGGCTGTCCATCCACGCGAAACGCACGCCGTTCAGGACGCAGCGGATCGGCCCCTGTGGCAATCTGAACGGTCAGGGCATCATCGCCCCACTGCGCCGTCACGTCAGCGGCGATACCCCACAATGTCGCACCATGACGGGGCAGTTCATCCATGCGCACGCCCCGCAGGCCACGCCCCGGCACCAGCAGCGAGACTGCTTCCAGCAGATTGGTCTTGCCACTGCCGTTCGGCCCGGTGATGACCGTGGCCGGGCATGCCGGTTTCCATGAAAGATGATGGTAATTACGGAAATCCGTAAGGACCAGTCGTGTCACACAGGCCATGCGACCGGATGGCCGCGCGCGATTACACGCGCATCGGCATCAGGACATACAGCGCGGACGGGCTATCCACATCGCGCACGATGGTGGGCGCGGAACTATCGGAAAAGGCGAATTCCACTTCCTTTTCCACCTGATCGGTAATGTCGTTCAGGTAGCGGGCCTGAAAGCCGATCTCCATGGAGGACGCGTCGTAAGAGACATGGTTTTCGTCCAGTTCTTCCGTCGCTGTCCCCTGGTCCTGGCTTGCAGCCGACAGCGTAAGCAGGTTGTGCGCCATGCTCAGCTTGACCGGGCGGGAGCGTTCCTGGCTGATCGCCGCCACGCGGGATACGGCATCGGAGAATATCTTCTTGCCCACGCGCAGTATCTTGTCATTCCCGTGCGGGATCACGCGTTCATATTCAGGGAAGGTGCCGTCAATCAGCTTGGAAGTCAGCGTGATGTTGCCAATGGAAAACTGGATGCGGGTATCGGACAGGGCCACGGCAACCTGCTCGGGCCCTTCGTCAAGCAGCTTGCGCAGTTCGGCGACCGTCTTGCGCGGCACGATCACGCCCGGCATGCCTGCGCTGCCCGCGGGCAGTTCGGTCTCGACACGGGCCAGGCGATGTCCGTCCGTCGCCACCGCGCGCAGCACCGGACCAGCATCCCCTTCGGCGACATGCAGGAAGATGCCATTGAGGTAGTAGCGCGTTTCCTCGGTGGAAATGGCAAAGCGCGTGCGGTCGATCAGGCCACGCAGCACCTGTGCGGGGATGCTGAATTCATGCGGCAGGCTGCCAGCCATCATGGACGGGAAATCATCCACATCCAGCACGTTCAGGCTGGTGGCGAACCGCCCCGCCCGCAGGCCCAGTGGCGCATCACCCCCGGCATGGTCCAGTTCGACATGCGCGCCATCGGGCAGCTTGCGCACGATTTCATACAGGACGGCCGCCGGCGCCGTGACCGCGCCATCGCGCAGGGTTTCTGCCGTAACGCCTTCAACCACCGCGATTTCCATATCGGTGGCGGTCAGGGTCATGGCGCCATCAACGACATTGATCAGCACGTTGGCCAGGATGGGGATGGTATTGCGCTTCTCGGCAACGCTCTGGATATGGGCCAGTGCCTTGAGCAGCGTTACGCGGTCGGCCTTCAACTTCATCGGTACAATATCCTCCACATCCCGTCACGTCAGGCATACGTACAGACGGGGGGTGACATGTTTAGCAGCCGCGGGCGACACTGGTAAAGGGGGACGTTGAACCCTAAATTTATTCAGCTTTCCAGCATACGGCGCAGCAGTTCCACATCCTCGGCAAAAGCCGGGTCCTGTTCCATCAGTTCCGTCACGCGGGTCACTGCGTGCATGACCGTCGTATGGTCACGGTTACCGAATTTACGTCCGATTTCAGGCAGGGAACGGCTGGTCAGCTGCTTGGCCAGGTACATCGCCACCTGACGGGGCCGCGCCACGGCGCGCGCGCGGCGGGCCGAGGACATGTCGGTCAGGCGGATATTCCAGTGTTCGGCCACCTTGCGCTGGATTTCCTCGATCGTGACGCGACGGTCATGGGCCTTGAGGATGTCATGCAGCACATCCTGCGTCGCCTCCAGCGTAACCGGACGACCGAACAGGTTGGCATGGGCGATCAGGCGGTTCAGCGCGCCTTCCAGCTCACGCACGTTCGACGTGATCTTGTGCGCAAGGAATTCCAGCACCTTGGCGGGCACCACCACGCCGGACGCACTAGCCTTGGCCTCCAGGATGGAGATACGCAGCTCGAACGTGGTGGCATGGATATCCGCCACCATGCCGCAGCCAAGACGGGTGCGCAGCCTGTCCTCCAGCCCCGACAGGTCAGAGGGCGACTTGTCGGCCGAAACCACGATCTGCCGTCCTGCATCGACCAGCGCGTTAAAGGTGTGGAAGAATTCTTCCTGCGTATTGTCCTTGCCGATCAGGAACTGCAGGTCGTCGATCATCAGCACATCGACGGAACGCAGTTGCTCCTTGAATTCCATGGTGGACTGGGACCGGATGGCCGCGATGAAGCGGTACATGAATTTTTCCGCCGACATGTAGGCGACGGATACCTTCCCCTCACGCAGCAGCTCGGCCCCGATGGCATGCATGAGGTGCGTCTTGCCCAACCCGACCCCACCATACAGGAACAGCGGGTTGAAGCCGGGGCTGGAGGGCCGCTCTGCAACCCGGCGGGCGCAGGCATAGGCAAATTCGTTCGGCTTGCCCACCACGAAGGTATCGAAGGTGAAGCGCGGGTCCAGCGGGGCGGCAAGGTCGCTGCGGACTTCGGCGTGCCGGGGCTCCTCCGGTGCCGGGGCGGGGGCCGCCGCCGGCTGGGGGGGCGTATCTTCGCTGACGGCTGACGCTGCGGCAGCCGCGCCATCTGCCGGGAGAGGCGCGGACGCGCTGCCCGGACGGGCGACCTGCAGTTCGACACGGCGGATGGCGGGCACTTCGGCATTCCACAGCGTGCCAAGGCGGTCACCGTACTGCCCGCGCACCCAGTCCCGCAGGAATCGGGTCGGCAGGTAGAGGGTGATCTCGTCCTCATCCACCGGACCCACCGTGATCTGGCGCAGCCATGTGCGGTATTCGACTTCCCCGACCTCGGCCTTCAGCCGTTCGCAGATGCGCGACCAATGGATGGCAAGCACACTTTTCTGCGCATTGGCTTCCGCAACTGCGTCATAGCCTTCCAGTCCGCCTGTCATATCCGCTCCCGGCTACATGGGACATGGAACACGCGCCCCCGCGCATGCACCCGCATCCCCGCTCCATCCATCAACTGTTCCACAACGCCATTGCGCCCGCACGCGGGCAGGCAGGACGCCAGCCGCGCACCTGACACGACCCACAACCCGGACCAACAGGCCCAAGGCAACAGATGACGTTGGAATTATCCACATAAGGTAGAGCAGAGAATCGGACGAAGCAACGAGAATCTGCCCTCACCCCGCCGAAACCCGATCACACCTGCGGAAATAGCAAACAAAAAAGGCCGCTATCACCACTAATGGCGATACACGACCTTCTTCATTACTTACCGTATTCTTTCAGGAAAAAGAATACAGAAGTTTTTTACGCCGCAGCAAGGGACTTGATGCGGGCGGACAGGCGCGAAATACGACGGGCAACCGTGTTGGCGTGAAGAACGCCCTTGCCAACCGCACGCTGCAGCTCAGGCTGTGCCGCGCGCAGCGCAACAGCAGCTTCGTCCTTCTTGCCGGTCGCGATGGCGACTTCGATCTTCTTCACGAAGGTGCGCACGCGGGACAGGCGGGCCGTGTTACGGGCGTTGCGGCGTTCGTTCTGACGGATGCGCTTGCGCGCGGATGCTGTATTGGCCATTGCTCTCAGTTCATCTGCATAAATCAGGTTACGGCGGTCCGCCACCCGATCGTTGCGGACATCCCATATCAGGCTGGCGATCTAGTCCACCCTGACCCCATTCGTCAAGACAAGTCTTTGCCTAAATCTTTTTCCACCCCCTGCTGCCGGGGACAGAAAAAGCTGGAACGCCCGGACTGGGTGATCCGGACCACCCCATCGCATGACGGCGGGCCAGGGCAGTCGGGGCAACCTTCCCCTTCCCGCCCATACACGCGCCAGGCATGCTGGAAATAGCCCAGTTCCCCATCCGGTTGCACGTAATCACGCAGGCTTGAGCCTCCGGCTGCGATTGCTTCCTCCAGAACCGCGCGGATTTCGGTGGCAAGTTTCTCATACTGTTCGGCATTTATGTCCCCTGCCGCCTGCGCGGGGTGGATACGCGCGCGGAACAGGGCCTCGGACACATATATGTTGCCCAGCCCCGCCACGACGCGCTGGTCCAGCAGCAGGGCCTTGATGCTGGTGCGTCGCCGCCCTGCGCGCGCGGCCAGCCATGCGCCGTCAAACCGGTTGCCCAGCGGCTCCGGTCCCATGCCCGACAGCAGCCGGTGGGTTTCCACCGCCGTTACGGGCACCAGGTCGACCATGCCGAAACGCCGGGGGTCCACCAGCCCGCAGCGCGCGCCCTGCGCGGTCTCGATCACCAGATGTTCATGCCGTGCGGGTGGCCGGCCCCGTTCCGCTTCCGTGGGACACGACAGCAGCACCCGGCCGGACATGCCCAGATGCAGCACCACGACCAGCCCGCCCGACAGCGTGATGAGGATATATTTCCCCCGGCGGGAGAATCCATCGATCCGCCGCCCCTGCAACACCGTGGCCAGACCGGGCGGAAACGGCCACCGCAGGCCGGTATGGTGCGTGCTGGCACGGGAAATAGTGTGACCTTCAAGATGCACCCGCATCCCGCGCATCACAGTTTCGACTTCAGGTAGTTCCGGCATGGCCTCATCTGGGGTTATACCTGTTCATCATGACCGACATTAGCCAGCCATACCATCCCTCCCCTTCCGCAGGCCGTCCCGATGACCGCCAGGCGGATACCACCGATTTCGGCTTCCGCGACGTGCCGTTGCGCGAGAAGAAATCCCTGGTCCGGAATGTCTTTGACAGCGTGGCCTCCAAATACGACATCATGAATGATGTGATGTCGCTGGGCATTCACCGCGCATGGAAGAAGATTTTCGTCACCGAGCTCGCCCCTCACCCCGACCTGTCGCTGCTCGACCTTGCGGGCGGGACGGGGGATATTTCCTTCGGGTGGCTGCGCGGTGGTGGTGGCCCCGCCATCCTGTCCGACATCAATGTCAGCATGCTGACGGTAGGCCGCAACCGCGCGCTGGAACGCGGGCTTGTCTCCGGCCTCAACTTCATCGCTGTCGATGCCGAGGCCATACCGCTGGCCGACAATTCGGTCGATCGCGTCTCCATCGCCTTCGGCCTGCGCAACTGCACGGACAAGCTGCAGGTGCTGCGTGAGGCACGGCGCATCCTGCGTCCGGGCGGCCGGTTCCTGTGCCTTGAATTTTCCCGCGTGCAGGTCGCGGCCTTCGCCCCGGTTTACGATGCATGGTCCTTCCACGTCCTGCCCCGCATGGGGGCCGCGATCGCGGGAGATCGTGAAAGCTACCAGTACCTGGCCGAAAGCATCCGCATGTTCCCCGATCAGGAAACGCTGGCGGACATGATGCGCGAAGCGGGCCTGGAACGCGTATCCTACCAGAACCTGTCCGGCGGGATCGCAGCCATCCATTCCGGCTGGAAAATCTGATGGAGGCTGGGGCGACCCGTTCTGTCCTGCTGGTCGTGGGCGGTGGCATTGCCGCCTACAAGGCGCTGGAGCTGATTCGCAGGCTGCGCGAACGTGGCCTGCGCGTGCGCACGGTGCTGACGGACGCAGGGGCACGATTCGTCACCCCCATGTCCATTCAGGCGCTGAGTGGCGAACGCATTTTCAGCGACCTGTTTTCCCTGACCGATGAAAGTGAGATGGGGCATATCGCCCTGTCCCGCAGCAGCGACCTGATCGTGGTCTGCCCCGCCACCGCCGACCTGCTGGCCCGCATGGCGGCCGGACTGGCCAATGATCTGGCCACAACCGTGCTGCTGGCGACCGATACGCCGGTGCTGGTTGCCCCCGCCATGAACGTGCGCATGTGGACCCATGCCGCGACACAGGCCAATGTCGCGACATTACGTGCACGTGGCGTAACCTTCGTGGGGCCGGACTCCGGCCTCATGGCGTGCAACGAATCCGGTCCCGGACGTCTGGCTGAACCGGACGGCATCCTGTCCGCCATATTGCGCCTCCTGCATCCCGACCGGCCACTGGCGGGCCGCAGCGCGCTGGTGACCGCAGGCCCCACGCACGAACCGATCGACCCCGTGCGCTATATCGCCAACCGCTCATCCGGAACGCAGGGGTATGCCATTGCCGCAGCCCTTGCGGCGGCGGGGGCGGATGTCACGCTGGTCAGTGGCCCCACTACCCTGCCCGACCCTGCCGGCATGCGGACCGTGCGGGTGGAGACGGCACACGACATGCTGGAGGCCTGCCGCGCGGCCCTGCCGTGCGACATTGCCGTCTGCACCGCCGCCGTGGCCGACTGGCATGTCGCCCCCGCGCCCCAGAAGATCAAGAAAACCGCAGGCGCGCCCCCGCCCGTGCTGCAACTGGCGCCCAATCCCGATATTCTGGCAACCCTCAGCCAGCCATCCCCCACGCGGCCGGGACTCGTCATCGGTTTCGCGGCGGAAACCGAACACGTCGTGCCGCATGCCACCGCCAAGCGCCTGCGCAAGGGCTGTGACTGGATCGTGGCCAATGATGTCAGTCCCGGCACCGGCATCATGGGCGGCACGGAAAACGAGGTCTGCCTGATCGATGCCACGGGCTGCGAACACTGGCCCCGGCTGGACAAGACACAGGTCGCCCGGAAGCTGGTTGCGCGGATCGCCACATTCCTGCAAACGCCACACCCCAACCCTGAATAACCGGACCCCGCCATGACTTCCTCCCCCCTGCCCATCCAAGTCCGCCGCCTGGCCCATGCCCATGGCCTGCCGCTACCGGCCTACGCCACAGACGGGGCGGCCGGGATGGACCTGCTGGCAGCCGTGACCGAACCGATGACCATCGGGGCCGGTGGCCGCGCACTGGTTCCCACGGGGCTGTGTGTGGCACTGCCCCGGGGATACGAGATGCAGATCCGCCCGCGCTCCGGCCTTGCGCTGAAACATGGCATTACCCTGCCCAATGCGCCCGGCACGATTGATGAGGATTACCGGGGTGAAATCGGCATCATCGTCATGAATACAGGCGACGAACCCTTTGTGGTCGAACGTGGCATGCGCATTGCGCAGGCCGTTCTGGCCCCGGTCGTGCGCGGGACATGGGTTGAATATTCGGAACTGGAGGACACGGATCGCGGCACGGGTGGCTTTGGCAGTACGGGCACCGCAGGGTGACAGACAGCAGCCTGCCGGGGAACCTGCGGGTCCGCCCCAACATCGCGGACCTGCTTGGCCTGCTGGCGATCATGGCGGGGGCCGTCATCATCGCCACCGCCGGGCGCCACATGCTTGTGCCCATTCCCGCAAGCGAGGCGGGGACCATCCACCTCAATCCCGCATGGCTGCCCGCCTATGCCGTGCGGACCACGTTGCGCATGTTTGCGGCCCTTGCCGCGTCCCTGCTGTTTACCTTCACCTATGCCGTATGGGCCGCGAAAAGCAGGCGCGCGGGACAGGTGCTGATCCCGCTGCTGGATATCCTGCAGTCGGTGCCGATCCTCGGGTTCCTGACATTTACGGTGGTCTTTTTCCTTGGCCTGTTCCCCGGCCGGATGATGGGGGCGGAACTGGCCGCGATCTTCACCATTTTCACCAGTCAGGCATGGAACATGGCCTTTGCCATGTATCAGGCGCTACGCACCGTGCCGCCGGATCTGGAGGAAGCCGCCCTGTGCTTCGGCCTGACGCCGTGGCAGCGTTTCTGGCGGCTGGAAGTACCATTCGCCATTCCGTCACTGGTCTGGAACACCATGATTTCCATGTCCGGCGGGTGGTTCATGGTCGTCTATTCCGAAACCATCACGGTCGGGAACACCGACATCGCGCTGCCGGGAATCGGGTCATACGTGGGTGTTGCGATCGAACAGCGCAACATCTGGGCAATCCTTTATGCCATTGCCGCCATGCTGGCGGTCATCCTGGCCTATGACCAACTGCTGTTCCGTCCGCTGGTCGCATGGTCGGCGCGTTTCCAGACCGATGAAGGCACGACGCTTGCCGCCCCCGACCCGTGGGTACTGACGCTGCTGCGGCGCACGCACCTGCTGCGCCAGGGGTGCCTGCGACTGGGGGGCGTGATGACGCGCATCGGCTGGCTGCCCCTGGGGGCCCGGCCATCAGCCCCCCGGCGGCCGCTTGTGCCGTCCCGCCTGCTGGATGGTGCATGGATCGCGGCCCTGGCCGTCTGTGCCGTGACCATAGGGTGGAAGACATGGACCTATGGCAGCACCCATTACACTGCGGCGCAGGTGCTGCATGTCATCATGCTGGGTGGCATCACGCTGGCGCGGGTGATGGTGACGGTTCTTGTCGCGTCGGTAATATGGGTGCCGGTCGGGATCTGGCTGGGACTGTCACCCCGCCGGGCGCGACGGGCGCAGATGGCCGCGCAGTTCATGGCCGCCTTCCCCGCCAACCTGTTCTTCCCGCTGGTGGTGGTGGGAATCGTGCGCTGGCACCTGAACAGCAATATCTGGCTGACCCCCCTCATGCTGCTGGGCACGCAGTGGTATATCCTGTTCAATATCGTGGCGGGCGCATCGTCCTATCCCAGCGACCTGCTGGAGGCGGCCAGGAACTTCCATGTCCGGGGCTGGCTGTGGTGGTGGCGCGTGATGCTGCCGGGCATCACCCCCTATTTCATTACCGGGGCGCTGACCGCATCGGGCGGGGCATGGAACGCCGCCATCGCGACCGAGGTCGCAAGCTGGGGCGACACGACCCTGAGCGCGAACGGGCTGGGGGCATATATCGCTCATGCCACCGTGGCGGGGGCGACCGACCAGGTGGGTCTGGGCATGGCGATCATGGCGGCGTTCGTGCTGCTGCTCAATCGCGCCCTGTGGCGCCCGTTATCCAATTATGCCGCACGGCATTATACCTTTGACTGAGAGTTCATGATGCAGCAGCCCGACACCGCACCCCACCCCAAAACCGGGGCGGAGCTTGTCCGGATCATCAACTGCCGGCAGGCCTATCACAAGGAAAGCGCCACGGACCTGGTGGTGCTGGATGGCGTGAACCTGTCCATCCGCAGTGGGGAAATCGTTGGCCTGCTGGGCCGGTCCGGATCGGGCAAATCCACGCTGCTACGCATTATCGCGGGCCTTCTGACGCCAACGGCGGGCGAGGTCATATGGAAGGGCAAGAAACTGGAGGGCCCGGCCGCCGGCATTTCCATGGTGTTCCAGTCATTCGCGCTGTTCCCGTGGCTGACAGTGCAGAAAAACGTTGAACTGGGGCTGGAAGCACAGGGCGTGCCCGTGGCCGAACGCCAGAAACTGGCTGAAGACGCGATCGGCCTGATCGGGCTGGGCGGGTATGAAAACGCCTATCCCAAGGAACTGTCGGGGGGCATGCGACAGCGCGTGGGACTGGCGCGCGCGCTGGTGGTCCGACCTGACCTGCTGCTGATGGATGAGCCGTTTTCCGCGCTGGATGTGCTGACGGCGGAAAACCTGCGTACCGACCTGGTGGAACTATGGGCGGAAAAGAAACTGCCGATCCAGTCCATCCTGCTGGTCACGCATAATATCGAGGAAGCGGTGCTGATGTGCGACCGCATCCTGATCTTTTCCTCCAACCCCGGCCGGGTGGCGTACGAACTGCAGGTTCCCTTCGAACATCCGCGCAATCGCGAGGATGCGGCCTTCCGTCAGTTCGTGGACCGGATCTACGCCCTCATGACCCGGCGTGCGCCCGTGGTGTCGGAAGCGGACATGACCGACCCGGACATGGACCACGTGCAGATCACGACGGATGCCGTGGCCCTGCCCCCGCTGCCGATCAATACCATTGTGGGCATGATGGAAACACTGGCGGCCGACCCGCTGCATGGCCGCGCCGACCTGCCCCTGCTGGCCAGCCGGTTGCAGCTGGAGCTGGATGACCTGTTCCCGTTGGGCGAATCCTTGCAACTGCTGGGCTTTGCCGAACTGGAAGACGGCGATATCCTGCTCACGCCCGAAGGCATGCGCTTTGTCCAGAGCGAACATGACATACGCAAGAACATCCTGTGGCACAGCATGCTGCACAACATCCCCCTGGTGCGCACCATCCGCGCCGTGCTGGATGAACGCCCGAACCATCGCGCCAGCGCCGAACGCTTCCGTGACGAACTGGAAGACAGCATGTCCCCCGAATATGCCCGCCAGACATTGCAGACGCTGATTGGCTGGGCACGCTATGCCGAACTGTTTGATTTTGATGAAGAAGCCGACCAGCTTTTTCTGGACGACGAGACCGGATAACCGGGCCTAGAGCGCACTGCGAATAGCTTGAATCATAGGATTCCCAAAGGG
>NZ_BANF01000081.1 GCF_000964425.1 Komagataeibacter intermedius TF2 | reverse complement strand
TCTTCTTTCCAGTGAGCCAGATAAGGATAATCGGACATGACAAAAAGCTTCCATATATTCGACAGACATTTATTCGCTCATATCCCATACAAACAAGGCAATAATCTACAAGATAGATTGCGGGCAGTTTGAGCGGTCAATGTGCGAGAGCATCCTAGCTGTCAGGTTGTGAGACGTCATTGGGATGATGTAGGGTG
>NZ_BANF01000082.1 GCF_000964425.1 Komagataeibacter intermedius TF2 | reverse complement strand
GCAATCACCCGGGTCGAAAACGGATCATACTGATCGGAGATGTGGGTGTAGAAACTGACGCCCGGTTCACTGCCATTGCGCGCATTGATATCGCTGATCGCAGCGCCTCTGCCCCCTGCATGAAACAATTGACCATCACTTGAGGACGATGTGCCGTCTCCCCAGAGTGACGCCAGCGGCAGCCCACGATGGGCTGCAACCATACGGCCAAGGGCTTCGGCGTATCCGGCCTCGCTGATATGCCAGTCATGCAGATGCGCCAACTGGCGCAGGGTGGCACCCTGACAGGTGTCGGCCATGCGTGTCAGACCAAGATTAATCCCATCCGCCAGGATCACCGTCAGCAGGGCGTTTTTGTCATCCGCGACACGGCTGGAACGGCGATGGGTAAAGCAGTCGGTGAAGCTGATCCAGCGGTCCACTTCCAGCAGAAGATCAGTAATCTTGATCCGTGGCAGCCGGTCGTAAGCCGCCCGCCTCAACTCTTCCACAGCAGGGGGTGTAATTGCTTTCAGAGGCGAAATCACAAGACCATGTGCATCAAGCCGGACCTGTGACAACTCGCCCTTCCTGGCAAGAGCCGTCACCCGGTTCAGCGCGGTTTCCAGCACTGCACGCCGTTGAGAAAGGAACGTGTCAGCCGTAGCATTGATCGCCAGAGGCAACGGTCCTTGCGCGCGCATCGCTGCAAACGTGGCTTCCGGAAGAAGGTAGGTGTCGAATGCGCGGTATTGGCGACTTTCCGTTACCCAGATGTCTCCGGCACGCAGACGCTCGCGCAGCTGGGTCAGAACACAGAGTTCGTAAGCCTGTCGTATGACTGTTCCCTCTGGCCTGACAAAGCTGTGCCAGGAAGGCGGAATGAAACGGATCGGACAGGAGTCAGGCAAGCGGCGTTTACCGGTCCGATAGAGGTCTCCAATGATCTGCACCGCCTTCAGTAATCCCTGTACCGTGCGACCACCCTGAAACTGGAACGCGTTCAGGAATGGACCAATGGCAGGACGAAGAGAGCGATGCCGGTTGATCAGTTCGGCCGTGCGATCAATGGTCTCTGGAGCTGTCAGGGTTTCAGCCCTGCCGATGGCGTCCTGGAGGCGGGGCCAGTCAATTCCCGTAATGGCAGACAGTGAATCAACGCCCTGATCACGCGCCTCAATCAGATGACGGCAGGAGGTTGTCAGCAGACGAAGCTGGGCCTGCAACGATCGCATGGTGACAATCGCTTTGTCACGGATCCGGTGCTCGGCACGGCGCATCATGCTTCCGAGGAGTTTGTCCATCATTGTGAGGGTCGCGTCGGTTAGAACCTCTTCAAGTCGGACCCCGGCTGCCACCAGAATGGCGTAACGACGGGATGACCGAAGCTCGGCCAGATGCTGGGGCGTAATCCGGGCAGCTTCTTCGCTCAAACGGTCAAAGGCCACACGCGGTATGGTCGTGGCGCGAGCGCTGTCGAGGTTCAGGGATCGTACATACTCCAGGCGTTCCAGCAATCGCAGGATATTGCGCGCGGCTGGTGACAGGGGCGGGTTACGCAGCCACGAGAGCCAGGAGGCACTGCGATCGCCACGACGCTCCAGCATTTTGTCCAAACGACAACGGGTTTCCGGCGGCAGATCCCCTGCAAGGACGTCATGGACAAGGTGATCGGCCTGCTGGCGAGCACGGCGCACCAAGGCTTCAATGACAGTGACCGACGGCAGGAGAATGCTTCGGCGACGCATCTCGTCAATCAGGATCGCAGCCATGCGGGATGGCTGGGTCACATGATGTGCAATTGGCATCGCGAAACCGGTCATGTCATGAAATGCCGACCGATCGAAGGTTCGGTAGCCATAACGCTTCATCAGGTGGGCCAGATGGGATCGACGGGTTTCGTCACGACGTCCGTAATGGGACCAGAGCCCAGGGGACAGGTCGAGCTGCCGCGCAACAAATGACAGAATGGGAGCCGGTGGTGTTTCACCAGATTCCAGTACCCGTCCCGGCCAGCGCATGTAGAGCATGACCATCGTGAAACCCAATCGGGAGGTTTCTCCGCGGCGGGTTGCGATCAGATCGAAGTCATCCTGGCTGAGTGTAAAATGTCTCGTGATCTCGCGATCATCGACAGAAGGCTCGTAATGTCGGGCAAGAGCTTCACGGGTCAGAAGACGGCGCCGCGCCATGATCGGATGTCTCCTTCATGTGTCCGGAAGGGGATCGTTGGACGGACTGTCCCGGACAAGTGCAACACGTCATGGAATACAGCCGTGTGCTGTGTCTCATAAAGGTGGTACCATATGTTTTGCAGTCATGGGGCCTTATACGTTACACTTTCCCGTATGACACACATAATGATCGGCTATGCCCGCTGCTCGACGGACAAACAGGATCTCGCGGCCCAGCATCAGGAACTGCTCAAACTCGGTGTTTCTGCCGATCGTATTTACACCGACAAGGGCTTCACCGGCACGAACCGGGAAAGGGCCGGCCTTGACCAGGCACTGGCGGCTGTTCG
>NZ_BANF01000083.1 GCF_000964425.1 Komagataeibacter intermedius TF2 | reverse complement strand
GCCTTACCCCTTCACAGGGTACCCCAACCCGACAGGCTGCTAGACCCAAGCACCAACAGAGGCAGCGTGCGCTAACATGGCTATAGTCAGGGGCTTAGGATCTAGCTGAGGACGCTTTCTATTCACAAAGCCGAACAGCAATGCACCTATGATTCCTTCACCTTCTTCTGGGAAATATTTTTCGAAATCAAAATTTTGAGCACTGACATCAAAGTGCTCAAAGTAACGGTGCATTAGGTCCTTAGCGTCGTCGTTGTACATACGAAGATCGCCTCGCAGTGTCGTATTTTCTGTCAATTCGCGTGGTTTCGGGCCCGGAACTTGTTCAGAAATAAATGACAGGATTTCAGATAGCGCGTCTTCGTAAGATTTTACCATGCCATTTTGTCCTCCGGCTTGACTAAAGCGTTATAGCGTCGAACTGATTTCAAGATGATTTCAGTAACGTCCTTCGTCATGACGACATAGCCAACAAATGGGATGGTTCGCCCTACCCATGCTCCTAAATGTCTTGTCATAGCAATACGAAGAGTGAATAACGATTTTCCGGTAAACATCGGAAGACGAAAAGGTAGCTGAACGTCAATAGCTCGCCTGGAAGCCAAAGATACGACTGACGTCCCTTTGGTAGCGCCCGAGGGCTTCCCCCGTGTCGAGATTACTGGCTGCCCACTTATAATCGCGATAGCTCCTACAATATCATCAATACCTAATTGTTCTTTTGTAGTATCAATGACAATCCACATGAACAAACGCTCTGCGTTCAGACCGTAAAGATCGTTGTATGAATACGTTGTCATAGCGGGTTGCTTGAGTGAATATTTTGAACGAGGCATGGAGATATTCTCTCCAGGTAAGAAATTGTGCTGTTTTCAATGAACAAAAATAACAAGTTGTCTGGAAGCGGCGTACAAATACGACCACCTTACCTTCCGAGACCTTATCTCTTTAAAGGTATAAAAACCGCATTGTTCTCTATTTGTGCCACATTCTACGCGCAGTGTCAACGATGCATCCTGTGTGCGGGATTGTCTGGGCCTATGTCCGCTTTACGAAAAGTAACAGATGAGAGCGAATGACCGACATGAAGGCGACTGCTGCCTGTCTGCTCTTATATCGCTGAGCAGACAGGCAAATAGGGGGGATGCGGAAGGTTGGCTTTGGGAGATAAACGGTGTCTGGAGAATTTCCACTGAACTCTGGTTCAGCAGAAAGGCGCTGTTTCTTTGGTTTTTGCAAACATCTTCACCCATTCAGATGATCCCATCTGAATGGGGCCTGCTCTGGCAGACCCGCCGAGCGTGATGTTTCCGGTCGGATCGCCTGGCGCAAAGATCGTCACTTGCGATGATGCCGTTTTGGTTGGCACGACAGGAGGGTGACACCAGCCGTATCTTCAAAATTGTCCGGATGCGCCGTGAGAGGCATGGACACGACATCGTCGCTCCGATGGTCGGCATAGACGAACGTCAAATAGTAAGACCGGTCGTCGTTCGAAGGATCGCCATTAAACATTTTGTCCCATTCCAGCAGGTCGCGCCGCAGCGGCGATCCGACGCCGCCGCTGCGGGTCCAGACTGCCGACACACAGGTCGAAACACGCTCGACGCGCACGATCAACCGCCCATTGAGAAACGCTTTTCCATCGAGTTCCTCGTTGAACATCGTATTGCCGTTGTAAGACTGTTCCTCCAAAGACTCCGGCCTGGTGCCCGCATGTGCAGTGCCGCCGATGCAGATAGCGCAAATCAGGCTCAGGATAGCGCGGATCATCAATATCGTCCTTCCAGCAGAAGCATGGCC
>NZ_BANF01000084.1 GCF_000964425.1 Komagataeibacter intermedius TF2 | reverse complement strand
CTTTGGGAATCCTATGATTCAAGCTATTCGCAGTGCGCTCTAACGCCCACCGTGAATGGCTGGCGTATTTTAATTTCCAGCCGGTCTGGAGATAGCAGGTAGGGAAGGTAAGACCATTATTGTGACGGGGAAAATGTCCGCTACGTCCAATCCGGTAGATGTTCATGTCGGGAACCGTATCCGCCTGCGTCGTACACTGCTGGGCATGTCACAGGAACGGTTGGGAAATGCCCTGGGTCTGACATTCCAGCAGGTGCAGAAGTACGAACGCGGGCGTAACCGCGTGGGCGCGTCGCGTCTGTATGACCTGGCCTGCGTGCTGGATGTACCGGTCGGATTTTTTTTCGCGGGTCTGCCAGCGTATGCCGATACGACGGACCGGCCCGTAACAGATGCTGTCGATGGCATGGCCGAGCCTGACGCTCCCACACTGTCATCCGCCCTGCCTACGGTGGCGCAGGACGATCTTGCCCTGCTTTCGCGTCGTGAAACCATTGAACTGGTGCGCGCATATTACGGGATTGAGGACAGCGGCACCCGTCGCCGCGTGCTGGATCTTGTCCGCTCCATGGGGGCATCGTCGTAGCGGGCGGGCTATTCCCGCCTGAGTAACTGATCGGTCATGAAGGATGCGATTTTCCCGGCGCGGAAATCCGCGCGCAGGCGGTCTTCATCATATTCCGTGCGTACCCAGTCCATAAAGGGCAGGCGCCCTTCCGCTTCGGCTGCGTAACGCAGGAAGAAGGCATCAAGCACGCCGGTGCGTGAACTGTTGAAATGGCCGTTCTTCCATGAAAGCTGGCGCAGCGCCTGTTGCGCCGTGCCCCCTTCGAACAGGATGACAAGCCCCGCAGCCAGTCCCGTGCGGTCAGCACCCGACTTGCAGTGCATGAGCATGGGAAAGCGGATGTCGCGGTAAATCCGCTCAAACCGTTCGATGCGGTCCCTGTGGGGGGCATTGCGGCTTTCGAACGCCATGTCGATATGGGTCAGCCCGATCTTGTGGGCAGCTTCGCGCGACAGGGCATCGGACCCGCATTGACGGTGCCCGCGCAGGTTGACCAGCGTTTTCAGCCCATAGCGACGGGTGGCAAGCCGCAGCCGCCATGGCGTGGGATGGTTGCAGCGATAGACGCGACCGGGAATGACCACGCGAAAGTTGGTCCATGTCTGCCGCAGGATCGCATGGTCCACGAACAGGCTGTCAATCCAGGCACGGCTTCGGCCGGCGGGGGTGGACAGGGTTCCCTCAAACACCAGCCTGGGTCCTTTCAAACGGGTTGATACGAAAAAGGCGCTGGATTTTTCACATCCAGCGCCTTCTGCGTCAATCACGAATGAAAGTGACCGGGCTGTTACGCCTTGCGTTCCAGCTGCAGTTCCTTGATCCGGCCAATCGCCTTGGCGGGGTTCAGGCCCTTGGGGCAGGTCTGGGTGCAGTTCATGATCGTGCGGCAGGCATACAGCTTCAGCGGATCTTCCAGCGCATCCAGGCGGTCGCCCGCATGTTCGTCACGGCTGTCGGCAATCCAGCGATAGGCCGCCAGCAGCGTTGCCGGGCCAAGGTAGCGGTCGCCATTCCACCAGTAGGACGGGCACGACGTGGAGCAGCAGAAACACAGGATGCATTCCCACATGCCATCCAGTTCGGCACGTTCCTCGATGCTCTGGCGGCGTTCGGCATCCGGCGGGGGAGCCGTATCGGACTTCAGCCACGGGTCAATCGAGCGCAGCTGGGCATATGCCCCATCCAGGTCGGGCACCAGATCCTTGATGACCGGCATGTGCGGCAGCGGGTAGATCGCGATGTCGCCCTCAATGTCCCGGATGGGCTTGAGGCACGCCAGCGTGTTTTCCCCTGCGATGTTCATCGCGCAGGACCCGCAGATCCCTTCACGGCATGAACGCCGGAAGGTCAGCGTGGAGTCGACATCGTTCTTGATATGGATAAGCGCGTCGAGCACCATCGGCCCGATCTTGTCCAGATCAATTTCGTAGGTGTCGACCACGGGGTTCTTGTCATCGTCCGGGCTCCAGCGATAGATCCGGAAATTCTTGACATTGGTGGCGCCGGGGGTGGCCGTGAAAATGCGACCCTTGCCCACCGTGCTGTTCTTTGGCAGCCTGAATTCGACCATCGTCTCGTTCCTTTTCCGCCGTTACGTCAGTAGACGCGCTTCTTGGGGGGGAAGACCTGCACATCGTTGGTCAGCGTTTTCATGTGCACGGGGCGGTAGCTTAGCGTGACATCACCCGCATCGGTCATGTGGGCGACGGTGTGCTTCATCCAGTTCTTGTCGTCACGGTCGGGATAGTCGTCATGCGCCTGTGCGCCGCGGCTTTCGTGACGGGCGTTGGCCCCGGCCATGGTGACGGTGGCGTTGGCCAGCAGGTTCTCGAACTCCAGCGCTTCCATAAGGTCGCTGTTCCAGATCAGCGAACGGTCGTTGATCGAGATGTCGGGAATTTCCGACCAGATTTCCTTGATCTTCTCCACACCCTGCGCAAGGCTTTCGGTGTTGCGGAACACGGCGGCGTGCTTCTGCATGGTGCGCTGCAGCTTGCTGCGCATGTCGGCCACATGGGTCTTGCCCTTGGCGTAGCGCAGGCGGTCGAACCGTTCGATCGCGGCATCACCGGCCCCTGCGGGCAGCGGCGCGATGACTTCCTCGCTCTTGATGGTGGCGGCGGCGCGCTGGGCGGCGGCACGGCCAAACACCACGAGGTCAAGCAGCGAGTTGGTGCCAAGGCGGTTCGCGCCATGCACGGACACGCAGGCCGCTTCACCCACAGCCATAAGGCCGGGCACGACCGCATCGACATCATCAGCCGTGGGGCGGATGACTTCGCCATGATAGTTGGTGGGAATGCCACCCATGTTGTAATGCACCGTCGGCAGCACCGGCACGGGTTCCTTGGTCACGTCGATACCCGCGAAGATGCGCGCCGTTTCCGAAATGCCGGGCAGGCGTTCATGCAGGATCTCGGGGCCAAGATGCTCGAGGTGCAGCATGATGTAGTTCTTTTCCGGACCACAGCCGCGACCTTCGTTGATTTCGATGGTCATGGCGCGCGAGACCACGTCACGCGACGCCAGATCCTTGGCCGTGGGGGCGTAGCGTTCCATGAAGCGCTCGCCTTCGGAATTGGTCAGGTAGCCGCCTTCGCCACGGCAGCCTTCCGTCAGCAGGCAGCCCGCGGGGAAGATGCCGGTGGGGTGGAACTGCACGAATTCCATGTCCTGCATCGGGATGCCGGCGCGGATCGCCATGCCACCGCCATCACCCGTGCAGGTATGGGCGGAGGTGCACGAATGGTACGCACGGCCATACCCGCCGGTCGCCAGCACGACTTTCTGCGCGCGGAAGCGGTGCAGCGTGCCGTCTTCCAGGCACCATGCCATGACGCCACGGCAGGCGCCGTCGTCATCCATGATCAGGTCGATGGCGAAGTATTCGACAAAGAATTCGACGTTATGCTTCAGGCACTGCTGGTACAGCGTGTGCAGGATGGCATGGCCCGTCCGGTCGGCGGCGGCGCAGGCGCGGGGCACCGGGGCCTCGCCATAGTTGCGCATGTGCCCGCCAAAGGGGCGCTGGTAGATCTTGCCATCTTCCGTGCGGGAAAAGGGCACACCCATGTGTTCCAGTTCCTGCACGGCGGGTACCGCCTCGCGGCACATGTATTCGATGGCGTCCTGATCACCCAGCCAGTCCGATCCCTTGACGGTATCGTACATGTGCCAGCGCCAGTTATCCTCGGCCATGTTGCCAAGCGATGCGCCAATGCCGCCTTGTGCCGCGACGGTATGGCTGCGTGTGGGGAAAACCTTGGTCACGCAGGCGGTCTTGAGGCCAGCGGCCCCCATGCCCAGCGTGGCCCGGAGGCCGGAGCCACCAGCGCCTACGACAACCACGTCATATGCGTGGTCAACGATCCTGTAGGAGCCGGTGAGTGGTGAAGTGGTCGCGTTCATTTCTTGGACGTGTCCCGATGCTCGTTCGGACGGCCGGCCAGTATTGCGGCCCGCCGGTCCGCGAATGTCATGTTCTGCTCAGGCGATCGCGCGGGCTTCAGCCTGCTGCGATCCTGCCCCGGCTGCTGCCGGCCAGCGCCAGCTTCAGTACGGAAACCGTGCCGAACAGACCCAGAAGGAAGACGATCCCCTTCATCAGCAGGCCCGCAGGCAGGTGCGCCTTGCCGTGCACGTAGTCATCAATGATGACCTGCAGCCCAAGCTGGGTGTGGTAGAAGGTCAGGATCACCAGCGACAGCATCATGGTGGTGTTGAGCGGGCGTGCGCCCCACTTCGCCACTTCCGGCTGTGATGCGCCAGCAAGGCGGAAGACCTGGATCACGAACCAGCCCGACAGCGGCACAAGGGCCACCGCCGATGCACGTTCCGCCCACCAGTGGCCGACACCGGCCTGACCCGAACCCAGCCCGCGCGCGCGCGAAAGCTGGGAGCGCATGACCGTGATATGCGGTTTCTTCGGATTGCTCATGATCAGGACGCCTTCTTGCGGGAACGACAGATCGCGACACCAAGGATACCGGCCACCAGCGCCAGCGTGGTTCCCACCGTCACGCCCACGGCCACGGGGCCATCTTCGTTGATTTCCTTTTTGGAAAAGCGATAGCCGCTATCCCACACAAGGTGGCGTATCCCCGCCACGAAGTGATAGACCAGCGCCAGTGCCCATCCCGCAAGCAGCATCTGCCCCAGCGGGTTGCCGGTCACCTTCTGGACCTTGCTGAAAGATTTGGGTCCCTTTGCCGCCGCGCTGATCCAGCACAGGCCAAGTGCCGAACCGCCTGCGGCGGCGACACCGGCGGCGCGGTTCGCGATTGAAAGGAACATGGAAAGACGGAAGCGGTAGACCTGGAGGTGTGGGGACATAGGCCGCCTGGTCAGAGTTCCGTCGCTTCGCTGCCCTACATAGAGCGCATCACGGACATCCTGCATGGTCGTCTCGTCAATTTCCCTGTTATGGCTTCGGTTTGTTCCGTTGCCTTGTCTGAATTCGGTCCTACGCCGCACGGAAGGCCGGGTCAACGCACGCCCGGAACACGAGGTTGAGAGACCTTCCCCCGGCTACATGGCGGTACAGCCCCGCTGCACCGCCACCCATGGCAGCCCCCGGCAGGTCCGTCAGTGTCCGAGCAGGTCGAGCGCGACCATCGTTTCCGCGATCTGGACCGCGTTCAGCGCCGCCCCCTTGCGCAGGTTGTCGGCAACGCACCAGAAGCCGAGTCCATTGGGCACCGTCGGGTCGATGCGCAGGCGCGAGACATAGGTCGCGTCCTCGCCCACGACCTCAAGCGGTGTCGCATATCCGCCGTCCTCGCGCTTGTCATGCAGCACCACGCCCGGCGCTTCACGCAGGGCCTCGCGGGCGCGTTTGATATCAACGGGTTCCTCGAATTCCACGCTAATGGCCTCGGCATGGCCAATGAACACGGGAACACGCACGCAGGTGGCGAAAACGGCAATGTCGGGGTCAAGGATCTTGCGGGTCTCGACCGTCATCTTCCACTCTTCCTTGGTCGCGCCGTCATCCATGAACCGGTCGATGTGGGGAATGCAGTTGAATGCGATCTGCTTGGTGAACTGTTCGGCCTTCAGCGGGTCGCCCACCAGGCTGCCGCGTGACTGGTTGAACAGTTCGTCCATGCCGCTTTTGCCCGCACCCGCCACGGCCTGGTAGGTGGCGACCACAACGCGCTTGATTGTGAACAGGTCATGCAGCGGCTTGAGTGCAACCACCATCTGGATGGTGGAGCAGTTGGGGTTGGCGATGATGCCGCGCCTGGCCTTCTTCACATCGTTGGGATTGACCTCGGGCACGACCAGCGGCACGTCCGGTTCCATGCGGAAGTGGGACGTGTTGTCGATCACGATGCAGCCCGCTTTCGCAGCCCGCGGCGCATGCACGGCCGAAACCGCCCCGCCGGGGGAGAAAAGGGCGACATCCCAGCCGGTAAAGTCAAAGGTCTCGAGGTTCTGGACCTTCAGTACCTTCCTGTCGCCAAAGGAGACTTCCTTGCCCGCCGAACGGGCGGACGCCAGGGCCACGATCTCATCCACAGGGAACTGGCGCTCAGCCAGAGTCTTGAGGATCTCGCGCCCCACAGCGCCGGTGGCGCCCACCACCGCAACGCGGTAACCCATAATCTTCTTTCCTGTCCTGTCATGCCGGTCCATCCGGGCGGACGGACCCATTGCCGTAACTGTACCGACACCTAGAGCCTGCGCGGCAAAGGCGCAAGCAGGACGGACCGCGCAAAACCGCTAACCGAATCGGGGGTAAGGTCAAGGTGGTACGTCCCATGCGGTGATAGGCCTTGTCCGTATCGGCGTGCCGGGTGCACGCTTGGCCCATCGCGTCATGCCGGGCAGGCACGCTGCCATCTATCCCGGTACGGGGCGCAGGCAAGAACGGTTAGAGAGATCATGGCCCTATCATCTGATATTTCCGCAACCATGCCCCCCGGCGCCCATCGGGCCCCCGCGTGCACCCTGGTCATTTTCGGGGCGCATGGGGATCTGACCAAACGGCTGCTCATGCCCGCGCTGTACAATCTGGTGGGCAACGGGCTGCTGGATGACGGCTTCCGCGTCATCGGCGTGGACCGCGTGGACAGCACCACCGCGCAATGGCGCGATGGCCTTGCCGCCATGATGCAGTCCTTCACCCATGACCCGAACGCCGAATTCCATCCCGCCAGCATCAATGCCCGGCAGTGGGACTGGCTGGCGCAGCGGCTGGACTATGTACAGGCCGACTTCAGCAACGTGGAGGCCCTGCAGCAGCTGGGTACGAAGCTGCCGGGCAACGCCATCTTCTACCTGGCCATTCCGTCGCGGTTTTTCGCCACGGTGGTGGAAACACTGGGCCAGGCGGGCGTGGTGGCGCAGAAGGAGGGCGTTTTTCGCCGCGTGGTGATTGAAAAGCCGTTTGGTTCCGACCTGGCGTCGGCAAAGGAACTCAACCGCCGGGTGCTGTCGGTACTGGACGAGTCGCAGGTCTTCCGCATCGACCACTTCCTTGGCAAGGAAACGGTGCAGAACATCCTCGCCATGCGCTTCGGCAACCTGATATTCGAACCGCTGTGGCGCAATGAATATGTTGATCATGTCGAGATCACCGCCGCCGAGACCATTGGCGTGGAACAGCGCGGCGCGTTTTACGAACCCACAGGCGCGCTGCGCGACATGGTGCCCAACCACCTGTTCCAGCTTTTCGCCATGGTGGCGATGGAGCCCCCCAATACCTTCGACGCCGAAAGCGTGCGCAACGCCAAGGAACAGCTGTTCGAGGCCGTGACCCCCATCGACCCGGCGGATGCCGTGCGCGGCCAGTACGCAACGGGCACGGTGGATGGCAGGCCCATGGTCGGTTACCGTGAAAGCCCCGGCGTGGCCCCGCACAGCAATACCGAAACCTATGTGGCGCTGAAACTGCATGTGGATAACTGGCGCTGGGCCGGGGTGCCGTTCTATCTGCGTACCGGCAAGGCGCTGGGGGGCAGGCGGACCGAGGTCGTGGTGCAGTTCCGCAAGCCGCCGATGCTTATGTTCCGTGAAACCGAAACGGAGGAACTGCCCCCCAACCGCATCATCCTCAACATCCAGCCAGCCCAGGGGCTGACGGTGGAACTGGGCGCGAAGAAGCCGGGGCCGGAAATGGACCTGACCGATGTGCAGGCCCGCTTCCGTTACGAGGACGTGTTCGCCAAATCGCCCAATGTTGGCTACGAGACGCTGCTGTATGATTGCCTGATGGGTGATGAGACCCTGTTCCAGCGCGCTGATAATATCGAAGCCGCGTGGAAGGCCGTCGATCCTGTCCTGCAGGCATGGGCGAAGGATACGGCTGGTCCGGAACTGTACGAAGCCGGGACATCAGGCCCTGGCGGGGCGGACGACCTGCTGCGCCGCGACGGACGGGCGTGGTACCCGCTTGATCGCGCCTGAAAGGTTTTTTGAAAACGGCCTGTTCATAAGAGTGGAAGTTGCCGGGTGCCGCCTTTTTTCAAAAAGGTGGCATTCCTTCGGTAGTTTTTGAAAAAAGCGCCACCAGAAACCTGCTTGTGACCGGCCCCGCCTGACTGTCGCGGATCACCCGGGACTGTCAGGTGAGCCGGATGTGCCTGCCCCGCCCGCAACATGCTGCGGGCGGGGCAGGGCGCGTTTATTTACTGCGCGGGGGCGGCTGCCGTCCCCTGCGCATCGGCAGCCTTGGCCTGCTGTGCGGCGGTGTGTTCGCTGTCGCCTTCACGGAACAGGGTGTCGGCATGCTTGCGCTGCTTCTTGGACAGGCTGTCATACAGCGACGCGAACGCTGTGTTCAGGGTCTGCATGTCACGCGCGCGCTCGATCACCAGATCGGCATAGGACTGCATGTTTTCCACCGCGTTCAGGGTGGGCAGCTTGGACCGGCGGTCCTCGATCGCATCATGCAGGCGCTGCGCGTTGTCGCGCATGTCCTGTGCAAAGGGGGCCCACAGGGCTTCCTGCTTCTTGGTAATGCCCAGCTGGTCATGCAGCGCCTTGATATGGGCTTCCACCTGCTCCGGCGCGGGATCGTGCGGGGTGTGGGCCAGTGGCGCGGTCGGGTTGGGCTTGCCTGCCTCTGTCTGGGTGCCTGTGGCGGGCTGAGGGTCAGCGGCCATGGCCATGGCGGGCAGCATCAGCAGGGCAGCGGCGGGTAGGAACCGGCGGAACATCATGTTGTATATTTTCCTTCGCAGGGGTGTCGGTATGCGTGGGATGTGTCAGGGCTGCGGTTATCAGTAACCGCCGCCATAGGGGTAGTAGGCCGGCGGCGGCGGGGCCGGCGCGGGGGTGGGATAATAGGCCGGTGGTGGCGCCGCGGCACCGCGTTCGGCCAGCGTGCTGCCCAGCATGGCGCCCACCGCAAGACCGGCAAGGCCACTGCCCACGGCCAGACCCGCGCCGCCGCCGCCACGGTGGCCGCCATAATAACCGCCACGCGGCGGCGGCGGGGG
>NZ_BANF01000085.1 GCF_000964425.1 Komagataeibacter intermedius TF2 | reverse complement strand
ATCGCGGCTACAGCAGACTATATCAAGGCCTAACAGGCCCTAGCTTGAGATAATCGCCTATTTTTAAGGCCGTCATCAACGAAAAACATTTTACACGACTATCAAAGAGTAATGTGGTGTCTTGCATACGCGCCATGATCTCCCCTCATTCTAAAATATTATATCGTCTTATTCTTCCATGAGCGCCTGAATATCAGCCTGAAGGCGTTCATGATCCTTAAGTTCACATTCCCATACAACATGGACACGCCAGCCCAACTTTTGCAAGGAGATTAACGTCTCCTTATCTCGTGCGCGATTGCGTTCAATTTTTTTTGTCCAATACTCTACGTTATTTTTCGGAATCCGTGCTCCTCGTTGACAATCATGTCCATGCCAAAAGCATCCATTTACGAATAAAGCCATTTTTCGACCTGGGAAAACCAAATCTGGAGTGCCAGGGAGATCTTTACGATGGAGCCGAAACCTGTATCCCATTGCATGGATAAGCTTTCTTACCACCAATTCCGGGCTCGTATTCTTCGACTTAACTGCCCTCATAGTTCGTGAACGAACAGGATCTACTTTCATCCATCAAATTCAATTCTGAGGCTTGGGTCGCTCTCGCACTCGGCGATAATTTTATTATAATGATCGATAATATCCCTCACCGCCGTCTGTCTGGCGTCCCGTTCAAAGGTACTCCACTCATAAACATTCGTCGCTAAAAATTGCTCGATTTCAATAATATCAAGGCGATCGTCTACTCCAACCTGCTTGGCGAGTGCTTTGGCGCCACCTACCCCATCTTCTGTAGTCACAATAAGAGGACGTAAACCGGAACTGAGATTGTCCTGGCATTTCCGAATAAGCGCTTCTCCAGGCGCAGTTGTGACATGAATAGCCACATCTCCGATCAAAAAATCTCCTGAGCGATTAGATGGCGCATCCGCAACCGAAAAACCGTGATGACGAATACTACTTTTTGTGATCATATCTAGTTTGGCTCCGACCAGATGCTGCATAACAGCGCCCGCATACATGGTGCCGGAAACCTCACGTTGACGTTCTACGGCCTGCGCCAAAAGATCTCTTACACAAGCCCGTAAAGAGCGTGATGGATCAAGTTTGAAAGTAAACGGAAGAGCGTCAAAATACGCCTGAGCACGCTCTACCCAATATTTCTCCGCAGCGTCTAAATCCAATAAATTGTGAGAATGCAGATCGTTTAAAACATCAATGTATGCATTCATTCTCTCCATATTCCCTCGACTGGTTCTACCCCCTTCACTAGAGAGAATACGCTCAATGCCATGGTCTTTAAGTATTTTCTTTACCGCCCCACCGCCCAATCCGGCGACTTGCCCACCTTTTGTTGTTACGAACGAATTTTTATCTAACGGGAACTGCTTCGATGCCGCATTCCTCGTTAGGATCAGAGCAAGAGATAAAGACCCTTTTGACAAGCCAATATAATCATCGTCAAACGCCGCCAATACTGCTCGTTGTGATAACATCATAAATCTTTCTCAACTCGTCGAATTGCCGTCATTTCTGAGACCTGTTCTATCGTGCCAGCACGTCGCACAACTGTCTGACGCATCAACTCACTTCCTCGCATTTCCATCCGAAAGTCGACATGATGGATTTCCTCGGCATATCCACCAAAAGCAGCATTAAAAGCCGCGAGAATTTCAACTTCTCCAATATCCCGTCCTTTAACGAAAGGAATAGAAATTGAAGGGATATTCTCAGGAAACAGATAGATACACGGAGGAGGCACACAAAAAGGACCAAGATTGGTCAACCGATCACCGTCTACGGATTTTGGGCAAGGTCTACCAATTGTCGCACAAACCATATCCCACAACAGCACCCCATCCACCCGCTGGTTCCGCGCAATCATTTCAGCGCTAAGACGTGTGTGAATGCCCGACCAAGCGTTTCGTTGAGGATCTGCACCAGGATTGGAACAGATACTCCAGATCACAAACTCATCAGCGAGTGGCGGTCGTTCAAAAATATTCGTGTTATTCCCATCAAGACAGCCCTTAAGGTCAATAACAGCAACACGTCCGCTATTTAGACGAACAATATAATCATTACGGTTTGCATTATCTGTCAGATCCCATCCAGCAATAAAACCGCCGTCTTCCATATGATTCAGCGCATGCTGAACAAACTCTCGTTTGCCACGCATAGTGGCCGAAAACTGGCCACGGACACGCTCTATCGCGCCACGGAACAAACCAGACTGATAGAACTCTCGCTCACCTAAACCATGATCGCCAAGTTTATGCGCTTCTGTTTTAAGTGTTTCGGCAAATCTCTCGATTTGATCGCGCAATCCCTTGTTCTGTTTACAGGGAATAATGGTCATGCCGCTTCCTGTTTCCCTTCGGAAACCATGCCAAGTAGCGGTTCCAGGATATGCTGCGCCAGATGACGAACGACAGGCACAGCTACGCCATCCCCTGTCAGGTGATAAGCTTCATTATAATTCTTAGGCAGCTTGTAATGATCTTCGAGCCCCATCAGCCTTGCTGTTTCACGAGTGGAGATTAGCCGCGACCGAACCTTCCGGCCGTCAACAACAATAATCGTCTGACGGCTTGAACCTCCTGCCGGCGTCCGAAGACAACCAGCGATATCGTCAAACCGCACTTCAGCACGCTGAACCTTCGCCCCGTTTTCATCAAGACGTGTTCGTCTATAGATGGCTCCCACCATGCGCCTGCCCGCACGTTTTGCAGCATTTACTTTGGCAAGATTGGTGGCGGACATCATCGAAATCAATCTTTCGGTTTCGCTGGCTGTATGCCAAGGCACTCCAGTAGGCGCTTCCTCAATCAGATCAGCGAAAGTTGTATGCCGATGCGATGGAGTGGGGATATTCCACCACAAAAATTGAGTTTGCGCCTTTTTTGATATTCCCTGAACAGCCCTCTTCAATCCATTGGTGTGAAACGGGTCAAGCGGTTCAGGAGATAACAATGAAGGATGAATTTCCACATCCTTATGCACCCCGATCATGAACAAGCGAGGACGTGACTGGGGCACAAACAATGAGGCGTTGATTACGAGCGCTCCATACCGATATCCGGTCTCGACAAAAGTCCGACAGATAGCGTCGAAATCCTGTCCCCCATGAGAAGTCAGCGTGCCAATGACATTTTCAAGAGCTATAATTTTCGGGGCTCTTCCCTCTGAAACGAGCTCTCTCACGACATTCCAGAAAGGATAGAAGGTGCCAGAACGCTCTCCTTTGAGACCTGCGCCCCCTCCAGCCAACGACAAATCTTGGCACGGGAATGAACCCCATACGAGATCCGCAACACCAGGTAAGTCTTCAACACGGACATCATTGACGTCCCCAACCCGCAATTCTCCTCCCGTCCCCCAGTTGGCCTGATAACTCAGACTTTTTTTATGATCAAAATCATTGGCGAACAAGCACGTCCAGCCGGCCCCCAGTCCCGCACGGGCCATCCCGCCGCCAGCAAAAAATTCGTAAAAGCTAGGCATTGGCTGCAGACCTGACAGCATCTTCTTGTAACGATACCACCTCACGCGCGAGCTTTTCTTCAATCGCTTCCGCTATCCAAGTGTTACGAGACACTCTTCCAGCCCTTTTTGCGCGCGCGTCGTCAATCGCACCAAACGTCTCCGTAGAGAGACGCAGATTGAACCGGTCCATCGCGCGAACTCCCGAATTTTCTGTAGTATGGCTCATGGCGCCATGATGGCGCCAGAACATTCACATGTCCACACATGTGTTCCGGAAACGTTCTTAAAAACATATCTGAAAGAGCAATCACGCGTATCAGACCATATCAGCGATCTACCCGCGCCTATCGAACGGATATTCCTGTTATGGTGAGTACACGCAGATCACAGCTTGGAAAACTGACATTTTCAATCAATGCCTCTTTCTGTCGCACCAGTTCAAGGCCAGCCACAAATATCGCCGCCACAGCCGCTCGACGGGCAATGGTCTTGTTCGGCCCATTTAAGTCCATCGGGGGTATGCACTCTTCCCATATATTGCGGAAGGTCCCGTTCCTTATTTTCTCACGCATAAGGATCAATGCATCGGTCACACGCCAGTAAGAGGGCACATCGATCCGATAGATCGGATCCGATGTCTCGACCCTCACCAATTCCCGTTCCAGCGCAGTGAGACAGGCTTCCATCAGACTGAAATACGTCACCTGCCGTGCAGAAACACTGCTATCCGCACGTGGCCCGCCTCGCGCAAAAACCGATATGCCAAGCTGCGGTCGCGCCTCCAACCAGTCCGCCGCCGCGCGCATCTCCAGCAGCCCCTCGATCTGGCCGACCGTCCGGCGCGCCTCTTTTTCGGCAAGCTGTTTTTCCGCCTGCGTGGCAAACAGCCGCCGCGAGCGCAGGAACACCAGCCGGGCGATCCAGATCACCCAGTCCGCACGCTGCATGAGCGGCGTCGTGCGGGCCAGTCGTTCCGCCTCCTCGACAAACTGGGCCGCCAGGTCCACGATGGACAGCACGCCCAGGTCCAGACGCTGCCGTTCCGCCAGATCCAGCAGCAGGTCCAACGGCCCGTCAAACCCCTCGACATGGAACTCGGGCACAACCGGGCGCGGCAGCCAACGCGGCGGATCATCCCGGTCTTCGTCCTCATCCAGATGCATCAGCAGTCTCTCCAGCATCAGCGCGCGCGTACTGCGGCCGGATGTTGAAAACCAGCTCTGTCCACCCCGTCCGCACCCGCTCCAGCGCCTGCCACGGCGTCCACTCCGCCGACCAGAAGTTGTAGACCAGCCGGGCACTGCGGCGGATGCGCTGGTCGCGCGGGGCTTCGACCTCCACCCGGCGCAACGGTAGCGGCGTGCCCCACTGCGCCTGCAGCCAAGCTGCCGCCGCGCGGGAGTCCGACCCGGCTTCCAGAATGGGACCGGGAACCGGCACCAGCCGGTGCAGGTCAAAGGCACAGGCGGGCGTGGCCGCCGCCTGATGCTGTAGGGCGATCCGATGCAGGCGTTCGGATGCCTGGCGCAGCAGCCGGGCCAGCGTCACCGCCTGCGCCCCCTTTCCCGCCATCGGCGCCAGCAGGCGGGCCTGTTCGTAGTCAAAATCCACCTGCCAGGGGATGATCCCCGGTCCCCGGGCCGCCACCCGGAACCGGGCCACTGCATCTACCGGGCCGCTTACCGTGAGCGTCGTCCGGATCCAGTCCGGCGTCGGTCTCAACATGCGTTGACGCGCCGCGGTCCGGACTGAGGACTCTGGCGGGGACCCGGATTTTGTCCACCGTGTCCGGTGGGGCGGGTGATCGGAACGTCCCAGCGCCCGGTCCAGCACGAACCGGAACCCCGGCACCGAAAGCGGATCCCCGACCGTGCCATGCGCATCGATCCCCCGGAACGCCGCGCCCCAGCGCAGCTGCGCGGCATCGCGCCAGGCCGCCCAGTTCCGCACCGGACAGACGGCCGG